>NZ_CP014227.1:1875000-2527500 GCF_001553545.1 Capnocytophaga haemolytica | reverse complement strand
TATCAGCTAAGGTCCCCAAATATATGCTAAGTTGACCAAACGCGGTCTGATTGCAGCGACAGCTAGGATGTTGGCTTGGAAGCAGCCATACATTTAAAGAGTGCGTAACAGCTCACTAGTCGAGGAGTTAGGCATGGATAATAAACGGGCATAAGCATATTACCGAAGCTATAGACCTGTGCAATAGCACAAGTGGTAGGGGAGCATTCTATCGTCGTTGAAGCAGTGTTGTGAGACATTGTGGAGGTTATAGAAAAGAAAATGTAGGCATAAGTAACGATAAGGCAGGCGAGAAACCTGCCCGCCGAAAGATCAAGGATTCCTCAGCTATGCTAATCAGCTGAGGGTTAGTCGGGGCCTAACGCGAATCCGAGCAGGAGAAGTGGATGGACAACAGGTTAATATTCCTGTACTTTCATACTGATAAAAGTGACGGAATGAGGTAAGAGTTGCGTACTGACGGAATAGTACGTTGAAGGTGCTGTTATGGCACTGATAGTACACTAAGGCTTCGGCTGCGGTGATAATGCTCTAAGAACATTTCCAAGAAAAGCGAAGTATGAAACCCGTACTGTAAACCGACACAGGTGATCGGGAAGAGAATTCTAAGGCGCTCGAGAGATTCATGGCTAAGGAACTAGGCAAAATAGACCTGTAACTTCGGGAGAAAGGTCGCCTATTGCAAAACAATAGGTCGCAGTGAAAAGGTCCAAGCGACTGTTTAACAAAAACACAGGGCTCTGCGAAATCGAAAGATGAGGTATAGGGCCTGACACCTGCCCGGTGCTGGAAGGTTAAGAGGAGAGTTTAGCAGTAATGCGAAGATTTGAATTGAAGCCCCAGTAAACGGCGGCCGTAACTATAACGGTCCTAAGGTAGCGAAATTCCTTGTCGGGTAAGTTCCGACCTGCACGAATGGTGTAACGATTTGGACACTGTCTCGGCCATGAGCTCGGTGAAATTGTAGTATCGGTGAAGATGCCGATTACCCGCAGTGGGACGAAAAGACCCTGTGCACCTTTACTATATCTTCGTATTGGTCTTGGATAAGTGATGCGTAGGATAGGTGGGAGACTATGAGTTGTCTGTTCCGGCAGGCAAGGAGTCGTTGTTGAAATACCACCCTTTGCTTATCTGAGGTCTAACCCTGCGATGCAGGGGACAATTCGTGGAGGGTAGTTTGACTGGGGTGGTCGCCTCCAAAAGTGTAACGGAGGCTTCTAAAGGTTCCCTCAGCACGCTTGGTAACCGTGCGTAGAGTGCAATGGTATAAGGGAGCTTGACTGAGAGACGGACGTGTCGATCAGGTACGAAAGTAGAGCATAGTGATCCGGTGGTTCCGAGTGGAAGGGCCATCGCTCAAAGGATAAAAGGTACGCCGGGGATAACAGGCTGATCTCCCCCAAGAGCTCACATCGACGGGGGGGTTTGGCACCTCGATGTCGGCTCGTCACATCCTGGGGCTGGAGAAGGTCCCAAGGGTTGGGCTGTTCGCCCATTAAAGTGGCACGCGAGCTGGGTTCAGAACGTCGTGAGACAGTTCGGTCTCTATCTACTGTGGGCGTTAGAAATTTGCGTGGATCTGACTCTAGTACGAGAGGACCGAGTTGGACGAACCTCTGGTGCATCTGTTGTCTTGCCCAAGGCACCGCAGAGTAGCTAAGTTCGGAATGGATAAGTGCTGAAAGCATATAAGTACGAAACCAGCCACAAGATGAGATTTCTTTATAAGGGTCGTGGGAGATGACCACGTTGATAGGTTACAGGTGTATAGGTGGTAACACGTTAGCCGAGTAATACTAATCACCCGTAGACTTGCTGCGCGAGCTCTTACTTTGTTTTTTATCCTAATGTGTTAAAATATGATAGCGAAAGAGGGGTTGTTAGGTTGTGGTATACTCATACCCCATACCTCAAACCTCAGAGCTAAAGACTTAAGGTGGTTATAGCTAAAGGTCTCACCTCTTACCATACCGAACAGAGCAGTTAAACCTTTACGCGCAGATGGTACTATGCAAATGGGAGAGTATGTCGCCGCCTTCTTTTAAGAAGCCTTCTCATCTTGAGAGGGCTTTTTTTTTCGATATAGGTTCGTTGTGCGTTCGATTGGAGTGGTATAATCCTCATTGATATTTATTGGTGAGGATTTTTTGTTAGAAAAATGAGCTAAGATTCCTATAAAGCAAATCTCTAATGGGAAATTTTTAGTTTCTTCAAGAGATTAAATAATTACTTTATAGCGAAGTTGAGACTTCCAGTGTAACGTCAATAAGCAATTTTTATTATTACATTAAACAAAAGTTTATTCAATTTATCTTTATTTTTTGCACTAACTATTTGAGCTTATTTTATTACTAATGTAGTAACGCTATATGCTGGCAATGTATAAATTAGTTTTCCGCTTCGAATAGGGTGAGTTCCCTTATTGACTGGAGGGTCAAAAGGGTTAGTATGTGATGTCTGCCATATCTCTGCTACTGTTTCGCGGGGCAGTCCATCAAAATTGAAATGTACAGTTTTTGCCGAATTGGGGCTTTGATTGATTATTACCACATTTTTAGATTTGGAAGCAAATATGGCTACCTTGTTATGGGTTGTAGTTGCTTGCACAAATTCGTTTCCAAAATGCCGGAATAGATTTCCGCCAGTAAACATAAAAAGTCCCCAATAAATAGGATTTGGATCGTTGATATTTTTGCCAAAATGAGTAGCTTCTTCGCTGTTTCCAAAGGTAAGCCCCAACGCTCCATTCAAATCGGAATATTGAAAGCTACGTCCTCCATTTTTTGCAAAAAGTCCTGCTACTGTTGCTGCCCAAACTGTTGTAACCGCTTTATAGAATCGGTCATCACCTTTCCATCCTGGGTAGCCGTTGTCACGTCGGAACGACCAATTGTACTCACCCAGCTGGATCTCCATACGATATTCTGCTTCAGGGAGTTCTGCTTTGATCATATCGCGAATTTCTCTTATCTCGTTCTCATAATTACGTGTTTGCAAAAGCGCTTCTGCCTCGTCAAGAAAAGACTCGCCCATAGCATAGTGATGATAATCAACAATATCTGCTCGTGTGCCTGAAAGTTGTACAAAGGTTCTCAACGCATTTAGATCATACGATGCCCAAGCGGGGCCACCTACTTTGATAGTAGGATCTACGGCTTTCATTGCGTCGGCTATATTGTTAAACATTGCGCAATACTGTTCTATTGTAAGTCCGTCCAAACTTGGTTCGTTGCCAATAATCCACTCTTTGATAGGTGTTCCTCTATCTTTGAAGTAGCGAACCATATTGGCAGCATCTTCAGGATTGATGTCATTGTTTTTATGATTTCCACCAATTACAATTATCACTTTGGCTCCAATTTCTCTCAGTTTGGAAATCCATTCATTGCCAGAGATATTTTGCGGGCCTTCAACAGCAGAGGATACAATATTGCCGTTGTTCCACTTCATCGGAATCCGATATCCATCCAACCGAATATCTTGTAGACGTTGAAGTTGAATAGAGCCATTAGGTTGCGCAATGGCTGTTCTACCATAAGTTGAAATAGTTCCTCCGAAGCATATTTCGGCAGCTTTTCCATTTACTTGAAATCTGCTATCGAAGTTAATGTTGGCATCAATAGAAGGTTGATTTTCGTCGGAAGAGGTGCTGCAAGCATACAATGCCAATACCGCAAAAATAGCCAATATATACTTGATAATGTGTTTCATAATATATTCTATTTAATTGATTATTTTGTTGCTGCAAAGTTATAATTTTATTTCATATAACACAATATTTTTGACATAAAATTTCTCTTAAATCTTAATGAGAGAAATATTTGAAAAATCATTATTTTTCAGTATGTTTTTCTGTGATATTTATTTTCTTTAGTTTTGTGAATTTTAATTTTTAGGGTTTTATCTTGGCTTTAAGTCGGCTTTATCATTCATTAGAAAAAATTTCTATTGGAAGAGTCTTGATGCTAATAAGGGAAGTGCTTTTGCTCATTTGATAAGATGAAAAGGGATTGTCGTATATAACCCATTGTAATGAAATGAATTAGAGGTTTTGTTAAAAAAATATGATGATTATATTTCGTGAAGTCTTTTTTAAATCTTACATTTGCACTTTCAAGTTTAATATTAATTCGCATTTATGAAAGAGAGAATTGAACAACTTAGAGCAGAATTAAATCAACATAATTACAATTATTACATACTTGATGCCCCTACGATTTCTGATTATGAATTCGATCAGAAACTCAAAGAGTTGCAAGTGTTAGAGAATGCCCATCCTGAATTTTATGATGAGAACTCCTCCACAGTGAGGGTAGGGGGGACTATCACTAAGAACTTTAAGACAGTTGTTCACGAGTTCAGAATGTACTCCCTTGATAACTCTTATTCAAAGGAGGATTTAGAGGAATGGGAGCGACGAATTATAAAAACCTTAGGTAATGAGCAACTTTCTTTCGTTTGCGAATTGAAGTATGATGGGGCTTCTATTGATTTACTTTACGAAAAAGGGCGTTTAGCACAAGCTACTACTCGTGGTGATGGTATTCAAGGAGATGAGATTACAGCAAATGTCCGTACGATCAGGTCAGTTCCTCTACAATTAAGAGGAGATTTCCCAGAACATTTTCATATTAGAGGGGAGATCGTTCTCCCTAAGAAAGGCTTTGAGCAAATGAATAAAGAACGCATCGAAGCAGGAGAAGACCCATATATGAACCCTCGAAATACTGCCAGTGGGAGCTTAAAGCTACAGGATACTTCGGAAGTTGCAAAGCGTCCATTGGATTGTTTGTTATATGCCTTAGTGGGTAATACAGGGGTTAGCACTCAGTTTGAAGGTTTAGAAAAGGCAAGACAATGGGGTTTTAAAGTTCCTAAGGCTTCTAAACTCTGCCACTCGACTCAAGAGGTGATGGATTTTATCAATTATTGGGATACAGAGCGCCATAATCTGCCTTATGAAACTGATGGTGTGGTAGTAAAGGTAAATAGTTTCGCTCAACAGGAAGAATTGGGATATACTGCCAAGTCTCCTCGTTGGGCAATGGCTTATAAGTTTAAAGCAGAGCAGGTTGATACACTTTTAGAGAGCATTTCCTATCAGGTAGGCAGGACAGGGGCCATTACTCCTGTGGCAAATCTTAAACCTGTGTTATTGGCAGGAACTGTCGTAAAAAGAGCTTCCTTACACAATGCGGATCAGATAGAAAAGTTAGATGTCCGCCTTGGTGACTCTGTTTATGTGGAGAAAGGAGGAGAAATCATCCCAAAGATCGTAGGTGTAAACCTTGAAAAACGGGAACCTAACTCACAGCCCGTTCATTACATTACCAATTGCCCTGAATGTGGCACTGCCTTAGTGCGTAATGAGGGTGAAGCACAGCACTATTGTCCGAATACCTACCATTGTCCTCCACAGATTACAGGTAAGATACAGCATTTTATTTCACGTAAAGCAATGGATATTGAGGGCTTGGGAGAGGAGACCGTTGAGTTGCTTTTCAAGGCTGGAATTATAGAAAACTATGCTGATTTGTATGAAATTAAGATCTCACAGTTGCTTCCATTAGAGCGTATGGCTCAGAAGAGTGCAGAGAACATAGTTAAGGGGATTGAGAAGTCAAAAGAAGTCCCTTTTGAGCGTGTCCTTTTTGCTTTGGGTATACGTTATGTAGGTGAAACGGTAGCTAAAAAGCTCGCTAAACATTACAAATCAATTGACAATCTTCAACAAGCAACCTTGGAACAACTTATTGAGATCGATGAAATAGGAAATCAAATAGCCAGCAGTGTGATCAGTTTTTTTAAGGAGGAGTACAACCTGCAGCTTATTAATCGCCTTAAAGAAAAGGGGTTACAGTTTACTCTTTCTGGAAAATCTACAGAAGGACAGACAGATAAGCTTAAAGGATTAACCTTTGTGGTCTCTGGTGTTTTTCACCTATTTACTCGTGATGAGCTTAAAAATCTGATAGAGCTCAATGGGGGAAAAGTAGGCTCTTCTATCTCTGCAAAAACAAGTTATGTAGTTGTAGGAGAGAATATGGGACCAAGTAAAAAAGAAAAAGCAGAGAGCTTAGGAGTTAAAATGATTCCAGAAGAGGAATTCCAAGAGCTTATCAACTCATAGAACTAAAAGTTTAACAACTAACCCCCAAACACAATGACTACCAAGCATATTATTTTACTTACACTATTATTTTTAATAAGTTTACCACACTGGTCACAGTGTAGAGCGATCCCTACTGAGATTTCAGAAAATTGGGATAATAGAACGCATCGTAATGATAAAACAAACAAAGGTATTCCTATTAATAAAGAAAAAACCCGATCTTGTTGGGAAAGTACGACTTGGGCTGTAACCAGAGAGGATACCCGCTCGAGAGCTAAGAGTGGTAAGTATTTCTGTGCTTTAACCACTAACAGTGAATCTTTTTTTGAGTATATGACTTGCCCTGTCAAACTAAAAAAAGGTAGAAATACGATTCATTTCCATTGTTATGCTAAGCTTAATACCTATAACAAAAAAGATGGCACTGACGAGAACAAACTTATTGTATTTCTTATACCCAATAGGGCAAACCCCAGTTCAGGAGCTTCTATTCTTAGGCAAACGCCTATCAAAAAACACGAGCAATGGGTAGAACTAAAACCTGACGATCTAATCCTTGACCTTGATGCTGAGGCAACTTATTATCTCTCAATTGGAGGAAAAACACAAGATATTGCTACTCGAATCGCTGTCGATAATATCTCATTACAAGTACAAAACGCTCCAATTACCTGCGCCCAACCTTCTAACATTACCTACGCTTATACTACCACCAATACACTTCAAATCTCTTGGAAAGCTCCTTCTGAAACACCTTTGCAGTATGAATATGCACTTTCTGAATTAGATAAAATACCTACCTCAACACTTCAAACTACCGTGACTTCAACCTTCCAAACAGTAGATCCTACCCAAAACCACTACTTCTTTATCCGCTCCCTTTGTCAGAATGATAAAACCCAGTGGCAACGCCTTCTAATACTACCTTCTGTCTGTAATGCTCCCACTTTTTTATCTGTTGCGGACATAAAGCCTAACGCTTTTCGCTTGAATTGGCTGAGTACTTCACCTGGAGTTCAGTATTATATCAGTACTAATGACATCGCTACTCCACCTGAAACTCTTCCTAACTCAAATCCTACTGAGGGCATATTTACAGGCGTTGTAAACTACACAAATACTACGGAAATCTCCAACCTTTCTCCTAATACCCATTATTACGTATGGCTGCGTAACGTATGTGATGGCAACCTGAAAAGCAACTGGCTCAAAATGACCTCTCCCGTAATGACTATCAATGGTCTTTGCGAAGATTTTTCAGCACTCACACTTTCAGGTACTTATATCGTTGAAGATGCAAACCGCGATGGTCATCAATGGAATTTGTCAAAGTACCTCCAAGATCTTCAAGACAATCAAGTGATAAAAGTAACACCTAAAGCACGAGGTGCTAATAACGACTTCTTATTCATCCCTTTTCCCATTGAGAGCGAGCAACACCTTAACATCGCATTTAGCTACTTTGTTCCTCAGAGTGAGGGTAATGCACACCTTGATATCTACCTTACCGAGAAACCTAAAGCTACTTATGTGCAAGAAAAGAATAAAATATACTCACAACGTAATCTCAAAAAATCTTTTGATAATAACCTCTACACCGATGAAATTAGAAACATACCTACAACCAATGCCTTTCGCTACATAGCCTTCAAAGCAACGGGCAACGCCCCTCTGGCGCTTGATAATATCTGTATTACTGCGCAAGAAATGCCCTTGAAAACGCCCATTGTGTCAGTAGCTTCAGCTACTTGCGAGCATAGCGGTACACTATGCACGATTATCAATCCTCAAAAAGGAGTAACATACAAATTGAGCACCGAAGGAACCCTCTCTGACACTCAGTTAGCCTCTCCTTTTACCATTGAAGAAGGAAAAACCTATCAAGTTATAGCCCTTAGAGATAAAGATACAACAACTTCGACTATTTTTAACGCTAATACAGAGAAACCTCCTTTAAGTCCTATCGAATTTAGACTGAATGAAGTGCAATGTGGCGACACTTTTGTCTCGGTAGCGCTAAAAAGAGAGAAAGATACCCAATACAAGATCAATCAAACGCCTATCCTTAGTGGAGAAGAACTAAAACAGCTCTCTTTTAGTACAATTTATACCCTCACAGCTGTCAAAGGCAATTGCATAACGACCACTGTTTTTACTACACCCGCAGAGAAAATACCACTTCCACCTATTGCGCTCACACTGCATCCCGTACACTGTGGAGACCTCTATGCCACTGCCGAATTCATCCCTACAACAGAAGTGTATTACTTGCTCAATGGTCAAAACATCCCATCCGACGGGAAGCTTAACGGTTTGACATTCAGCACGGTATATACTCTTACTGCCCAGCGAGGCGAATGCAATGTCAGCACTACCTTCACAACCCCACAACGCAAGTCTAAGCCATCTCCGCCAACCCTTAGCCCAGTTACCTTGGGCGACCATCCTATCGTTGCCGATCTTCCTCAGAATGAAGGGCAATATCGTTGGTATAAAAGCCTCAATGCCCCCACCTCACTGATGCTTACCGACCCGATTACCACCTCCAAACTATACCTATCTATCGTAGAAGGCGACTGCGAAAGTAACAGAGTAGCAGTATCTATCCTTCAAACGAAAAAGGAACTCCTAACAAAATCTGAACCAACATTTTACAATGCTATAAGCCTTAGTGGAAATTCCAAAAATAATCTCCTCTATATTGATAAAGCCGAAAATTATCCACAGAATGAACTCACTATATATAGCTCTTCAGGAGTAAAAATATATGAGATAAAGGGCTACAACAACAAAGAAAGGGCATTCAGGGGCTTCTCAAACGTCAAAAATACTTTTTCTTCAAGCAACCGACTCATACAAGGCACCTACTTTTACTTATTCAAATACACAGATGGCACCAAAGTCAAACAGTCCAAAGGTTTCCTATACATAGCCGATTAGTCAGTAGAGTAGGGCGGTGTCTCCTGAAAAAACGAATCCCAATCGAAGAGATAACGGACAGATAACGAATCCTTACCCAACCCTGATCAGTACGCACTTTTGATGTCATTCTACTCCCAGTTGTAGCGTCTCCTTTCCCAAATAAAAAACATAAAATTTGCAAAAAGTATTTCTATAAATGAAAAAAGTAGTATCTTTGCACGATTTTTGAACCCAAAATGGCGCTATCACTTATCCAGAAATATAACGTGGCAGGTCCACGGTATACCAGCTATCCTACTGTACCTTACTGGGATAGCACATTGTTCAGTGCTGATAAGTGGTCAGAAAGTTTGCTAAAGTCTTATGCCGAGAGCAATCACACCGAAGGCATTAGTCTTTACATACATCTGCCGTTTTGTGAGAGTTTGTGCACCTTTTGTGGCTGCCATAAGCGTATTACGAAGCGCCACGAGATGGAGGCCCCCTACATTGATGCCGTGCTCAAAGAGTGGGAGCTCTACACTGATTTCCTTGTTGAGCGCCCCATCATCAAGGAAATACACTTGGGCGGTGGTACCCCTACGTTCTTTAGGCCTACTGAATTACAGCGGCTTATAGAAGGAATTTTCGCTCGTGCTACCAAGGCTGCTGAGCCCGAAT
The DNA here is from genome assembly GCF_001553545.1 of Capnocytophaga haemolytica. Lineage (NCBI taxonomy): Bacteria > Pseudomonadati > Bacteroidota > Flavobacteriia > Flavobacteriales > Flavobacteriaceae > Capnocytophaga > Capnocytophaga haemolytica. The sequence goes on along the minus strand of NZ_CP014227.1, from coordinate 2,517,803 downwards.
TCAGCTTCGAAGGGCACCCTAATAACACCACCGAAGCACACCTGAGAATCTTATACAACCTTGGTTTTAGGCGTGTAAGCTATGGTGTTCAGGACTATTCACCTAAGGTGCAACAGGCGATCCACCGCGTGCAGCCTTACGAGAATGTCAAGCGGGTAACTGAGGCAGCCCGAAGTATCGGCTATACGTCTATCAGTCACGATTTGGTGTTCGGACTTCCGTTCCAAACTCTTGATGATGTACTCTATACCATTGATAGGAGCAATAGTCTGCGTCCTGATAGGATTGCCTTTTACAGCTATGCGCACGTCCCTTGGATCAAAGGCAGCGGGCAGCGAGGCTTTAAGGATGAAGATGTGCCCAGCGGCGATGTGAAGCGCCAGTTGTACGAAACGGGTAAAAAGCACCTCTTAGAGGCAGGCTACATTGAGATAGGTATGGATCATTTTGCCCTGCCCTCCGATAGTATGTACAAAGCCTTTGTGTCGCACAATCTGCATCGTAATTTTATGGGCTATACAGCCTCAAAAACGCAGGTGATGATAGGTTTGGGTATGTCGTCCATCAGTGATAGTTGGTACGGTTTCGCACAGAATGAGAAGGACTTAGAGGTATATTACGCCCGCCTTGAGAAGAATGAAATACCTGTATTCAGAGGTCATATCCTCAATGCTGAAGACCTTATCATTCGTAGGCATATCCTCAACCTGATGTGTAGTTTTACCACCTCGTGGGAAGAGCCTTCATTGCAATTCCCAGAGATAAACGAGGTTCTTGCACATCTCAAGGAAATGGAAAACGATGGGCTTGTTGAGATAGGGAAAAATCGCATTGAGGTAACCGATAGGGGCAAACCTTTTATAAGAAATATATGTATGGCATTCGACTTGCGTCTACAACGTAAGATACCTGATACTAAAATATTTAGTATGACGGTATAACCATAAAAAGAAAAGTCATAGTGATTGAGTTTTTTAGTTAGTGATTGAAAGGGGACAGTTGTGAAATTCGTCCTCTTTCGTTTTTTATACTCCTGAATCAAAAGAACACACACTATCCATTGTGCATTATGAATTATTCATTACCTTTGTACCCGCTTATGGAATTCTCATCAAAACTATTAGAAAACGCTGTCTACGAGATAGCACAACTGCCAAGTATTGGTAAACGCACAGCTCTCAGGCTCGCTTTGCACTTGCTCAAGCAGCCCGAAGGTCAAACTGTCCAACTGGCAAACGCCTTATTGGCATTGCGCACACATATCCAATACTGTAAAAACTGTCATAACATCTCAGACGTTGAACTCTGTGAAATCTGTGAAAACCCTACTCGCGATAATGGTCTCGTATGTGTGGTTGAAGATTTTAGAGATGTCTTGGCTATTGAGAACACGGCACAGTTCCACGGGCAATATCACGTGCTGGGAGGGAAAATTTCGCCCATTGATGGTATTTCGCCCTCTGATCTACATATACATTCTTTGGTAGAAAAGGTCAAATCAGGCAACATCAAAGAACTTATCTTCGCATTGAGCAATACCATTGAGGGCGATACTACAGGCTTTTACATCTACCAGCAGATAGAACCCTACAATGTTACTGTCTCTACTATTGCACGAGGGGTAGCCGTAGGATCTGAGTTAGAGTATACTGACGAGGTCACCCTTGGGCGAAGTATTGCACAGCGCATTCCATTTGAGAAGGCTATTAAAGCTGTTTAAAAACGTTTATAACGACTTTACTATGATTCAGATAGAAGGTACCATTATTTCAGAAGAAATTGTCGAAAACGACTTTGTCTGCAACCTCAATGCTTGCAAAGGCATCTGCTGTGTTGAAGGCGATGCAGGCGCTCCTGTAGATGAAAGCGAGCTCAATACCTTAGAGCGCATTTATCCCAAGGTAGCTCCTTACCTTACTGAGCAAGGGCGCAGAGCTATTGAGGAGCAAGGTGTTTACGTAAAAGGAGAAGATGGTGAATGGGAAACTCCACTGATTGATGGCGGAGAGTGTGCCTATGTGGTTCACAATGAAAAGGGTTGGGCACTCTGTGCAATTGAGCAAGCTTACAACGATAAGAAGATCGATTGGAAGAAACCCATCTCGTGCCATCTCTACCCCATTCGTTTGCAAGAGTACAGCTCTTTTACCGCAGTCAACTACCATCGTTGGCCTATTTGTGATGATGCCTGCACCCTTGGTAAAGAGTTGCAAGTGCCTGTCTATAAGTTTGTCAGAGAGGCTTTGATTCGTAAATTTGGAGAAGATTGGTATGATGAACTGGAAGCCTTAGCCGCTTATGTAAAGAAGAAAAAACGTAAATAATTAAATCAATTTGTGTTCATTTATAAGTAAATGAGAAGTCCTTTCTGTAACACAGAAAGGGCTTTTTTGTTATATACAGTTATTGATTTACGATGATGTGTTGAGCATTCACTACCTCAGCACTCTGTCTGGTGCCTTATTCTTCTCCCACTTCAAGTCAGAGAGCATCGATGCTTTGATACCAATGAAGAAATACCACGAGCTTCTGTAGCCAAAGGGCGTAAACTGAAAGCTCATCCTAAAGCTGTTCAAGTCGCGCTCAAAACGCAATTGGGTGTAAGTAAACCCTTGCTCTACAAAGTCATAACCACTAGATAGCCCCACTTGCCACTTTGGTGTAAGCGATACGTTGCCCGAGAACATCAACGAGTTGTTCGATATCCTATTCTCACGTGCCGAGTTCGAGTAGCTCAGCGAGTGTGCCAAGGTTAAATCCCAAGGGATCTTAGCACTGTAATAGGTCTTCTTCTCCTCAGCTTGCTCTTCCTCAGGCTTCTTCTCCCCAAACTCATTCAATGGTTTGGATGAGCCAAATAAGTCATCCGAGCGTCCTCCTGCAAGCGTACCCGTATCTTTCTGCTTCTTGTCTTTCTTATCCTTCTTATCTTTGTTCGAGAATGAGTAATTGGTCGAGATATTAGCATTAGTCAGTCGGAAGAGGCTACCCCCATTGTCGATATTCCACTTCTCCATCTGCCTGCCTGTGTTGTCGATAGCATAAGGATTGAGTGTTGCCCCAAAGTTCACCCCGAGCTTCCCGTCAAAGAAGGCTGTACCCCCCGTGATGTTCAGCGGGCTCCATTGCTTGTTTATCACATTGTAATTAGTACTCAGGTTAAAACTATTGAGCAGCATCACCTTCTTCGCTTCCTTGGCTGTGCTATCCTTTTGTTTCACCTTTGCCTCAAAAGTATTGGCAAGTGAAAACCCTATTGACTGCGACTCATTCAGCCCAGGGGTGCCGTAGATACCGTTTTCAAAACGCGTATACTCGCGTTGGGTGCCATAAGCATCTGCAATATAATAGTCGTAATACTGGTCAAAAGAAGGGGTATAGCCATAGCTCACCGAAGGGCGCATCACGTGGCGAATGGCTTGTATCTTAGCATTTTTTCCAAAGCGGAAAGTACCGTAGATGGTGGTTCCCAAGCTCGCACCCAAATTATAAGTCATAAAGCGGTCAAAACCACTCAGCGTATCAATAGGGCTTTTGCCTGTGGAACTGTTAAAGTCTCCACGCCGAATAGTCTTGAACTGCCAAGTCTCATTGATAGAAGAGTTGAGCCCTAAAGTAACGTATTTAAACAGCTTAGTAGTGGTACTAATAGGGATTGAATGCCGCACACCATTCTTAGCCTCGTCAAACATCTTCTTTTTAAAGAACAGACTGTCGTACGTAGAGAAGCGATTATCCGCCTGCACACTGTATTGGAAGTTCAAACTCTTGATAAGCCCTTTCTTAGCCTGCCCCTCACGGGCAAACGGGTAGATACGCTCCATACTTCCACGGAAGGAAGGCAGCGTCATATCAATGCTCTTTGTGTTGGTATTCTGCGAGTGCGATGCCGAGAGCGAGAGGTTAATCGACGGATAAGCAGGGAATGTCTTCGAGTACGATACCGATGACATCATCGTATTGTTCAAGAAGTTGGAGTTATTGATCTGGTTGTACGACTCCTGATAATAGCGGCTATTGCTCGATAGGTTCACCGATGCCGAGAAGTTAGAGTTCGGGTTCGCCTTGCTGTCCTTAGAGTGCGACCACTGGATGTTGTACATCGTACTGCCTGAATAATCAGGTAATCCCTTAATACTGTATATGTTATTCTCAAACGAAATATTGAAGTTCCCTGAGTATTTATAACGTCTCACATAAGCCGATTGTCCGCGCAGTCCATAGCTACCATTGGTGTAGTAATCGGCGGTGAGGGCTAAGTCGAAATTGTCGCTAATCACGAAGTAATAACCGAGGTTCTGCAAGAAATAGCCGCGGTTGTTCACCTCACCAAAGGTCGGAAAGATAAGCCCCGAAGTGCGCCCTGACACCATCGGATAGTACGCAAAAGGAATTGCCAAAGGCGTAGGAATATCCACGATGTACATATTGCTGAAGCCCGCAATAATCTTCTTCTTAGGCACAAACTTCGCTTTGCGCACACGGATGTAATAGTCAGGGTCGTCCAAGTCCTCAGCCGTGGTGATGATAGCGTTCTTCATAAAGTAAGTAGAGTCATTCTCCTTCTTGATGATCTCCCCCTTCACATTGTTCTCGTCTTGCTTGGTGTAGGCATTGCGGATAATCGCCTTCTGAGTGCGGTAGTTAAAGCGGATAGAGTCAGGCTCAATCACATCGCTACCTTGCTTAAAAACAGGATGCTGCTCGTATTCCCCCACACTGTCTTTCAGGCGCCCTGCGTACACCTCACCCTTTTCATAATTGATGACGTCAATCCCCGCAGTAATGTCAATATCAGTATATTGCACATTAGTTTCGTTGTAAAGCGTAATCTCGTTTTTTACCTTATTGAAGATGATACTATCCTTCGCCTTATACCGCACAATGTCCTCCAAAGCATTTTTAGGCTTCTTGATAGTGTCGTTCTTCAGCGTATCTTTCGTCTTTTCCACAGGTTTCTCAGCCCTACCACGGCGATGGCGACGGCGCAGAGAATCCTTCATTGACTCGGGCTTATTTTTAATCGTATCTTTAACAAAAAAAGACTCAGAACGCTGAAAGTGAAATGATCTAAAGGCAAAAACTTCAGCGTAATAAAAGCCACAAACAACGACTAATAAACTGATTATAAAAGTGATATGACGTCTATACGATAACAAAATAACTCGTTTACTCTTTATTGCGGGGTCAAAAGTACAACTTTTTTTTAAATAAGCCCCAACTGCAAGGTAGAAAATCTTTTTCTATTGAGGAGAGCCTCCCTCATTTGCCTTCCCTTTAATCGAAGTTTTGTGTTCTCTTTTGTTGGACGGTTACCTAACGGATCCATAACGAAACTTCATTACAGAAAAAACGCTTTTTTTACCCGACTAAATAGGGACTTTTATGTATTAATTGTTAGGTTAAAATCAACAAAAACAGCTATTTATACTATACACTTTATTTAGATTATGAATAAATTACGAAAAGTTACGTTTTGAGTGTACAAAATATGGAAAAAGATTGTATTTTTGTCCCATAAATAAACTAACAAATGGCAACTGATAAAAACACTAAAAAGAGGTTTTCTCTTCTTCCACCGAAGAAGTGGCGTCTACCCGCACTGATTGCTATCGGGGCTATAATAGGTTTTGGGCTATTCATCGTCTACTTTGGTAGAGTAACAGACTATATGTCGGACGACCCTAAGGCCTGTATCAACTGCCACGTAATGACGCCTCATTATATGACGTGGAATAAGAGTTCGCACCGCGAGGTGGCAACTTGCAACGATTGCCACGTGCCACACAACAGTGTTTTTAGCAAGTACTACTTCAAGGCAAAGGACGGGCTGTATCACTCGTATGTGTTCACCACACACTCTGAGCCACAAGTAATACGGGCTAAAGATGCATCTATTAAGGTGATACACGACAACTGTATCCGCTGCCACATCGAGATTGTAACCGATGGGCGCACTTCGGCTACGGTAGCGAATCATTTTCACGATCGCACCGATAGGCTTTGTTGGGATTGCCATAGAGGAGTGCCTCATAGCAAGCAAAGAGGCCTTTCTTCCATAGGTCTCCAAATAGAGCCTACACAATTCGACCCCGCTGAGAATCATAAAAATGTACCTCAGTGGCTCGAAGACGAATTAAAAAAAGAAAGTAAAGAAACTAACAAACAGATTAAAACTAACAAGTGATGAAGAACTGGGTATTATTTATTGGAACAATGATTATTGTGTTCGGTTTAGGTTGGCTTATTTCAGATATTGCCAGTCGCAAGGAAGAAGCAGTATTTGCCTATAAACCTAAGGTTGAAATCAGTACCGATAGGATTGAGCCTCGCGACTCAGTATGGGGGCTGAACTATCCGCGTCAATACGAATCGTATAACAAAACGATTGACACTACTTATATTATAGCGGTCCTTACCTTTCAAGTGGGCACCGCGATGCGCTGGCTGAAAACCCTGAAATGGTGATCCTCTGGGCAGGCTATGCTTTTAGTCACGACTACAACCAGCCTCGTGGGCACCGTCACGCTATTGAGGATTTACGCGAAAACCTTCGTACAGGCTCGCCAGGGATTGACGGCAATGGCGACCTTCAGCCTTCTACCTGCTGGACTTGTAAGGGACCTGATGTACCTCGATTGATGCAAGAGCTCGGCGTGAGAGAATACTATAGCAAAAAGTGGTCGGACTTTGGTAGCGAAGTGGTGAACACTATCGGCTGTGGCGACTGCCATAATGCGAAGACAATGAACCTGACCATTACGCGCCCTGCCCTCAAGGAAGCATTTGCCGCTATGGGTCAGGACATCAACAAGCAATCACACCAAGAGATGCGTAACTTAGTGTGTGCACAGTGCCACGTTGAGTATTATTTTGATAAGAAGAAGTACGAAGGGGCAGCTTACCTCACTTTCCCTTGGAAAAACGGGCTTACCTTAGAAGATGCTGAAAAGTATTATGATGATATTGAGTATTATGATTATATCAACCCACTGAGCAAGGCTAAGATTCTCAAAGCACAACACCCTGACTATGAGATCTACAAAACCAGCGTACACGCCAAACGCGGTGTATCGTGTGCTGATTGCCATATGCCTTACAAGACAGAAGGTGGACAGAAATTCACTGATCACCACATCGGTTCGCCGCTTACTAACATAGAGAACTCTTGCTTTGTATGCCACAGAGAAAAAACTGATGACTTAGTAAGCGATGTACACGAGCGTCAGAAGAAAGTGAAAGAAAGTACCGCTCAGTTGGCTCGCCAAACAGCCATCGCCCACATTGAGGCTAAAAAGGCTTGGGAAGTAGGGGCTACAGAGGCAGAAATGGAGCCTATCTTAAAGGCAATCCGCAGGGCTCAATGGCGTTGGGACTACTCAGTAGCTTCGCACGGGGCATCATTCCACTCACCTGTGGAAGTGCAGCGCTTGGCGGCGGCTGGCTTAGGCTTTGCACGTGAAGCCCGCTTAGGCTTAGCACGAGTGTTGGCTAAACACGGCTACAACCAAGAAGTGCCACTGCCTGAGTTCAAGAAAGACGTACTACAGAAATACATCGGTTTAGACATTCCAAAAGAACGCGCTCAGAAAAAAGAGTTTATGGAAAAAATTGTCCCTCAATGGATAAAGAAAGCCAAAGAACGTGAAGCCAAAATGGATGTAAAGCAGATCACAATGAAGTAACAACGAAGAAAAACACTATTATACAATCAAAGAGATACGTTGCGGCGTATCTCTTTTTCTTTTACCCCAAACAAACAATTTATTCGTTGAATTACCTGCTGAATTACTAAAAAATTTAAGACGCTGATAAATTTTAAGTAACATTGCAAACCAACTTATTCCCAATTACTTACAGCTCCTCTCAACCACTTCCATCAATCACTCGAAATAATAAAATTTTCTTAAATTTGCAAATAAATTTTGCCAGTCCAAATATTTTTCGTAAAATTGCACTCGCAAAATTAAGGCATATTTAATTTACAAGACACTGATTCACAATACATATACAATTTAGAAAGAGAATAATATGGGATTTTTTGACTTCTTGACAGAGGAAATTGCCATCGACTTAGGAACCGCAAACACACTTATCATCCACAATGATAGAGTCGTGATTGATAGCCCATCGATCGTGGCAATCGACAGAACCAACAGAAGAATTATAGCCGTAGGTAAGGAAGCACGGCTAATGCAGGGGAAAACACACCCCAATATCACCACCATCCGCCCCTTGAAGGACGGTGTAATCGCCGACTTCGACGCCTCAGAGCAGATGATCAGCTCACTGATAAAGAGCATCCCTGCCCTGCGCAAGCGTTTCTTCTCACCCTCGCTGCGTATGGTAGTGTGCATCCCCTCGGGCATCACAGAAGTGGAAACACGTGCCGTGCGCGAATCGTGCGAGAGGGTAAACGGCAAAGAAATTTACTTGGTGCACGAGCCAATGGCAGCAGCCATCGGTATCGGTTTGGACATTATGCAGCCAAAGGGCAATATGATCATCGACATCGGGGGGGGCACCACCGAAATCGCCGTGATTGCACTCGGAGGTATCGTCTGCGACAAGTCAGTGAAGATTGCTGGCGACATCTTTAACTCCGACATCGTCCACTATATGCGAACCCAACACAACCTTTACGTGGGCGAGAGCACCGCCGAGAATATCAAGATCACCGTTGGGGCAGCCACCGAGGACCTCGACCTTCCGCCAGAGGACATTATGGTGCAAGGGCGCGATTTGCTCACAGGCAAGCCCAAACAAGTGCAGGTATCGTACCGCGAGATGGTAAAAGCACTCGACAAATCCATCTTGCGCATCGAGGACGCCATAATGGAGACCCTCTCTCAGACCCCGCCAGAGCTCGCCGCCGATATCTACAACACAGGTATCTATATGGCAGGCGGAGGCGCGATGTTGCGCGGCTTGGATAAGCGCATCTCGATGAAAACCGACCTCCCTGTCTACGTAGCCGAAGACCCCTTGCGCGCAGTCGTACGAGGTACAGGCATCACCTTGAAGAATATCAACAAATTCAGAAGCATTCTTTTAAAATAAATGCAGAAATCAGAGGGCAGAGGTCAGCAGTCAGACGGCAATCACTCGTTGCATATTGCTCACCCCTGATCGCTGACCTCTGTTCACTGTTTACTGATCTCTAATTACTCACCTATGAATCAGATTATACAATTTTTCATCCGTACCAAGGACTTTTTCGTGTTCTTGGTGCTGTTTGTATTGTCTGTTTCGCTGGTGATGCGCGACAATTACTATCCGCAGAGTATCTACCTCAATTCCGCAAACGTCATTTCAGGGAAAATGTACGAATTCTCCTCTTATTGGGGCGAATATTTCGGGCTGAGAGATAAAAACGCCCTGTTGGCAGAAGAAAACAGAGCCCTCCGAGCCAAAGTGCTCGAATTGGAGGAGAAATTTCACCGCGCCGCCGAGACGGACTCCCTAACTTTCGGCAACGACAGCATCCCCTACCGCGTGATGAAGGCAAATGTGATCCGCAATAGCTTCCGTATGGATAAAAACTACTTTACCATCAACAAAGGAACCCGCGATGGCATCGGCGAGGATATGGGTGTGATCTCCCCTCAGGGCGTCGTAGGGATGATCTCGCGAACTTCGGGCAGATTTGCCACCGTTCAGAGCCTGCTCAACACAAAATCACTCATCAACGCAATGCTCAAACGCACAGAGCACTTCGGCACGCTCAAATGGGACACGAAACACCTGAACATCGTACAATTGGTGGAAGTGCCGAACATCGTTCCCATCCACAACGGCGATACCATCGTCACCGGAGGGCAGTCGCAGGTCTTCCCCAAAGGAATCCCCATCGGCAGAATCGTGCATTACGAGAAAACCCCCTCAGGCAGCTCCTACATTATCGACGTGAAGCTCTTCACCGATATGTCCAACCTCGACGATGTCTACATCATTGAGAATAAGGACAGAAATGAGATTAACAAATTAGAAAATCAAGACCCTCAATGACCCATCCACTTGTAAAACAAACCACACTCTTCGTCGCTTTGGTACTTTTGCAGGCGTGTATCTTCAATCACATTGAGTACTGGGGCTATGTGAACCCGATGATTTATATTCTGTTTATCATCGCGGCTCCCTATCGCGAGAATCGCACCCCTTTGATCTTTCTTTCGTTCTTCATTGGGCTAATGATTGATATGTTTTCCAATACGGGCGGCCTTCACGCAGCCAGCAGTGTGCTGATTGCCTACGCCCGCAAGCCAATTTTGGTAGTAGTTTTCGGGAAAAACTTCGAATACCAAGAGCTGAAGCTCACCGAATACCCCTTCACCAAAGTGCTCAGCTATACCACGATGATGGTTTTGCTGCACCACACCCTATTCTACTTTTTAGAAGTGTTCAATTTCGCCCACGTACTCATCACCCTGTTGAAGATAGCCGTGGCTTCCGTGTTCAGCATCACAGCGTGCTTATTATTCATCTATTTATTCGGAGGAAGTAAAAAATGAGGAAATATTTATTAGCATTTATCGTCCTTTTCTCAGCAGTCGTCATTATTGTGCGGCTGTTTTTCTTGCAGGTACTTTTCCATACCGAAGATCCTGCCGTAATCGACCCCATCGCCATCGAAACCGTTTATGATTACCCCGAGAGAGGCTACATTTACGACCGCAACGGCGAACTGTTGGTATCCAATCAGCCTGCTTACGACGTGATGGTCGTGCCCAGCGAAGTGAAAAACCTCGACACCCTCGAGCTCAGCCAATTGTTGAAGCTCGACAGGGCGTACTTCGTCGAGCAACTCAAAAAAGCACGCGACTATTCGAGCAAGAAGCCCTCGGTGGTCGTCCACCAGCTGTCGAAGGAAGATTACGCCGTGCTACAAGAGAAACTACATAAGTTCGACGGCTTCTACATCCAGAAGCGAATGCTCCGCAACTACCTCACACACAACGCGGGCAACGTGCTCGGATATATCAGCGAAGTAAACGATTGGGAGCTGAAAAACAACGCATATTACCTCGCCGGTGAGCTCATCGGGCGTCAGGGCATCGAAAAGCAGTATGAAGAATTTTTGCGCGGGAAGAAGGGCGTCCATTTTTTCCAGAAAGATAAGCACAACGCAGCCATCGAGCGTTATAAAAGCGGCGCGCTCGACACCCTGCCCATTATGGGGCAACCCTTGCAGCTGACGATCGACATCGGCTTGCAGGCTTACGGCGAACTACTGATGCAGCACAAGCACGGCGGCATCGTGGCGATCGAACCCAAGACGGGAGAGATCCTCGCGCTGGTATCTGCCCCCACTTACGACCCTAATTTGCTCGTCGGGCGCGAGCGTTCGAAGAACTACACCGAACTTTATAACGACTCCATCGCCAAACCCCTTTACGACCGTACGCTTTTGGCCGAATACCCCCCAGGCTCGCCATTTAAGGTGATCAATGCGCTGATCGGCTTGCAGGAGGGGGTGATCACGCCCGCCAACGTCTTCTCCTGCGGCGGCGGATACCGTTTCGGGGGTAGGATTATGCGCTGCCACTGTGGGCGCGCCTCCAACGACCTACTGCACGGCATTGCGCTGTCGTGCAACTCATATTTTGCCAACACTTACAAGCGCGCGATCGATCTCAACCGACCGTCAGCCGTGGGAATGGAGCGGTGGACAGCCCACGTGAAAAGTTTCGGGCTCGGCAGCTTCCTCGGCAGCGATTTCCCCACAGGGCGCGCTGGCAAAGTGCCCGACGTGGCGCTCTACGACAAACAGTACGGCAAAGGCAGATGGAACGGCACTACGAACATCTCAAACGCCATCGGGCAAGGGGAGATCCTCACCACGCCCATACAATTGGCGAACGTGATGGCGGCAATCGCCAACCGTGGCTACTTTTATACGCCGCATATCGTGAAAAAGATCGATAATAAGGTAACACCCTTCAGCGAATTTACCACCCGCAAGAACACCACCATCGCCCCCCGCCATTTTGAGCCCGTAATCCAAGGGATGCGCCTCGCTTACGACAACGGAACAGCCCGCGGCACCCACATTGAGGGCATCAACGTAGCTGCAAAGACGGGTACGGCGGAGAATTACGTGAAAATCAACGGTAAAAGAATGCAACTTACCGACCACTCAATATTTGTCGCCTTCGCTCCTGCCGAAGACCCTAAGATTGCCATTGCCGTCTTTGTTGAAAATGGCTATTACGGCGCGCGAGTGGCTGCCCCCATTGCTTCTTTGATGATCGAGAAGTACCTCAAGGGCGAAGTCTACCGTTGTGCCCTCGAAACGCGAATGCTTGAGACCAGCCTCGAACACGAATACGCCAAACCATACAGCGGACAGCCGTTTACCATTAATAGATAGTTTGTTTTTAGAGATCAGAGGTCAGGAAACAGAGGGCAGAGAGCAGTGAGTAGAGCGTAATGAGTAGAGAGTAGAGCGTAAAAAATGTTTGGACGTGTAAAGGACATAAATTTATCGGGATATCGACCGTTGGAGCGGGTGGAGAGTCGTTATGCGGCAGGGGTTTTGGTGTTTCTACTTCTATTTGCCTTAGTGTTATTGTTTTTATTGGGGTATACTATCTATGAGGGCAGATATATAAAAGCATTTTTGTTCTCACTGATTACAATAGGCGGTTATTGCGCGTTTTTTATCAATAGATACTACGAATATCCTCAAATACGGATGGAAAAAGAGCAAATTATATTAGATTGTAAAAACTTACACCCGAAGAGAGCGTATCCTATAAGTTATGTGGCTGATATTTATGTTGAGACGCTTTCTTTGCGCTTATTTGCATTTCGTCGCATTGTTTTTCAGGTCAATAGTACTACTCAATTTACAATTCCTAATACTATTTACAAGAATTACAGAGATATGGAACGATTTGTAATTGAAAATTACTTGTGATTGAATTTATTTTGAGTTACTAATAATGAAAAAAAGGGGTTACAGCTTTGTGGCTCCTTTTTTTTAATGTATAATGGATAGTGGATAATGTATAATTGGAGAACAACCCCCGCCTTTCAGGCACCGCCTTCAAAGGGGGATAAAAAACATACCGCATTTATACCTATTTATTATATAAGGTGCTTTTTCGGCACGTTAGCTCTCCCCCTTTGAAGGGGGTGCGCGAAGCGCGGGGGTTGTTTACATATATTTAAAAACAAAAAATGTTAAAGTTTTGTTAAACTTGTGGAACCTATGGTTATTTTATGTACCTTTGTACCGTAGTTAAGCATTGAGAGTATCAGGCTATTTTTGTTTTATAGTAGTTGATTACTTTTAAAGTGATAAATAGCAACTGTCGAGCGTATTTTAATGGAATGCTTTTTAAAAATATATAACTACGGAAGTGTTTTTATAGTTTTAGTATAAAAACATATAAATGTCGAGCGTAGTTGTAGCGTTTTAAATTGTGTTTATATAAATGTCGAACGTAGGTGGGTGGTTTATGAGTTTATTTATGTAAATTACGAACGTATTCTATGTGTTTTTGAGTTTATTTGATTAAAAAATACTCGTATTTTGATAGTTTTAGGGTGTATTTATATAAATGTCGAGCGTAGTTGTGTAGTTTGGAAGTTGCTTTATATAAATGTCGCTCGTAGTTGAGGTGTTTTAATGTATAAATGCTTTTACTACGAATGTATTTTAGTAGAATTGATGTTAAATTAAATAAAATTATATTATGACGAATTTAAAACTAACAAAATTGCATATGTCTCGCCTCCATCATACGGAGCTGGGGCAGTTGATTATTCGTTTTATCGAAGACTTTGAGGCACTTGGAAAGGATGCCAGCCAAGATGAAGACTTCAAAAAGTCGTTCGACTCGCTGAAGGAACAAATTGCGGTCTACAAATTAGCGCTGAACCAGATCAGAGGGCGTGAGGAGACTAAAAAAATAGCAAGCTACGACAAGGAGCGCGATGTGGCGTTCCAAGCCTTGAAGAATCTGATTAATGTCTACAAAACCTCGACCGACCCAGAAGAGAAGGATGCTTACGAGCAGTTAGCTACGGTGCTCAACACTTATAAAGACCTCACCAGCCAAGTGTATGAGAAGGAAACCCTCAATGTAGTGACGCTGGTGGAGAAATTGCGCTCCAAAGAATATGCGTCGTCAGTGAAATTGTTTAATTTGAAGAAGTTCATCGATAAGCTCGACGCAGCTAACACCCAATTTAACAAGGTATTTAGTTCGCGCTCACAGAAGGACGTGCAAAAAACGACCTACGAAATCCTACCACTGAAGAAGAAACTCATCGACGACTACCAAACTTTGGCGCTCTACGTATACGCTTCGGCACAACTCAAGAAAACGCCGTTCTATACGGAGATACTTGCCATCATCAACAACGGTAGAAAATACTTCGACACGATCATTACCATCCGACGCAAGAAGAAAAAGAATGGCGAGGGCGATGATGATAAGGACAACACGGGTGAAATGCCGCAAACGCCTCCTGAAGAAACAACAATCTAATTATTTTTTACTATTTATACTGGGCTCCTATCCTCGTTTGAGGGTAGGAGTTTTATTTTAAGGTGCGGAGGGTTAATATTCGTACTTATCTCCCCACATTCTTTTCAGGTACTCCCGAAGTGCGTTCTCCCGAGGGTTGTCGGAAGGGTCGTAGAACTTAGTGCCTTGTAGCGCATCGGGCAAATACTCCTGAGGGACGAAATCTCCTTCGAAATCGTGAGGGTATAGGTAGTCCTTTCCGTAATTGAGCTCCTTCATTAGCTTGGTAGGGGCATTGCGCAGGTGTATCGGCACCGACAGATCGCCGTGCTGCTTTACTGCCTGCTGTGCTTTGTTGATCGCTTTGTAGGCGGCATTGCTCTTTGGCGAAGAGGCGAGGTACGTAGCACATTGGCTGAGGATGATCCGCGATTCGGGGTAGCCAATCGTGGTGACTGCCTGAAAGGCGCTGTTAGCCATTATGGTAGCTGTGGGGTTGGCGTTTCCGATGTCCTCAGAGGCGAAGATCAACATACGGCGTGCAATGAATTTCACGTCTTCGCCGCCCTCAATCATCCGTGCCAGCCAGTAAACAGCCCCGTTGGGGTCGCTACCTCGCATTGATTTTATAAAAGCGGAAATAATGTCGTAGTGTTGTTCGCCTGTTTTGTCGTAAAGCACTGTATTTTGCTGGACGACGCTAAACACGAAGTCGTTGGTGATCGTAATCTCCTGCGGATTGGGTGCGGCGCCTACCACAAGTTCGAATGTATTGAGTAGTTTTCGTCCGTCGCCTCCTGAAAGCCTAAGTAGCGCCTCTGTTTCTTCCAAACGGATGTTCATTTGCTTTAACTTCGCATCATTTTCGATGGCGTTGTGCAGCAGTTGCTCTAAATCTTGCCGCGAAAAGGCGTTGAGCACATACACCTGACAACGGGATAGCAACGCTGGGATCACCTCGAAGCTGGGGTTCTCGGTGGTGGCGCCAATGAGGGTAATCCAACCTTTTTCAACGGCTTGTAGTAGGGAGTCTTGCTGTGTTTTGTTGAAACGGTGTATTTCATCGATGAATACGATGGGATTGCGTGCGGCAAAGAGTCCTCCACCTTGCTTGGATTGCTCAATCACCTCACGGACTTCCTTTATACCCGAGTTGATGGCGCTCAGGGTGAAGAAGCGGCGGTCGGTCTGCTGTGCAATGATGTTAGCCAGCGTAGTTTTGCCCGTCCCCGGGGGTCCCCAGAAGATCAGCGAGGGCAGTTGCCCATTCTCTATCTGTCGTCGTAGCGACCCGTTCTCGCCTACTAAGTGTTGCTGCCCGATGTATTGTGCCAGCGAGCTGGGGCGCATACGCTCTGCCAGTGGTGTGTTTGTCATCATTTGTAAAGGTGTTATCTTAGGTAGTTTGTGGGTGCAAAGGTACGAAAAAGATGTGATTTGCAGGGGTTTTTGAGTTGTAATAAAATTGGAAAAGTAAGTTTTTTGTAGATTTTTTATTGAAAAATTTTTGTAGGTAAGGAAAAAGTCGTACCTTTGCCGTGAATTTAAAAATAAGAGAATCAATGAAAAGAATTTTTTTACTTGCAGCAGTACTATTGGTATCGATAAAGGGGTTCGCTCAGAACGACGATTTTAAGAAGAACCAAGTAAACCTGAACATTCTTAATGCGATATGGCTTACTTCGGTGGAAATCGGGTATGAACGTTACGTAGCGCCTAATCAATCGGTAGAAGGTCAGATATTTTTTAACGACCGCTTTTCGGTATTCCCTAAGCGCAATGGTGAGAAGTACAACGCTACCAGCTTTTCGGTAGGCTACAACTACTATTTTGATGAGGACGGGGGCACGGGCTTCTATATCAACCCATTTATGAAGGTGCGCTCAGGATCTTATAAGGATAAGGATGGTGCTAAGACGAAACTGGATAGTTTTATCTTAGGTATCGGTGGTGGTTATATCTGGAACTATGACGACACTTTTATCATTGCTCCGTATGCGAATATTGGGCGTAATTTTGGTAAAGAGGTGAACGACAATAAGAAGTTCTGGGCGGTAGAGCCTAATTTTGGCATCAAGATTGGGTATAAGTTTTAGTGAAAGGCTAAAGTATTCATTTTTATTATAGATTTAAAATTTTCTACAAGGCTTTGCCAGAGGTATCTCTGGCAAAGTTTTTTTTGTTTTAGGAGGAGTTCTCAGTTTTATTGTGCTAAGACTTCTTCTTCATTTGTAATTCTCTCGAACTCGTACAACAATGTGTAGTTGTCATCTAAAACTGCAGGGTGGTTATTCTCTTTTTTGAGTAGTTCAATACATTCTAAGATGTTTTCTCTTGCCTCTGTTTCGGTAGCGCCAGCCCCAGTGAGTGCAGGTACATTTTCAGCATAAGCCCAGTAAAAGTCGTCTGAGCTTTGTTCGATCGTAATTCTAATGGTATGATTCATAAGAGTGATTTATTTTGTGGCTCCGTTGTCGGTTCGATTGCGGCGGTCTATTCGTCGAAGGGCTCAAGGAAGTCTTCTTCGGGGAAGCCGACGAGGTATACGCGCTTCTTGGCACGGGTGAGGGCGGTGTACAGCCATCGGAGGTAGCCTTCATCGATGCCATCGGGCAGGAAGGGTTTCTCAATGAAGACGGCATCCCACTGCCCACCTTGGCTTTTGTGGCAGGTCATTGCGTAGGCGTATTTTACTTGTAGGGCGTTGTAGTAAGGGTCGTTTTTGACGGCGAGGTAACGCTTGTAGGCGATGGGCTCGTCGGCGTAATCGGCGAGAACTTCTTGGTAGAGGGCTTGGCTTTCGGGGTAGGTGAGGGCTGGGTGCTCGCTGGTTAAGGTATTGAGAATGATAACGGTATCAAAAGGTGGCTGATTGGGGTAATCAAGCAGCTGCGCTGAAATTTCGGCAAAGCGGAATCCGTATTCTTCACGGAAGGCGTGGATGCGTAGCACTTCGAGGGTGTCTCCGTTGGCGATGAAGCTTATTTCACTGTTGTTTTTGAACCAAAAGTAGTTGTTTTTCACCACCATTAGCAGGTCGCCTGCCGATAGCTCGTCCTCAATGTCTAATATGGTGCGGCGTATTTGTTGGTTCCATATTACGGCGCGTTTGTTGGAGCGGACGATGATGGAAGTCTCGTCGAGCCCGTAGCGATCGTAGGCGTTGTTGACGGCGTCTTGCACTTCGCTGCTGTCGATGAGTTGGATGATATCTCTAAAAGGTTGCAAATCAAACTGAAATTGCTTGAAATATCCGTAGGAGAAGAGCTCTTCGCGCAGGGCTGTGGCGTTATATAGGATGCCTGACTTTTTCTTTTGTCGGACTACTTCGGTTAGTTCGATCTCGGTGACGTCTTTGTGGTATTGTCCTTCTAAATAACTGCTGTCGAGGGCTGGGCTGTTGAGTGCGCCGACGGGAGGAAGCTGGGCGGTGTCGCCCATCAGCAGGAGTTTACAGTTTTTTCCAGCGTAGACGTATTGCATCAGGTCGTCGAGGAGCGACTGTTGCCCAGAGAGTTGCAGGTCGGATTCGGCGATCATTGAGGCTTCATCGACGATGAAGAGGGTGTTGTGTTGGCGGTTGGGACGCAGGCGGAAGGAGAAGTTGCCTTGTTCGGATTTGGGGTAATAAATGTGTTTGTGGATGGTGAATGCTTGTTGGTTGGTGAAATGGCTCATCACTTTTGCGGCGCGACCCGTAGGTGCGAGTAGCACAAAATGGTAGTTGATCAGGGGCAAATTTTGAATTATGGTGACGGTGATGGAAGTTTTTCCCGTTCCAGCAAAACCTTTTAACAAAAAAAGTTTTTGAGAGGAATCGGGGCTTAATAGGAACGCCGCTATCATCTGTAATGCGTTGTTTTGCAAAGATGTAGGTGTATGTTTGAAGCCACTAATAAGGGCTTTGTAAAGGTGATTTTGATCCATTTGAGCGTGTTCTGAGAGAGCAAAATTATAAATTTTTTTTGAAAATATTTTTTCAGTACGAAAAATTATCGTAATTTTGCGCAATACCAGTCAAGAAGTTTATAATTAATACATTATTAAAATGATGAAAAAAATCTTACAAATCGTGTTTTGGGTGATAGGTTTAGTTTTCTGTTTCTTAATCTACAGATCCATTATGGCGCCCATTGAGTTTAATAAAGTGAAAACAGAGCGCTATACTGAGGTTATCAAGAAGTTGAAGGACATTAGGGCTGCGCAAGAGGCTTATTTTCTGATTAATGGGAAGTACGCTGATAATTTTGATGAACTTACTAAATTTATTGAGACAGCGCATTTTACGATTACGTCACAACGTGATACCAGCTGGAATGCGTACGACAATACATTTAAGATTGAAGTAATGAAGCAGGGGGTAGTGATTGATACGCTCGGGAAGGTATCTGTAAGAGATTCACTCTTTAAGGGCTCAGATCGTTATAAAGATTTGCGTTATTTGCCTGATTTTACGGGTAAAGGGGCAAAGAATGAGCAGTTTACACTGAAAGTGGGCACTGTAGAAACTAATGATGTGCAAGCACCTGTATTTGAGGTTTCTGTTCTAAAGGCGGATGTTTTACGTGGGCTTGATCCTGACTTAGTGAAGAAGGAAATTGATAAGAAGAATGACGTATCGGATGTAAAAGGAGAAAGTATTAAGGTGGGCTCTTTGGAAGAATTGAATACAAACGGGAACTGGCCAACTTCTTATGATGCAAAAATTGCCAAGAAACAACAGTAATTTAGGAACGTATTTTAAAGAATTGTCCATTCAAATCAACTTGGATGGACTTTCTTTTTGTGTGTTTAACCCTTTGCTGAACTTAGTAGAGACGATTTATAATTTTCCCATCAATTTTAACTACAAGAATAAGGAGGATATTGAACGCCAGATAAACTATATCATTGATTCAGAGGATGATCTTCGCCAGGATTTCGGTACGATACGGGTGTTGCACAATACGCCGAAGTTTACGTTAATTCCACAGGCTTTGTTTGGCAAGGATGAGGAAACGGTAGAGTATCTGAAGTACAGTATTGATGTGACGGAGGAGGAGCGCAGTACAGTGGAGCTGGATAAGATTAGTTCGATAGAAACTATTAATGCCTATATGCCTAATACATTAGTAAATAATGTGTTACTTAGTTATTATGGGCGTTTTGACTATCAGCATTTTGCCACCTCGCTGCTGAGGATGTTCCTGAAACACTACTCATCACACGCTTATGAGATAATGTACATTTATGCTGAGCAGGGGTCGTTTTACTTTGTAGTATTTAAGGCAAAGCGGTTGTACTATTTTAATCGATTTAGTTATGAGACTATTGATGACTTCTTGTACTATATTTTGTTCTCAATAGAGCAATTGGATATTGATACTGAACAGGTTCCACTATACATCACAGGTGAGTTGGAGCCTACGGCTTTGTTTTATGAGAAAGTGCGTAGGTATGTGAAGTATATCTATTTGATTAAATATCACAAGAATAATTTCCATATAGGAATGGATGAGGAACTTATTCGTCGGAACTTTGTATTAACACAATCATTTTAAGGGTTATGCTTTCTGTTTCAAATATATTGAATAATGCCTTAAGAGTGTATCAGCGGACATTCTCTGTGCATACACTTGGAATGCTTATTGCTTTTTTCATTGGTTTTGCGCTTTATTTTAGCTTACTCCCAGTGTTGTTTGAGATGAGTTTAGACCAGTTGAGCGCACTTTTTAAAGAGGGGAATGTACGGGCGATTGAAGGGCTATTGGACAAACCGTCGGTTCAACTGAAATTAGCTGTATTTGAATTACTATTATACTGTATGGCAATGCCTTTGACAGCAGGTTTTTATAAGAACTTCGACAATGTTTTACGAGGAAATCGGGCTACATTGCAGGTGCTATTCTCTTATTATAGATCGGTGTACACAGCGCGTATCTTGGGCTATACGGTGTTAGTGAACTTATTGAAGAGATTTTTAAGCTATGGATTGATATATTTAGGTTGGGATGCCTTTTCTTTTTGGATTCCGCTATTTGTTTCAATTGTGTTTGTATTAACGGTACCTTTTATTATTTTTCAAGATAAAAGTCTGCGAGATGCGATGGCTTTTAGTTATAAGAAAGTATTGTCATCTATTTTTACAATCTTTTTGTTACTTTCATTAGGTTTTATGATCTCAATGTTGGGAATTCTTTTTGTAGGAATTGGAATTGTTCTTACTTTCCCATTTTTATATGCGATAATTTATGCTATTTACAGAGAAATATCTGTGTAATAGTGTTGAAATGTTAAATAATAATTATATATGAAGAAAATTAGTTTATTGGTGCTCGTGGCACTATTCAGTTTCAGCAGTTGTAATGAGCTGCAACAGGTGTTAAACACTCAGCAGAATGGAGGAGGAGCAGGTTATAATGTTGCCAGCGGACTTAAGCAAGCCTTGGAAATGGGTGTGAGCAGTGGGGTAGACCTGCTGAGTAAAGATGGGGGTTACTTTAAAGACCAAGCGGTGCGCATTCTCTTACCTGAAGAACTTCAAAAGGTGGATAAAACGCTTCGCAGTGTGGGCTTGGGTTCGCTGACCGACCAAGGTTTGAAAGTGCTCAATGAAGCGGCGGAGAGTGCGGTAGCAGAAGCAAAGCCTATCTTTATTTCGGCAATTAAGAATATGAATTTCTCAGATGCGATGGGCGTCCTCAAAGGCGGAGATAATGCAGCTACTAATTACCTGAAGAGCAATACCTCAACAGCTTTGGTATCGGCATTTGAGCCCAAGGTATCGGCATCGCTCTCGAAGGTGGGGGCTGATAAGGTATGGGAGCAGATCATCACTCAATACAACCAAATACCATTGGTAAAACCTGTAAACCCTAATCTTACAGCGTATGTAACCCAGCAGGCAATCAATGGATTGTTTGTGAAGATAGGCGATAAGGAAAAAGAAATACGCACTGATGTGGCAGCAAGAACTACACCTCTGCTCAAATCGGTGTTTGCAATGCAATAACAGTAAGTGGCATTCACGAATATACAAGGCTTACAGAAATTAGCATCTGTAAGCCTTTTTTGTATACAAATACTTGTGTAGTTCCCACAAAAACCGTACTTTTGCACACAAATAAACGTTAAAAGAATGAGTAAACCAATATTTAATACACCATACCAGGCGGCTCCTTTTTCTGAGTATAAAACGGAGGACTATCGCCCCGCTATTGCTGAGGCTATCACAGAGAGCTTGGCTGAGGTAGACGCTATAGCACATAACACTGCCCCTGCAACTTTTGAAAATACTATCGCAGCTCTGGCATACAGCGGCGAGAAGCTCGACCGCCTCTCCTCAATGTTCTTTAACCTCAATAGCGCCGAGACCAACGAAATAATGCAGCAAGAGGCACAACATATTTCGCCTATGCTCACTCAGTACAGCAACGATATACTGCTCAATGCGGCTCTTTTTGAGCGCGTGCGTGCCGTGTATGAGCAGCGCGAGTGCTTGCAACTCTCGCCAGAAGAGGATACGCTCCTTACCAAAACCTATAAAAACTTTGTCCGTAATGGGGCATTGCTTTCTGAGGAAAAGAAAAGCGAGTTGCGCGCTATTGACAAGGAGCTATCGCTATTGCAGTTGCGTTTTGGGGAGAATGTGCTTGCAGAGAACAATGCGTATGAGCTCCACCTCACTGAGGAAGCTCAACTTGCAGGCTTGCCAGAGGCAGTGCGCGAGGTGGCGGCAGCTTTGGCACGAGAGCGCGGCAAAGAGGGCTGGCTCCTTACCTTAGATTTTCCCTCATACAGTGCTTTCATAAAATACGCCGACCTCCGCGACCTCCGCAAGCAGCTTTTTATTGCCTATCATAGCAGGGGTTTTCATAAAGAATACAACAATGAGGAGAATGTAAAGCAAATCGTAGCCTTGCGCCACCAACGGGCACAGCTCTTGGGCTATGCTACCTATGCCGATTTTGTTTTAGAGGAACGTATGGCTCAAAGTCCTGCTAAAGTAACCAATTTCTTAAGCGAACTCCTCGCTGCAGCTCTTCCTGTAGCGCAACGCGAACTCGAAGCACTTGCCGCCGCTGCTAAGGCTGACGGTATTACAGATTTGCAAAAATGGGACTTTCCTTATTATACCGAAAAGCTACGTCAGCAGCGGTTTAACATTGATGAGCAGGCCTTAAAACCCTATTTTGCTTTGGATAAAGTGCTTGCGGGGGTCTTTGCAATTGCAGGACGCTTGTATGGCTTGCAGTTTGAGCGCATTACCGATGTGGAGGTCTATCACCAGGAGGTAGCCACTTACAAAGTAACCGATGCGCAAGGGGCGTATGTGGCACTGCTCTACACCGATTTCTTTCCACGTGCAGGCAAGCGCGGTGGGGCTTGGATGACTTCCTTTAAGAATCAGCATAAGCGCGATGGAGAGAACGCACGTCCGCATATATCCATTGTGTGCAACTTCACCCGCCCGACAGTTACAGAGCCCTCTCTCTTGACAATGAATGAGGTGCGCACGCTCTTCCACGAGTTTGGACACGCCCTGCACGGTATGCTTGCCGATACCTCTTACCCCACCCTTAGCGGCACCAGCGTCCTTTGGGATTTCGTGGAACTGCCCAGCCAGCTAATGGAGAATTGGGCTTATGAAGAGGACGCCTTGCAGCTCTTTGCTTATCATTACAAAACA
This sequence comes from Capnocytophaga haemolytica, assembly GCF_001553545.1. NCBI lineage: Bacteria > Pseudomonadati > Bacteroidota > Flavobacteriia > Flavobacteriales > Flavobacteriaceae > Capnocytophaga > Capnocytophaga haemolytica. The sequence goes on along the minus strand of NZ_CP014227.1, from coordinate 2,494,658 downwards.
GGCGAACCGCTGCCAATGGACTACGTACGCAAACTCAAAGAAGCTGCCGTATTTATGGAAGGCTTGCAGACCTTACGCCAGTTGAGCTTCGGCTTCTTGGATATGGCTTGGCACACTGCCGACCCTGCTGCTATAAGTTCCGTACAAGCCTTTGAACGTACGGCTACTGAGAAGGCAGAGCTATTCCCACCAATAGACGCCCTCTGCATATCGACCGCCTTTTCGCATATCTTCCAAGGAGGCTATGCCGCAGGCTATTACAGCTATAAGTGGGCAGAGGTGCTCGATGCCGATGCCTTTGCGCATTTCACCGCGACAGGTATTTTCAATAAGGAAACCGCCAATAGCTTTAAGCACAATGTGCTCTCCCGTGGCGGTAGTGAACCTCCAATGGTGCTCTACAAACGATTCCGCGGACAAGAACCAAGCACCGCCGCACTGCTAAAACGGGCGTTTGGAGTGTAGAGTAAAGAAAAAATAAGCTAAGTACTACATATTTATACTATAAGAACAAAGTTTTCAATATGTATCTGTTCTGCATCTGATAGTTATAGAGGTAAAATAAAGGTGTGTTTTTAAGGGGCTATTGCGTTGTTGGGATTTTTTTGTATCTTTGCAAGATTTTAAAGCGCTTATGGAAGTAGATTTTCAGCATATACAGTCGGCACACTGTGAGAATGGTGTAGCTTCGAATTTACTGCGGTTCAATGGTTTACAACTTAGCGAGCCAATGATTTTTGGTATTGGGTCGGGGTTGTTATTTTTTTATTTTCCGTGGATCAAGGTAAATCAGGCGCCTGCCATTAGCTATCGGACGATGCCTGGACGCATTTTCAGCAAGGTTGCTAAGCGTTTGGGTTTTGGGGTGAAGCGAGAGAAGTTTTCTTCACCTGCGAAGGCTCAAGAGGCTCTTGATGCTAACCTGCGGCGTGGCATTCCTACGGGTTTGCAGGTAGGTGTATATCACTTGACTTATTTTCCTGATGAATACCGTTTTCACTTCAACGCACATAACTTGGTGGTCTATGGCAAAGAGGGGGATGATTACTTGATTAGCGACCCTGTGATGCCTACGGTAACACGGCTTACGGCTGCTGAACTTGAGAAAGTGCGTTTTGCTAAGGGAGCTCTTCCGCCTAAAGGGCACTTGTATTACCCAACGGCTATCCCTCGAGATTTTGACCTTAAGGAGGCGATTATCAAAGGGATAAAGGAAACGTGCAGCACGATGCTGGCGCCCGTACCTATTGTAGGTGTTCGTGCGATTAAGCGGCTAAGCAAAGCTATTGTGCGTTGGCGTGACAAGAAGGGGGTGAAGGTGACGAATCACTATCTGGCACAGCTAATCCGTATGCAGGAGGAAATCGGTACGGGTGGTGGAGGCTTTCGGTTTATCTATGGGGCATTCTTGCAGGAAGCCTCTGAGGTGCTGGGCTGTAAGGCGCTCAGGAGGCTTTCGGAGGAGATCACCGATATTGGCGATGCGTGGCGTGATTTTGCGGTGGCTATCGCACGCGTGTACAAGAACCGTAGTGACGATGCAGACGCATATAACTCATTATCAAAACAGTTGTACAACATAGCGATACGTGAAGAGGCTTTCTTCAAAAAGCTAAGAGCGGAAGTGCGCTCATTATAGCTTAGCGACTTATTTTTTCTTCTGATTTTTTTCTTAAAACATTCATAAAAATACTTATGCCGCTATTTTTGTTTTTTATAGCAAAAGTAGCGGCATTTACAATACTATGATATAAAATAAGTTAAGCAAAGGTAATTAATTTTTTCTAAAAATAATCATAATTTTATTTGGTAGGTTTCTTTTTATTTCGTAATTTTGGAGCGTAATTTTTTTAACAGAGATGGATATATCAGTAGAATTGACGCTCAGTCCGCTGCAGGACGATTACGAGCAGCCTATCATAAGGTTTATTAAGAAGTTGCGTGCCTCAGGGCTTACGGTGATGGAGAATCCGCTGAGCACTCAGGTGTATGGCGAGTACAACAAGGTGATGCAGGTGCTCACCACCGAAATAGAAGAGGCATTGGAGCTCATTGAGATTGGGGTGCTGTATATGAAGATTGTAAAGACGGATAGGCATACTTACGAGCCTCATTTTTAGCGCGTATGGGTACTATGGTGCTGATGAGTGGTGTTTTTCAGTGGCTTTTTTCTCAATATGAGGGAGTGCCTACCGAACAGGTATGGGCAGAGGCTATTGCGGTGGTCTTTGGGCTGCTGAGCGTGTGGTTTGCCAAGAAAGGGAATATCTGGGTGTATCCTACGGGGCTTATCAATACGATCACCTTTGTGTGGCTGCTGTGGGTCAATACGCTATGGGGTGATATGCTTATCAATGCGTATTACACGGTGATGAGCATTTACGGCTGGGTGCTATGGAGTAGGAATGCGCATCATAATGTGGTAGAAGTGTCGTGGGCTACACGCACAGAGTGGCGCATAGCAAGCGTGCTCGGGGTGGCAAGTGCAGTATTTGTGGCGGTGGTGTACTACTTAAAACCCTTTATCAAAAATGGTTTCTCAATGGAAGGGGTGCAGCTTGGTGCCCACAACTTTCGGTGGACGGAATGTGTGGACATTCTCACTACGGCGCTCTTCTTGGTAGGTATGTGGCTGATGGCTAAGCGCAAGGTAGAGAATTGGGTACTGTGGATCATTGCCGACCTGATTTCGGTGCCGCTGTACTACGTGAAGGGAATGAAGTTTACTTCGCTACAATATGCGCTCTTTACAGCTATAGCGGTGATGGGGTATATCTCCTGGAAGAAATCAGTGGTCAGTAGTCAGGGATCAGAACATAATGGATAATGTATAATGAACATATAAAAAAAATAGCATTTATAGGTCCTGAGTGTACAGGGAAGACGACGCTTTGCAATGCGTTGGCGGAGACATATCACACAGTGTGGGTGCCTGAGTATATGCGTACGTATTTGCAACGCAAATGGGACGAAGGGCGTGGGGTGTGCGAGTGGGACGACCTGCTACCGATTGCCGAGGGGCAGTTGCGCACAGAGCGCGAGGCTATGGAGCGGGCTGAGGGGTTTTTGTTTTGCGATACTTGCCTATTAGAGCTTGTCGTTTACTCCTATCTCTACTATGGCAAGTGCGACAGTTGGATAGAGGAGGAAGCAATGCGGCAGGTAGTGGGTTACGACAGGGTTTTCCTCACGTACGTAGACGTGCCGTGGGTCGCTGACGATCTGCGCGACAAGCCCAATGAGCGGCAAGAGGTGTTCGACTTTTTCAGACGGGAATTGAACAAGCGCGGAGTGCTATACAAAGTGATAAAAGGAACGTTGGAGGAGCGAAAGGCAGTCGTTAAGCATCTAATAACCAATGAATAATGGATAAAAAACAGTTGATAGAAGAAATAAAGCAGGCTTTTGCAGGGGTAAGGCTTGGCAGTGGCATAGGGCTGAGTGAAGGGGATGCTATTGATGATTATGCAGATGCCCAGCGCATAGCCGAGTGTAAGCGTAAGGATGAGCGTGAGGATTGGCAGCGCATTGATTCAGAAGCACTCAATGTGCATAGTGCGGCGTTGTCCTTTTTTGACTCTGATGGGATGCGGTTTCATCTGCCTGCCTTTATAATTGCTGATCTTAAAGGAGCATACCGCATTGGTGACTTGGTGTTTCATTTGACACAATTGGCAGCGAATGATGACTATAATCTTAGGAAGTTAAGTCTGCTTAGTGTAGCACAATGGGAAGCGGTAATACATTATCTGCAATGGGTGAAAGAGGAAGAACCCAATATGTATGATGAGGATATTGATGAAGCAATTTTGATGATTAATGAAATAAAAATGAGAAGTTAGAAATGAGAAGTTAGAAATTAGTGATGAGAGAGTGAGGCTGCTCTCTTGCTGCTGACCACTGACTACTAAAATATAAGTATATGAATGAATTAACACCAAAAGACAGACAATTGCTCGCAAAGAAGGGCATCACTGAGGAGATGCTTGCTGAGCAAGTAAGGCAATTCGAGCAAGGGGTGCCCCCTATCGTATTGCAAAGGACGGCAGTGCTTGATGATGGCATCTTGCCGCTCCCCAAAGAAGAGGCTGCTAAGTACTCAGCTATCTATCAAAAACACAAGAAGGGGCATAAGATTGTGAAGTTTGTGCCTGCCTCAGGGGCGGCGACGCGTATGTTTAAGTCGCTCTTTGCCTTTAGAGACGATTTTGAGCCTGAACGCGAGTCGTTGGCGGCTTACCTTCAGCGTACACGTAATAAGGACGTAAAAACGTTCTTTGAGGGCTTGGAGCGTTTTGCATTCTTTCCTATATTGAGGAAGGCGGTGCAGAAGTTACACCCTGATTTTGATACGCTCAATGAGGATGTGCAAAAGCATCTCTATGTGGTAACCCTATTGGGCGAAGATGGGCTTAATTACGGCAATATGCCTAAGGGCTTGCTGCCATTCCATCGCCATTCTGAGAAGATAGCCACACCTTTTGAGGAGCATTTCCGTGAGGCAGTGCTCTATGCTTCTGATGAAGAGGAAGCACACCTGCACTTCACCATTACCGAACAACATACGGAAGCCTTCCACAAGGAATTGGCACTGATAAAACCTCAATTGGAAGAGCGTTACAACATCAAGTTTGATGTGTCGTTCTCCTATCAGAAGCCGAGTACAGATACGGTTTCCGTTACTGAGGAGAACGAGTATTTCCGCGATGAGGAAGGCAATCTGCTATTTCGTCCTGCGGGGCACGGAGCTCTCCTGAGCAACTTGGGCGATATAGATGCGGATATTATCTTTATTAAAAATATTGATAATGTGGTGGTGAAGAAGTACACCGATGAAACCGTATTTTACAAGGAAGCCTTGGCGGGCAAACTATGTGAAGTGCAGGAAGAGGTGTTCCACATACTGCACCGCATTGATAACAACAAAGTGAAGAAGAAAGAGGTGAAGAAGATCTTAGATTACCTCAGAAGTATTAATATCAACGTGCCCGACTACTTGTATAAGTTCCGCCGTCAGTACGCTTTGGAGTTCGTTAAGGAAATGCTGCACCGCCCTATTCGCGTTTGTGGTATGGTGAAGAATGAAGGTGAGCCAGGTGGCGGTCCTTTTTGGATAAGGGAGAAGGATGGCAGCTATAGCCTGCAGATCATCGAGTCGGCACAGGTGAATATGGAAGATGCTAAGCAGAAGGAGATCTTTGCGCAATCAACACACTTCAACCCTGTGGACTTGGTGTGTGGCACTAAGGATTATCAGGGGAACAAATACGACTTGCAGCAGTACATCGACCCAGAGCAGGCGTTCATTACCTCGAAGACCTATATGGGCAAGCCGCTGAAAGCCTTAGAATTACCAGGCTTATGGAATGGCTCAATGGCTAAGTGGATCACTATCTTCGTGGAAGTGCCTATCATCACTTTTAACCCTGTGAAAATAGTAAATGACCTCTTGAAGAAGACACATCAATAATCATATCCTAACGACAAAAAAAGCGGCTCACAATTGTGAGTCGCTTTTTTATGTGTGTGCGTTCTATGAATAAATCCCGCCGTTGATATTGATTACTTCGCCCGTGATGTACGCCGCTTTTTTTGATACTAAGAAGGACACCAAGTCGGCGACCTCTTCTGCCTCCCCAAATCGCCCAACGGGGATGAGTTTTACCAAATCTTCCTCATTAAGCGAGGAGGTCATATCCGTGCGGATGAAACCTGGGGCAATAGCATTGACGGTGATGTGCCGCTTTGCCACTTCTTGCGAAAGCGCTTTGGTGGCTGCCACCAAGGCACCCTTAGCTGCGGAGTAATTTGTCTGTCCTGCGGTGCCTTTCACCCCAGAAACCGACGCAATATTGACAATCCGCCCGTAGCGATGGCGAAGCATCTTCTGAATAAAGAAGTTTGTAACGTTATAGAAGCCATTGAGGGTTGTATCTATCACCCTGCTCCACTCATTATAGGGCATCCACATAAACAATCCGTCGCTGTTAATGCCAGCATTGTTGATGATTACCTCAACCACGGCATCTTTGTTTGATTCTTGCCATTGCGAAAGCACTTTTGTGGTCTGCTCGTGGTCAGATACGTCAAATTGAAGTATTTCCGCCGCCTTTCCGAGCTTCTGCACGTGATTTAGCGTCTCCAATGCCGCATCTTTATTGCTCTGATAGGTAATTAATAGGTGATAATCGGTGTCGTGAGCGAGTTTTTCACAAATAGCACGCCCAATTCCTCTCGATCCACCCGTGATAATAGCAAATTTTCTCATTTTAGTAAGTTTTTAATGTCTTTTAAGTAAGGATAGAACACAATATCCTCTTTTACGAATGGGATACGCGCGCGAACGTCTTCGTACCAGCTCCTCGTTACTGACGAAAGTCCTTTTGCACCTAAAATATCAATTGCCTGAGCGATTGTAATAGCCTCTATGGCAAGCACTTCGAAGGCGTTCTCGATCACCTTATTAGTTAGGGTAGCCGCATTGGTGCCCATACTGACGATATCCTGATTGTCGTTGTTGTTCGGGATGCTATGCACGTACATCGGGTTAGAAAGGGTCTGATTTTCAGCCGTTGTAGAGGTAGCAGTGAATTGTACCCCCTGAATTCCGAAGTTAATCCCCAATTTACCCGCATTTACGAATGGAGGCAGCAAGTCGTTGATCTTCGGATTGAGAAGATAGTTCAACTGCCGCTCGCTCAGCATCGTAAGGCGCGTAATTACCAACTTCAATTTGTCCATCTCCAACGAAATATAATCGCCGTGGAAGTTACCCCCGTGGTACACCTGCTCAGTAGCCACATCTACGATCGGATTATCGTTGGCAGAGTTCAATTCGTCCAAAAATACCTGTTTAGTTTGCGCAATCGTGTCATAAACCGCCCCAAGTATCTGCGGAACACACCTGAGCGAGTAGTATTCCTGCACTTTTTCCTTAAAAACACGCTCGTTGTGGGTGCCTTTATAGAGATATTCCTCCCTTTTTTTAGTTCTGAGGCTATCAGAGAGGTAATTTCGCATTCTTTTTGCAATTTCGCGCTGCCCAGGATGCAATTTTGCATTGTTTAGCGGCTCCGAGAAGTGATCATCATACGATTGTACCAGTTCATTGATGGCAATCGAGAATTTTACAGCCCAATCCAGTAGGCGTTCAGCGTAATACACGTTCACGCCAGCAATTCCCGTCATCACAGAAGTGCCGTTGAGCACCGAAATGCCCTCGCGCAAACGGATCTGCAGCGGATTTAGCCCCAGTTGCTCAAAAACATCCGCCGTTTTGCGCCTTGCCCCTTGGTAGAACACTTCTCCCTCCCCAATTAAGGTGAGTGCCAAGTGCGCCAGCTGAACCAAGTCGCCACTTGCCCCTACGCCGCCGTGCTTGAAGATAAGTGGGGTTACTTTATTGTTGATCAGCTCCCTCATCAGGTAAATTACATCAGGATGCACCCCCGATTTGCCCTGAGAAAGGCTATTCATCCTGCATAAAATGGCTGCTCTGACGATTTTTTCATCAAAAGGCTCGCCACTTCCCGATGCGTGACTGCGAATCAGGTTATATTGCAACCGTTTTTGGTCGGAATCGTCGATCCGATACTGAGCCATCGGACCAAAACCCGTGTTTACACCGTAAATAATCTTATTTTTGGCGAATTTTTGCAAAAAACGGAAGCTTTTCTCAATAATTTGATCTGTTTCTTTGGAGATACTCACGTTAGCATCCCCAAAAACAATCCTTACAAAATTGTCGAAATTAAGTGCCATATCAGTTTGGTTAAATTTTTGAGGCAAATGTACGAAAGAATAACGAATCTACAAAGGAAAAAAGATAGATTTTTTTCATCATCTTGAGGGAAGAAAATATTTTTGTAAAAAACTGCATTTTCTCTCATCGGATGAAAGTCAGAATATTTTATTCTGAACTCTAGCGCGTGAGATGCCAGAACGGATCCGTTCCGAGGTTGAGTGGATGATGAGTCAGAATAAAATATTCCGAGCCTCAGCGCGTGGGAGGTCAGTACGGAACCGTTCTGGCGTGGATTTTTCAAAAGTAGACGAGTACGGATCCGTTCTTGCTCAAATTTCTCAAAAGTAACCAAGAACGGTTCCGTTATTTGGAGAATCACGAAAAAAGCACTCAAGTACGGAACCGTACTGACTTAAAATTGGGAATTTCACCCGAGAACGGTTCCGTTCTTGCGATAATCTGACACGTTTCAGCAAATATCAGTTCCGTTTTTAGGTATATTGAACCAAAAACGCTTCATTTCTGAGAAGAAATGAAGCGTTTTTTATTTTAAACTCACAAAAATATATTCGATTAATCCTCTTCGTCTTCGTATTTATCGATAAAATCATCGCTTACATCGTTAAATTCTTCTGTGAACTCAGCAATGAACTCATTATTGGCTGCCAACTGCGCCTTCTCGGCAGGTGTGCCGCGTTTTCCTGCCAAACGGAATTCGATGAGCTTTTTGTAACCGTCTTTCATCAAGCTATCCCAGTTAGAGAGCAATTTTTTGAAGGCTTTCAGCAAACTGTCGTCGCCCTTGTAAGCGCCGAGCTTATCAGCTTGCGCTTCCACCTCTTTTAAACCATCGATCCACTGCAAACGCACGGCTTCTGCACGCTGGAAATCCTCATCGTCCATCGCATCGTTCATCTCTTCCATCATATCGGTGTTGTAATTGCTAAGGCACATCAACTCGTTGTTGTATTCCACCGAATCATCAAACGAACCTTTGGCGTAGTACACACCTTCCTCAGCGTCCCAGCCGCCTTTTTCGGCACTTTAGTGGGCGTTCATTTGGGCTTCCATCTGTTTTTGCATCTGCTCCATCTGTTTGTTGATGTAGTCAGCGTTACCTCCCATCATTCCTTGGAGGTTTTTCATAAAATCTTCGAACATAAATTTTGTTATTATATTAATATCGGCGGCAAATATATAAAATTAAAATGAATTGTGTAGTTATGTTAGTGTTTTTTTCTTTTTTTAACAGTTTGAAGTTCGTTTTTGTGTTTTGATTTCTATATTTGTATAGTTACCTGTAAGGGTTAATGTTTTGTGTCAAATGTTAAAAACCGAAGAATGTTGGGGTAATATTATTAAAAATACTTATTTTTGCCAACTAATAATCATTATAGCAATCGTACGATGAACACACGTATTACACAGTTATTTGACATTAAGTATCCTATTATTCAAGGCGGAATGGTATGGGCAAGTGGCTGGCGCTTAGCCTCTGCCGTAAGCAACGCAGGCGGATTGGGCTTGCTCGGAGCAGGCTCAATGCACCCCGACACCCTCGCCGAGCATATTAATAGATGTAAGCAGGCTACCGATAAGCCTTTCGGGGTGAATATACCCATTATGTACCCCGAGATGGACAAAGCCATTGAGGTAATCCTACGCGAGAAGGTGAAGATAGTATTCACCTCAGCGGGTAATCCGAAACTGTGGACACCCATCTTGCAGAAGGAAGGTGTGAAGGTAACCCACGTCGTCAGCAGTAGCACTTTTGCCCTGAAAGCTCAAGAGGCAGGGGTCGACGCTGTGGTGGCTGAGGGTTTTGAGGCGGGCGGACATAATGGGCGTGAGGAAACGACCACCTTAGTGTTAGTGCCCGCAGTGCGTCAGCACGTCAGCATTCCGCTTATTGCCGCAGGGGGCATTGCCACAGGTAGAGCAATGCTCGCCGCGATGGCACTCGGCGCCGAGGGGGTACAGATAGGCAGTAGGTTTGTTGCTACCACCGAAGCCTCAGTACACGAGGATTTTAAGCAAAAGGTTGTAGCCTCAGGTGAGGGCGATACGCTCCTTACTCTAAAGGAATTAGCCCCAGTCCGTTTGCTGAAAAACCATTTCTTTGAACAAGTCAAAGCTCTTTATGATGCAGGCAACGCCACCCCTGAGCGCTTACGAGAGTTGCTCGGTAGTGGTCGCACCAAGCGTGGTATGTTTGAGGGAGATATGCAAGAAGGCGAACTTGAAATAGGGCAAGTGGCAGCCTTGATTAACAAAGTGCAACCCGTCAGTGAGGTCTTTAAAGAACTCCTCACTGAATATACCTCTGCCCTTGAAGGGCTACCCCAAGGGTAATAAATAAGATATGAACTATCAACCAAAACTTTATCATACCACTTCCGAAAAGGAAGTAATTCTTAAAAAATAACATTAAAAAATGTTAAAAAGAGTGTTAATAAAGCGTTTAAAATCAGTTAAATAAAAGATTTGATAAATAAACGAAAATAAATGATAAGTTATATTTTGGTAGTATTTCTTTAGTTTGCACTGTGAATTTTACTGTATACTTCAGTATAAAAGTGTTATAGGATAAAGAATTAAAACGCCAAAGCAATGTATAAATTGAAAACATTTATTGCGCTCTTTATAGGGGTTTGTATGGGGCTAACCTCTTTACAAGCAGCGCCCCTACAACATCAGCAAGTGAGCAAGAAAACCATCACGGGTAAAGTGCTTGATGAGGATAATATGCCGCTGATGGGTGCTACCGTGCAAGAGGTAGGCACCAAGAATGGTGTAGTAACCGACTTTGACGGTAACTACAAGATTACGCTCACCAAAGAAAATGCTACCTTGAAAATATCGTATATAGGCTACCAAACCGTTAGTGTGGCAGTCAAAGGACAGAGCGTTATCAATGTGCAACTCAAAAGCGAGTCACTCAACCTTGACCAAGTAGTGGTTGTGGGCTATGGCAAGCAGAAGAAAGAGTCAGTAACAGGCGCTATCTCCACAATGAAGGGTAAGGAAATTACGGAAAGCAATGTAGCTAACCTCTCCAACGCCTTAGTAGGGCGCATTGCAGGGGTAAGCTCAACCCAAGCCAGTGGCGAGCCTGGGCGTAATGCTACTACTATACGCATTCGTGGGGTTGAGCACCTACAACTCAGGTAGCCAAGAGCCTCTGGTGGTGGTTGATGGCATTCAAAGCTCAATGAGTGTGATCGACGCTATGGATCCTTATGAAATTGAGAGCATCAACCTACTTAAAGATGCTTCGGCTACGGCGGTCTATGGGGTGAAAGGTGCTAATGGGGTCATCATCGTTACTACCAAGCGAGGACGTACAGGCGCTCCTAAGGTGAATGCAACCTATAACTTTGGTATGAGTGAGCTCGCCACTCAAATGGAGCTGCTCAATTCTTACGAGTATGCTCTTTTCAGAAATGAAGCTATACGTAATGACAATGACCCGAGCAAGTTTGGTATGCTTTTCAGCGAAAGTGGCTTTCATAATGAGCTGTGGAAGTTCAAGAACAACCGCGATTACACTCCTGAGGAGGTAGAGGCGATGAACCTTACCCCTGAGCAAAAGCAGGCACTCCTCAACAGTCCAGCGCTTTACTATACGAGTCATAACTATTTTAAAGAGGCTTTTGGAGGTATTGCCCCACAAAACCAAGTGAACCTCAATGTGTCGGGTGGCAGTGAGAAGACGCGCTATTTCACCTCAGTAGGTTATATGAATCAAGGGGGTTCTTTCACCAATACTAAGTATGGAGGGGCTGACATCAACTCTAAATACCAACGCTATAATTTCAGGTCGAACTTTGACTTTGACCTTACCGACAACACCAACCTCACACTCGATCTCTCAGCGATTTCCTCAAAGATAGGCGGCATAATGGGGGGTGAAACAAATGATGAGACCAGTGAAGGATCGCGTAGAAAAGGGATGCTTGTGCACATATTGAGCAATCCTCCTTATGCAGGACCTGGGATTGTCAATGGTAAACTTGTGTACGACTTTGTAGGTGGAATGAACCCCTTGGCAGGCAAAGGAGGCACGGGTTACTCAGTGCTCTCGGCATTGCTTACACGTCCTTACCTGACTACCTACAACACCAACCTCAATATCAATTTAAAGCTAAAACACAAACTCAACTACTTGCTCGAAGGGCTTTCAGTCAGTGGTACTTTCTCGTATAACGACACCTACACAAAAGGGGTGCGAAGAGAGCGTACAGTGCCTACTTATGTAGCAACACGCAACCCTAATAACCCAAGTGAAATACTCTTTTTTGACGGAAAACTCAAACCGACCAACGTAACCGACAACTATTCGCAGTATAAATGGCGTCGTCTTTACTTTGAGCTTGCTACCAATTACGAACAGACTTTCGGCAAACACGGCTTCACAGCATTGTTATTGGCGAATGGTCAAAAAACACACGACCCAGGGCTTGAATACGCAGTTCCTGCGGGTTTGATGGGTCTTGCCGCACGTGCTACCTATGATTATGACCATCGCTACCTCTTAGAAGCAAATATGGGTTATAACGGCACTGAGAACTTTGCCCCAGGGAAACGCTTCGGTTTCTTTCCAGCCTTCTCACTGGGTTGGGTAGTGAGCAATGAAAAGTTCATCCCTGAAAACAATATTGTAACTTACTTAAAGATACGTGGCTCTTATGGTGAAGTAGGGAATGACCAAGTGGGAGGCAGGCGTTTCCTATATCAACCCAGTACTTGGGGCTATGGCTTTGAAGGGTATAAAAATCAAGATATGGGAGCTGGCGGTTACTATTTCGGTAATACAAACGGTAGTACTCGCGATCCCTTCTATATGGGAGCTTGGGAGAATAGAGTAGGCAACCCTAATGTTACTTGGGAAAGAGCTAAGAAAAGTAATTTAGGGGTAGAACTCAATATGTTCAAGGATAAACTTACCATAGTAGCAGATCTGTTTAGGGAAAAACGAGATAATATCTTGTGGAGTAGAGGTACTGTACCAGGTATTGTAGGCTCAGACCTGCCAGCAGTGAATATTGGTAAGGTAAGCAATTCAGGCTATGAAGCACAAGTACATTGGGCAGATAAGATAGGTAGTTTTACTTATGGAGTAGGTTTTAACGTCTCTTATGCCAAGAATAAAATTGACTTCCGTGATGAGCCTAATAATCCTTACCCGTGGATGAATGAGACGGGCTACTCCATTGGTCAGTACAAAGGCTTCCTTACAAATGGTTTTTATAACACTTGGGAAGAGGTAATGCAGCTTCCTTATTCACGCTTTGATGGCAATAAGGTGCAGCCTGGGGATTTGCGCTATGTAGACGTCAATGGTGATGGAGTGATTGATGAGAAAGATAGGGTGCCTATAGGCTATTCCAATCTGCCGCGTTATAGCTTTGGAGCCAACCTCAACCTTGGCTATAAGGGTTTTGGACTTGCAGTGCTCTTTACAGGTACAGCTCAGGGCTCTATGCCTATTGATTACTATATGCGTTCACCTTTTGAACAAGGTAAAGGGGCAGCTTTTAAATACCAGTATGAAGGCAGATGGACACCAGAGAAAATACAAAAAGGAATTAAGCCTACCTACCCCCGTGCTTCATTGCGTACAGAAGATAATATCAATGGGAAAGCGAGCGATTTTTGGTTGCAATCCACCGACCATATTAGACTGAAAAATGTAGAACTGAGTTATCTCTTTGAGAAAACCCAGTGGTTACAGAAGAATGGTATTACCTCTATAAAACTCTCGGTAAGTGGTAATAATCTCTATACGTGGTCAAATATGATAGCAGGCTACGACCCCGAGCAGCAGGACTCAAGCGATGCTGCTAAGGGCTATCTTTATCCGATGATGAGGACTTATAGCGCAGGGCTTAATATACAATTCTAATGACACATAACGATAAAACTATATAACGATGAAAAGGCTATTATACATATTTTTAATACTCGTTGGCAGTCTACAGTTTTTCTCTTGTGCTAATGAGGATTATTTTCTTGAAAAGCGTTTGGGAAGTGATGTAATAGTTGATTCTATCTTTACTACCAAACAGAAATCAATGGTGGCTATTGCTCAAGCCTACGCAATGAGTTTGCAGTCAGGCATTACTATAAAACAATGGGATAATAATCGCACCAATGGACTTCGAGGAGGTACTTTATCGCATCTCTCAGGAGAAGTGAATGCCTTGAAGTTTAGCTGGCAAGATGCTTGGAAAATACAACGTTCAGGGATGACAGCCAATGAAGGTGATGGTAAGCCACTAAGCACTGACGGTTTTGTATTCAATTATCAAACAATACGTCAATGTTACCTTGTCATTGATAATATTGATAAAGTGGTAGATCTCACACCAACAGAAAAGAAAGCAGTAAAAGCCGAAATGCTTACCCTTATTGCTTATAGATATCAGGAAATGTTTAAAAGATATGGAGGGGTGCCTATTGTAGATAAGCTCTTGGATGTGAACTCTCAAGCTATTCCACGCGCTACACTAAAACAAACTCTTGACCATATCATAACCCTCTGCGATGCAGCTCTAACCGATTTGCCTGATACGTATAATAGCACCAATAAAGGGCGCGTTACCAAAGGTATTCCCCTCTGTATCAAAGCAGAAGCACTGATGTTTGCCGCACGTCCGTTATTTAACACCGCTACGCCTTATATGAGCTTGGGGGCAAATAACAACTTGATTTGTCTTGGCACAGAAGACCCTTCACTGTGGCAAAAAGCTGTTGAGGCAAACCTCGAAGTACTCAATTGGGCAATAGCTAATGGCTATGCAATTATCAATACGGGTAATCCTTTTAAGGATTATGGCACCGCAGTAGCTACCCCCAATAACCAAGAAGTACTCTTAGCATTCAAGTCGCAACAACGGATGAATGACTACGACCCTCATACCCAAGAAGGAGGTGCCAATGCAATGAGCTATTTACAGCTTACCCATTATTACAAAGCCGATGGCACTGAACAACAATGGGCAGCTGAACAATGGCAGCCTTATAATGATTTTGTGCAGAAAGCAGGCGAAATGGAAGCACGCTATAAAGTATCGGTAGCCATTGCAGGGCAACAGGCTTGGAATAATCCCGATTCATATAACTGGTCTACTCACGCACTCTATAACGCCTCAAACTGGGATGGTGGTAGTGGGGGTACCGAAGGTGCTGGCAGACGTGTAAAATTCTACTATATGGCTGACACTCGCGATTGGTTTGAGTTCCCGCTCTATCGTTTGGCAGAGTTCTATCTAAATCTCGCTGAGCCTTATAACGAATTAGGTAACCCCTCAAAAGCCCTTGAATATCTCAATGTAATACATACCAGAGCTGGCTTACCTGCAATTACAGAAACCAATAAAGAAAAACTCAGAGCTATTGTGCAACGCGAATGGGCAATTGAATTCTATGAAGAAAACCATCGCCTCTTTGATGTAAAGCACTGGAAACTAAACAACCTTGGTGATGGGGTTATCGGGGGAGATAAAAAAGGAGTTGTTTTTCAGTATGCCTCAGGACGAAATAACGGTGAAAATCCTTGGGACTACCTCTCTTATGCCGTTAGAACCGTCTACGTAGGCTATTGGGCAAACAATCAATACCTCGACCCTTTCCCCATAGCAGAAATCAATAAAGGCTATATCATTCAAAACCCTGGCTATTAATCAGAAGGAAGTGTTTTATTTGAAGACAAATGTTAAAAGATACCAAAATGAAATATATAAATAACATACGATACGGTGTGTTGATAGGCTGTATACTTTTAGGCTTGTACGCCTCAGCTCAAAATGCCAATACACTCTTTATACCTGACTCTACCTATGTGCCCGCACCTCTGCTAAACGTGCCTAAAACGTTGCCTACCAGTTCCTATGCGTCAGCCTCTGGTGAGCAATTAGCTAAGATGCCAGCATCTAACTTCACCAATAGCCTCTTTGGCTTACTACCAGGGCTTACAGCACTACAAGGCTCAGGCGAGCCAGGGGCAGGCAATGCCTACCTTACCATCCGAGGGTTAGGCTCGTATAACTATCCTGCAATGACTTATTGCATTGATGGCTACCAAACTGATTTGATGAACTTATCACCCTCTGAAATAGAGTCCGTAACTATTCTTAAAGATGCAGCCGCTTTAGCACCCTTCGGTATGAAAGGGGCGCACGGCATTGTCTGGATTACCACCAAGAGGGGGGTAGAGGGCAAGCCTGTTATCAGCTTAGAGTTCCAAACAGGGCTCCAAAAACCAACCGTGTTGAGCAAACCTCTTTCAGCCACTGACTATGCCCAGCTCTATAACGAGGCGTATAGCAACGATCTCGGTGCGTGGAACAGCTATTATAAAATACCTGAGGATATAAAACACAACACTAATTGGTATGACAAAGTCCTCAAAAGCACGGCTCTCATAGACCGTAAAGACGTAACTATACGTGGAGGTTCACCTCTCGCTAAATACTTCGTTCTCTTAGGGCACTCACGCTCCGATGGGCTTTACAGAGTAGGCAACGACGACTCGCACTCTAATGCTAAGTATGACCAGTACATCATCAAGGCTAATCTCGATTTTAGTATGCTCAAATTCTTTGAAGGGCGCGTCAATATCAGTAGCCATATCGAAGATAGAAGCAACCCTAACTATGATACCACCAAACTGTGGAACAACTTAGCGAGTTATCCTAACCTTATCTATGAGCCTATTAACCCCAATGGCTCTTATCCAGGAACGGCTACTTATTCCGACAATCCCTATGCTTCTATCCGTGCCTTAGGCTTAAAGACAATGCACGACAGAAACCTGATAATTAACTTCGACCTGAAGGAAAAGCTCGACTTCATCACCCCCGACTTATACATCAAGCAAGGAGTATCATTCAGCACTTGGACGCGAGACACACGCATCGTTAGTCGTAACTATTCAAGGATTATTGACGGTGTAGCCCAAACCACCGACCGCGATAGCAACTACGAAGTGAAAGACGATTATGGCACCAACCAATGGAACCGTTTACAGTTTAAGCTCGGGTTAGGCTACTCACACGATTTTGGTGATAGTCGCCTCAACGCTGCTGTTGATTACCTTCAATATCTCTATCATATTGATGCCAACCTCAATGGCAAGGCAGGTCTTAGCAATGACTATGCCTTCCAAAACATAGGAGGGCGTATCTATTACAATCTCCGCAATCGCTATGCTGCTGAGCTTGGCTTTGCCATCAGCGGCTCTGATAACTACAAAAAAGGGAATCGCTTTGGCTTTTACCACGCCCTATCCTTTGCGTGGAATATCTTTAATGAGCAGCATCCCGCTACCAACAAAAATATCAATCTATTGCGCTTGCGTGCCTCTGTTGGCACCACAGGCAACGACCAGTACAACGGTGAGCGCTACCTCTACCAAAAATACTATTCCTCTATCGGTGGTGGAGGCTTTGCCACAGGTAATGACGACCCCACTTGGCACACCGCTATTGGGCTACGTAGTATCCCAAATGCAGATATTTTCGCTGAAAAAAGCTATAAGTATAATCTCGGTATTGATGCTGAGTTCTTCAAGCACTTAAACGTAACTCTCGACGCCTTCCTGAACAAACACGAGGGCATTGTAACCCCCGATAATAGCCTCTCATCCGTATTCGGGGCAACGCCGCCTTACCGAAATATTGGCAAGGTAACCAACAAAGGCTTTGAAATAGCGGCTAACTACACCTCCTCAATCGGGCGGCTAACTTACACACTTGGTGCTAACGCCTCTTACGCTATCAACAAAATTGATGCAATGGCAGAGTACGATGCCCTTACTGAAGCCTCAGCCCAAATAGCCAATACGATAGCAAACTGAAAGATACTCACCGATGGACTGTAAATCACACCTCCTATAATACCCCCAAGTACGTAATTTTGCACCTGATCCATTGCCGAACTCGGTGCCAAATTACCCTTGCCCGACTTGTTGATGATTAAGGCAAGAGCCAACAATCCTAAAAGCAATTTTAGGAATACATCCAAATAGAAAAATTCCTCGGATTCAATATAAGGAATTGTATACATAATGTTAATCAGAAAATTAGTAAATTAGCAAATGAGGAAATTAGAAAGAAATATTAAGCCCTACTTCAAGCGAATGATAGTCTTTTTTTATAGGTACAATAGGGGCAGAGTCGTAAATAAGTCGGTAGGTACCAAGTATACCTATGGTAGGCGTAATATTGTATTTGAGGTCGATAGCCCCACCATAGCGCGCTTCCTTAAAAGTACTATCAGGTCTAGTTTGATGAATGGCAGTAGTGGTAAGCTCCCATTTTTCACCTATTCGAAGTTTATAACTGAGCGACAAATGACTTTTGATACTGCGACTGTAAGCATAAGTAGCCTCAACGTTATCGGGAGCAGGATATTCCCATTTTTCGTATTCAAAGAAGAAGCCCACCGCAGCAAACATCAGCGAGGATTGAGTATTCAGCAACCGATAACGCGATTGTAAGCCGGTAGAAATCTTGTGGTTCATTCCCCTGCTCTCTGCCCATTGCGACTCAGCATAAGGATACACCTCAAAAGCGTGGTCTAACAGATAGCGGTACTCCATATGCACATACCCTCCACTTAATATTATTTGACTACCATAAGTAGATAACTCAAACTTGTTAATTACATTAATAACCCTATTGCAATTGATAAGCAAGTTGAGATTAGCCGTATTTTTAAAAGTGAAGACATCTTCTTTTTCGGTTTTAAAATCCAAGATAGGCATTAGGCTCCCTTGCAGAGTTTTGGTGCTGTCTATCGTCATAGTAAGATTTTCCGAAAAAAGCATTTGTGAATAGGCAGAAGCCGAAGACAATAGCGCCAATAACATATAAAGTAATCGTTTCATCGTTTTTAAGCATATATTTAATAAGGCGCAAAAGTAGAAAATCAATCGCGAATACACAAAAAAATCTCATTTAAAACCAATGCTTCATACCTTTTTTATAACAATTTTCCAAGAGAAGTTTTTCACCACATTACCCTCATCATTTGTCTTTTGCTACTCGTCATTTCTTCCCTTTTTCCGTCACTACACTCCCCCTTTGGAGGTAGAAAGCGACAGCTGGGTATGTGCACCGCGAGAGCGGGGTATGTGAATAGGGGGGATGTTATCCCCTAGTGCCTATGCCCTAAGACCTCACACTTCCCCATTTTCTCATTTCCAAATTTGCTAATTCTCTAATTTCTCTTCCCTTTTCCGTCACTACACTCCCCCTCTCCTTGGGAGAAGTCTCCGAATAGGAGAGTATGTGAACGGGGTGAGAATTCCCTTTTCTTTCGCCTCGAAACCCCGTTTTTAATATTTTTAGCCTTGTTGTATTATACTATTAATCAATTTTTTACACACCCTTTCTATACCAATCGTCCAAGATTCGTATAAGCTTCCTATAAGCTCTCTATAAGCTAACCCCACCCATCTTACACCCTTTTTTCATCAAAACTTCTCTCAGCTCTCTTCCGTTCTTTTCCGTTTCCTTCCGAATCCCTCAACCTCTCCTCTGACCTGTCCGACCCGTCCATTTCCCTTGCTGGTATTATTGGCATTTCTGGTATTATTGGCATTTACTCCATTTTCTCATTTCCAAATTTCCTAATTCTTTAATTTAATTAATTGCCTGAATCTTCTCCGCAAAATCTTTCCAGCCTGCCGCTTTTTTGTATTGTTCTACCGAACCCTTAGGCACATAAATGGTAGGTATCACACTTTTATCTTTCGTACCAAAAATACTATTAATATGTAAAGTAGGCGGATTTACCGCTTTAATAGTAATCTTTTTCAGCACTTTGCAATCCCAAAAAACATTCGACTGTATTTTGGCAAGCGTCTCGGGTAATGTAACCTCTTTTAGTTTCCACATTACCTCAAAAACGCCATATCCTATTTCAGTAAGCCCTGTTCCCTCCAAGTTAAGCGTAGTAATATTGATGTCACACAAGAAAGCATAATCACCTAATTTCCCTACTTTGTTAAAAGTAACCTCTTCCAAATCACTACAAGCTGAAAAAGCGTTGTTACTTAACACGCTCATATTGGGGAGCTTTATTTTTTTCAGATGCGTGTGATAAAAAACCCTTTCGCCAAAATCAACGGTAGCTTTCGTGTTAAAGACAACCTCACCGTTGAGGTTTGCCTCCTCAAAAGCACTCTCTTCTATCTCCTTCAAGTTATTCGGAAATGTAATCGACTGTAAGTTCTGATGTTCTTTAAAAGCCCCTTTCCCGATAGTGTTCACATTTCTGAGTTTTTCATCAGCTTGCATATCAAGCACCGTAGTATTCGCATTTTTCCATTTTATGAGTGTACGCCCATCGGCACTAAGCTCATAATCAGCGGTAGAGTTACCGTTGCTGTCATCATCACTCTTCCGACAGCCCACCAAAGCAACCACCGCCAAAGCCAATAATAAAACTTTCTTCATTGCATAGACATTTTAAAATTCAATAACGTCACAAAAGTACAAAAATGTTTTTATACTTAAACAACGAAAAGACAATTTTAACGGCTATTCCATATAACACTATTTTTCATTCGTCTTTTTGCCCCTACATTCCCCCTAATAATCTTTTTTATCGACATTTCCGGCATCATTGCACTAATTTGGCATTATTTTCGTATACGTTCTCTTAGAAACACAAAAACTATATTCCAAAATGAAAAACATATCTTATTTTTTATTGTTATGCCTCGCCCTACTCATAGGAGCTTGTGGCAACCGAAACGCTTATAAACGCGTTGATCGTGGAAGCAGTACCACCGAATACCCATATGAAAGCTCTGTCACCGAATACCGAGAAGAAAACCGAGAAGAAAGTAGTGGCGAATTAGCCGAGATAGCCGTAGTTGGCTACGGCGAAAAGAGCACTAAGAGAAAACCCTTTAAAATAGCAGGCGATGTTAGCAGAAGTGACGAAAGTACGATGTCGGCTAAAATGTCGGTAGAAAAAGATGTAGCAACCAGCAAACCAGCAAAACACACTGAACCTAAGCACCCTAAACGTCGCCCCGAAAGCGACCCCCAACCTCAGTCCGGCTTGGTAACTGCCGGCGAGTGGAATGACCTCAATAGTTGGGATTTCTACCAAAAAACGCTCAATAAAAATGAATTTGCTTCTTTCCCCGAACATTGGCAAATGTACACCAATCACCGTATAGCGGTACTTGTAACCGCTAATGGTAAGCCTGCTGTGAATGTTACCGTTGCGCTTTATCGCAACAATACCCTGCTATGGACAGCTAAAACCGATAACACGGGTAAAGCTGAACTATGGGTGAGTGCCTTCCAAAAAGAAAAAGAGCTTAACACCGAGCATTTGCGCCTAAAAGTAAACGACCAATGGGTGAGCACAGAAAAAGCAATTAGCGAAAACACACTCAACCGTATTGCGCTTAAAAATGAGGTAAAAAAAGCATCAAACGAAGTACAAATTGCCTTTATGGTAGATGCTACGGGCTCAATGAGCGATGAGTTAGAGTTTCTAAAAATGGACTTAAAGAACGTAATTAGCAAGGTAGAAGAAGGAAATAAAAACCTCAAAATAAGCACCGCTACGGTCTTTTATCGCGACGAAGGCGATGAGTATGTAGTCAAACATTCCGATTTCACTAAGGATATCAATAAAACCATTCAGTTTATTAATAGCCAAAAAGCTGATGGTGGTGGCGACTTCCCCGAAGCAGTACACTCAGCCCTCAACCAGCTCAACAAACTCCAATGGGACGGCGAGGCACGCACACGTATTGCCTTTTTAGTACTCGATGCCCCTCCACATCACGAAGATAAGGTACTCAAAAGCGTACAAGCATCAGTAAAAACCGCTGCCGAGAAAGGTATCAAACTCATTCCTATCGTAGCCAGTGGTATCGATAAGCCCACCGAGTTCTTAATGCGTTTTATGGCAATATATACCAATGGTACCTATGTCTTTATCACCGACGACAGCGGTATAGGTAACGCCCATTTGGAACCCAGTGTAGGGGAGTATCAAGTCGAAAAACTCAGCGACTTAATGATTCGCCTTATCAAAAAGTATACAGAATGATCTGGCTCACTTTTTGCTACACAAGTCTCAGCTTTTTAACTCTTAATTTTTTACTCAAATGAAAGCACTTCCCCTATTAGCACTATTTCCGCTATCTCTCATAGCCCAAAATCCTATTCCTGCTGGCTCTTACAATGCTAGCTCTCTTGGCAATGCTTTGGAGCTTAGGATTGGTAATAACAACACTTACGAATTGGTAGGCGCTTCGGGCAACTATACCTTAAAGGATAAAAAAATAGAGTTCTCTTCCGATGCGTCGTCTTTTTTGGTTGAGAAGAAACAGAGCAATAGCTCTCAGTTGCAAATTACCTTTAAAATAGGAACAGGGCTCTTTGGCGACCCACATTTCTTATATGTAGGCTACGAAAATAACAAAGGAGAAGTGGAATATGTGTGTGTACATAACAAAATCACTTCATTGGAAAATGTAGAAAAAACAAAAGACAGCAATGGAGTTGGTTACTATGTATTAGAAAGTTTTGAAGTGCCACGTACTGAAAACCTTTACTTAGTGAATGCCCATTCAGTAGCTTTCAACAATAAATCCAAAGAAGTAATTATTGAGAAATATCCTATCGGAAAGACAACCAATGCCGTGGAAGTAGAATTTTTAGGAACCAATAATATGCTTAATTTAAAAGGCACTTACAACCCCGATAAAGGAACGATTTCTCTTACCGAAGGTGATTCCGATAACGCAATTCTGTTCAGTAACAAGGCAAGCACTCCTAATCCAGCAAAAGTAGCCCGTAGCAATAAGGAAAATGTAAAGAATTGGAAATATCTCATCGCTTTTGAGGAAGAACAGGATATCCCCGAATATAATCCTGAAAAAAAAGCTAAGCAGAAAAGCCAAGCAGATATATCACTACCCAAGAACTTGAAAGCTGCCCTCGCTTCAGCCGATAAATATAGCCGTTTGGTAATAGTCTTCCAACAACCCGATAACAAAGAGGCTCAACAACAATTCGCTACCCTTTTTGCCAAATATAAAGAAGAAGGCGGGAGCAATGGCTATCAATTTAATGATAACGAACAATATAAAAGCTATCCGTATGAACTCTATTTGGCTACTACCAAAGATATGAAAACCCTCAAAGCCAAAGGCGTACCTACAGGTAACCAAATGGCTGTGCTTGACGTAGCCGGTGATCTGCTCTACAATCAGCCCTCTACTATCGAAGAGGTTGCCAATGACGAAATAGTAACAAGTGATTCTTACGGACAGCAGTTCGGTACAATAGCAATGGCTCGTGCGCTCGACAAAGCTTTGGGTAACCCTAAACTCTCTGTAAAAGACCTACAAGCTATTTTTACCACTTTCCTCAAAAAGGACAGCCAGCGTGTGTATTTGTTAGCTAAAAATCGTCCCGTGCAAAAAACAGGCGATGCTAATGAGGAAGAAGCCTTCGACTATATAGCGCAAGAGCAAGAAGATTACTTCTCCGATTTCAAAAACCCAAAAGGCATCTACCAAATGCAACTTACCCCCGAGCAAGTAACTACCCAATGGCAGCGCATCGTAAACGCTCATAAAAACGATAGCAAACTCGATTCCGCATATGCTTTCTTGCTTGCTCTTAATAGCAATGATAGCGATTATTATTACCGAATTTTCAATGCCGAAAAACCTGCTTCCCCTGCTGATGTAAATGCTATCGCTTATTTGGTGAAGTTCAGCGAGGAAATAAAAGCTCATAACGAAAAACTCATTCCTAAAAACGATGACTATACAGACTATCAACAACGCTTGGAGAAAGGCGTAATAGAAGCAAACTATGGACATTTCAGTACTCTTCTCGACCGCCTTGTATTCAACGACAAAACTCTTTTTGAACCTGTAAAAGCCGTTTATATCGAAGGTATCAAAAAGAACGTACTTACCGCTGATGATTACATCGATTTTCTCTATGAAAACAACATAGAAGAAGCCAGTGCTTATTTCGGCGAATACTATAAAAGCCTATTGAAGAGAGATAGTAACCTCATTGCAGCACTCGATAAGGCTTTTTCCGAAAACGATGAAGAAAACAGTTGGAAGTATTACAAAATGCGCTTTGCTAACCGCGCTAATAACATCGCTTGGAAAGTGTACGAAGAACATAAGCACGAGCCCGCTAAATTAGCAGAACCCTATCAGTGGGCAAGCTCAGCAGTACAGTTAGAACCTGAAAATCCTTATTACTTAGATACCCTTGCTCACCTCTTGTACACACGGGGTGAAAAACAAGAAGCTATTAAGCTCGAAGAAAAAGCCGTAAAACTCCTTTCAAAAACTAATGATGAATTTGAATCCCAACGCCAGGAGGTAAAAGCTAATCTCGAAAAGATGAAACGAGGAGAGATGTAGTACCTCATTTTCTCATTCCCTTATTTGCTCATTTGCTAATTACGTCTTATCTTTGCACTCTCTAATAGCAAGCAATTCAAAAAAATTTATCTACAATGAAAAAATTGTACGTTTTATGCATCTTGCTCATCGCTTTTGCGTGCAAGAAAGACAATGATGAAACGCTCCCACTGAGCGCTGAAAAAGACATTCTTTCGTTTGTCTTTACCGTAGAGGGTAACACTTATAGTGGTACTATCAGCAATACCGCTATCACCGCCCAATTACCTGAAGACACCGATGTCGCCTCCCTTACTCCTACCATCACGGTTTCTAAGGGCGCTACCGTAAGCCCCAATACAGGGATAGCACAAAACTTCTCTAAGGAAGTAACCTACACTGTAACCGCCGAAAACAAAAGTACTAAAACCTACAAAGTGCTGGTTACCACCGAAAAGACCGAACAACCGAAAGTCCCAATAGAAATTGGGTACGTTCCTAATGAATATACGGTAAACAAAGCAGGAGGTGAGGTGATTTTCTTCGAGGTAAACACACTACCCGTCAAAAAAGAGCAAATAAAAGTAAAGCTCCTTAAATACAGAAGCGCTCTCTCTTACGATCTCAAAGTACAAAAGATTGACAAAAAAGAAAGACGTGTATATGTGGTCTTGCCTGCGACTTATAAAAACGGTCAATACCGCTTTAAAGCAACCTTCGACAAAGAAGAAGTGGAAAGTGGTGTTTTTACCTTAGATAGTAGTGAAATAGTAATGCAGGTTTTAGATAATTTTCCTATGAGTGGAAAGTCTGTTACCTCTTTAGCAACCACCGATGTGCAAACTTTTAAAACACTGATATATGCTAACGCCGAAGCTTTAAAGAAATACACTTATTACTTGCGCAGAAACGGACAAGATTACCCGCTTACTGTAAAAGATATCTCAGGTTACAACCTCGAATTTAAGATGTTCAATACTCCTACTGGAGCTTTCAGCGGAGGTAATGACTTTAAGTTTGTAGTAAAAGGGGGTGCTAAAGAGCAAGTGCTTCCTTTTGTAAACAGCGACGGACAAGCGATAAACATAGTGCCTACCTATGCCCCAGTAATCAAATCACTTTCGAAGACTTTCCTAAAAACAAAAGATGAATTAATAGTAATAGGAGAAAACTTTGCCTATAGCAGTATGGATGATAATAATGATTACAGATTTTGCACCTTACTATTGATGCAAAATGGAGAAGAAAAAGCAACGCTTTTTGCTAATCATAAAACACCTACTGAGGCTACCTTTAAAATAGAAGACGATGTGCCTTCAGGTACTTATAAAGTAGTCTTCTCTTCACAAATAAAAAAGAAATCAGAGGTTTTTGGTCAAGAGATTACTATTCAAAAAGTTGTTCCTGAAACTCCTCCGCGCTTGAAAGTTAAAGGTACTGCTGAGCTTATAGACAAAGACGCCTCTTCCTACGCTAAACAAATTAATATTTTCTTTAATGAAGAAATAGGTAATGCTACTATAAAAGCTATTGTATTTCCTAATCTGAAAATAGAAAATATGACTAGATATCCAGCAGCAGTAAGTACACGTAGACTATCTGATAGTGAATACGACTATTTATTAAAAGACCTGCCCAAAGGCTATGTACTCATAGAAGAAAACGGCAAAGAATATAAAGCAGAATTCTCTTTGAGAAAAGTCTGAAGTCAATAAGTCCGTATATAGCTTAACAGAAAATAAAAAGACTTTGCCAAGGGGTTAATAGCCTGTCGTGCTATGACCCTTTGGCAAAGTCTTTTTTAGTAATCTAAAAGCGTTTGTTCTACTAACAACTACTTAGCAGTAATTTCGTACCCTTTATCTTTAAAAGCTCTTACCAACTGCTGGATATGGTCGGTACCGTTGGTCTCTACCGTAATAAGCACTTCTTTATCGCGGAAACGTGAGAGGTTCTTAAACTGGTTGTGGGCGAGTTTAACTACATTAGCTCCCACTTCTGCAATAATTTGAGTAATCTTAGCGAGTTCACCAGGGCGGTCAGGAATGCTTACCGAGAAGTTGAAAATACGGTCTCTGCTCACCAATCCCTTGCCTATCATCGAAGATATCATTAGCACATCTATATTGCCCCCACTTACTACAGGCACAACGTTCTTACCGCGGTCGGTGAGTTTTTTGAGTGCTGCCAAAGGTAATACGCCTGAGTTCTCAGCGATAAGCTTGTGCTTTTCTGCCAATAGCAAGAAAACTTCCGTAAGTTCATAGTCATCTACGGTCACCACCTCGTCTACATACTTCTTGATATACTCAAAATTAAGCTCTCCTATGCGCTTTACAGCAGTTCCATCAGCAATGGTATTGGCTTCGGGTAGGGTAACAAGCTTATTCTTTTTCAGTGCTTCAGTTGCCGAAGCAGCTCCTGAGGGTTCTACACCTACAATCTTAATATCGGGTTTAATCTGTTTAGCAGCGCAAGCAATCCCCGAAATAAGTCCGCCACCGCCTATAGGCACGACTATCACATCGGTGTTAGGCAGTTCTTCCAATATCTCTAAGGCAATAGTACCTTGTCCTTCCACCACATCAGGGTCGTTGAAAGGGTGTACAAACACGTAGCCTTCTTTCTCTTCCAGCTCTTTCGCTTTTTGGTAAGCATCGTCGTATACATCGCCGTAGAGCACTACTTCAGCACCGTACTTTTTAGTAGATTGCACTTTGATAAGAGGTGTAGTTTTAGGCATTACAATCACGGCTTTGATGCCCAATTCACGTGCTGCGTAGGCAACGCCTTGTGCGTGGTTTCCTGCTGAAGAAGCAATAACTCCTCTTTTTTTCTCTTCCTCAGTGAGTTTAAGGATTTTGTTATAAGCGCCACGAATCTTAAAAGCTCCTGTCTTTTGAAGGTTTTCGGGCTTGATGTAGATTTTGTTGCCAGATTCTTCTGAGAAGAGCGGACTATAAATAAGGTGTGTAGGGAGGAGCACACTCTTGAGGTGCTCACGTGCTGTGGTAAAGTTCATAATTAATTTATCAATTAGTCAATTAGCAAAATAAGTCAATTGTATTATTAGGGACAAATATATGAAATAGTTTTCAATTCACAATTACAAATGAAAAAATAACCAGTGGAAAGTGATGTACAAATTTAAAACTTATACGCTATACCTGAGGAAGTACTAAAAAAGTAAAACTTCGCTTTACTGAGGTCTAAAAACTCCTTGTTGTTATGCTCCGACACGTTAAACACGCTCATAGAAAACCGATGATCAAGAGTGAAAATCCAATGCTTACGCTCAAAGAGAATGCCTGCCCCTATATGCCACATCAGCAAGCTCTTCTTAAAACGACGGGTATCAGCAAACGAAATATCATAAGAGCTATCCAAACTAACCTCGCGCATCAAATAAAATTTAGGTGAAAAACCTGTTTGTACAAAACCTCTAATAGGTCGCTTGCCTTCATATTGTAACAAAAAAGGCATATCAAAATGCACAAAACGGTAGCCCGAATGAAAAGAACTACCTTGATATTTACCGTCAAAATCTACTTCGGCAATACTAAACATTCCTTCAATTTGGAATGTTAATCTTTCTTGTAGAGGAATCCTAATAAAACCTCCCGCATTTAAGTAATTTCTAAATTTACCAAAGCTTACAGATGAAGATGGTACATTTGGGGTAACAGGACGCATACTTTGTACCATAGTAAAAGGATAGGAAAAGCGTACTCCTATAGCCACTTGTGAAAAACCTATCGAAGTGATACTTAAAAAAGCAATAACAGTCAAAAAGCGTTTCATATAGTTTTGGATAAAAATTACAGAATTTAAAAATACCTAATAAATATCTAAGTCAAATACATCAATATAATCTTAATCTTTATATATGATATACCCCCCTCAATTATTATTTATTGTGCTTTCGGATATATCTTATCAGAAAAAGCACTCCAGAAAGTAGCTCTTTTGTATTGCTCTACCGAGCCTTTAGGTACGTATATCTTTTCTATACGAGTAGTCCTAAACGGGTTATTTACTAAGGCAGGAGGGTTTACAGCATTAATCGTTACTGTTTTAAGCTGTTGGCAATACCAAAAAGCATCATACCCTATAGTCTTCAGTGTTGCAGGCAAGACAACACTCTTCATCTCCGTACACCCCGAAATTCCTACAGTTTCTATATCAGTGAGTCCAGTATTTTCTAAGTTAATTTCTTTTAGATAATTCCACCCAATAGCGCCAAATCCTAATATTTCTACTTTATTGAAGTGTAATTCTTCGAGATTATAAGACATTGACAATACGCTATAGGGCAGTCTTTTTACATTAGGAAGGGAGAGTTTTCTAATTTTTGTTTTGAAGAAAGCTTTATCGCCAAAAACTACTGTAGCATTGGTATTGAAAGTAACAGTACCACTAAGGCTAGCTTCTTCAAAAGCGCTCTCTTCTATCTCCTTCAAGTTATTCGGAAAAGTAATCGACTGTAAGTTCTGATGTTCTTTAAAAGCCTCTTTCCCGATAGTGTTCACATTTCTGAGCTTCTCATCAGCTTGCATATCAAGCACTGTAGTATTCGCATTCTTCCATTTTATGAGTGTACGCCCATCAGCGCTGAGCTCATAATCAGCGGTAGAGTTACCGTTGTTGTCATCATCACTCTTCCGACAGCTCACCAAAGCAACCATCGTCAAAGCTAATAATAAAACTTTTCTCATTTTCAAATTTCCTAATTTTCTCATTCTTTAATTTAATTAATTGCCTGAATCTTCTCTGCAAAATCTTTCCAGCCTGTCGCTTTTTTGTATTGTTCTACCGAACCCTTAGGCACATAAATAGTAGGTATCACACTTTTATCGTTAGTGCCAAAAATACTATTTATATGCAAGGCAGGTGGATTTACCGCTTTAATAGTAATCTTTTTCAGCACTATGCATTGCCAAAAAGCATCTGATTCTATTCTATTAAGCGTCTTCGGTAAAGTAAGCTCTTTTAGCTTCCACATCCCCACAAAAGCCCCGTGCCCTATTTCAGTAAGCCCCGTCCCCTCGAAGGTAAGCGAGGCAGCATTGCAATCTCTCAGCGCAAAATCACCTAATTTCTTTATTTTGTTAAAAGTAACCTCTTTTAAATCCCTACAAACTGAAAAAGAATTGATACCTAACACACTCATATCGGGGAATGTTATCTTTTTCAGATGAGTGTGGTAGAAGCACTTTTCGCCAAAATCAACGGTAGCTTTCGTGTTAAAGACAACCTCACCGCTGAGGTTTGCATCTTCAAAAGCACTCTCTTCTATCTCCTTCAAGTTATTCGGGAATGTAATCGATTGGAGGTTCTGATGTTCTTTAAAAGCCCCTTTCCCGATAGTGTTCACATTTCTGAGCTTCTCATCAGCTTGCATATCAAGCACTGTAGTATTTGCATTTTTCCATTTGATAAGCGTACGCCCATCAGCGCTGAGCTCATAATCAGCGGTAGAGTTACGATTGCTGTCATCATCACTCTTCCGACAACTCACCAAAGCAACCATCGCCAAAGCTAATAATAAAACTTTTCTCATTGTATAATTATTTTTTATAGTATTTATCAATTTTTGTAAGCTACTAATTTTCTCTTTTTTCAAATTTACTAATCCACTAATTTCTCATCTGCTCGTCGCGCTATAACCTCACATTAACTCCGTCATTCGTTTCTTGTCATTCGTCATTTCTTCCCCTCCGCTGGCGCGAGCTTTTAGCTCGTGCTCTCCCTTGCTAATTTTCTAATTTGCTAATTCTCTAATTACCCCTTCTCCTTTCCGTCACTACATTCCCCCTCTCCTTGGGAGAGGGACGGGGTGAGGATTCTCTTTCTTTCGCCTCGAAACTCCGTTTTTACCATTTTTAATGGTGTTGTATTATAGTATGAATCAACTATTTATACACCCTTTCTATACCAATCGTCCAAGATTCGTATAAGCTTCCTATAAGCTCTCTATAAGCTAAGACCACCCTCCTTATACCCTTTTTTCACCAAAATCTCTCTCAGCTCTCTTCCGTTCTTTTCCGACATCTTTCGAAAGCTCCTAACAGTCCCAGCATATCACTTTTTCATCTCAAACTTTGGCAAAGTTTTAAACTTTGCCAAAGTTGATTATCGGTAGGTATTATTAACATTTCTGGTATTATTGACATTTACTCCATTTACTAATCTGTTAATTTCCTCATTTTCTAATTTTCTCATTCTCTCATTTCTCCCCCGTCTGTGTGGCTCGCACCTAATTATTTTGGTATCAACTGAATCTTATCAACTAAATTTTTCCAATTGTTATCTCCTTTGTATATATCCAATAAATCCTTAGGTTTTCTGGGGATATAAAAAGTAGGAAACTTAGTTTTAGCTATTCCAGAAAAAGGCTCTCCCTCTAAATACGGCGGGTAAAGCGCAAGAATAGTAACATTCTCTAACGAAGTACAGTTCGCAAACGATTTATCTCCTATCGTCTTTAAGTTCATAGTTACCGAAAGGATTGCCTTTTTTAAAAGTTTACAGTTAGCAAAAGCCTCTTTCCCTATATGAGTAACTCCCGCATCTGTTAAATCTACTAATTCAAGAGTTCCACAAGACGAAAAAGCCCCATCGCCTATAATACCCGTCCTTTTAAAAGTAACTTCTTTTAAGTTTCTACATTCAGCAAAAATCCGGTTAGATAACGCTTTAGTATTGGGGAGTACCACTTTTCTAATATTCGAACGATAAAAAACCCTCTCGCCAAAAACAACGTCTGAATAAGAGTTGAAGTTTACGCCATCACTGAGGTTTGTTCCTGAAAAGGCATCAGAACCTATTTCTTTTAAATTGTCCGAAAAAGTAATCGCTCTTAAACTTTTAAGGTCTTTAAAAGCATTTTCGGCAATAGTGTTTACTTTCCGCAAATTGCTATCCCCTTGCATATCAATAGAAATAGTACTACTATTAGTCCATTTTATTAAGGTAAGACCATCAGCACTGAGAGTGTAGTCATTAGGCGATACGTTTATCTCGTTACCGTTGTCATCGTTCTTACGACAACTCACCAAAGCAATAGCCACAAAGGCAAAAAAGAAGATTTTTCTCATTGTAAAATCATTTTTATGATGTTAAAGACGCCACAAAAGTACTAAATAAAGACCAATTAGCAATGAATAAAGACCAATTTTAATCACTAATCATTAACCATTAACCACTAATCATTAACCATTAATCATTAACCATTATTTCTTCATTAGCCTATCCAAGTTTCTCTTGTTATCACGGTCTTTAATAGTTTCGCGTTTATCGTACAATTTCTTACCGCGTACTAAGGCTATATCCATTTTAGCCAAACCTTTTTCGTTAATAAAGAGTTTGAGAGGTACAATAGTAAGCCCGCTATTTTTCACTTCTTTATTGAGTTTGCGAAGTTCTTTTTTCTGCAAAAGCAGTTTGCGTTCGCTTTTGGGGCGGTGGTTGTAATAGGTGCCAAAGTCATATGCTTCAATGGTAGAGTTAATTACGAAAAGCTCTCCTTTATCGTTAAACTCGCAAAAACTCTCAGCTATCGAGGCTTTTCCCATTCGTATAGACTTTATCTCGGTACCCACGAGCACAATCCCCGCCGTGTATTTGTCGAGGATTTCATATTCAAATTTTGCCCGTTTGTTGAGTATTTGTACTGTTTTCTGAATCATAGCACAAAAGTAGTAAATTTGTTACATATAGCAAGCTTTTTTAAGTTTTTTTGTACTTTTGCCGAAAATCACTCTTATGAAATACCTCTTACAACTTTTTATATTATTATCAGTGTCCTCACTTTTAGCGCAGCAGAATGATTTTGTGCTTCTCAGAAGTCTTTCTAATGACTTTGTATTCGATATGAAATACGCCACCCCCGATAATTTCCTCAAACAAGCAGTATATGATTGTGGTGAGTGTTATCTCCGCAAGAGTACTGCAAAGGCTTTGGTCAAAGCTAATGAAGAGTTTAAATCGTTGGGATACCGCATTAAATTGTTCGACTGCTACCGACCGCTTTCGGTACAGAAAAAGATGTGGAAGATACTTCCAGGTACCCACTACGTAGCAAACCCCGCGAAAGGCTCTAAACACAATCGCGGGGCTGCTGTCGATCTTACCCTTGTAGATGCACAAGGCAAGGAATTAGATATGGGTACTCCTTTTGATTTCTTTGGTAAAAAAGCACATCACACTTGCACGACCCTCCCTAAAAAGGTACTTGAGAATCGCAAGTTGTTGAAGGATGTACTCAATAAATATAACTTTAAATCTATTTTCTCAGAGTGGTGGCACTATGAGTACCGTCCCGAAATGCAATCTAAAGTCGAGGACTTCCAATGGCAATGTAAATAAAATGTCTCTTCTGTCGTGATACGACTCTTCACACACTTTGCCAAAGTTTCTAATTGCTTGCCGTGCTACGACTATTTTAAGTTTTGAGGTACTTCCAAAATCTCTATACTTTTTACTCTCATAGCGTTTTGCACCAAGTGTCTTGTATATTCAGGATAAGGAAGTCCCGCTGCGGGGGCTCCCATATTACATTCACCGTCAGAGCCACCTCCTCCGTTAATCCACAAATAAGCATCGGCGTGTGCACCTGTGGTTTTGGTAGTGCTACGTGGACCTAAAGCTGCATTAAAGTTATTGCAAGAGTTATAAGGAGCATTTGCATTTTGGTGTTTAGGTCTATTAATACCACTGCGCCCTGTGTCAATCACGTAATGTACATCTTTAAAACCTTTAGAAGCTAAGTAAGTTACAAATCTTTCTGCTCCTGCTTGTTCTTCAGCAGTGCCTCCTAAGCCCGAAACATTCAGTGCGAAACCACGCATATATTTTAAACCTCCATCTATAATGGCATTGGCAACAGCTTCAGGGTGTTTTGTGACCAAATCAGAATTCCCAGCGTGAATATAGCTCACTACATTAGGGTTGTTCTTATTTAGTTTTTCGGCGGCATAATTAAGCAGTTCAGCACGCTCATTGTATTTAGCTGAGCCTCTTGGGTGACCGCAGTAGTTAATGGCATCAGGTTCAATAATAACCACCGCACGGCGTTGTCCAATAATGGCACTTACACGGTCTATCCACTCTTTGTAAGAAGCAGCATTAGGGTGCCCTCCTTTTGAAAACGACCCACAATCGCGATTGGGAATACCGTAAAGCACCACAATAGGCGTTTTGCGGGCGCGTTCAGCTCCTTCAACGAAGTTTTTAAGCCAACGGTCATTTTTCTCTTTACCACCACTACCAGGACTAACACCGCCGTCATACCAACCTCCGCAGGGCGTACCATACACTTGGTAATACAGCTTTTTCAACTCGGCATTTTTTTCTTTTTTTACTACGTCTAACCGAGAGGGCTCCAAGTAAAAATCCCAGTCATAAGCTACCGGCTTTTTACCTTGTGGTGGGTTAGGTGGAATAGGAGGAGTAACCGGAGGTGTAATAGGAGGTGTAGTAGGGGTCTGAGTAGTAGGAGTTTGTGTAGTAGAGGTTTGCGTTGTTGGAGTCTGTGTAGAGGGGTCGCTCTCTTCCCCTGATTTTTCACAGGCGGTCATTACCCATAAAAAAGCTACTAAGGATAGTAATTTATTCATAATCATTAATCTTATTTATCTGTATTATTCTTATCTTTGCAATGATAAAGGTTATTTTATAATTGCCTGTCGTGTTACGACTATTTTAAGTTTTGAGGTACTTCCAAAATCTCTATACTTTTCACTCTCATAGCGTTTTGCACCAAGTGTCTCGTATATTCAGGATAAGGCTTTCCCGCTTTTGGGGCTCCCATATTACATTCACCGTCAGAGCCACCTCCTCCGTTAATCCACAAATAAGCATCGGCGTGTGCACCTGTGGTTTTGGTAGTGCTACGTGGGCCTAAAGCTGCATTAAAGTTATTGCAAGAGTTATAAGGAGCATTTGCATTCTGGTGTTTAGGTCTATTGATACCACTGCGCCCTGTGTCAATCACGTAACGCACTTTGTCAAAACCTTTAGAAGCTAAGTAATTTACAAATTTCTCGGCTCCTGCTTGTTCTTCAGCAGTGCCTCCTAAGCCCGAAACATTCAGTGCGAAACCACGCATATATTGTAAGCCTCCATCTATAATGGCATTAGCAACAGCTTCAGGGTGTTGGGTAACCAAAACAGAATTCCCAGCGTGAATATAGCTCGCTACATTAGGGTTATTCTCTTTTAGCTTTCTTGCACAATAAGTAAGCAAATCAGCGCGTTCTTTGTATTCAGCCGAGCCCTTTTTATGTCCGCAGTAGTTAATAGCATCGGGTTCGATAATTACTACTGCACGGCGTTGTCCAATAATGGCACTTACGCGGTCTATCCACGCTCTGTAAGAAGCAGCATTAGGGTGTCCGCCTCCTGAGAACGACCCACAATCGCGATTGGGGATACCGTAAATCACCACAATAGGCGTTTTGCGAGCGTGTTCAGCTCCTTCAACAAAATTCTTCAGATAGAGGTCGCTATCCTTACTGTTTGGGTTAATTCCATCATACCAATCTCCGCAGGGCGTACCATATACTTGGTAATACAGTTTTTTCAACTCGGCATTTTTTTCATTTTTTACTGCATATAACCGAGAAGGTTTCAAATAAAAATCCCAATCATAAGGTATTTGAGTTTGCGTATTTTGGGGCGTATCTTCCCCTGATTTTTCACAGGCAGTCATTACCCATAAAAAAGCTATTAAGGCTAGTAATTTCTTCATAATCTTTAATCTTATTTATGTCTTAATTTGGCAAAGATAGGAATTTATTTTCATTTACCCAAAATTATTTTCTAATTAATTTTTCCAGTCATTTTCCTCCGTTTGCTCTTCGCTTTTTCACCACCTTGTCTCTACTTTTCCTTTGTTCATTGTCTATCTGCCGTATGGCTCGCACCGTCATTTATCCGTTTATATGTACGAACTTTGCCAAAGTTTCAAAATTTGCCAAAGTTGAAATCTACTAATAACCCTCTTTTTATTTCTATCTTAGCTTTAACTTACTTTCATTTTTTCTCCCTCATTTGTTCGTCATTTGTTCGTCTGCCCGTGCGGCTCGCACCGTCATTTGTTCGTTCATTGTTCGTTCATTGTTCGTCTTTCCTATAAGCTCTTTATATCTACATTATTTTATTCTCCCGCCCCCATTTGCTAATTGACTCATTTACTAATTTAACGTGAGTTCGACGTAAGAAAAGTTATTTTTTATTTGCAAAAAAGGGATAGTTTTAGTAACTTTGTAGTTTGAAAATCAAAAGTTTAACTAAAAATCTATCCCTATGTTATCAAGCCACAAAGTTACGGAAATTTTCTTTATAATAGACGAATTTGACAAGAATTTTGAAAAAATAGTCTCTGACCATAGCCTTGTGCAAAATACTGACTTAAAACAGAGAAATCGTAAATCAACTTTATCTGATAGTGAGGTTATGACTATTCTAATTCTCTTTCATTCAGGTCATTATAGAGATTTAAAACATTACTATATCAATCACATAAAGAAGCATATGAAAAGGTGAATTCCCACAAACTGTATCCTACAATCGATTCGTTGAATTGCAAAAGAAAGTAGTTGTAAAATTAGCTATATTCTTGAAAATGTTTTGTTTAGGAAAATGTACTGGCATTTCGTATATTGATTCTACCCCCATAAGAGTTTGTCATATCAAATGTGAAAAACAACATAAAGTATTCAAAGAATTTGCCCAAAAAGGACAATGTTTTTTAGGCTGGTTCTATGGATTTAAGTTACATCTAATCATTAATGATAAAGGTGAAATACTTGATTTTATAATAACACCAGGCAACATAGATGATCGTAAACCTCTGTCTGATATGAACTTACATAAGAGAATCTTTGGAAAACTCTTTGGAGATAAGGGGTATATCAGCAAAGATTTATTTGAACAATTATTTATTGATGGGGTACATTTAATCACTAAGATTAAAAAGAATATGAAAAATAGCTTGATGCTCTTACAAGACAAAATAGCACTTAGAAAACGTGCTTTGATAGAAACAGTAAATGACGAATTAAAAAACATTTGTCAAGTAGAGCATACAAGACATCGTTCTTTTGATAATTTTATAACTAACTTATTATCAGGACTTATAGCTTATTCTTTCTTTGATAAAAAGCCTTCTATTAATTTGCAAGAAGACATTGTTGATCTAAAAAGACTCGTTGCTGCTTAAATCGAACTCACGTTAATATATGTTGTTAAAAATTAAAATTCTTGCTTTTGTACATTAGCCTCAGCAGGAATACTGTCATTCGTCACTGTTGGGAGCTCTTCCTGAGGGAGAGTCCTTTCTAAAGGCAATGCTTTCTTTTTAAAAGGTTTGTAACCTACTCCTAAAGAAAACGCAAAATAATAGCTTTG
Organism: Capnocytophaga haemolytica; assembly: GCF_001553545.1. Taxonomy (NCBI): domain Bacteria; kingdom Pseudomonadati; phylum Bacteroidota; class Flavobacteriia; order Flavobacteriales; family Flavobacteriaceae; genus Capnocytophaga; species Capnocytophaga haemolytica. The sequence continues at coordinate 2,458,089 of NZ_CP014227.1, read as the reverse complement.
CGCCTTACTGAAATCAATATCAGGGGTGTTCTTTTCAGAAGTAAGTGGTGTAAGGTTGGTAGCGAGTCTTCCATCAGCAGTAAAAACCCAATCTCTTCTGTTCCATAAAACACCTCCCCCAACATTTAAATTGAGAACAACCCTATTAAAAAAGCTCGTAACATTATGGTCGCCTTTTTCTAAAACAGCAGAATATTTTGCTGAAGTTAAGAATTTAGGAGCAATGCCTAATTGTACAAATCCTCTTACGGTGCGTTTCCCTTCCCATTGTAACAGGATAGGAACCTCAGCATACCAAAATTCGTATGTTCCGCGATCAGAGAGAAGTTCTTCTATTGTTTCCTCTTGATGAAAAAACCAAACCCCTTCACGTTTGAACAACGCCTCTGTTTGCAGTGCCCAATGTGTTTTTAGAGGCACACGCATAAAAGCCCCTATATTAACCACTCCCATATAAAACTCACCAAAAATACCTCCTCCATTTCTAATTCCCTTAGGTGTATTTGCAATTTGATGTTTCATTACATTAACTGCTATAAACGGATTAGCAACTTTCACCCCTACGGCTATTTGGCTATAGCTAAATGCCGAAATACTTAAAAGCATAGCAGTAATTAAAAAACGTTTCATAATATATGTTAAACCTGTTTAAACTTTTCAAAAATAAAGAAGTTCCAGAATTTTTAGTACTTTTGTATTGTCAAACTAAAAATCTAAAAAAAACTGGAACTATGTGCAAAGATACAATAATTAATTGGATTATACCTTTTTTGAGTGTAGGAAAACGAGGATTTTCTTCAAAATTCTGTCTTATGAAAATTATTACACTGATTTTTAAGAGATTAAAAACAGGATGTCAGTGGAGAGAAATTCCTATAAAAGAGCAATTTGAAGAGGGAGAAATCTCTTGGAACACCATCTATTACTACTTTAACAAGTGGAGCAAAGACGGCTCATTTCAGAGGGTATGGCTTAATATTTTAGAGAAAAACAAGAGTAAGTTAGATCTTTCTTGTGCTCAAATAGATGGTAGCCATAGTAAGACAAAAGGAGGAGAAAGTAGAGGGTTTCAAGGTAGAAAAGCAGCTAATACGACAAATACTATTTTCCTTTGTGATAATCAGGGACAAATGTTAGCAATGAGTCCTCCAATGGCAGGAAATCATAATGACCTGTACGAAATAGAGAAGAATCTAAAGGCTATTTTTGAGTTCTTAGAACAGGCTGATATAAATACAGAGGGACTATTTATAAATGCAGATGAAGGTTTTGATAGTCAGTCAGTTAGAGATTATTTAGAGAGCAAAGATATTGTTGCTAATATCAAGGGAAACCCAAGAAATGGAGGTGAAAGAGATAATTATTTTGATGAAAAGTTATACGAAAGAAGATTTACAATAGAAAGGGCTAATGCTTGGATAGATGGGCAAAAAGCTTTATTGGTCAGATATGAAAAGTTAGATGTCAATTGGGTGGCGATGCATCTATTAGCATTCAGTTTTTTCTTCCTTAGAAAGATAAAAGTTTAAACAGGTTCAACTAAAATTTCTGTTTTGAAAGCACAAAAGTAATAATAATTATTTAATCTCCTAATTTTTTTACTACTTTTATTTTCTATATATTATCTAAAACGTTATATATCAAACATTTATTATGTTATTTACCTTATCTCTAATCTCACCACTCTCTGGTTAAATCGCCTATAAAAATACGGAATCTTATATAGCATACGGAAGATAAATGGGTAGCGTCCTTGGTCGTACTTACTCATAAAGTACTCTTTCGCCACGTGCAACTTAGGGTGCCACTGCTCCATCGCCTCGCTATACTTTTCACTCCATTGAAATTCAGGGCGCCTGTCTTTATCCATTGCTTTTAGTGTATCGTGGTTCTTAGCGTGCCCTACTAAGGCATAAGCGAGCATATCAAAAAGAATAGTAGCTTCAGTAAATGCTTCACAGAGATGTATCATAAAATCTTTTACCTCAAACGGAGGGAAATACATCAGCACCCCCTCAACAATAATGAGTATCGGTTTGTGGTGAGCTTTTACTTTCTCTATCCATTCAGTATTAAAGAGAGACATTTCTAAAAAACTACGTCTTTCACTCTCCTCAAAAAACTGACGCCGGATAGCAATCACCTCAGGCAAATCGAGGTCGTACCAAAGGGTAAGTTCCGGACAGCCCAAACGCTCATAACGAGCATCGAGACCCGTCCCCAATTGTATTATTACTGCATCGGGGTGTTGCTCTATAAAAGCACGTGTTTCTTCGTCTATCAGGTGAGCGCGCACACACACGCCTGCTTGGGAGAATTTACCTTTCTTGAACCGGCTAAAATCATAGTCTATTTTGTTTATAATCTCAGCAGCCTTCTCATCGCGCAACAGCGGTTGAGGTTCTTTATTTTCAGTAGCTTTTGCCCATAAAGTAATGAGCATTGTTTCGGGTATTTTGTTCATAGATGTTAGAGGTTAGAATCAGACCTGTTCGACTCGTTCGACAGGTCTGATTCTAAAAATTAGAACTCGTGAAAGAAAGCGGGATTTCCAGTAGTGCTAAGCACTTGTTCTACGGTTTCGGTAGCAGGATTGAAATCGAATAAGCCTCTTTTATCAGTGCCGAAAGCGCCAAAGAGTACTCTATCTTTCAGTTTGGTGATGAGAATACTATGTCCGTCAGTAAGCGGAACGCCCCTTATCTGGCTAATAGATTTGTTGTTGAAATTTATGAGTACTGCCATAGCGTTTTTAGCGGTGTAGGGGTTTGCTCCGTTGAGTTCTATTATACCTACATAAGCTACTGCTTTACCTCCCCCTATATACAAACAGTTGTACACGCTAGCAGGCTTGTAATTAGTGCCTGCAATAGGGGTAGTAGAAATATCCCACGATTTGCTACTGTCGAATTCAGTCTTGCCTTTGGGAATACAGAGGAAACCGCATTTAGTATTGTCTTTGGAATATCCAAAATAACCTGCGGTAGCTATATAAAGGTCACCTGCTTCATTGGTAAAGAGCATTCCTTTACATTGTGCCATAGGGCGAGTGGGAAAAGTGAGTTTGGTAGTGGTTTCCGATACTACTTTCTCTACCATATCAGTTTGAGGGTCGATGATAGCCACATCACACTGTTGGTAGTCGGCGTAAGGTTGCCAACCTGCTCCAGGGTTGATTTGGTTGAGACATAGGTAATACTTGCCATCGCGAATAATCCCCATAGCAGGCTCAGGACTACTGTCGCCGTGAGCGTATTGGGCGAGATTGATTTCTCCTGTTTTTTGCATTGTCTGTGGGTTGATAATCCACACCACGCCTTGTGTGTACATAGGTACATAGGCTTTGGTAGCACTTACTTTTTCGAGATGACCTACCATCGAATTAGAAAGCCCTGCGAGATTTGCTCCTTTGGTGAGCTTTTTGGTAGTAGGGTCGTAAGTATATTGGGTGATACCGCCGACACCTTTCATAGTGTCGAAAAGATAAACACTTTTCCCTTCTACTTGTATCGAAGAGCCAAACTCTATTTGTTCAGCTTGCAAATTATCAATGCTTCCCGATAGCTTGCTAAAGAGCTGCAAGTAAGAGCTACCGCTCATGCCATCAGGATTCTTTACCGAAGTTTCCAAGAGGTATTTACCACTACCTCCTTTTAGAATATTTTGTGTGGTGTTGTTGTCGTCTTTCTTGCAACCCACCGTGAGAAGTGCTAAAGAGCACACAGTTAAAAATACTTTTGAATACATAAAATTAGTTTTTAATTATTATTATTAGTTGTTAGACTTGTCTGACCTTTAAAAAGTAGCAACCCTATAAACATCAAGGCATTACCCAAGCTGATAGCCGATACATTCAATCCGTTTTTAATAGCCGAATCTGGTAACAAATAGGCTATAAGATGAATGATGCCAATACCTATAAACATATTGAAAAAGGCTGCTACGCGAGGATAAACGGTCTTTTTCCTTACAAAAGCTATGAACTGTGAGATGTTCATCAGTAGGAAAAAGACGATAAAAATGTAATAGCAAGGCACTAATACATTATTAGAAAAGGTAGTAGCTATATTGTGAGCTAAGGTTGCATCGGTGGGGTAAAGCTGTTTGTAGATAAGCATCACCACAGCACAATTAAGGTGCACCCCACAAGCTGCCATTACCAGCCACCCCCAGATACCTACTTTGTAAAGCTTTGAGAGCGTTTCACTACCTTCTTTCATCAACTTGTAAATTTGCCAATACCCTATGCACTGCAGAGGGATACCTATCACACCTAAGAATCCTCCCCACATAATGCGTGATAGGGGTAAGGTAAGTGAGAAGTTCATCAGTGATTTTTCAGGGTTTTCTACCTGAATGTACCCCAATAGCATATCACCGGAGAAAGTAATAAGTGAGGCTATTAAGCCTAAAATAAATCTTTTTTTCATATATAATTGTTTTTCATCTTTTGCTTCACTTTTTATAGCCAGCCAATCAGAATTGGTTTGTAAAATTTTCGTCCTACACTTTAAATTCGCTTTAGATTCGCTTTTAATTTATTGTAGAGCCACTGTAGAGCCACTGTAGACCCACTGTAGACCCACTGAAAGTATAGTTAAAGTATATTTTTGGTTCGGACGAGAGGGTGTTAGAATATTACTCTTAGCTTCACCCCTCCATTGATTCCCATTAATGGGCGGTTGAATTCTGATAAGGTCTTTTCATTCGTTATATTCCGCACTTTCCCCGAGAGAAATACTTTATTATTCAAGAAACTGTGCTCAAAACCTATATCAATAGTTGTACTGCGCGGAATGCGGCGTTTCTGCAATTGCGTCATTTCAAAATCGTAATAGTATTCTTCTACGAAAGCGACATCGGCAAAAAGGCGTGTGTTTTGCCCTGTGCCACCAAAGAGGTTCTCGCGGTGGAACTCCAAGCCTGCATTCGCCATTAAGTATGGTATATTAGGCATACGTTTGTTTTTAGTAGGGTTAGGCACGGTGCTTTCTGGCTCGTAAGCACGTGTATCGCGCAGGTCTTGATAAGTAGTGTTGCCGTATAGATAAAGCGAAGGCAATACATCGGCTTTGGCTTCAAACTCTACCCCAAGAGTACGCATCTCACCAAAATTCTGGTATTGTGCCCCTATGAGTCCGGCAGTATAACGTATCATATCTTGCAAATACATATAGAAGAAGTTCATTTCTATCTGAGCATTGGTAGGGTGCTTGCCTGTAAGGTCGAACAGCAAACCAAGGTTAGCGCTGAGATTACGCTCTGGCAATAAATCAGGGCTGGGGATTACGGCTATACCATCGCCTAAGAGTTCCGTTTCCGAAGGAATACGCACCTCATAACCAGCAGAGAGTTTCCCCATTAGCGAAGGCAGGAAGCGGTAACGCATCGCATTATTCACCCCAAAATCGCTTTTGCTTACATCTACATCGTACTTACCGGGGACGAAGAGTGGCGCCATTTGGGTGTGCATAGTGTACATATAATGGCGTACTGTGAGCGAGTTCAAAAACACGTCGTTAAGCGTACGGAAGTCGTATGTAAGTCCGCTTATCCAACTGCGCATTTGCGAATCGAAATTCACTTGCTTGCCCAGACTCAAGGTTTTTAAGTCGTCTTTGGGCGTACCGTTTGCCATAGAAAACACACTGTTGATATTCAGCGAATGGCGTTCAGTAAGAATGTACTCCAAATTGGTTTTATTAATAAAAGTGAGCTTTTTATCGTCAGAGTCCGATGGGTAGTTATAACCTGCCTCACCGCCATAACGCGAAGGGGTAGGGTAGGAGCTACCGTCCCACTCATAGCGACGGGTGGCTTTGTCGATGAAGTTCATTTTGGTAAGTACCAATCCGTTGAACATATCGAGGTTTAAGCCTTCTGTAAGGAAATTATCTTTCTCGAGTTTGTTAGAAAGCCCCGTCATTAGCGACTGACTATGGGCTTCTCGTATATCGTATTCGATACCTTGAATTTCCTTATAGGTTTTGACGAACACGGGTTCTAACTCTACTTCGTCGAACCACCATTTCTTTGCTTTGAAGCTCCCGCCAATGATGAGCTTGCGGTACTTATCGTGGTTGCGGGTGATGCGTAATCCTTCTTGAAAAGGGGAATCGAAAGTGTAGTTATTATCCGATGAAGTATAGCCCCCACCGATACCGAATACCAATCCGCGCTGTTTGAGGTTGCGTTTGAATACCCCTTGTGCCTTATGGGTGTTGTAACTTTCATATCCATAACTGAGGTCGGCATATTTATCGGGGTATTCGCGAATAACGATATTGATAGCTCCTCCAAGCGATGAGCCCCCGAAGCGTGCTGGTACGACTCCTTTGTAAATCTCAATACGGTCAATCATATCTATGGGGATATCATTGATATCGATATAATCTGTCTGCTCACCTAAGGGTAATTCGTCTATAAAAAAGCCAATGCGCTTGCCTTCTAATCCTCTTACTGAGATACGTGAACTACTACCTACCCCTCCCGAAGTGCGCAAAGTGATACCTACGGTTTTTAGAAGAATGTCCTGCACACTGCTTACCGTACCTCGCAGGTTACTCATATCAATTACCGTTACGGGCATACTTTGCTCTTTCTTTTGGTGAGCGACACTCTTACCCGAAACGGTTACTCCGCTTATTTCTTCGGCTTGTTCTTTCAGCGATACATCTGAACGTACTTGTCCTTTCACACTGATTTTCTTCCCAAAAGTTTGATAACCGAGGAAACTAAACCACACGATATAATTCCCTTCGGGCAAGTGTGCCAATCGATATTGACCGCGTGCATCGGTGCTCACGCCTTTGTTTAGTTCTTTGATGTAAACATCGGCACCTATCAAAGGTTGGTGAGTTACTTTATCGGTAACCGTACCAATGAGTTCGGCAGTGTTTTGAGCTGATATAGAAAGACTGAAGAGTAGTAGTAAAAGAAAAGTTTTGTTTAACATAGATATCGGTTTTTGCGTTTCAAACTTTGGTAAAGTTGAATTACCTAATAATCAGTATTTAATCGCTTGCTAACTGCTAACGACTAAAAAACTAATACTTAAAATATTTGGTGGTTTGAAATATGTTATTTACTTTTGTTCTAAACAACAGATTTCAGAGTGCAAAAATACAGCAAAAAGGAAGTACGATTGTTTAATTTCCTTAGCAAAGTTTTATATTTGAATAGCAAATTTAGTGATTAGTTGTTCGTAGTCGGCTGGTGGTGCTGACGACAAACAGCTTATGAACTTGATAAACAACAGATGAATATGATAAACGAAATAACATTACCTTTGGCAACCAACGAAGAAGAGGTACAAAATTATTACGAAAGAGTGAATGAACAAATGGGGGTATTCCAATTGGAACAACAAACCTTAGGCAATCATACTTACTACCGATGGCAAGTACAAATGAAGGAGGAAGTGACTTTTGTGGGACGTATGGATATCCCCTCAGTGCGTCTTTATTTTGTAACCCGAACTCACAAAGGTATGGCGGTGCAGATAGACGGGCGAAATTGTATCAGTAAGGCGGGGACTCACAATATCTTTTTTGGTAAAGAAGAATGCTTGGGCAAAGACTTGTTGCATAAAGATGATATTATAGAAGTGATTACGGTTGCTATCAGTGCTGAGCAATTTGCGCAAATAGCTACTCAATACCCCGAAACTTTTATGGCGTGGTACCAGCGCTATGAGCGGGGTGGTAACTTTATTCTTTCGCCTGAACAATCACTTCCTACTGACTTTGCTATGCAAACTACCCTTGACCAACTGCAACACGCTTCTCTTTTGGGCAAGGCAGCACGACCTTATGCCGACCTAAAAGTGCAGGAACTTTTTTTGTTACAATTACATCAATACGAACAGCAACAGCTACAAGTATACCAATACTGCAAAACCCAAACCGACGTGCGGAAGATGTACGAAGTGCGCGACCGCCTTACGGCTCAGTTGGACGTTACGCCTTCGATAGCTGAACTGGCACGTGCCGTAGGTGTGAACGAAAAGAAGTTGTGTTATGGTTTTAAAGAGGTATTTGGCACTACTGTTTTTGGTTATCTATACGACTATAAAATGAAGTTGGCACAACAACTGCTCCTTCATACCGATAAGAGTATAAGTGAAATCGCTCTCACTTGTGGATATGATTATATATCGCATTTTTCGACTGCCTTTAAGAAGAAGTTTGGGAGGAGTCCGAAAGAAATTAGGTGAGAGGCGTGAGCCGCACGGGCAGATTAATTAACGTGAGTTCGACGTAAGAAAAGTTATTTTTTATTTGCAAAAAAGGGATAGTTTTAGTAACTTTGTAGTTTGAAAATCAAAAGTTTAACTAAAAATCTATCCCTATGTTATCAAGCCACAAAGTTACGGAAATTTTCTTTATAATAGACGAATTTGACAAGAATTTTGAAAAAATAGTCTCTGACCATAGCCTTGTGCAAAATACTGACTTAAAACAGAGAAATCGTAAATCAACTTTATCTGATAGTGAGGTTATGACTATTCTAATTCTCTTTCATTCAGGTCATTATAGAGATTTTAAACATTACTATATCAATCACATAAAGAAGCATATGAAAAGGTGAATTCCCACAAACTGTATCCTACAATCGATTCGTTGAATTGCAAAAGAAAGTAGTTGTAAAATTAGCTATATTCTTGAAAATGTTTTGTTTAGGAAAATGTACTGGCATTTCGTATATTGATTCTACCCCCATAAGAGTTTGTCATATCAAACGTGAAAAACAACATAAAGTATTCAAAGAATTTGCCCAAAAAGGACAATGTTCTTTAGGCTGGTTCTATGGATTTAAGTTACATCTAATCATTAATGATAAAGGTGAAATACTTGATTTTATAATAACACCAGGCAACATAGATGATCGTAAACCTCTGTCTGATATGAACTTACATAAGAGAATCTTTGGAAAACTCTTTGGAGATAAGGGGTATATCAGCAAAGATTTATTTGAACAATTATTTATTGATGGGGTACATTTAATCACTAAGATTAAAAAGAATATGAAAAATAGCTTGATGCTCTTACAAGACAAAATAGCACTTAGAAAACGTGCTTTGATAGAAACAGTAAATGACGAATTAAAAAACATTTGTCAAGTAGAGCATACAAGACATCGTTCTTTTGATAATTTTATAACTAACTTATTATCAGGACTTATAGCTTATTCTTTCTTTGATAAAAAGCCTTCTATTAATTTGCAAGAAGACATTGTTGATCTAAAAAGACTCGTTGCTGCTTAAATCGAACTCACGTTATTTTAATAAAATAATTCACCATTAGGCAAAAGTTTGTGAAAAATTTAATTATTCCAATTTTTTAGGACAAACGAATATTGCTCATAAATTAAAAAGGTGCAATCTCACCACTGTGAGATTGCACTTTTTTTTACAATCAACAAACCTTATAGTATTTTAAGCTGTCATTTGTAAGAGATTATTAATTTCCTGTGCGTGGGTGCGGCAGTAGTACATCACAAAAGCAATGTAAGGCACGAATAATAGTATGCTCCACAACAAGCCTTGTGCAAAACCTTTGTAATCAGCGATGCGGTAAAGGGTGTAGCCTGCCCATAGCAAGTTGAGCGTCATTGTGATATGCGACAGTTGGGCAAAGATATTGGCGCCATTCCACGTGAATGTGAAGAGTCCCATAGTGCCGAAATAGTATATCGGCAGGAAGGCAAGGGGCAGCCAAAAGCTCTTTTTGGTGAGCCAAAAGGCGATAAAGCCAACTAAATACACTAAGCTGCTGGGTGAGCAAGCGTTATAAGCAAGCCATTGCACGAAGTTTACTTTCAAAGTGAAGAAGAAATAACCACTCCCTGAAAGTGTGAGCAATAATAAGAGGATTGCCAAAACAATCCCTGTGGTTTTTTCAGTTTTTGTAAGAATCATAATGTTAAAAATTAGCAAATTAGTTAATTAATCGGGATATAAACTTCTGTTTTTAGTTTTTCTTCAGGGGTACGGCGAGAGTCATTAAGGTATTTCTCAAAGAGAGGTTCATCTCTTAGTTCGTATTCGCTTTCTACCACCCAGCGCATAGCCACATCATCTACAGCTGCCAGATGGCTGTAACTCCCTTGATAGAAAAAGACGGCATACTTGCCTCCCGCCAAGGTCTTGCAACTCACCTCACCTTCAGGATGAGCAGGCTTGTGAATGGATAGACAAATTTCTGAACGTTGCAGGGAGGTTTCAGTGATTTTTGGGTCGTCATAGAATACACCTATAGACTCGATGCCTTTGGTAAAGAGTTTTTGCGATTTTACAACCGCCCACAATTGTTCGTAGGCTTTGCCGTAGTCTAAAGTCCCATATTTGCCAGTGAGGGCTACATAGATAAGATTTTTAGGCTCGAGTTCTATTATTTTAGGAGCTTTGAGAGCCAAATCGGAGTTGATGATTTCTTTTCTCATAATGTAAATATCTTTATTAGTTCTGTACTCGGTAGGGGTAATGCCATATTGGTTTTTAAAGGCTTTAGAGAGCGATGCAGGGGTTTCATAGCCTATATTGAAGGCTATTTGCTCTATAGGGAGGGTAGAGTAGCGCAGCAGTTGGGCAGCGGTTTCTATGCGCAAACGTGCGATAAAAGCAATAGGCGATTCACCTTTCAGCACTTTGAAAATCCTACAAAAGTGAAAATGCGACAAGTGAGCTATATCAGCTAATGTTTTCAGTTCGATAGGCTCATCGAGGTGACGGTTGATGTATTCCGCTACTTTGTTGATGCGCTGGGTGTAATCGTTATGAGTTATGGATTTCATAGGGTGTGATTTGAATTTCTGGGGCAAAGATACGGCAGTTTTTTGAAGCGGACTTTTCCTATATTGCTTTATTGTTTGTTGTTACAATACAAGTTGGGGGGGAAGCGGACAAGATTGAACAAGATTGAACAAGGTCAGACAAGTCAGACAACTCTGACAAGTCAGATGGGGGGTCAAACAAGGCTGTCAAAAGTATCTTGTAATTCCTAACACCTGACCCCTAATGTAGTGCCAAAAAAGAAAGTATCTAAAAAGTGTATTCATTCACTTTTTAGATACTTTTTTATAGACTTTATCAAAGGTGCGAGCCGCACGGGCAATTAAGGACTTTGCCAAAGTGTAGCAACTAACTTCTGACACCTGACACCTAAGACCTGACACCTAAATCTCCCCTTTCTTCATTTTTTCAAAATTGGTTTGAATTTCTGATCTTTCATCATCGCCACCATATTCGGCTTTAGGGAGGTTTTTAACGGCTTTCTCTTGTATTTCTAAGGCTTTTTGCTTTTCACCACGTGCGTACAAGAGGTAGGCAAAACCTATGTCTACGATATGATGCTACACATTAAAGGCAAAGCTTGGGGTTGGATAGAGACCTACATAAGCCAGTATGAGCCTGTTAAGGGGCAAGACTTCAAAGACAACCAAGTCTACGCTATCAATAAAGATTACTCTCCTGAAACCAAAGGTTTGATGTCAGCCTTGTCCACTGTCACTGATAAAAAGGAATTCACCGCAACAAAGACAGGGACTATCTACTTCGTTATCAAGTTAGGTAGCTGGCAAAACAACCTTGAAGATGCAACCATTAGCGATCTCTATTTCAGAGAAAAGAAATAGATTCTCATTTAAACACATAATAAAAACATTAAAAAACACTTAAAATGAAAAATATATTTAAACTCTCATTGACTCTACTAACGGTATCAGTATTCATCTCTTGTAAAGAAGATGACTCAGGTATCAACGATACCCCAGAACCTAATATGCCCCCTACCCAGCCCGTAGAGTGGGTACTCGACTTTGAGGACAATTCCAATGATACTGAGCTCAATAAAGAGCATTGGGCAATCTACGACAATGCAGGCGACCCCGACCCTGAGCATATGCGTCGGGTAGAGGCGGTACAAGTAAAGGACGGTATCCTCAATTGTGTGATTGATAAGCATCCCACCGAAGCTAACCGCTTTATGACGGGTGGGGTAGCCCATCGCAAGAACTACCTCTACGGTAAGTTTGAGTTTAAAGTGCGTATGGATAACGACCCCAAAAGCGGTACAGGCGGAGTGTGTCTCACTTGGCCTGAAAGTGAAACTTAGCCTAAAGATGGTGAGAACGATATCTATGAAACAGAGTACCAAAATAACCATTGGAACACTTGGATTCACTATGGCAAGCTCGGTAATGATGGCAAGTATAACGACGAAAAATACCAGTATAGCTACTCCTTGGATAAAACTCAATGGCACATCGTTGCTTTAGAGTGGACTCCTGATGCTATCAAAACCTATGTCGATGGTAAATTGATGTTGATTCTTCGTGATCCCGAGGCAATTGCCAAAGCAAAACACCATATCTGCTTTCAAGTGGAAAAGAACTCAAAAATAGCACTCGAAAAGCCCATAAGGCTACAAGTGGATTGGGTGAAAATCTACACCCGTGTTGAAAAGAAATAAGAGCTTAATTGGGAGGAGGAATCTTATGAAATTCAATAGACTAAAACTTTATAAAACCTTTTTTATCACTACTTTTGTCTTGTTCTCTGCATTGATGAGGGCTCAGGAGCGCAAAACTGATCCACTGATGTTTGGAGCTGAAATCTTTATCGAACCTGGACAATCAGATGCAATTGTCGAAGGCTGGTTCAAGACTCTCAGCGAGCACAATATGCACCTGACGCGTATCCGTATGCTCGAAAGTTATATGAAGGATGCTCAAGGCAATTGGGATTTTACCTTGTTTGACAAGGCGTTTAGATATGCTGAGAAGTACAAGGTAAAAGTCTATGCCAATCTATTTCCTGCAACTGACTTTAAGGATATCGGTGGTTTTAAATTTCCTTATGATAGGGCACATCTCACTCGTATTGCCGAGTACATCAAAGTGGTAGTACCTCATTTTAAGCAATTTAAGTCATTCTATGGCTGGGTACCTATCAACGAACCAGGAGGTGGGCATCTGTACGACCCTCTAGCGAAAGAACTCTTTGCACAATGGCAAGCCTCACAACCTAAAGTGTCAAACCATCCACTCTCTCAGGTGCCGCACTTCTCATTTGATAATGAAAAGTTCTTGATGTATTACAACACTTGGTATCTTAAATGGTTGGTAGAAGAAATACGGAAATATGATAAGTCAAGTCCTATCCACGTCAATACACATCAGATCTTTGACAATGTGGCACAGTACGATTTTCGCGATTGGCGCAGTTTCCTTACTAGTCTGGGAGGCTCTGCGCATGCCAGCTGGCACTTTGGTTATTTTCCCCGTGAGAAATATGCCTTAGCGATGTCAGCCAATAGTGAAATTATTCTCTCAGGAGCAGGAAGCCTTCCTTGGCTGATGACTGAGCTACAAGCAGGGAATAACATTTACAGTGGCTATGCACCTTTCTGCCCTACAAAGGAGGAAATTGCTCAATGGCAGTGGATTTCAGTTGCCACAGGTAGCAAAGGGGCTATTTTTTGGTGCTTGAACCCACGTACATCAGGCTTCGAGGCAGGCGAGTGGGCAATGCTCGACTTCCAAAACAAACCTTCAGATAGGCTTACTGAGGCAAGTAAAATTGCCAAAGTAATTGCCGATCATCAAAAATTGTTTGCTACGGCTGTTCCTTTAAATAGTAAGATACACATCCTTTACAACCGAGAGTCACTTTGGGTCGAAGATAAGATGAAACCTGAAGGTAACAAGGATAAGTACGAAGTCCGCAATACAGGGGCGGTGATGAAGTCGGCTATCAGCTATTTTGAAGCGCTCTCAGGCTTGGGATTGCAGCCTACTTTTAAGGAATTGAGAGAATTTTCTTTTACTGAAAAGGATTATTCAGGAGAAACTATTATCTTTGCACACCAGATAGCACTTCCTGAAGCGTATTACGCTAAGTTACGCTATTTTGTAGAACGAGGAGATACGCTGCTTATTGATGGACTTACAGCTTTTTACAATGAGAATGCTGTAGGGAAAATGATCAATACCTTTCCACTGGCAGACCTTTTTGGAGGGAGTGTTGCTGAGTTTACCTTTATTGGTGATACCTTCAGCCTTGATATAGCGGGAAGGAAACTTGCATCACACGCACTAAGAGGTGTTATCAATCCGCTGAGCAATGTAAAGGTAATAGGCACAGAGGGTACACAAGCACTTGGGGTAATCAATACCTTTGGCAAAGGTAAAGTGATATGGATACCTTCACTGATAGGTTTAGGGGCACGCAAGGCGAATGATTACCAGTCGCTGCTTGCATTTCTTGCACCTTATCTCAATACTCAGGATACATTGCATTTTGACAGCTATCACGAGGGCTTACTGATGAAGACCCTCAAATCAGGCAAACATCTCATCACCGTAGTGATCAATAAAAATAAGACCACTATTCAAGTACAGTTAAAAGGTTTTTCTCAGTATAAAACGCCTACACTATTGTACACTAACAAAAGTAGTAAAATCAATGGTGAGAAGCTCACCGTAGAGAGTGAAGATGCCTTAGTTATTTTATGGGAATAAAAGAATATTATAGAATATAAATCAAACTGTTATGAGAATATATACTACCTTATTACTATTTATTTTTGCACTGTTGAGCTCTTTGGGTTATGCACAGAAGCACGATTGGGAAAACCTCTCGGTAAGTGCTATCAACACCGAGAAGAACCACAGCTATTATGTGCCTTTTGAGCGTACCAATTGGGAGAAGAACGACCTCGGAAGCTCTTCGCAAGTAAAGCTCCTCAATGGTGGTTGGCAATTTGCTTACTTTAAACACCCTTCAAAAGTGCCTTCAAAGTTCTATGCAGGGGCTATCAAGCAGTGGGACGTGATAAAGGTGCCTTCGAACTGGCAATTACAAAGCAATAAGTATGATCCCCCCGTCTTTACCAACGTGCAGTATCCTTTTAAGGCTAATCCACCCTTTATACCTAAGGATTATGGTCCTGTTGGGATTTACAAAACCAGCTTTTCACTGCCTTCTCAATGGACAGGGCAGGAGGTTTTTATCCATTTTGCAGGAGTACAGTCAGCGATGTATCTGTACATCAATGGCAAGAAAGTAGGCTATCACGAGGACGGTATGCTGCCAGCGGAGTTTGACCTTACTCCCCATCTGAAAGCGGGCGACAACGAGATGATCGTACAAGTCTTCAATTGGTCAGATGGAACTTACCTTGAGGATCAGGACTTCTGGCGGCTGAGTGGTATCTATCGCGATGTATACCTCTTTGCAACTCCCAAGGTACGTATGCGCGATTTTACCGTAACTCCCGACTTAGATAGCCAGTACAAGGATGCAACACTCAAGGTCGAGGTAGATGTGCAGAACTTGGCTAATAAAAACGAAGAAAATCTCTCTCTACAAGCTACTCTAAAAGATACTGAAGGTAGGGTGGTAACCACTGAGAAGCTCCCTATCGCCAACCTCAAAGCACAGGGTGAACAGCATATAGATGCTGTATTTTCTTTGAAGAACCCCCTAAAATGGACAGCTGAAACGCCTAACCTTTACAAACTTGGGATGGAATTGCTCACCTCCGACGGTAAACCACTGCAGGCTCTTACGCAGAATGTAGGGTTCCGCAAAGTGGAGATAAAAAATGCGCTTCTACTTGTAAATGGCAAACCTATCAAGATTAAAGGGGTAAACCGCCACGAGTTTGATATGCGCAATGGGCGAACCGTAACCCGCGAGGATATGATAAAGGATATTGTGATAATGAAAACCCACAATATCAATGCCGTGCGTACTTCACATTACCCCAATACCCCTGAGTGGTATACACTCTGCGATGTTTATGGGCTTTATGTGATGGATGAGGCTAATATTGAGAGCCACGGTCTCTGGGAGGGAGGCTACTACACAGGCGAGCGCCCTGAGTGGCAGCAGAATATCGTGGAGCGCAATGTCAATATGGTAGCTCGTGATAAGAACCACCCTTCTATTATCTTCTGGTCAATGGGTAATGAATCAGTCTGGGGTAAGAACTTTGATGCAGCTTATAAGGCTATGAAAGCCCTTGACCCTCAGAAGCGTCCTGTGCATTACGAGTCAAAGATTCCTGCCTACGCCAACGTGCTCTCACACTACGATATTATATCCAATATGTACACCCGTCTTACTCAGATTAACGACTTGTTCCACAGCGATACAGCTCGCCCTGTGATTGTGTGTGAATACGCTCATTCAATGGGGAATAGCTTAGGAAACTTTCGTAAGTATTGGGATTTGTTTAATAGTGATGTACGCTACCAAGGAGGCTTTACGTGGGACTTCAAAGATCAAGCCATCCGAATGAAGAATAAGGATGGAAAAGAGTTCTGGAATATTATCAACTATATTGATAAAGCCAACGTTAATGACGGACTCGTCAATGCTGAAGGCACTCCACAACCTGAGATGCACGAGTTAAAAAAAGTATACCAATACTTTAATGTCAAAGATATAGATATCAACACGGGCTTAGTACTTATCTCCAATAGCAATTACTTTGTAGGGGCTGAGGATATATACCTCACTTGGCAACTCCTTGAGAATGGAAAACAGATAGATTTAGGCACAATGGAGCAACTCAGCCTTGCCCCTCAATCACAAAGGGCGATTACGATTCCTTTTAAGCAAGAACTTGTAAAAAATGGCAATGAGTATTTTATGAACTTCCAGTTCAAGACCAAGAAAGCAACTCTTTGGGCAGACAAGGATTTTGAAGTAGGCAGTGAGCAGATAGCTTTCCCGAATAGTATTTCAACAAAATGGGTAGCATTGCCAGCCTCTAAGCCTATTCACCTAAACGACAAAGGCGATGTAGAGCTTATAGGCGATAACTTTACCGCCCGATTTAGCAAAACCAACGGCAGCCTTAATAGCCTCACTTACGGAGGTAAAGAGCTGATGGTAGCCCCTCTTATTTCTTCTTTCTGGCGAGTGCCTACCGATAATGATGAAGGGGGCTTTGAGCGTTCCTATGCAGCTCGTTGGCGTAAGGCAGGCTTGGATAAAACAACCCTTATCCCTGTCAGTTTACAAGCCTTTAAGATAGGAGAAACTCAAGTGAAGGTTGTCGCTGAGAACCAACTAAAAACCGCCAGTGGCACTATCATTCAAAGGGCAACTTACCTGGTGAATGGCAATGGGCTAATAGAAATACAACAGGATTTCACTGTTCCTAAGGAACTTCCTCCATTGGCAAGAGTCGGGCTGCAAATGGCTCTTGATAAAGCCTTTGATAAGGTAGAATGGTATGGCAAAGGCCCTTTTGAATCGTATGACGATAGAAAAGAAGCTGCCTTTGTAGGAATTCACAAAAAAGAGGTTAAAGATATGTTCTTCCCTTATGTAATGCCCTCTGAGAATGGTAACCGATCTGACACCCGTTGGCTCAAGCTTCTCTCGGATAAAGCAGAGCTACTTGTCTTCTCTGATGAATTGTTTAACTTCAACGCTCAGAATTACAGTGATACAGCTCTGAATAAGTCAAAAGAGACCCAGGAGCTCCCAAGAGGTGAGGCTACCTATCTGCACATCGACAAAGCACAGATGGGTTTAGGAGGTGATGATAGTTGGACTCCACGTGTACACAAAGAGTACATACTTGACGACGCTTCGTACAGTTATAAATTCTCAATAATTCCAAGAGCAAGATAATAAATAAAATGGTTCTCATTACGGTTTTCCTTATTTCTATCATTCACTAATTTTGCAACAAAGGAAGTGCTTTTCTCTATTGGCAGAAAAAGCCTTACCTTTGTTGCTCTTTTTTTAATGAGCACTATGAAGAAGCTACTTTTGCTATACTTTCTAACTTTCTCTTTCCCATTATGGACACAAGAGCTGGCTTACTTTACCCAGCTTACAACCCGCAACGGTCTTTCCAGCAGTGAGGTTACCAGTATTTTGCAAGATAGCAAAGGTTTTATATGGATAGGCACTGATGACGGCTTGAACAAGTTCGATGGAAATGACCTCACAGTCTATAAGTACAACCCACAAGTGGCGAACACCATTGGGGGCAATTCTATACGCTGTTTATTTGAGGACAGTCGCCACAACCTTTGGATAGGCTTAAAAGGCGACGGATTGTGCAAACTGAACTTGCAGACAGGAGCTTTCAAAACTTATAAAAAGAAAAATGGCAATGGATTAAGCTATAATGACGTAGCAGGTGTCGTTGAGGACGAGCACGGGATGATCTGGATTGCAGTAGATAGAGGAGGTTTGGATATGCTTAACCCTGTCACCGAGCAATTTGTACATTACGAAGTGCAGGATCAACATACTTCACAACACTTGAACAACGCTCTTACAGGCATCATCACAGTGGGCGATATGTTTGTGCTTAGCTCGTGGGGAGGTGGTGTTTATTGTTTTGATAAGAAGCATAAAAAGTTTTCACTACACCCTTATTGGGCTGCTCAAAAGCCCGATAAAGAGCTCTGTAAGCATATCTTTAGCCTATATAAGGATAAAGACAAACGTATATGGGTGGTATCGGCACACGGAGGCTTGTATAGTCTTGATGAGCAAAGTAAGTCCTATAAGCATTACGACCTCTGCAAGATAGCAGCTAATTGCGAAGATAATCTCAGTGTGCGCGCTGTCTCCGATGATGGCAAAGGCAATCTGTGGATTGTAACCAGCACAGGACTAAGGCTCTTGAATAAAAAGAACGGTAGTATCACTACCTTAGAAACCTCACACCTCACGGGTGAAAATCTAAAATACACCTATACCGATAACGCTGGGCTAATGTGGTTAAGTGTTACTTCAGGGGTATACTATTTTAGCCCCACTTCCACACAGTTTAAGTCGCTGAAAATCAAAGGATCTTTCGCTGAAAAACAAGTGCTTTCTGTGTTCAAGGACAGTAAACACAATCTTTGGGTTGGAGGGCTCAATAGTTTTCATAAAATAGCTCCAGATAGAAAGACGATCATCACTTATAGCAATCGCCTTTACAATAAAAACACTTCCCTATACCAAGCAATATGCGAAGACGCTGAGGGTAATATCTGGATTGGCAATTATTCTAACCAGCTTATAAAGTACAACCCGCTCACACAAACGTTTACACAGATTGACATTCCTCCACCTACGGGTACAAATTACGCCTACCACAATCTCTACAACATTACCCTTGATTGGGATAACTCGCTCTGGCTCGCCACCGAGTTAGGTGCCGTCAATTACAACCCTACCACCCAAACCTTCAAGCCGCTTTTTGAGAGTAAGAACATCATCTACCCTGAGGATAAAACGCGTGTTATCTACCGCGACCAAGAGATGCAGCTCTGGATCGGTAGTGAACGCGGACTGAAGCGCTATACTAGAGACCTCCGACTGAAAAAGGTCTATACCGCTAAGGAAAACGACCCCAATACACTCTCTAATGACTTTATTACCGCTATTCTCGAAGATCACAAAGGCAACCTCTGGATAGGCACCAAGGAAGGGCTACATCGCTTTGATAAGAAAACGGAGAAGTTTGAGCTTCTCCGTCGTACCGATGCGGCTTATGGCGACCCAATCTTTGGCTTAGCCGAGGATGGTAAAGGCAACCTCTGGATGAGTACGCCTTCGGCAGTATTGCGCTACAATATAAGTGAGAAAAAGTTCCAGACCTTTAACGAGTACGACGGTTTGCAGAGTGCAGGCTTCCAGCTCGGTGCTTTTTCACAAGCAAAGGATGGCGAGCTGCTCATAGGGGGCAAGGAAGGGCTTAACACTTTCTACCCTCAGAGCCTTACTATCAATAGGCAGCCTCCTAAAGTGGTCATCTCCGACTTTCAGATCTTCAACAAGTCGATTAGCCCAGAGCAAGGGGGTGTACTTACGCGCCTCATCGACGAGACTTCTGCCATCACTCTAAAACATTCTCAGTCGGTGATATCCTTCCGTTTTTCGGCATTGAACTACAAGGCTTCCGCCAAAAACCAGTATGCCTATATGCTTGAGGGCTTCGATAACGATTGGACGTACAGCTCCTCTCAGCGCATTGCTACTTACACCAATCTCAACCCTGGTACGTACACCTTTAAGGTGAAAGCCGCTAATAACGACGGCGTCTGGAACGATACCCCCCACCACCATAAAGCTCACCGTTACCCCGCCCTTTTGGCGTACTCCTTGGGCTTACACACTCTATGTGCTCTTGGGTATTGCTATTATCGTGTTGATTGTCAAATATTACACTTCCAAAGAAAGAGATAAACAAAACTTGAAGATTTCACAGTTAGAAACCCTCAGATTGTACGAGATTAACAAGATGAAAACCAAGTTTTTCTCCAACATCTCACACGAGTTCAAAACACCACTATCGCTCATCATAGGTCCTCTCACTCAGATCGTTGAGGAAGACAATATCTCAGAGCAGCATAAAAATCACTATAAGATGCCGATGATGTTGCGAAATGCCCAAAAACTAATGCGCCTCATCAACCAACTTTTAGATTTCAGAAAGTTAGAAAAGAATAAGTTAGAGCTCAACTTGCAATACGATGATGTGGTGAAGTTTATAAAAAACGTCAGTGAGATGTTCTCCTATCTCACGCTCGAAAAGCACATTCAGTACACCGTGAAAAGCACTGTCCACAGTCTTTGGATGCCTTTCGATGCCGATAAGCTCGATAAGATACTGTACAACATCATAGGCAACGCCTTTCAGTACACTCCTGAAGGGGGACAGATAACGGTTCTTATCGCTATCGCACTGCGGAAAGATAAACGCTTTTTGCAGATACAAATTAGCGATACAGGCATTGGGATTTCTGAGGAAGAAAAGCAACACCTCTTTACCATCTTCTCCCAAGGAGAACGCCAGAAAGCAATGCGCAATGAAGGGTCTGGTCTCGGGTTGGCATTTACTAAGGATTTGATCGATCTACACAAGGGTTTTATTAAGGTGGAAAGCCAAGTAGATAAAGGGTCTACTTTTACAGTGCTGCTGCCTATCGAAGAGGTACCACAATTACACGGAGAGGACTCAATTACCCTGCAGCAGTTCGATGTCCAGCCTACTACTAATGAATTAGAAGTAACTCAAAATCAGGATAAAGAGTTGATCCTTATCGTGGAAGATAATGAAGATATGCGCAGCTATATCCAAAGTGTTCTCACACCTGATTTTCAGCTACTTCTCGCCCGTGATGGAGAGGAAGGGCTTGCGATGGCTCAGCTTCATATCCCCGACCTGATCGTGTCCGACATTATGATGCCCAAAATGGATGGCATTGCAATGGTAAAAGAGCTCCGCAATAGCGAGAAAACAAACCATATCCCTATCATCATCCTTACTTCCTTAGATAAAGAAGAACAAATCATCGAAGGCTACACTTTGGGTATTGAGGATTATATCACCAAACCCTTCTCAGCAAAGATATTGTGTAAGAAAATAGAGAATATACTCCTTTTGCGTAAAAAACTCTGGAAACTCTACAATGCCACTGGCGATATCAATGCTTATAAAGAAAAGTTAGCCGACAACCCTTGGAAACAAGAGTTTATAGATAAAATCAGCGCGATAGTGATGCAACATCTCAGTGAACCTGAGTTCAGTATAGAAACAATTGCCGACGAACTTAATATGAGTGTGACCCAACTCTTTAAGAAAGTAAAAGCCATTATGAACACCACACCTTATAATGTGATTGTGCAAATACGAATGACTGAGGCTACTCGCCTAATCGCACAAGGCAATCTCAATATCTCAGAAGTTGCTTACCAGTTGGGCTACCAAGAGCTCTCCAATTTCAGTCGCGCCTTTAAGAAATTCCACAGCATCTCTCCCCGCGACTACGCTAAGAAAATAAGCGATGAGGCTTTATAGAATAGAGGGACAATTGTACGAAAATACGACTTTATGAAGATACAAAAAGTGTAAAAAGCTCGTTCTTCTCTGCAATCATAATTATACTAAACCTGATACAGAAGTAATATTTTCCTTTGTGATGAACGGAGGGCAAACGGAAGCGGAACGGTTAGCGAGCCTCAGATCCAACCAAGATTAGCGGTACTTTATTGGGTAAATAGAGAAGGCAAGGCGTAAATTTCGTGCCATTGACCTAATAGAATAAGAGAAAGAAAAACAGCTGATCTGCCTTCCAATTTGGTCAACTCGAAAAGTATTCATACTTTTGCACCAAAATAATTACTAAATGCATCAGACAGATATTATCATCATAGGGGCAGGACCCACAGGGTTGTTTGCCGTTTTCGAGGCAGGATTGCTGCGCCTCAAATGCCATCTCATTGACACGCTTCCTCAGGTAGGTGGACAGCTGGTTGAACTCTATCCTAAAAAACCAATATTCGATATCCCAGGCTACCCCAGCGTCGAGGCTTCAGAGTTGGTGGATAACCTTATGGAGCAAATAAAGCAGTTTCAACCGCAGTTTGCCTTAGGTGAAACCGCTATGACTATTGATAAAAATGACGATGGTACTTTTGTAGTAACCACTGATAAAGGCACTCAGGTGAAAGGCAAGGCAGTGGCTATCGCAGGAGGCTTAGGCACTTTTGAGCCTCGCAAACCTGAGCTTACTAATATTGAGTTCTATGAGAATAAAGGGGTGGAGTACTTCGTAAAACAACCTGAACGCTATGCAGGCAAGCACGTAGTGATTGCTGGCGGTGGCGACTCTGCCCTCGATTGGAGTATCTATTTGGCTGAGGTGGCTGCCTCACTCACTTTGGTGCATCGCCGCAATGAATTCCGTGGAGCCTTAGCCTCAGTCGAAAAGGTCAAGGCACTCAAAGAGGCAGGCAAAATAAACCTCAAAACACCTTATGAGGTAGTAGGGCTTGCTGGTGATGAAAAGCTGGAACACCTCATCTTAGAAAAAGACGGCGGTGAGCGAGAAACAATCGCTGCCGATTACTTCATACCCCTTTTCGGGCTTACCCCTAAGCTGGGACCTATCGCTACTTGGGGCTTAGAAATTGAAAAGAATGCCATAAAGGTAAACAATGCCCTTGACTATCAAACCAATATAGAAGGTATATACGCCATTGGCGATGTGAATACTTATCCAGGGAAGCTCAAGCTCATCTTGTGCGGTTTCCACGAGGCTACCCTAATGTGTCAGAGTGTTTACAACCGCTTATTCCCCAATCGAAAATATGTATTGAAATACACTACCGTAGCAGGAGTTGATGGCTTCGACGGTAGCCGAAAGGAAGCAGAGAAAGCAGTAGTGAAATCCATCTAATAATGACTGACATACACTTAAAAATAACAGACCGCGACGGATTGCTCTATGAGGTAGAGGCTCCTACAGATATGAATATGAGCCTAATGGAAGTAATGCGCGCCTACGAGATTGCCCAAGATGGTGAGATAGGGGTCTGTGGTGGGATGGCAATGTGTGCTTCTTGCCAGTGCTATGTACTCAATGAGCAGGAGGTTACCCTCCCAGAGATGTCCGCAGAGGAAGAGGCAATGCTTTATGAAGCTTCCAATGTAAAGCCAAACAGTCGCTTAGGTTGTCAAATACCCATTACAGAAGCCATCAATGGCTTGGAAGTAGTGTTAGCCCCTTGGAGTTAGACAAAGAGGTTGATATTACAGATACTTAGTAATGAGTGTGTTATCAGTTCTCTGAATCTTAAAAAATGTTAAATAATGAAAAAACTGCTAAAAATATTTGGCAGTTAAAATATTATGCCGTTACTTTGCAGCGCAAAGCACTTTACTATGGAAGACAAAAACTATATTCAAGACCTGCGTGAGATACGCTCGATGATGCGCCGCTCCTCACAATTCCTGTCCTTCAGTGGACTGTCGGGGGTGTTGGCAGGGGTTTATGCACTTGTGGGTGCGTATTTCGCACACCGCATTCTCAGTACGCACTATATTCATTACCGCTATGTGATTGTCGAAAGTCCTACTTTCCGTGCCTTGATGTACATTGCGCTGATTGTGCTGGTGGCATCGTTGCTGACAGCGGGTTTCTTCTCGTATCAGAAGGCTAAGCGACGTGGCGAGCGTTTGGTGAGTAGCACCTCGAAGCGCGCAGTCTACAACTTTGCCTTGCCACTGCTCACAGGTGGGGCACTGAGCTTGCTGCTCATCAATGCGGGCTACTACGGACTTATTGCCCCGATGACGCTCATCTTCTACGGATTGGCGTGTGTGAATGTCAGCAAATACACCTTTGGCGATGTGCATTACCTCGGCATTACGGAGATTGTACTCGGTTTGCTCTCGGTGTATTTTGCTGGCTACGGATTGGAGTTCTGGGTAGTAGGCTTTGGCGTATGCCATATCCTCTACGGCTTGGTGATGTATTTTAAATATGAGAGATCAGAAGAGAGAAATCAGTAATCAGTGCACAGCTCTCAGTGCTTAGTGCACAGCACTATGTACTGACTTCTGACCTCTGATTTCTGACCTCTAAAAAAGATGAAAGCCATTCTTCAACATATCAATAAGGTGTTTGACAACCGTATACGGCTGGCGATAATGTCGGTGCTGATGGTCAATGAGCGTGTGGATTTCAATACGCTCAAGGAGCTGTTGGACGTTACCGATGGTAACCTTGCCAGCCATACGCGTGCACTTGAGAATGAGCAGTACATCACCGTAGAAAAGAGCTTTGTAGGACGCAAAACCAACACATCGTATAAGGCTACTGAGAAAGGTAAACGCGCCTTTACAGAACATATAGACGCCTTGGAACAAATCATTAATCAGAGAGTAATGAGTAATGAGGACTGTGAACTATGAACTGAGTATTACTCTCTACTCATTAGTATCGCCTCTTTTTTTTAGGCGTATGCTTTGAAATACAAAGTGCTTTACAGTGTCAGTACAGAGCACTGAGAACTATACACTATACACTATGCCCTCTGCCCTCTGCCCTCTAAAAAAGAATGTTTAACTCGTCAGTATCCAGTGCTATTCTGATCTTTGGTCCCTGATCACTGATCCCTGATCTCTGGCTACTGACCCCTAATACTAATTATACAATGGATTCGCAAAAATCAACTATCGCAAACCTGTTACAGTCCAACACTGTACGCTTACTTATGATTGGGTTTCTGACCCTTATACTGCTCATTCCGCTCTACTTCGTGCAGGACTTAGTCCGCGAGCGCAAATACCGCCAGAACGATGTAGTTGAGGAAATCAATAAGAAGTGGGGCGAAGAGGTCTTCTTTTACGGACCGATCCTCAAAGTGCCCTACAACACTTACGACGCTAAGAATAAGACATATAACTTGCAGTACGCCTACTTCTTCCCCGAGCTCTTGCAGAACACCTCTAAGGTGAAAACCGAGACCAAGAAGCGCAATAACTACGAGTCGGTGGTGTTCAACGCTACGATGGACTTCACAGGGCGTTACGCCGCTCCCGACTTCTCGCCAATGGGGATTGCCGAGGAGAACATACAGTGGGATAAGGCGACCATCCTCATCCGCACTACCAACCTCTCGAGCGTTAAGAACAATGTCGCCATTAAGTTCGGAGGTAGGGAGTTGCCTTTTGAGCCTATCTATGAGCGCACCGACAATAGCGATAGGGAGTATGCGGGAGAGGAGTACAACTACAACGCTACCTCCTCGCTTGAAACCCGCTTCTTCAATGCTAAGGAAGCACTTTCGCGCCCCGACTTCTCCTTTACGGTGCAATACGATGGCAGCAAGCGCATCAGTATGGTGCCCATAGGGAAGGTTACCGAGAGCACGATGAAGTCCAACTGGCCTGATCCGAGCTTCACAGGGCACTTTTTGCCTTTCCAGAAGAAGATTACCCCCAATGGTTTTGAAGCCTCGTGGCGTGTGTTGCACATCAATCGCGCTTTCGGACAACAGTCCTTTGGCAGTCTGCCCAACATCAGCGAGTACTCCTTTGATGTCGATTTCGTTATCCCTGTCGATGAATACCAGCAGAACGAGCGCGCCACCAAGTACGGCTTCTTGGTTATTGGGCTTACCTTCCTGATATTCTTCCTCATACAGAGCATCAGCAAGATAAAGATACACATCTTCCAATACACGATGATAGGCTTAGCACTGATTATCTTCTACAGCCTACTCATCTCCATTACCGAACACACCAACTTCTCGCTGGCGTACCTCATCGCCTCGGTGATGGTAGTGCTACTGATCAGCCTTTACTCCGTCTCGATACTCAAAGGCAAGAAGTTCCCGCTTTTCATAGGGCTATCACTTTCAGCCCTGTACGGTTTCATCTATGTGATTATCCAGTTAGAGAACTACGCGCTATTGGTAGGCAGTATCGGCTTGTTTACCATCCTCGCTATGGTGATGTACGTATCGCGCAAGATCGAGTGGTCGCAGAACTAATTTCAGAGGAAAATCCACATCAGTAAAATTTTCTAACGGCAGCAGTACGGATGAGGTACGGTATCAGTACGGTACCAGTACGGATGGAGACAAGTGATTTTTAGACTTGTCTAAAAACGGCACTTCTTTAAAAACGTAGAAAATATATCTAATAAGTTGACTTAATGTAGATAATCTTAAAAGGTGGTTACTATGCCGTAGTGACCACCTTTTTTTATCTCCTCGGAGAGGGGTGAAAACGCCGCTTTTTCAAGCCTATTTTCTACAAAAATGATAAAAATATTGTAAATTATCGCAATTAGTTTGCATACTTGCACTGAATTGTATACCTTTGCCGAAAATTTCAATCATACGATGGCTGAGCGTGTAGTAACACCCTATGATAATTCGCAGCAAGGCAAGAAGCAGCAGGTAACGGAGATGTTCGATAATATTTCAGGAACTTACGACGGGCTTAACCGCGTAATCTCTTGGGGCTCAGACGTTAAATGGCGAAAGAAAGTAGTGGCGAAAGTCGCTGAGGTGCACCCTTCGCAGGTGCTTGATGTGGCTACGGGCACAGGCGATTTGGCAATCGCTCTGACGGCTATCAAAGGGGTAAAAGTTACAGGGTTAGACATCTCAGAGGGTATGCTCGCCGTGGGGCGGGAGAAGGTCGCTAAGCGCGGGCTCACCGACCGCATTGAGATGCAGCAAGGCGATAGCGAACACCTGCCCTTTGCCGATGCTACCTTCGATGCGGTAACCGTAGGCTTCGGAGTGCGCAACTTCGAAGACCTCAACCAAGGACTCTCCGAAATACGTAGAGTGCTCAAACCCCAAGGCAGACTTGTAGTTTTGGAAACCTCAGTGCCTGAGCGTTTTCCCTTCCGACAAGGCTACTTGTTCTACACTCACTATATGATGCCCCTGATAGGCAAGCTGTTCTCAAAGGATAAAGCCGCTTACAGCTACCTCTCAAAATCGGCAATACACTTCCCTTATGGGAAAAAGTTCAAGGCAATATTAGATGAAATAGGCTACCGTGATACGGCTTATTATCCGCAGACACTCGGCGGGGTAGCCACCATCTATGTAGCTAATAAATAAGGTAATACACTATTAAATATAAAAAGAAAATGCTTAGAAAAATAACTTTATGTATCTTTTTGATATTAGGTATAAAAGGCGCGTATGCTCAGTTTAAAGAGCCATTAGAAAACTTGGAGCACTTCGATGAAAAGCCCTTCCAATGGGGCTACTACTTCGGTGCCAACGGTTTCGACTTCAAGATTGATTACAAGGACTTGAACTACCAAACCTCACGCCTACGCGAAATACAAATCGACCGCAACCTTGGCTTCAATGTGGGGCTTACGGGCTCAGCGCGGCTTATTGACTTTATCGATTTGCGCATCGAACCAGGCTTGGTCTACAACAAGCGTGTGCTCGTATTCCCAGGCTTCAACAACGAGAACGATGCCAAGCGCGAAGTGCAGTCCACTTACATCTACATCCCTTTGCTGTTCAAGTTCAGTGCTAAGCGTTGGTACAATGTGAAGCCTTATATCACCGCAGGGGGCTCGATGGTGTTCAACCTCAGCAGCAATGCCAACCTGAATATCGACAACTCCGAGAAAACATTTAGGGCTACACGCAACGTATTCTTCTATGAATTTGGCTTGGGGCTCGACCTCTATACGCCTTATTTCAGAATGTCGCCTTCACTGCGTATGCTCTTCTCGCTCAATAACGAGCTTACCCCCGACCGCGACCCCAATAGTCCGTGGACAAGCAACGTGAACAAGATACAAACAAGAGGTTTCTTAATCAATCTTAATTTCGAATAAAGAATATGAAACAACTGATTATCATCGCACTATTCTTAATCGGAAGTGCCACTTATGCACAAGGCTTTACCTCCCCAATGGCAAGCCCTCGGCAGACCATCACTCAACAGTTCTCCATAAGCCAAGTGCGCGTGGACTACGGTCGCCCGAGTGTGCGTGGACGTAAGATTTTTGGTGAATTGGTGCCTTATGGAAAGATTTGGCGCCTCGGAGCGAATGAGGCTACCAACATCACCTTTCAACAACCTGTGAAGTTCGGTGGAAAGCCCGTAAAGAAAGGCTCGTATGCCATCTTCGTAACCCCTGAAGCCCAACAGTGGACAGTAGTGCTCAACTACGATGCACACGCATGGGGGGCTTACAGCTACGACCCTAATGAGAACGCCATTGAGTTCAAAGTGCCCGTAAGCCAAACCAAAGACCTGCAAGAAGCACTTGAATTTTCGTTTGAGAGCATTTCTAACGATAAGATGAACCTTGTAATCCGCTGGGAATACACCAAGGTTGAAATCCCTATTGAGGTTTATAAGAAGGAAACTACCGATAAGATCATCGACCTTCTCAAAGACGTAAAGCAATTTGAAAGAGAGTTAGAAGGCGATGACCAGCAGAAGCAGCAAGCTAAATAAATTTAGTTTAAAATACGTATTCTATACCGTGCTGATAGGGTTGTGGGGGCTCTCTCGCAACTATCCCACACTCACTGAGCGGCTATATAGTAAAGGTATCTATCCTAACATTGCAAAAGTAGAACACTTTTTGTTAGGATGGATATCTTTTTCTATGGGTGATGTGTTTTACACACTCTTTTTTGCGTATATCATCTACCTTTTTGTCAAAAATATTAAATATCTATGGCAAAAACCCTTGCTATGGCTCGATAAAACCCTATTGCTGCTGATGAGCACTGCCTGTGCTTTCTTTTTTCTCTGGGGGTTTAACTATTTCAGAGTGCCATTGGCAACCACTTTGGGGGTCAAAACCACTTATACCGAGGAGGAACTGTACAGTGCTACTGAGCATTGCTTGCAGAGGGCAATAGCATTGCACCAGCAATTAGCCCCCAACGATAGCGTAAAAGTAGATTTTAACCTATCCAATAAAGAGATTTATGCCCTTGCCCATAAGGCTTATCCGCTGGGGATAACCGGCATTAGCGATTTTAGCAGTTGCAAGAGCGTGAAGTCGTCGCTTTATAGCACCTTGCTCACTTATATGGGCTACAGTGGCTACCTGAACCCTTTCACTAACGAGTCGCAGATAAACGGTAAGATGGTCGGCTACTCCAAGCCCGTAACCGCCT
Source organism: Capnocytophaga haemolytica (assembly GCF_001553545.1). Taxonomy (NCBI): domain Bacteria; kingdom Pseudomonadati; phylum Bacteroidota; class Flavobacteriia; order Flavobacteriales; family Flavobacteriaceae; genus Capnocytophaga; species Capnocytophaga haemolytica. The sequence continues at coordinate 2,428,649 of NZ_CP014227.1, read as the reverse complement.
GCCACGAAATTGCCCACCAGATGGGCTATGCCGCCGAAGAAGAAGCCAATTATTTAGGTTATTTAGCCGCTGAAAAAGCCGATAGTCCTTATTTTAAGTACAGTGCAGAACTGTTTGCGTTGCGTCATTTCCTGAATGAAATAGCGGTAGTAAACCCTGAGAAATACAAAGAAATAGGCATAAAAATACCCCAAGGCATTCTTGAGAATTACCGTGAGGTGCGCCGCTTTTGGCAGCAGTATGAGAATAAGGCTGAGCCCGTCTTCAAGGCGAGCTATGACGCCTTCTTAAAAGCCAATAAACAACAGCAAGGCATTGATAGTTATGACTTGGTCGTAGGGCTGCTCATTCACCACTACACTGCCCCTTAGAAGAACTTGTTGAGTTCCATCATCAGCACTTCGCTGTCTTGGAAACCTTCACTGCGCCATATCAAGCTCTGTTTGTTGAAGATGATCGTAGTGGGCAAGTTGTTCACTTTTAAGGCTTTCGTGAGCTCTTTATTCTTATCCACATCAATCTTTACCACCTTCACACGGTCGCGCAAGATGGTAACTATTTCACGTAGCACAGCATTCATATACGTTGACGCCTCGTTCCATTCTGCATAAAAACAAATTAGCACAGGCGTTTTTACATTGATGACGTCTCCAAATTTTTCCATAAAATTCTATCCTAATAAGCGCACAAAACTACAACTTTTTCTCATACAATAAAAATATTTACCGAAAAAAAGTTAAAGGAAAATGCGAGACGTTTTGTAAATACGTTGAAAATGAATGGTTTGTGTATTTCTAAAACACCGACTCGTCGTCGATAAGTTTCAGCACATTGAGGTATTTTGAGCTGCTGAGATACTTAGCATCATTGTAATACGCAAAAATCATCGTGCGCTCTTTGATGGTCTCAATCACCTGTTTGTAGATATTTTCAGGCAAGGCGGGGCAACCAAGACTTCTGCCCATTCGCCCGTGGCGGAGGATATAGTCCTCATTGGCGTAATCAGCAGAGTGGATCACCACCGCGCGCTTTGCCAAGTTGCTGTTGTAGCCCCTTTCATCGCCGTGGAGCTGCAAGCTGTAGCCCTTGCTGCCATTGTAAGTATTGCCTGTGATATAAAACCCAAGACTACTTTTGTTAGAATCCACCACATCGGAGAAGGAGGTAGGCTGCTTATCGCCGCTGTTCTTGCCGTGCGATACGTAGGTGAAGTAGATGATTTTCATCTTCTCCAAGTCGATGGTGTAGAAACGCTTGGTATTGCAGTCCTTCGTAAAGTCGATGATAGAAAAAAGTTCTTTGTCATTTAAGCGGTGTTGTTTGCGAAGGGTTTGATAGCCTATGTAGGCATAGCGAAAAGCCTCGAAGCTCAGCCCGTATTGGGGGCAGCCGATGTCGCTGTAGAGCTCGCGGATATTCAGCTCAGCCTGCTTTAATGCCAGCTGTTTCTCCTTGCTGAGTTGTGATGTTTGTGCTTTTGCAAAATACAAAAAAGTGCTGAGTGCAAAAACTAAAATTAAGAAAAAATACTTCTTGCCCATAGTGTTAGAAACATTAGAAAAACATTGTACTTATTAGATAAAAACAGACTGTAAGCAGCCCTAAAAACATTGCTGGGCGCAAAGGTAGTAATTTTTACACAGTTGAGATGTTAAAAGAATGTTAATTAACACACGATTAACGCATAATTCCTGCTCTGAGAACTCAAAACTGACTACTGCAATTGGTCTAACACTTCCTGCGAGCGGTTCTGTCCTATGCTGATAAACCAACCGATCATAAAGGCGCGGTCGTAAGGCAAACCAACGGCGATGCGGTGCGCTCCATCGGGGGTGTAGCGGTAGTTGAACACCTGCTTAGTGCCCAGCACATTGCTCACCGAGAGCACAAAAGTGTTGAAGGTATTGCCCCACTTGCGCAAGAGGGCTACATTGAAGTTCGTATTCTGATACGTCGGCGTTCTATCGGCAAGAAAAACAGGGTTATTAGGGTTCTCATAAGGGCGACCGCTGGCTACCGTGTACGAGGCTCCGAAGAAAAGCCCTGCGCTTTCAATAAAATACTTCACCACCAAATGAGCCGTATGAGGTGTGGCAAAGGTAGGCTGTGCCTCCACCGGGTAACGCAAGTAGCGGCGTTGCGTATCGAGGTAGGTATACGACACCCAATAGTCTAACCCCTTAATGCTCTTGCCATCACGCCAGAAGAAGTCAAAGCCCGTGGCATAGCCTTCGCCACCATTGCTAAGGGTAGTAGGCGTAGGGTAAAGCAGCAGGTCGCGATAGTCCTTGTAGTACACCTCAGCGCGGAGAAAACGCTTCTCGTGGGCGTACTGGAAGTCGGCGATGTAGTGCCGTGCCCGTTGGTAGTCCAGATGGCGATCGAGGGCGAGGTAGTTGTAGGCAGGTTTTTGGCTGTAATCGCCTGCCGAGAGATTCAGCTGGTGATAACGCCCCGTTTTGTACGCTACTGAAAAGCGCGGCAACACCACTGCCTTGCTCAGCACATCGTCGTACTCGGTGCGCAAGCCCGCCAGCAGTATCCACTTGCGACTCAGTTGCCACGAGGTGGTAGCCCAAAGGGCAGTTTCGTAGTCGCTCAGCTGGTCGTCGTTATAGGTAAAACCTTCGGTGCCCACTTCTGCCTTGAGCCAACGCGTGAGCTTGCCCGAGGTCATCAGGCGGAACTGTTGGTGCAGGGTGTAAGCATCGCTGTGGGTGTGGCTTTCGCTAACCTTATTGCGGTCGAAATGCAGTCCATAGCCCGCGTACATACGCCACTCAGGGGCAATATCGCGGGTGTAAGTAACCAGAGAGACGCCATTAGTGTCATCGGACTCATAGCGCTCTCGAGTGCCCCAGTGTTGCAAGCTCTCGCGGGCAGTAGCCTGACGCGTCCAATTGCCAAAGCCATACCATTTCAAGATACCGTTGCCACCCGTACTTTGCCTGAACGTCCCCGAGAAGGTAACCGTCTCAGGGGCTTTGAGCCACTCGACATTCTGTTTGATAAGCTCGTAATAAGGCTTAAAGTTGTAATAGCCCACCATTCCGCCCCACGAAGTGGTCTCCCGCTTATTGAGCCACTCCTTGCCCACGAGTGCCCCATAAGGGATTAGTGCCACCGTAGCCGACGGTTTCGAAGGTTGATCCTTGGTTTCCAATACCAATACGGAAGAAAGTGCCTCGCCGAACTGTGCCGAATAGCCGCCTGTATTGAAGACAATCCCTTTGAAGAGGTGGGGCGAAAAGCGACTGCGTTGTGCCACATCGGGTACGCCAGCGTAGTAAGGATTAGGGATGTTGAGCCCATCGATGGTAACCTTTGTTTCGTCGCCGCTACCTCCACGCACAAACACCTGTCCGCTCTCGCCCACCTGTTGGGTACCAGGCAGCGTAACCACCGCCCCTGTGATGCCCCCATCGGCACTCGGCGTACTCTGCACTTCCATCGGGTTGAGCACCGTCGCCTGTTGCTTATCGCTGATGCCAAAAGTAGCCGCACTTACCACCACTTCCTCTAACTCAGAAGCCTTTTCCTCCATCACAATCTGGAATGGCTTCACCTCGCCGCTGATCTCAAACGGAATAGCTACATCCTTCATTGAGAGGTGCATACACATCAGTACAGCCTTGCCCTTCTGCCGACTGACAAACGAAAAAGCACCTGCCTCATCTGTGCTCGTACCCTCGATAGTGCCTTGCAGAAACACATTTACACCCGCTACGGGCTTATGGCGTTCGTCGACTATTACGCCCTTGATCGTTACCTGAGCAGCTGAAAATGAACTGTATAACAGCAGTAACAACGTAAAATATCTCATCTGATTACTTAATTTAGAAAAAAAACATATCCCATCATTGACTATGCAATGCAAAGGAAAGACTATTTCGCCAACCTACCAAATAAAAACTTGAAAAAAACTTGTAACAGAACGTAACTATACTGATAAAAAGAACTTTACGTACACACTTCCCACACGAAAACAACTGAAATTCTACCCAAGAAGATTGCTTTTTGAATAAAAGATTTGTGAGTTTGCTACTTTCTGCCTACCTTTGTCGCATTAATAATCAAATAAATATTTATCAGATGAAAAAATACATCATAACCTCTATAATCCTTCTGCTGAGCTTTACCGCTGGGGCACAGGACATCGAAGCCGCTCTTACCGAGAAAATACAAACCCTCGATCGCACTTACGACAAGCCCTCTTTGCAAACCCTCGCCAATGATTTTCAACGTATTGCCCTTGCCGATGCTAATAACTGGCTCGCCAATTACTACGCTGCCTACACCAATGTGCGTTTAGCCGAACTCTCCGAAGGCAGCACTATTGATAGCTTCTGCGACGAAGCTGAGAAATACCTCAAACTCGCCGAAAAGCAACCCACTGCCGATCCCTCAGAGATTGCGACCCTCTATGCCTACCTCTACTCCTCAAAAGTGCGCGTTAATCCTATGATGCGTGGCAGCAAGTACGGGCGCACCAGCGGTCAATACCTCCAAAAAGCGATCCAACTCAACCCCGATAACCCCCGACCTTATATCGTGCGTGCCGTGGGTATCTATCACACACCCAAGGTTTTCGGTGGTGGTGCTGAGAAAGCTAAGCCCGTATTGGCACAAGCCTTTGAGAAGTTAGCAAAGTTCACCCCAAAGACTCCCAACAGTCCACATTGGGGTAAAAGTATGGCTGACTACCTTCAAAAAGAAATCCAAAAGAAATAACCATACCGCTCATCCTCGCACTGCGCCCCCCGAACGAACCCCAAACGGATCGGTAACGGACAAGCAGTATAGAATGGGTAGGTCATAATCCCATACAAAGCAATACACAATATTAAAAACGTAAAACTAAAAACGAAGAGATTACCCATTAACGCAACCTCCACTGATGAAACGAAAGATAATCGTTGCATTACTTTTAATAGCCGTATTAGGCACCGCCCTATTACTCATCAAGTACTACCTCTCTGATGAGCAGTACAGTGCTGTGCCCAAACGTATTGCATCAATGCCAGAAGCCTACGCAGGCTCTGCCTCTTGCAAAGAGTGTCACCCCAAGGCTTTTGCCGATTGGCAGGCTTCCGACCATTTCAAGGCAATGCAGCGCCCCACAACGGAGACTGTTTTAGGCGACTTTGACAATGCTTCCTACACTGCCGACGGCATCACTTCACACTTCTTCAAGCGAGGCGATAAGTACTACGTCAATACCCAAGGGGCAGACGGCAAATACGCTGACTTTGAAGTGAGCTACACCTTTGGCTATTATCCTCTTCAGCAGTATTTGGTTGCTTTTCAAGGAGGTAAGATGCAGGTGCTCCGCCAGAGTTGGGACAGCCGTAAAGGCAAGTGGTTTCATCAGTATGCAGGGCAAAAGATAGCTCCTGACGACTATTTCCACTGGACGAATGCCTCGCAGAACTGGAACCTAATGTGCGCCTCTTGCCACAGCACCAACCTACATAAGAATTACAACCCTCTGCACGACACCTACACTACCGATTACAGCGAGCTTACTGTTGGCTGTGAGAGTTGCCACGGGGCAGGCAAAAAGCACATCGCTTGGGTGAAGGATGCTGCCTATAAAAAAGGAAGTAAAGAGCTATTCATCAGTCTGCAAGAGGCTCATAGCCAGAAGCAGCAACTCAACACCTGCGGCGCTTGTCACGCGCGTCGTGGCGAGACAACCCAATACCATACCCCTTCGAGTGAGTTTCTTGATAACTACATTCCTGAGATACCCGCAGTAGCCATTTATTACCCTGATGGACAGGCTTTTGATGAGGTCTACAAATACACTTCTTTTCTCCAAAGCAAGATGTTCCACGCTGGAGTGCGCTGCACCGACTGTCACCGCCCGCATACAGGTAAGGTGAAGATTGAGGGCAATGGGCTCTGCCTGCAATGCCATTCCCAGACCTACGCAAGCACTCAGCACACCTTTCACAAGGAGGGCACAGCTGCCTCCGATTGCCGTCATTGCCATATGCCCACTCGCACTTATATGGGTAACGATGTGCGTCACGACCATAACTTCAAGGTGCCGCGTCCTGACCTGAGCGAAAAGTATGCTGTTCCTAACGCCTGCAATGATTGCCACACCGGTAAGTCGGCGCGTTGGACAGCTGAGGCAGTCAAGAAGTGGTATGGCAATGTACGCAAGCCCCATTTTGCTGAGGATTTGATACTCGGCAGTCGTCGTGATAAACAGAGCTACGCCCACTTGGCAAAACTGCTTTCTGACCCTGCCACACCTGCGATTATCAAAGCTACTGCCACCCACTACTTAGGTGGGCTACACACCCCTGAGAGCTTTCGCACTATCGTAACACAGCTCACTAGCACCGACCCTCAGACACGCTACCGTGCTGTTATAGCCCTTGGCAATTTTAGCATTCAGGGTGAGGAGGCTAAGGTGTTGCCGCTACTTTCCGAACCTGTAAGAGCGGTGAGGCTTGCTGCTACCAACCTATGGCTCACACAGAAGGGTAGGGCAGGAGTAGAGGCACTTCCTCAGGGACGTGAGCGCCTTACTGAGTACGAAACCTTTGTGCTTTCGCAGTCTGACTTTCCTGTGGGGGCAGCTACAGCAGGCGATTACTACACCCAGATGGGCGCCCCCCAGAAGGCAATTCTCTTCTATGAGCGGGCACTCACCAAAGATCCATCACTGAACTATTTACGCCTGAATTTAGCAATTCTTTACAGCCAGTTGCAGCAGAAGGCTAAGGCTTGGCAGTGTCTTGATGCCGCTGAGAAGCGAGCACCCTCCAATCCACAGATAGCCTATTACAAGGCGCTGCTCCTCACCGAAGAGAAGAACTACACAGCAGCTAAAAAGGCCTATGAAAAAGCCCTTAAATTAGGGATGAATACTCCACAAGTGCAGCAGAATTACCAAGCAGTGCTCAGGGTACTACAGGAGAAATAAAAATAAATGGTAAAAAGTTTTACTATTATTCAGTATTTATATACTTTTGTGGCGTTAATTTCATATAGAAAAAGTCAATTAAACAATGAAAAGAATTCTAACATTTTTTGTAGCGATATACCTCGTGTCTATGACTTGGGCACAGGATATCAGTGTTAAGAAAGGGCAAATATTAGTTGATAAGCGCCCTATTGCCAAAGTGGAGAAGAAGGATAAGATGTATCTCTTTTCTGACCTATCGGGTACGCCTCTTTTTTCTGCAATAGCTACCAGTCGCACGCCTTTAGGCAATGTGGATCCTAGTAAGTTCTGGCTCGAAATCAAAGGGCAGAATGGTGTAGTTCGCGAGATGGAAATGGGAAAGGTAGGTTTTACCCTGAGCTATGAGAAAATGACTGTTGAAGGGCTCATCAAAAGTGAGGCAGGACTCATAACTCTTGATGGGGTGAATGCTGAAAAGATAGCCTCTTTCTTTGACCACGAAGATAGGAGTATCTCAAAGCTAATTGATGAGCGAAAAGAGGCTATCAAAGCTCAGCGACAGAAAGAAGATGAACTTGCAAGAGAGGTTTCTCTCAAAGTTGAAAAAGGAACAATTACCGCTAAAGGGAAGGCCATAGGTTACATAACCAAAAAGACCATCAACGATCATACTGCCGCTTATGCAGTAGGCGACTTAAATAAGTTTAAAATCGCTGAACTGCATTTCTCAACGTTACAAACTAATAAACCCGCAGATTGCACCTTTAAGACGTATGACGGGAAGGAGTTTGTAGTCCCTGATGTGAAGTATTCCGATAGCGCATTTGGGGAGGAAATAGCTGATCGTTTTGTAAGAGCTTTGTATTTCAATGGGTATACCTTGGGCAATATGAAGGAGCAAGTAGATGCTTATACAAAAGGGGTTAATGATGCTATGGCAGCACAGGATAAGGCGTTAGAAGATAAGGCAAAAGCGACCTCAGCGAATATTTACGATGTACAGGGCTATATAATTGACCCTAAGACAGGCGAAAAGAAAGAAGGGCTTGTTACCATTGAATTTGAGTCTATTGATGCTAAACTCAAAAGACAACCAGGGATGGCTGATGCTACCAACTACGGAGGTACAGTAAGCATAAAAGAGCAAGAAGGAAAAAAGGCTACCTACTACAAGGCAAATAAAAACGTGATCTTTGGTGTGGGTGATAGGCGCTTTTTAGGCGTTAAAAGTATGGAAGATGGTGCCGTTAGTGGTAATACAAACGACCTGAGTTTCTTGGATAATCGGGCTCAGTTCTTTGAAATTATCTATGAAAAGGATGGTAATTATGTTCTTGCGCAGGTGCTAAGACCTGAGGTGTGTTATTTGAAGCTCGCCAATCAAGAAAAAGCTATTTATTTAGGTGATAAAGGGATGTTTGGCAAGAAATCACCTGAGAAGGTTAAGGAGCTGTTTGATAAATATGTGAAATGTGGCGCTTTAAACTTTGCAACCTACGAAGTAGCTACCAAAGAAGGCTTGGTAAAAGTCGTTGATGATTATGTAAAATCTTGTAAATAGTGAGGTAGGATATTGATAATCCTCAAATAAAAACAGCCCGTTCAGGAAACTGAGCGGGCTGTTTCTTACTATGAACAATTTAAAACTTTCTCTTATTTGAGTACTTCCTTTACCTTATCGGCTGCCTCTTGGAATAGGATGGCTGAGTGTACCGATAAGCCTGAGTTGTCGATGAGTTCTTTGGCTTTTTCGGCATTGGTGCCTTGCAGTCGCACGATGATAGGCACTTTAATGGTATCGCCTATATTCTTGTAGGCGTCCACAATGCCCTGTGCCACACGATCGCAACGGACAATCCCGCCGAAGATGTTCACCAAAATGGCTTTTACTTTGGGGTCTTTCAGTATGATGCGGAAGGCTGTCTCCACGCGCTTAGCGTCAGCGGTGCCGCCCACATCGAGGAAGTTAGCTGGTGAGCCGCCTGCCTGCTTGATGAGATCCATTGTAGCCATCGCCAAGCCCGCTCCGTTGACCATACAGCCTACATTGCCGTCGAGTGCCACATAGTTGAGCCCTGCTGCTTTGGCTTCCACCTCAATAGGGTTCTCCTCGCGCAGGTCGCGATAAGCCATATATTCAGGGTGGCGATAGAGGGCATTGTCATCAAGCACTACCTTGGCGTCCACCGCTAATATTTTATTATCAGAAGTTTTCAGCACGGGGTTGATTTCGAACAGGCTCGAATCGGAAGCTACATACGCCTTATAGAGTGCAGTAACGAATTTTACCATTTCCTTATGTGCCTCGCCCGATAGCCCGAGGTTGAAGGCGATCTGTCGTGCTTGGAAGGGCAACAAGCCCACTGTGGGGTCGATTTCCTCCGTGAAGATGAGATGAGGCGTTTCGGCGGCGACCTTCTCTATATCCATACCGCCCTCAGTGGAATACATTATCATATTCTTGCCCTTGGCGCGGTTGAGCAGTACGGACATATAAAACTCTGAGGGTTCGCTCTCGCCAGGGTAGTAGACGTCTTCGGCGATGAGCACTTGGTGCACTTCTTTGCCTGTGGGGGGTGTCTGTGGGGTGATGAGGTGCATCCCGATGATCTCTGAGGCGAGGCCTTCTACCTTGTCAAGCCCCTTAGCGAGCTTTACGCCACCGCCTTTGCCGCGCCCGCCAGCGTGTATTTGCGCTTTCACTACATACCACGCGGTGCCTGTTTGCTCAGTGAGGGTTTTGGCGGCTTCCACTGCCTCTGCTGGGGTTTGCGCTACGATACCGCGTTGGGTGCGCACCCCGAAACTCGATAAGATTTCCTTTCCTTGATACTCGTGTAAATTCATATAGTTAGTTTTTAGGGATCAGAGGTCAGGGGTTAGAGAGCAGGGATCAGTGAGAAGTGCTTGCTGATCTCTGCTTGCTGACCTCTGACTTCTGTAAACGTTATTTTCCGACAAAAATAGAAAGAATATCCGAAACTGCCAAATGTTTGAGTGAGATAACGTAAAATATTTTTGTCCGTTAGGTGTATAGTGTTGATAATTAGTCTACAATGCTTAATATTGTAGTATTCGGTATATGGAAAGAAGAGGGGGTGATCAGGGCTGATAGAGCTGTGTTCGTTACATTTTGCGTTTTTCTTAATGAAATGAGCTAATTGTTGTGTATTTTAAAATAAGGTTTGATGCTTGGAGCGTAGTAAAATGGAGGGTTGGAGAGGGGAATATCATCCGTACATTGTCCGTACTGCATCCGTATTGCAACCGTAGTTGCTCTTACGTAGCTCTTACCTTGTTCTTAGGTTTCTCTTACGAGAAGGGGTTAGAGGTTAGGGATTAGTGGTTAGAAAGTTGAGAGATGGTGTTGTGTTGCGGTATTGTTAAAAAGATGCGGCAAAGGTAATAAATAATTTATAATGTGCAATGGATAATGGCTCATTTTTTTTTGGGGAGGTCAGAGGTCAGGAGTCAGCCTATACCGCAATCACACTGCTCTCTACTTACTGCCCTCTGATCTCTGATTTCTCATTTCTGACTTCTCATTTCTGACCCCTGACTTCTTATTTCTCATTTCTTTTTTGTATCTTTGCGCTTTTAAAGTTAGAGAATGGAAGATACGTGTATATTGGCTATTGAATCCTCGTGTGATGATACCTCAGCATCAGTGCTTTGCGGGGATAAAGTGCTTTCGAATGTGATTGCCTCGCAGGCGGTACACCAGCGTTACGGTGGGGTGGTGCCTGAGCTGGCTTCGCGGGCGCACTTGCAGAATATTGTGCCTGTGGTCTCTGAGGCGATTGCAAAGGCTGGTATTCGCAAAACTGACCTGAGTGCGATTGCTTTTACTCGCGGACCAGGGTTGATGGGGTCGTTGCTCGTAGGGACTTCCTTCGCTAAATCGCTGGCGATGGGCTTAGGCATTCCGCTGATTGAAGTGAACCATATGCAGGCGCATATCCTTGCGCATTTTATCGATGAGGGGCAGCGCAAGCCGTCGTTTCCATTTTTAGCAATGACTATCAGTGGTGGGCATACGCAAATAGTGAAGGTAAATAGCTATTTTTCAATGGAAGTGCTCGGTGAGACGCTCGATGATGCAGTAGGAGAGGCTTTTGATAAGACTGCTAAGATATTGGGGTTGCCTTACCCCGGAGGTCCTTTGATTGATAAGTATGCTCGTGAAGGCAACGCGAAGGCTTTTACGTTTAATAAGCCTAACATTGAGGGACTTAACTTCAGTTTCTCAGGCTTGAAGACGGGGATATTATACTTCATACAGAAGCAGACGGCAATCAATCCTAATTTTGTGCAGGAAAACCTCGCTGATATCTGTGCTTCGGTGCAGCAGACGATCGTGGATATACTGATGAAGAAAGTGCTCAAAGCGGTGAAGCAAACGGGTATCAAGGAGGTAGCCATCGGCGGTGGGGTATCGGCGAACTCAGGGATACGCGCAGCACTGACTGCTTTGGGCGAGAAGTGCGGTTGGCATACTTATATTCCTAAGTTTGAATACTGCACTGATAACGCAGCGATGATAGGGATTGTAGGCTATTATAAGTATAAAGAAGAGCAATTTACTGATGTGCAGACGGTTGCCGACCCGCGACTGTCGTTCAGTGCGAAGTAGTTGCTTTTGCAAAGTATTTTTACAAGATTTTTATAATTAAAGGGATTACAAGTCAGGGAAAATATTGTACCTTTGCCCTGTAAAAACAAATGAACAATGAAGAAGTTTCTTATCATATTCAGTTTGATAGCCTCAGGGGTGAGTGCCCAGAGTGTGGCGCCTTCTTATGTTTTCTATAACCAACAGCAGAGTTTGGTAAACCCAGCAGCAGTGGGCACAGAGCGCGGGCATACTATTTCGGTGAATATCCGTAACCAGTGGCGTGGAATGACCGAAGCTCCACAGACGCAGACGCTGCTCACTACGCATCGCCTTAGTGAAAGGGTAGGGCTGGGATTTTCAATTGCGAGCAACGAGGTGTTTATACAGAAGCAACGTATGATACGGCTCGATTTCTCGTATGCAATCCCTATATCGCTTACCTCAAGATTGGTAGCTGGGATAAAGGGCGGGGGCGACCTCTTTGATATTGATGCGAATCAGGCGTATTACTATAACAATCAGTATAATACGTTCTATAATGGCTATCGCTTGCACCCTACGGAGTATCTCTACAATCCTTATTTGGAGAATGTCTCGGGGCGCTTTCAGCCAAATGTAGGCACAGGCTTGTATTACGAGCATCCTGATTTCTACATAGGTTTTTCAGTGCCTAATATGCTTGCCTCTGATGATGTGCGTATGGATGGTGATAAGATGACCGCAGTATCAGCACAGATGCGCTTTTACACTTTGGCGGGGATGTATCTGCGTCCGACACCTGATTTTACTGTAAAACCAATGGTGCAGGCACGCTTTGCTCAGGGTGAGAAGCCTAATATTGATATGACTTTGGCTGGCAACTTCTTAGACCGTGCAGAGCTTGGGCTTACTTTTCGTACTGAGAAAGCCTTTAATGCGTATGTATTTTTTGATATACCGAGGTATTACCTACGTGTAGGCTACGGCTTTGAGACGTATTTCCAGACGCATCTCAACCTACAATCGCGCTCTTCACACGAGTTCTTAGTGCAGTTTAAGTGGCTGTCGTACTCACAACAACAGCGCAGCACTTACTATGATGATTAAGAGGTTATTTAATTGTATAGGTTAGTTTGGAGTACTGACTTACACGAAATGCTCCCAGTGGGTTATCCTTAGGGTTGGCTGTGTTGATGATATTGCCGTGAAAGCGCGCAGGAATGGTAAAGCTGCCTCCTCCACGCATATCTCTGAGCACAAAATTGATATACTCCTTGTATTCAGGGCTGATACGGTATAAAGTGAAGTCTACTTTATCCCCTGCCTTTAAGTCAGAGAAAACAGCAAAAGTAGTGAAGTAAAACTTGTTGTTAGCAATGTAGTTATTATCTAAAGTACCATAGCGATTTTGCTTCGTATCCTGTGGATTTTCAAGGTGTACTAAGTAGGCATTGGCTACTTTATCATCAATTCCGTCGAAGTACACTTTTAGCTCTATTTGGTCGCCCGCCAAACCGCTATTTTCTTTCTGTACAATGCGTTTGGGGTCAATCACAGGAGCTTCGAGCATCTTAGCCTTAGCGTGGTACTCTTTGTTGTTTACTTTGATGCTGAGTTCGTAAGTTTCTCCTATTTTAGGGGTAATCCCAGAGGCAAGCACATAACGGCTACCGCCTTTCAATGTGCCAATCTCAGAGGTAAGCGTGCTAGTGCCATCCCACAGAGTGAGGGTATGGGTAGTACTTGCTGTTTTTAGGGTGATAGTCGCGTCAGCAATTGCAGGAGAGTTTTCTTTGCCAAAATACGAAGTTGTATAGCTCAAATCTACCACTGGGTAGGCTATTGACTCGCCCTTTTGCCAATCAATGCGAGCATCAATCACCAGTTCTTTTTCAGCTGTATCAAGGTCTAAATCAATGACGTCCTCACAGGAAAGGAGGAGGGTACTTATACTTATGAAATAAATAAATCTTCTCATCACTAAAAACTAAAATTATAGGTTACACTGGGGATGATCCCAAAGATAGAAAGTCGTACTGCCTCGTTAGCGTGGGTATCTTTGTTTTCGCGGAAAGATACGGACACGGCATTTTTGCGGTTGTAGACGTTGTAAATGCCAAAAGTCCATTCGCTTTTCCAACGTTTGTTTTGCCTTTGAGGAGTGTAGGTAGCCGAAAGGTCTAAGCGGTGATAAGTAGGTAAGCGATATTCATTGCGCTTGCTGTATACGGCTACGGATTCGCCTAAGTAGTTATATTTTCCCACGGGGTAGTTTGTTGGTAAGCCTGATTGTAGGTTGAAGATAGCTCCGAAAGTCCACTTGGGTGAGGCAGCATAAGTAGCTGAGATAGATAGATCGTGTGGCTTGTCGTAAGTAGTGTTATACCAATCGCCATTGTTGATTCCGCTTTCTTCAGGGGTACGACCTGGAGTTTGCATCTGTGATGTGGAGAGTGTGTAAGCGATCCAACCGGTGAGTTTACCTGTGTTCTTACGTAGCAACACTTCCAGCCCATAAGCCTTGCTATGTCCTTTGAGGAGTACTCTCTCAATGGCTTCGTTGGCAATTAGGTCTGCCCCGTCGATGTAGTCTAATCGGTTATCGACGGTTTTGTAATAGCCCTCGACTTCTAAGCTGTAATCATCATCGTGGAAGTTAGAAGCATAGCCTAAGGCGTACTGATGGGCTAACTGTGGGTCGATAAACTCACCACTTGGTGTCCATACATCTAATGGAGTAGGGGAAGTAGTGTTGGAAATCAGGTGTATATACTGCACTGTACGCGCGTAGCTGGCTTTGATAGACTTTGTATCCGAAAAGGCATAAGCAGCGGTGAAGCGAGGTTCAAAATAGCTGAATAGATCCATAATCTTACCGCTTTTGTAGTACTTTGTGCCTATAGGTTCAGCTTTGTAGTATACTTGTCGGGCTGTGTTGAACAGTACAGGGCTGTTGTTCTGATATACATTCACTGTTTCCTTCCCCAAGTGGTAGAAGGAGCTGAAACGTAGCCCATACGAGAGGGATAACGCCTTGGTGAGCTTGTGCTCGGCATCAATATAAAACGAATTCTCTAAGGCGTATTTATTAGCTAATCGTTTTTCTTTAATAGTGGAGGAAGGAGAAGTAGGGATGATTTCTCCAGGTTTGAAAATGTATTGCAATAGCTGCATCCCGTATCCTAACTTAAAACGCTCAGAGAGATAGTGCTTGAAATCATATTTAAGGTTGAAATTCTCAATACCTGAGTTCCAGCGCATATCCAGCATATTGAAGTCAAAACGATAGTCATAATTACTATAAATAGCAGAGAGATTGCCGAAGAGCTGCTGGCTGAAAACGTGGTTCCATCTCAGATTGGCAAACATATTTCCATAGGCATTTGTGAGGTTATCACTTAGCTTAAAATGGTCACGACCAAAATAAGCTGAGAGATAGAGTGCATCGTTTTGCCCTAATTGATACGAGAGTTTGGTGTTCAAATCATAGAAATAAGCAGAGTTTTGATTGTCTGTTAGTTTTAAGAACAGATGGGCATAAGAGGCACGCCCTCCAATGAGGAAAGAGGCTTTTTCCTTCACTAAAGGTCCTTCTAATAACAGACGCGATGAGAGCACTCCAATACCTCCTGTCCCAGCAAAAGTATTCTTATTACCTTCTTTTTGATACACATCTAATACGGATGAAATACGCCCTCCGTAGCGTGCTGGAATCCCTCCTTTGTATAGCTTCATATCACGTATAGCATCAGCGTTGAAGACGCTCAAAAAACCAAAGAGATGTGATGCATTGAAAATCGTTGCTTCATCAAGAAGCACTAAATTCTGATCGGCAGCACCTCCTCTCACATTGAATCCTGAGGAAGCCTCACCAGCATTACTCACGCCAGGCATCTGCATCAGCGTTTTGACGATGTCCACCTCACCAACCAATACAGGTAGTTTTTTGATGGTAGCAATAGGTATAGCTGTAACGCTCATCTCAGGCTTTCGTACTTCCGTTTTCTGTGAAGTACTATGCCCTGTAACTTCTACGGCTGATAGTACGATATCTTCTGGTTTCAATGAGAAATTCTTGCGGATATTTCCTTGTAGAGTAATCTCTTCTTTGATGGTACCATAACCAATATATTCCACTGAAATAGTATATTTTCCCTCGGGTAGAGTGATGGAGTAAAAACCGTATTCATTTGAAGCTGTACCAGTGGTAAGCTCCTTTACAATAAGGTTTACCCCTAAGAGTTTCTCTCCATTTGAGGCATCGGTAATTAAACCACTTAAAGTGTATTTACGCTGTGCAAAAGCTGTACTCATACACAGGATGAGTAGGTATAAAAGACAATTTTTAAACATAACCTAAATCATTTCGAGGGTACTTTATTTTGCAAAGGTACAATAAAAAACTTTATATACAAAGAAATATTTATTTTTTAACAGGCTTTTATGAATTTACTGTATTAATATTTCTACGCTGCAAAGTAATGAAATAGAGGCCTAATGGAAGTTATCAATTATTGATGTTTATTTATCATTTCTTGTATATGCTTGATTCTAAGTAGTTAAATGTTGCTAAAAACAAAAAGACTTGGGTATTTTGCCCAAGCCTTTTGTTTGTTTTATGGATTTTAAAAATTACTTTTTGTTTTTCCCTGCAATAGCAGGATCTTTTAGCCCTTGTTCAATCATATTCGTAAATTGATCAAGTTTAGGCATTACTACGATACGTGTACGACGGTTTTTTGCTCGTCCTTCAGCACTTGAATTGCTGTCCAAAGGAACGTAAAGGCTACGACCTGCAGCAGTCATACGTTCAGGAGCAATCCCAAAATCTTTTTGCAGTACACGCACGATCTCTGTAGCACGCATCACACTCAAATCCCAGTTGTCGCGTAAGCAACTGTTCTTGATAGGTACATTATCAGTGTGACCCTCTACCATTACTTCAAAGTCAGGCTTAGCTTTTACCACCTTAGCCACTTTTTCAAGTACTGACTTTGCGTTCTTTGAGATGTTGTAACTACCACTGCTAAATAGCATTTTATCAGAGATGTTAATAAATACAACTCCTTTTTCTACACTGATGTTTACATCTTGGTCGTCAAGGTTACCCAATGAACCCTTCAGGCTTTGTACTAAAGCTAAGTTTACTGAGTCACGACGGGTAAGTGCATCTTGCAAATTGCGGATAGTTAAATCTTTCTCACGCAAGCTTTCCAATGATTTTTCTAAGTTCTCAGCTCCTTTTTGGGTAAGAGTTGTAAGGTTCCCCATATTATTAATGAGCTGTTGGTTATTCTCTTTTAAGAGATCATTTTGGTTCTTCAAACTCTCAAGTTTATATGCCAATTGATTCTTATCATCCAAGCACATATTGAGTTTTACGGTAGCTGAATTAAGCAAATCCTCTGTTTGCTTGTTACGCGCTTCAAGTTCAGCATACTTCTTTTTTGAAACACACGATGTTGCTAAAATGCTCAACACCGACATTGTGATAAATAACTTTTTCATATAGTTTGTTTTTAATTAATCTCTACTTCTTGCAAAGATACGTATTATTTCTGATATACCTGCAATAAAGATGCCAAAAGTTTATTTAGCGCCTTTTATTTGCCCTTTTTCTTTTCCTTTTTCAGATGTTTTTAGCAGCTCATTTTCATCTGCATCAATCTCCTCTGGAGTTTTCATTCCCTTGATATTCTTAGGTTTAATAGCTTTCTCGCTATCGCTGAATATCTCTTCCTTGCTATGGATCCTCTCATCACCACGCCATATGAACTCTTTGAACTTACGGTCATTCACGTGTAGCTTCTCTTCTGGGTATAAGTTACCCGACGGCTGTGTAATAAATACGGTTTGCTCAATCTGCTGATCCTTATTCAAATATATCTTAATATGGCTACACGTCAGTTTATTGATGCCTACCAATTCTTTTGCGTCGTTATATACATAGTAGATCGACTCTGTATTCTGCAAAAAGTCAATTTGCCTCAGCACATTCTTCTTGAATTTTCCATAGAGAAATTTACCTTTCACTTGGTTATAGCCATCGCCCAGAGAGTCCTTTTCTACTACCAAGGCATTATTAAATACTTTCAGCGAATCCAATTGCTGTGTCTTTGTATTGGCAATCAAGTGGATGTTATCACCCGTCATCTGGCTTTCACCTGTCCACGCTACGGGTCTCCCCACCATCTGTGTCAATCCATTATCCTCCTGTGAATGTATTGAATCACACTTCGCTTGCATATCACTTTTATAGATCCGAGCATCGGGATACGCTCTTATCACCCTATGTCCAGTCTTGCCAGTGACCAAGATACGCTTCCCGTGCATATACATTGAGTCCTTTTCCACTAAGGTAATCACAAGAGCCTTTTTCGTGATAAACATCGAATCCTTAGCCTTGTAGATTTCGCCGTAGTGCCCTTTCACGAAGGTCTTGTTCACCGTGTCCAATATCACAATATTGTTAGTGCCCGATGAGAACTGTCTCCTCTTATCAAAGTACAAACTGTCACCCTTCAGTGTTTTAAGGTCGTAATCTATCTTAGCTTTCTTCATAAAATAGCCTAACTGCCGATGCGTGTCATAATAGCCACGTTCACAGTAGATAGAGTAGTCGGCACCTTTAATAGTCGTAGGTCCATACAAATAAGCATTCCCTGAGGTATGGTAGTAATCCAGCACTTGCGATTGCACCGTAAAGTCCTTATTGACAATCTTTACTGAGTTGGTGAACTGGTTCTTTTTAGTCGTTACATAATACTTGCCCGTCTTGCTGGTAAGCTCGTTTTCAGGGTCGGTGATCTTGCCAAAGTTATTGTAGTAAGCCTCCTGCTTATTTCTGTCAAAGAACAGTTCTTCAGTCTCCAAGGTCATATTGCCATTGCGCAATACTACCCCTTTGCGTGCCACTGCTGTTTTAGCATTCCCTTTGTATTGCACATAGTCGCTGTTCATTTGCAGGGTGTCACCCTGTTGTAACACAACATTCCCGTTGGCAATCACTTCATTTTTGGCCTCAAAAAGCACAGCTATATCACACCACACGTCCAGCCCTTGGTGGCGAAACTGCACCCGCTGCCCGTCCGATTTGAAGATGGTTGCCCCTGGATATTTCACATTGTCAATAGTGAATTCACCTCCATACACTATCTCAATGCGCTTTATCTTCCCGTCCTTCTCTTGCGATAGAACAGGCAAACTCATCAGCAATGCACTTATGTAAAGTATTATATTTCTCACGAAAAGCTATTTGAAGCTATCAAAGATCGCCTGCATCTTTTCCTTTTCTTCTGTGGCTAAACCTGAATCTACCAAAATACGCCCACTGTGTTCATCAGTGATGATTTTCTTACGTGAAGCGATCTCCATCTGCACCTGTGGTGGAATTGTGAAGAACGAACCTCCTGAGGCACCGCGCTGTATAGGCACTACTGCCATACGGTTCATCACACTGTTGCGGATGCGCGTATAAGCCTTTAACAGGCGGTCTTCAATCTTTGAAGCATACTCTTCAGCTTTCTCACGTAGGAAGGCTTCTTCTTTCTCTGTCTCACCCAGTACAGTGCTCAGTTCAGCCTTCTTGTGTTTTAGGTGCGCATCGCGTTGTGCTTTCTTCTCATCTACCTGCTTGATAGCCTCTTTCTTTTGGTCTACCTGTGCCTTCCCTTCTTTGATGCGCTTTTCTGCCAACTGGATTTCTAATTCCTGAAACTCTATTTCCTTCCCCAGCGAGGTATACTCGCGGTTGTTGCGCACGTTCTTCTGTTGCGTACTATACTTCTTTATCAGAGCCTTAGCCTCCTCAATCTTAGTCTTTTTCTCTGCAATACCCTTTTGCAAAGCGTCCAGCTCTTCTTTGTATTTTGCGTGGCGTTTCTTCAAGCCTTCTACCTCATCTTCAAGGTCTGCAACCTCCAAAGGTAGCTCGCCGCGCACGTGTTGCAATTCATCAATTTGCGAATCAATAAGCTGTAAGTCGTACAATGCTCTTAATTTCTCTTCTACTGAGTTATCCACTACTTTCTGTGCCATACTTAACTGTAATATTTGATAGGATTTGTATCTATGTTTGATATTGAAAATGCAAAATTACAAAAAATATTTGAAAGAGCATCAAATAAAAACATTTTTATGAACTGTTCACTCTCAAAGTGCCCAATATCAGCAAGTAACAGTTTCCCTTCAGCAGTAAAAAAATCGTGATATTTAAAGTCAGCACTCACAAAAGCATCTGCACCCGCTGCCTTAGCAGCCCCAATGGCAAAAGCACCACTGCCGCCCAATACAGCCACCTTTTTTACTGCTTTACCCCGTAAAGCCGAATGCCGAATGCAGCTTGCTCCCATCTGCTCCTTTACATAAGCGAGAAAAGCAGTCTCTTCCATTGCCTCGCTCAGTTCTCCTATCATACCCATACCCAAGCCTTGATGTGTGTTCTCTAAGGTATAAATTTCGTAAGCCACTTCTTCATATGGGTGAGCCTGCCACATAGCGCTAACAATCTGTCCTTGTAGGTGTTTAGGGAAGATAACCCCTATTTGCGTTTCACCCTCAGTGTGTAGCACTCCCCGCTCGCCGAGGGTCGGATGCGATAGCTCATTGCCTTTATAAGTGCCTTCCCCTTCTAAGTTAAAACTACACTCGCTGTAATTGCCGATAGCCCCCGCACCAGCAGCAAAAAGCGATTGTCGCACCTTCTCAGCATCTGCGTGAGGCACATAAGTAATCAGTTTGCGGATCGTATGCCCTTGAGGAATGAGAATTTTCCTACCACTCAACCCCAGACGATCGCAAATAGTTGCATTCACTCCATTCAGCTGATTGTCAAGCGCTGTATGCATACTGTAAATGGCAACGTCGTGTTTGATAGCCTTCATCACTACCCGCTCCACATACGTCTTACCTGTAAGCGACTTCAGACCCTTAAAAATAATAGGGTGAAAACTCACGATTAAGTTACAATTGCGCTCAATAGCCTCATCTACAACCGCTTCAAGCGTGTCTAAGGTGATCAGCACCCCTTGCACCTCAGCCGAGGCATCGCCTGTGAGTAAGCCCACATTGTCAAAATCTTCGGCGTAATGCAAAGGCGCTATCCCTTCCAAAGCCGTTATGATCTCTTGTACTTTCATAATTATTCACAAGTTAAAAGCTCGTTCCTTACCGAGCCTGCAAAATTACACTAAAAATCATATCCTACCAAATGTTTCGTTAAGGGAAACGATTAAGAGGTGTATTCACTCAGTTCCACTAAGTTGCCGTCAGGGTCGCGTACGTATATGCTATGCATATTTCCCTTAGCTCCACTGCGTGGCACGATCCCTTCCACTATGGGGCAGCCTTTTTCTGTGAGTTCATCCTTTGCTGCTTGCACATCATCGACAATTAAGCAGAAGTCCTGTGCGCCGTACTCAGGGTGCTCAGCCGCTGGAAGAAACTCACCTTTACGACTGTGAATGTTAATCTTACAATTTCCAAAAAATAGTGAATAGCGCCCGTTCTCCTCTGTACAACGCATTCCCAAAACTCCAACATAGAAGCCCAAACACTGCTTCAAGTCAGCAGTGGTAATCACCAGATGATCAATATACCTTATTTCCATATATCACAATATTTAATTATGTAGAGCGCTACTTACCGCCCTCTGCTGCTGATACACCTCCCTAAGCGGATGCTCCTCAGCCTTGCCAACCCCCGTGATGTGCCACACTTCCCAGCCTTTGGCTTTCAGATAGTCCGACACCATAGAGCGATGGCAGCGCCACCACACCGCTTCCGCACACATATAAGCCGTAACCTCAGTACGCGCAATAGCCTCAAGCTGTGCAATACCCCGTACAAACCCTTCCGTATCCATATAATCAGCATAGGCTCGGAATGATTCGTTGCGCCACTCCGTATGCTTCGAGTCCTTAACCGCTTTGCGGCGTCCCCCCAAATCCCTCAGATGTGTGTAAGCGATTCCCGCCTTGGGCAGCGCCACTTCAAGCGTTTCCTTATTGAACTGCGGACATTTACGCGAGCCTGGTAGCCCTCGGATATCCACCAAATGCACCACTTCAAAACTGTGTAGCATTGCTACCAACTCCTCAAACGTATGCGTAGAATGCCCTATCGTATAGATTTTCATCGAATAAAATACACCTATAAATAATACGGCAAAGGTATTGCAAAAAATGCAACTATCCAAATCCTATTTTGAAAAAATGCTAAAGGGCACCCATCCCCTCACAATACGGATCCCAAACGGATCCCAAACGGATCCACCCATAATCATAACGCCTTCCAAAAAACTAAAATACACGTTGGACGCTGTTCTCCTTCAGGAATTATTCACTTCTGTAAATCAATCTCTTACTTAATTTGTTAATAAATATTTTGAAAATAATTCCTTAAAAAGTTTTTCAGATTGAAGAAAAGAAGTACATTTGCACATTAAAAGGAGAAAAATCATAGTTTAGTGATTATGGGAATAATTAGTTACATCATTATTGTAGTTTATTGTGCCGCATTGGTGCTGATCTTTTTGTATAGCTTATCAATGCTAAATCTACTGCTTAATTACATAAAGCACAAGCGCCAAAACGATGAGGCACCCAAGTTCAACTTGCTCGACCCACGCGAGATACCCTATGTGACCATCCAATTGCCACTTTACAACGAAAAGTATGTAGTACGTCGTCTATTGGAGAATATCGCAAAATTGGAGTACCCTCGCAATAAGTTGGAAATACAAGTGCTCGACGACTCAACCGACGACTCCGCTGAGGAAACTAAAAACATCGTCAAAGAACTCCAAGCCACAGGCTTAGATATCCAGTATATCCACCGTACCAACCGCGCAGGCTTTAAGGCTGGCGCCCTAAAAGAAGGTACCGCAGTGGCTAAAGGCGATTTTATTGCCATCTTCGATGCTGACTTTATGCCACAATCCGATTGGCTCAAGCGTACTGTCATCTACTTCAAAGACCCTCAAATTGGCGTCGTGCAAACCCGTTGGGGGCACCTCAACCGCAATTACTCCATCCTCACCAAGATACAGGCTCTCGCCCTCGATGTGCACTTTACCTTAGAGCAGGTAGGGCGTAGTTCTGAGGGACACTTTATCAACTTCAACGGTACGGCAGGCATCTGGCGAAAGGAATGTATTTATGATGCAGGTAACTGGCAAGGCGATACCCTTACCGAAGACCTCGACCTTAGCTACCGTGCACAGCTCAAAAACTGGAAATTCAAGTACTTGGAAGATGTAGAAACCCCTGCCGAACTTCCCGTGGTGATCTCGGCTGCACGTTCACAACAATTCCGCTGGAATAAAGGTGGTGCTGAAAACTTCCGCAAAACAGTAAGTAGGGTGCTCTCAGCTAAGAATATTGGTTGGAAAACCAAGTTCCACGGGGTGATGCACTTACTTAATAGCTCGATGTTCTTCTGGGTATTTGTAGTGTCAATACTCAGTGTGCCAATGCTGTATATAAAGAATGCCTACGGGCACTTAGCTTGGGTATTTTACCTGACGAGCTTCTTTATTTCCAGTACTATTATCCTGTTTATCTGCTATTGGTTCACCTATAAAACGTTGCAGGGTAAAAAACTGAGTGATTTCTTTGACTATGTCACGCTCTTCTTTACCTTCTTCTCAGTAGCATTGGGTTTCTCCTTCCACAACACTATTGCAGTGCTCGAAGGGCATACAGGCAAGCGCAGTGAGTTCGTGCGTACACCCAAGTTCAATATCAGCTCCCTTACCGATAGCTGGAAGAATAATAAGTACATCAACACCAAGCTCTCACCTAATATGATCGTAGAGTTTCTACTGATGCTTTACTTCATCTTTGGCTTGTTCAGCGCTGTTAGGTTAGACGACTTTGGTATGTTCCCATTCCATTGTATGCTCACCTTGGGCTTCGGTTTTGTATTCTTCAAATCATTGACTTCTAAAGCGTAGTAGTTTTATAGATATTAATTTGTGAGGGACTTAAAAATTAGTAACACTGGTTTTTAAGTCCTTTTTTGTGAATAACTAATACTAAAAATTGCAAATGAAAAAACTATTCTCTTTGTTATGTCTCTCCTATGCCTCTCTCTCTTTAGCCCAGATGCCACTTGACTGGAAAATCTATGAGCTTGAGGGGAAGGTACAAAAACTCAGTATCTACAATCGATTCTATGATGATAGGGGTAGGGTAGAGTAGAGGTTGCATCTTACAATGAATTAACATTCAATATGTATGGATATCTTACCCAAATGCTCCTGAGAAATTCTCTTGATAACCCCTCATTCTATACTTTCTATGATTATGAAAATGAGCAGCGTCCTATAAAAATTATAAAGCGAAATGAAAATGGAGTAATCACTACAAAGCGCACATATACTAAAAAAGGCTATACCGATGAAATTTGCTATAATGATAAAGATATCACAGTTTATAAATATGAGCTTAATAAAGCAGGGAATATAACGAAAATTGATGTGCATAATGGGGCAGAAGTTAATTTTACGATCTTGAATACTTATGATCGCAAAGGGCACTTGATAGGTAGTGTAGATAATAGATCTCGCACTGACTTTTCTTGTGATGAGCAAGGGCGTATACAAAGTTTCAAACGCTATAATATTCAGGGTGACTTAGAGGAAGAAAGAAGATTTGAGTATGATAAATTTGATATGAGAGGTAATTGGACAGAGAAGCGGGTCTACGTCAATGCAATCCTAAAACAGAGAGAAGTAAGGAGGATTGTATATTTCGCTGAAAAATAGATTAATGCATTAGTTAAAGAAGATAAACAACTTTTTTACAAGAGATAGTTTGGTGTTTTACACTTTTTGCCGTACCTTTGCACTTGAAAATATAAAAGATTAGGAGAAATTAGATTTCTTAATGAATAAATAATTTAAGGTGTTCGTAACACCTAAAATCTAAATAATGAGAATTTTAACAGGAATACAAAGTACAGGTACCCCGCATTTGGGGAATATTCTCGGGGCAATAGCTCCCGCGCTTGCAATGGCTGCAAAGCCTGACAACGAGCCTTTTCTATTCATTGCCGATATGCACTCACTTACTCAGATTAAAGATGGGGCGCAGTTGCGGGCAAATACTTATAGCGTGGCGGCTACGTGGCTGGCATTGGGGTTAGATACTCAGAAGGTAGTCTTTTATCGCCAGAGTGATGTGCCTGAGACTACCGAACTCTCTTGGTATCTGAGTTGCTTCTTCCCTTATCAGCGGCTTACCTTAGCACACTCCTTTAAGGATAAAGCTGACTATCTGCAAGATGTCAATGCAGGCTTATTTACTTACCCAATGTTGATGGCAGCCGACATTCTGCTTTACGATGCAGAAGTAGTGCCCGTAGGTAAAGACCAACTACAACACTTAGAAATCACACGCGATGTTGCCTCGCGATTTAACCATCAAATGGGTGAAACCTTCATCTTGCCTCAACCACGCATTGAGGAGCGTGTGCAGATCATTCCAGGTACCGATGGTGAGAAGATGAGTAAGTCGCGCAACAACTTTATCAATATCTTCTTACCTGAGAAGCAATTGCGCAAACAAGTGATGAGTATACAGACTGATAGCACCCCACTGGAAGATCCCAAAGATCCCAACACTTGCAAGGTGGTGGCACTCTATCGCTTGGTAGCAACCTCTGAGCAGGTACAAACTATGGAAGCCGCCTACCGAGCGGGGGGTTATGGCTATGGTACTGCCAAACAAGCCCTGTATGAGTGCTTATTAGAGTGCTTCGGCGAGGCACGCGAGAAGTATAACTACTATATGGCTCACTTAAATGAAATAGACGATATACTACACGCAGGGGCTGATCGTGCTCGTAAGGTAGCACGAGCCACCCTCAGCCGTGTACGTACTAAATTGGGATATTAGAATAAGAGATCAGAAAACAGGAGGTCAACACTGAACTGATTATTGGTTTCTGACTACTGATCACTAAAAAAGAATTATATGAAACTAAAAGCAGGCGTCCTTGGAGCAGGACATTTAGGTAAAATACACTTGCGGTTGTTGCAACAATCCGAAAAGTACGATTTGGTCGGATTTTACGATCCCGACACAGCCAATGCTCAAAAGCTCAGTGAAGAGTTGGGTTATAAGTTGTTTAGGTCCATTGAAGAGCTCATAGCAGCTTCGGATATGGTAGATGTGGTAACCCCTACGCTCTATCACTACGAGTGTGCCGAGAAGGTAATCAAGGCAGGCAAGCATCTTTTTGTTGAAAAACCAATAATGGCTACCGTTGAAGAGGCTGAGTCTATCATAGCCTTGGCAAAACAATACGGAGTGAAAGGGCAGGTCGGACACGTTGAGCGCTTTAACCCTGCTTTCTTAGCTGTACGCAGTCAGATACACAACCCGATGTTCATCGAAGCACATCGCTTGGCTGAGTTCAATCCGCGAGGTACTGATGTGCCTGTAGTGCTTGACCTGATGATACACGATATTGACGTGATCCTCAGTGTGGTAAAATCACCTGTGAAACACATTTCAGCGAGTTCTGCAATGGTTATCAGTCATTCACCCGACATCACTAATGCCCGTATTGAGTTTGAGAATGGTTGTGTGGCAAACCTCACAGCCAGCCGCATCTCAATGAAGAATATGCGTAAGGCGCGTTTCTTCCAGCGTGATGCCTATATCTCAGTCGATTTCTTAGAAAAGAGTGTCGAAGTAGTAAAAATGAAAGATGCCCCTGAAACTCCTAACGATTTCGATATGATACTACAAAATGCCGAAGGTGAACGTCGCCAGATATACTTTGAGCACCCTGAGATACATCAGAATAATGCTATCTTAGACGAGCTTGAAACCTTTGCCGATGCTATTGTACATAACACCACTCCTGTCGTTACTCTTGAGCAAGGCACTGAAGCCCTACGAGTAGCTAAGCAAATACTGAGTTTATGAGGTATACATTCCTTGCAATAATTACACTGCTTACACTGCCTTTGTGGGGTCAAGCTACTGATTTTAAAGTCCGCTATGAGGCTTTTCTCAAAGGGGATATCAAGATTATTGGCAATAACATCCTCAACCGTGAAGAGCGTCGCAAGAGCGCTAATACCCCCTATAACGACCGCTCAGGAAAGGCAAAACTCAACGATGTACTCAATATGCAGTACACTGATGTAGACAATGACCCTCAGACGTTTTCGTCAAGCAGCGCTTCTTTTAATAATGAAGGTGCCGAAGGGGGAAAGGTGGTTTATGCAGGGTTGTATTGGGCAGCTACCTATCCTTATGCTGCAGGGCAGCTTAAAAAGGATAAAAACACAATAACGGATAACAGTAGGCAAGATCCCAGCTCAGTATTACTTAAAATACCTTCAAAAAATACTTATAACCCTGTGCAAGGCACACTTATCTACGACGCTCGCAATGATGAAAAGCTAAAGAGTTCATCACCATACGTCTATTACGCTGATGTTACTACGCTTGTGGCAGAAGACAACTCACAAGGTGATTATACAGTAGCTAATGTACGAGCAACATTAGGGCAGATAGAAGGAGGTTCGGCGGCAGGCTGGGCACTGGTATTAGTTTATGAGAATGCCAATAGCAATGTGAAGAAAATTATTACTTACGATGGCTTTGCGGCGATTACCAATGAAGAGTCTAAAACACTTACTTTTAGTGGTTTTAAGACGCCTGAGAAAGGAGCTTTCCAAACACATATTATGGGGGCTACCCTCGAAGGCGATCTTAATATGAAGGACGATAATGTGTTGCTTTCGGTACCTGCCAGCGGTCAGTATATCGCTCTGCAAAGCAAACTGCGACCAGCACGCAACTTCTTTAGTAGTGTGATTGATAATGATGGCAAGATCGTCAGTACCCGTACTCCCAACAGTGAGAATACCTTGGGCTTTGATATATTTCGCCTCAGTATTGAGAATGATAAGCAGTCTCTTATTCCTAATAATGCCTCTTCACTTGATTTGATTTACTCACGTAGTTTTGACCGTTATTATCTCTTTCTCACAGCTTTAGAAATTGAAAATAACCCCAAAGAGGTACCGCAGAAGGTAACTGAAATAGAGACTGCTAAGCCTATCGCAATGCCTTTAGTAGAGGTGAACCCTACTGTTAAACCTGCTGCAAATACCCCACGAGTGAAAAAGCTACAAGCCACCGATACACAAAGAGGTTATTATGTGATTGTTGGTTCGTTTCTCAATATCAATAATGTAGAAAAGCGAGTTGAAGAGATGAAAGGATTTGGCTATGATGCCCAAGTGTATTACAATAGCGATCAGATGCTCAACTTTATCTATGTAGCTTATTATGATAACTATCAACAGGCAGCCCAAAAGGTTGAAGAGGTTCGCAATCGAACCGATATCCCTGATCCTTGGATTTTAGATGTAGCTAATAATGACTAAGAATAAAGTATATAATTTATTAAATAATAATTTTTGAAGATATGAAAAAAATGATTTCATTTGTTGTAGTTAATTTTGCTATTATAGCATTTTTTAACTGGTTAGTACTTTGGATTATTCACCCTATGTGGGCTGAATCTTGGATTAAGATAGGGTTACCAATCACTTTTGTGTTCTTGTGTATACTCTATCCACAGATCAATAGAATTCATCTATGGTATGCAAGGCACTTGCTTATCTATGCGACAGTAGTTGCTATCTTGTTTGCTTATTGGTTCTTCTCTACGTGGTATATTGAGGGAGCTTCGGTAGGCTGGGCATTGAAAACGGCTGTTGAAGGAGCGAGCTTTGGTCAGGTGTTTGGTATGTGCTTTGCTTATCCATTGATGTTGGCAGCAAACTACTATTTTAGACATCAGTTTTTTAAAGAAAATAAAGTGTTGGTAGAAGTAGAAGGTTAATATATTCCATAGAGATGTTGAGCAGTCAGACGCAGATAGCCTTGCGCAAAGGAGAGATCTTGCCAGTGATGGAGGCTTTCTACACTCTCCAAGGCGAGGGGTTTTATAAAGGAACCGCAGCCTATTTCATCCGTCTTGGGGGGTGTGATGTGGGCTGTCATTGGTGTGATGTAAAGGAAAGTTGGGAGGCTGAGAAACATCCTATACTTCAGGTGCGAGATATTGTAGAAGAAGCCCTTAAACATTCAAAAACGATCATCATAACAGGAGGTGAACCTCTGATGTGGAATCTTGATCTACTTACAAAATATTTGAAAGAAGGAGGGGCACGCATTCATATCGAAACCTCTGGTGCACATCCTCTCTCAGGTGATTTGGATTGGATTTGCCTTTCACCTAAAAAACTTAAATTGCCTAAAGAAGAAGTCTTTGCAAAAACCAATGAGTTGAAGATGATCATCTACAATAATAATGATTTTCTTTTTGCAGAGCAGATGGCGGCAAAGGTAAGTTCTGATTGTCTTCTGTATCTACAGCCTGAATGGAGTAAGCGAGAGAAAGTTATTCCTAAAATTGTAGATTATGTAATGGCACATCCTCAATGGAAGGCAAGCCTGCAAATGCATAAATATTTAGAGATTCCTTAAGAGTGGGTAAGTCTTGCCAGATAGTCAAAATGTGCTCCCTCAGCAATTAACTCGCATTGCAAACCTACTGAGACGGCAACATTCTGTAGAGTATTATAATCAATGTACATCCAAGGAAAGGGAGTTTCTATTTCTCCTTTGTATTTTACCAAGTAATCAAGTTCTCCGTAATAATCAAAAAGCAGAGGTACCTCATAGCTGCCGTCGGGGTTTTGGTCAAACATATAAATGAGGTCAGAGGAGTCGGTAAGCACTTGTCCACCAGTGGCTAATAAGGTCTTTATTTGTGCAAAAAAGGTGCCCATTTGCTTCAAGCGTCCACACATACCCGCTCCATTCATCAGTAGTAAAATAGTGTCATAGCTGCCTTTTAGCTGCATTACATCTCCTACTGTTGCGTGTTGCAATCCACGTAATCTGCACGCTTCAATAGCTTTCGGCGAAATGTCAACCGAGTGCACCTCCAAACCCTTTTCATTTTGTAGGTAAAGTCCGTGTGAACCTGCCCCACAGCCTACTTCAAGTACCTTGCCTCGAGTGAGTTGCAAAGCTTGTTGCTCCAGAGAAGGCATCTCGTTGTAAGAGCGAAAAAGATAGGGGAGAGGTAAGGTGTCTTCCTCTGAAATTGTTGTCTCAGTTTTAATGTCTTCTGTGTAATTGCCAAGTTGGTAATCCAAAAGAGCTTGTCCGAATAAGTCTTTCATTTTCTTAGATATGAGGCTGCAAAGATATATTATTTATTTGCAATAAGAGAGGTATGACTGTAGTTTTTTGCAATTTCTTTTGCAGGAATGAATCTTTTTAGTAATTTTACGCCTTGAAAAGGATCACAGTTTAGTAAGGAGATGCGTTATTTTCATAGGTTTAATTCATCACAGCGCAAGGGAGCTATACTCCTGTTGGCTCTAGCAGGCATAATACAGTGTGTCTACTTTTTTACTCATTTTAATCATACTTTTGAACCCATAATAATTGATGACTATCGACGGGAATTAGATTCACTTCGTGCACTGGCACTACAAAAAAAGAAAGACACTATTTACCCTTTCAACCCTAACTTTATTACAGACTATAAAGGCTGGCGTTTAGGGATGTCGCCAGAGGAAATAGATCGCTTGTTCGCTTTCAGAGAACAGGGAAAATGGGTGAATTCTGCAAAAGAATTTCAACAAGTTACAGGAGTATCTGATAGTCTGCTTGCTAAAATAGCACCTTCATTTAAGTTTCCTGATTGGGTTGGTAAAAGTAGAGCTTATAAGAGTGAATATAAGCAAAAATATACCTCTTTTAACGATAAAAAACTTCCTAAAATAGATATTAACGCTGCTACTAAGGAGGATTTGATGAAAATTTATGGTATTGGTGAAGGCTTTTCAAGTAGAATATTAAAATACAAAGAAAAATTACAAGGTTTTACGTATATTTCGCAAGTGTCAGAGGTCTATGGGTTGGATAAAGAAGTCTATCAACGTGTAGCAGAACGTTTTGAAGTGAAAAATCCTCCTGTAATTGAGAAAAAGGATATCAACAAACTTTCAATGTACGATCTTTCAAAAATTCCATATATTAAGTATGGTGAAGGTAAAAAAATTGTAGCTTTACGTTCTGAGTTAGGCAATATCAAATCCTTTGAAGATCTTTTGCAAATAGAGGGTTTTGATAAACAACGGATAGAGCGATTACAACTTTATTTATACATAGACGTGCAATAATTTTGGCAGTTATCTGATAATTTTGTAACTTTGCCCCCTTGAAAAATACGACGATTAAAAAGAATGGATTTTAGTTATTCAGATACACAGCAGATGGTAGCACAAACTGCTAGAGAATTTGCAGAGCGTAATATACGTCCCTACGTAATGCAGTGGGATGAGACACAAGAATTTCCTGTGGAAGTCTTCCGTAAAGCAGGTGAATTGGGCTTTATGGGGATATTAGTGCCTGAGCAATACGGTGGTTCAGCATTGAATTATCACGACTATATCACGATTGTTGATGAGTTATCGCAGGTAGATCCTTCAATAGGTCTGTCAGTAGCAGCACATAATTCACTGTGTACAAATCATATTCTGTGTTTTGGTAATGAGGAGCAAAAGTCAAAGTGGCTACCTAAGTTAGCTTCTGGAGAATGGATAGGAGCTTGGGGCATTACAGAGCATAACTCAGGCTCTGATTCAGGGGCTATGGCTACAACTGCTGTGAAAGACGGTAATGAGTGGGTGCTTAACGGATCCAAGAACTTCATCACCCACGGTAAAAGTGGTGATATCGCTGTAGTAATTACTCGTACAGGTGAAAAAGGAGATAAACACGGTATTACAGCCTTCGCAATAGAGCGCGGTACTAAAGGGTTTTTAAGTGGCAAAAAAGAGGATAAACTCGGGATGCGCGCTAGTGAAACTGCAGAAATGATTTTTCAGGATTGTCGTATTTCTGACGCCAATAGATTAGGTGAAGTAGGTGAAGGCTTTATTCAAGCTATGAAGATTTTAGATGGTGGGCGCATTTCTATTGGGGCTTTAGCACTTGGAATAGCTCGTGGTGCTTATTTGGCATCTGTGAAATACGCAAAAGAACGTACGCAATTTGGTAAGCGCTTATTTGATCATCAAGCCATCGCATTTAAGCTCGCTGATATGGCTACTGAGATTGAAGCCGCAGAGCTTTTACTACATAAAGCAGCCTCACAAATTGATAGAAAAGAGCGTGTTACCCTCTCAGGAGCAATGGCAAAGATGTATGCTTCTGAGGTGTGTGTTAAGGCTGCTACTGAAGCAATCCAGATACACGGAGCTTATGGTTATACAAAAGATTTTCCTGTGGAGAAGTTCTTCCGCGATTCAAAACTTTGTACCATAGGCGAAGGGACAACAGAAATACAGAAGATAGTAATAAGTAGGCAAATAGATAAACAATAATCATTATGTTAACAAATTCAAGTAAGTACGCAATCAATGCAGTGATATACTTATCAGTACATTCGTCAGTGACGCATAAGATGGGTGCTAAAGATATTTCAGAAGCACTACATATCCCGACACCCTTCTTAGCAAAGATATTACAGATCTTAGCCCGCAAGAAGGTCATCTGTTCCAACAAAGGACCAGGAGGAGGTTTTTGGCTTACTGATAAAGAAAAGCAAGCCCCTTTGATGACTGTTGTAGAGCAAATAGGGGAGGCAGAGAAATTTGTGAAATGTGCAATGAGCTTAAAACAATGCTCAGATGAAAAACCTTGCCCTATTCATAATGCAGTACAGCCTTTTCGCGAAGAATTCAGAAAGCAGCTTGCTGAACATTCTATTGCATATTTTGCTGAGAAAGTAAAGAATAAAGAGGCATATCTATTTGGCTGCGATGTCTGTTCATAAGGATATTTTTCAGTTTAAACAATTTGCTGTAACACAGTCTAAAAGCGCAATGAAGATCGGTACTGATGGTGTACTTCTCGGTGCTTGGATTCCTATAGCACACAAACCAAAAACCATTCTGGATATAGGAGCTGGGACTGGTGTTGTAGCTTTAATGCTTGCCCAGCGAACCGAAGCGTTGACTATTGATGCAGTAGAGGTTGATGAGAAGGCTTATGTGGAATGTACTGAAAATTTTGAGTCAAGCCCTTGGAGCGATCGTTTATTCTGTTATCACGCCTCATTTGAAGAATTTGTACACGAGATATATGAAAAATATGATCTTATAGTTTCGAATCCTCCCTTCTATACAAGTGATGTAAAAACAGATAGTCATACACGTAATAAAGCTCGTTTTGCAGAATCTTTACCCTTTACGCAACTTGTAGAAGGTGTGTCAGTATTATTGGAAGAGCAAGGGCTATTTGTAATAGTATTGCCTTGTGCAGAGGAGGAAAGTTTTATCAGTATAGCAGCAAGTAGTGGGCTCTATCCTTCGCACGTTACTCGTGTAAAAGGTAATCCTACTGTGGAGGCAAAACGCAGTCTGATAACTTTTTCACGAGTGAAAGGTCAGTGTGAGATAGATACATTGATCATTGAGAAGCAAAGAGGAGTTTATACAGAGAGCTATATAGCTCTTACAAAGGAGTTTTACTTAAAAATGTAAGACTATAAAAATAGTAAGAAAGGATATCCTTTTAAGGATGTCCTTTCTTGCTTTACGGTATAATATCTTGTTAAACGTTTATTTTACTTTCTCAACAATGGCTTTGAACGCTTCAGGGTGGTTCATCGCTAAGTCAGCGAGTACCTTGCGGTTGAGCTCAATGTTATTCGCTTTGAGTTTCCCCATAAACTGAGAGTACGACAAGCCGTAAAGGCGTGCCCCTGCGTTGATACGCACAATCCACAAAGCGCGGAATGTTCTCTTCTTATTACGGCGGTCTCTATAAGCATAAGTCATCGCTTTCTCAACAGCGTTCTTAGCTACCGTCCAAACGTTTTTTCTGCGGCCAAAGAAACCTTTGGCTTGCTTCATTATTTTCTTCCTACGAGCTCTACGAGCTACTGAATTTACTGATCTTGGCATAAAATACTTCTTTTTAATTTTTGTAGTAGGTGGCTCAGCTTTTAGGCGTTAGCTTATAGCTGTAGCACTTTGGGTACCCACTCCACGGTTATTAAATTCCTACTTTCTGGCAATTATTTTAATCCTAATTGCTTCTTGATGCTTGCCTCATCATTCGCGTGAACGAGTGTAGCGTGCGTTAATTTCAGCTTGCGCTTAGTGGTCTTCTTTGTTAAGATGTGACTCTTAAACGCGTGCTTTCTCTTGATTTTCCCAGAGCCTGTAACTTTAAAGCGTTTCTTAGCTCCAGATTTAGTTTTAATTTTTGGCATTTGCTTCGATTATTTTATGATATTATCCCGTATTTCTTTTTCTATAAGTGCATTAGCTACTTTTTCTTCGATACTGGCGCGAGGAACATTGTCATTCGCTTGCCTTCTAACTTCGGCATCTGTTCCACCTTGCCATACGCTTCTAAGTCTGTAGCCAAGCGCAATAGCAATATCTCCCCTTGGTCTTTATAGATGATCGAACGCCCTTTGAAGAACACGTAGGCTTTCACCTTCGAGCCTTCTTTGAGAAACTTCTCTCCGTGTTTCTTCTTAAACTCATAATCGTGATCATCCGTCTGCGGACCAAAGCGTATCTCCTTAATGACTACCTTGGTAGCATTGGCTTTGATCTCCTTTTCGCGCTTCTTCTGCTCGTAAAGAAATTTCTTGTAATCAATCACTTTACAAACAGGAGGCGTTGCATTTGGTGAAATCTCCACCAAATCGAGCTCTAATTCTTCTGCAATTTCTAATGCTTTGCGAGTGGGGTATATGCCGTTATCAACATTCTCCCCTACCAAGCGCACTTCGGGTACACGAATATCTCTATTCGTGCGGTGTTGCTGCTTGTCATCTCTGCCCGGTGTGTTAACTCTTTTGTTAATGGCTATTGAATGTTTAAAATTACTATTTCTTTCCTAATATAAATAAGCCTCAATGGCTATACTTCCTTGAATTGCTTCATACTCTTGCCGACTTCCTCTGCCACAAGCCCCGCAAAAGCCTCAACAGTCATACTACCCAAATCCTCACCACCACGCTTACGCACCGACACTGTTCCTTCTTTTTCTTCATTCTCCCCTACAATCAGCATATAAGGTATCTTTTGTGTCTCTGCCTCACGTATCTTCTTGCCAACAGTTTCATTGCGATTGTCGATGAGTGCTCTCACCTCTAAGTTCTCTAACTTGTGCAATACGCTTTGTGAATATGCTTCGTATTTCTCACTGAGCGATAACACAATCGCCTGATTGGGGTTCAACCACAATGGGAAATCTCCTGCAGTGTGCTCTAACAATATCGCTACAAAACGCTCCATACTGCCAAATGGTGCACGGTGTATCATCACAGGGCGATGGTTCTCATTGTCAGCTCCTTTATACCAAAGATCAAAACGCTCTGGAAGGTTGTAATCCACTTGAATGGTTCCTAACTGCCATTTGCGTCCTAAGGCATCTCTCACCATAAAGTCGAGCTTAGGTCCATAAAACGCTGCTTCGCCTGTTTCCACAACATAGTTCAGCCCTTTCTCCTTAGCAGCATTGATAATCGCTGCTTCTGCCTTTGCCCAATTCTCATCTGAGCCTATGTATTTATCAGGGTTCTCAGGGTCGCGTAATGATACTTGCGCCGTAAAATTGTCAAACCCTAACGAACCAAATACGTACAGCACCAAGTCAATCACATTCCTGAACTCAGCATCCAACTGCTCTGGTGTACAGAATATGTGGGCATCATCCTGAGTAAAGCAACGCACACGTGTCAATCCGTGTAGCTCTCCACTCTGTTCGTAACGGTAGACAGTGCCAAACTCAGCAAAACGCTTAGGCAAATCCTTATAGCTCCACTGATGTGAATTGTATATCTCACAGTGGTGCGGACAGTTCATAGGCTTCAACAAATACAATTCCCCTTCATTAGGTGTACTTATAGGCTGAAAACTATCCTTACCGTACTTATCCCAGTGCCCTGAGGTTTCGTACAAATGTTTATGACCGATATGTGGTGTTACCACTTGCTCATAGCCCGCTTGTTTTTGTGCCTTGCGCAAGAACGCTTCCAAACGCTCTCTGAGGGCTGCCCCCTTAGGCAACCACAACGGCAAGCCTTGCCCCACTTTGCTTGAGAAGGTAAACAGTTCCAGTTCTTTGCCGAGCTTGCGGTGATCGCGCTTCTTTGCCTCTTCGAGCATTGCCAAGTACTCAGTCAAATCCTTTTGCTTAGGGAAAGTGATCCCATACACACGGGTAAGCTGAGGGTTCTCCTCTTTACTGCGCCAATATACGCCAGAGGTGCTGAGCAACTTCACTGCCTTTACAAAGCCTGTGTTAGGCAAGTGTCCTCCACGGCAAAGGTCGGTAAAAGTACTATGGTCACAGAAGGTAATCTCACCATCATTGAGCGCTTCTATCAACTCTGTTTTGAACTCATTCTTGCCTTTGTAGTATGCCAATGCATCTGCCTTACTCACAGGGCGCATCTTGAACTCGTGCTTCCCGCGAGCAATTTCCAGCATTTTAGCCTCTATCTTTGGGAAATCCTTCTCTGAAAAAGGTTGCCCTACAAAATCCACATCATAGTAAAACCCAGCATCTACGGCAGGACCAATAGTGAGCTTAATCCCTGGGTAAAGCTCCTCTAAAGCCTGTGCCAAAATGTGTGCCGATGAGTGCCAAAAAGCCTTCTTGCCTTGGTCGTCATTCCAAGTGTATAAAACTAAATTACCATCGGTCGTCAGGGGCGTACTCACTTCGATCGTCTTACCATTGTAACTCGCTGATAACACGTTCCTCGCCAAGCCCTCACTGATGCTGAGAGCCACTTCCGCTGGGGTAACCCCACTTGCGTACTCCTTTACTGACCCGTCAGGTAATGTAATTTTAATCATCTTCTTTTCTTCAGTTTTTATTTGAAAGCGCAAAAGTACAAAGAATATTTGAATTGAAAAAATACTTAGGTCGTTTTTACAAAATAAATTATGGTGGAAGTGATTTAACTGTCTGTTTAATAGTGCTTTATTTTTACTGCAATTTATTTACTTTTTGGAGCTTATTGCAATTTTGATGCTAAAAGATAAATCACTGCCATCCGGATGGCTACCCCATTTTCCACTTGTTGCAGGATGATCGACTGTGAGCTATCCGCAACCTCAGAAGTGATTTCTACTCCTCGGTTGATAGGTCCAGGGTGCATAATGATGATTTCTTTGCCAAGCGAATAGAGGATTTCCTTTGTAAGTCCATACTGCTGAGTGTATTCGCGTGTGGAAGGAAAATAGCTGATATCCAAACGCTCATTCTGTATACGCAGCATATTAGCCACATCGCACCATTCTAAGGCTTTGAGTAAGTTTGTCTCAACGCGTACATCAAGCTCGCCTATGTACTTCGGGATCAGTGTTTGAGGGCCACATACCATCACCTCAGCACCTAACTTGTGCAGGGCGAAGATATTAGAGAGTGCAACGCGCGAATGCAGTATGTCACCTACAATTACCACCTTTTTACCCGCTACCTCTCCCAGTTGCTCACGAATGGAATACGCATCCAAAAGGGCTTGTGTAGGGTGCTCGTGCGCCCCATCGCCAGCGTTGATAATAGCCGCCTTTATGTGCTTTGAAAGAAAAACACCAGCCCCAGGGTTTGGGTGGCGCATCACCACCATATCCACCTTCATCGAGAGGATATTATTGACCGTATCAACCAAGGTTTCACCCTTAGTAACTGAAGATTGCGAAGCTGAGAAGTTGATTACATCCGCCGAAAGCCGCTTTTCAGCCAACTCAAAGGAAAGCCGCGTACGGGTACTGTTCTCAAAAAAAAGATTGGCAATAGTGATATCCCGCAATGAAGGCACCTTCTTAATCGGTCGGTTGATGACTTCCTTAAAATGATCTGCAGTCTCGAAAATCAGTTGGATATCGCTCTCAGTGATGTATTTAATCCCTAATAGATGTTTAACGCTTAATTCGCTCATAATCATTGAGTATTCTATGTTGTAATGCTACACTTTACGCGATGCAAAAGTACAAATTTTTTATCTTCTGTGCAAGAAAATCCCTTAGTGTTTATCAACTTATTTTTAGTACTATATCAACGGATCGCCTGTATTTTATCTGTATAGGTGCTCCACCCATATTGCGTATCGTTCTTGTAAAGGCTCACACTTGCTGCCGGTACGTAGATCGCCTCTATCATTTCTAAACCCCTGCTAAAACAGCGAAACTTAGGAGCCGTTGCTTTTATAGTTAGCCTTTTGAGCTTATTATTGTTAAAGGCGTATTCATCTACAAAGCTTACATTCGCGCCTATTACCACCTCTTCTAACTGCTCACAATTCTCGAGCAGCCCCTTATTGATAGCCCTTAGTTGATTGGGCAAAGTGATAGAGGTCAAGCCCGTACACCACCAGAATGCCTCTTCGTCAATCTCGGTAATGCTGTCAGGTAGATGTATCTCCTTCAGGCTTTTGCAATTGTAGAAGGCACTTTTGCCGATGTATTTTAGTCCTTCGCTGAGCGTAACACTCTTAAGTAAGATGCAATTGCCAAAAGCATTTTCCCCAATGCTCACCACACTCTTAGGCAGCGCGATCTGCTCGATACCTTTGCACGCGCTGAAAGCTCCACTCTCTATTGTCTTTATGCCCTCTTCTATCGTTACCTCTTTTAGGCTTACGCACCCATTGAAAAGATTGGCAGCAACCACCCCTAAACGCTTTGGTATCCTCACCGTTTGCAGACTCTTGCAATCCGAAAAAGCCCCTGCCTCCACTTTCTTTATCGTTGATGGCAACTCAGCCGCCTCTAAAAGCTCACACCTCGAAAAGGCTGAAACCCCTATGTCAGTCAGCCCCTCGGGTAAGTTGATTTCTCGCAACATACTACAACCATCGAAGGTGTAGGCGTTAATCTTCTTTAAACCTTCAGGAAGCACTACATTTTCCAGCGTACTCATCATAGAGAAAGCACCGTCCTCAATCTCCTTTAAACCTTTCGGGAAGGTAATACGCCTCAGTGCCCAGCAGCTGTGAAACGCCCATCTATCAATCGTCTCCACCTTGCGCAGTCTGCTATCTGCCTGCATATCAATCTCAGTGGCACTATACTCCCTCCACCAAAGCAAGGTCTTGCCATCTTCGGTTAGCTCATACGCACCTTTGTACAAATCTGAGCCATCATCTTCTTTCTCTTTTGCGCAGCCACACAGCAGCAATACGCTCCATAGGTATACAATATACTTCATAAGTTGCTCGTTTATCTCTTATGGTTTTGCTTGGATTGCCCAGGCGTATTTTTTTCAGCCAAAAACACTGTCCCCTCTATACGTAGCTACACTCTCGGCGGGTACATAGATTGTTTTGATATGATACATAGTGGTGAGGGAAGGAGGTGCAAACTGTGGTGTGGCAGCCTCTAAGGTAAGTGTCTCCAAACTGTGGGTATACAAAAACGCCGAATCCTCCATTACCTTAACACCACTGCCAATGGTCAGTTCTCTA
Source organism: Capnocytophaga haemolytica (assembly GCF_001553545.1). Taxonomy (NCBI): domain Bacteria; kingdom Pseudomonadati; phylum Bacteroidota; class Flavobacteriia; order Flavobacteriales; family Flavobacteriaceae; genus Capnocytophaga; species Capnocytophaga haemolytica. Next base: position 2,389,581 of record NZ_CP014227.1, on the reverse strand, counting down.
AGGGCTTCACAAGCCTCAAACGCACCCTTCCCGATGAATTGAACGCTGTTGGGGATTACGATCTTCTCTATATGTAGGTTGCGATAGAAAGCGTATTCCTTTATCTCCTTTACATTTTCGCCGATCACCACCTCTGCAATATTTTCACAATTGCCAAAAGCCCAACCATCAATAGTGATCACCCCTTTGGGTATCACAACGCTACTTAATGATTTGCACCCGCTGAAAGCCCCATTTCCGATTACCTCCAAGCGTTCGGGCAGGGTGATTTTCCGCAAACTCGTGCAACCTGAGAAGGCATCACCACCTAAGGTTTCCAAATGCTCAGGCAGCTCAACTGTGGTAATGCGTGTGCAATCCTCAAAAGCCGCTGGACCTATGGTTTTTAGCCCTGAAGGCAGCCGTACCGACTCCAACATTTTGCACCGCTCAAATGCCCCAGCTCCTATCTCCACCAAATGCGCTGGTAGGGTAACATTCTGCAAGTAGCGACAATACCCAAATGCCCTTGCTCCCAGTCGTTTTACATTCTCAGAAAGCACAATCTCCTCTAAGGAGTTATGAAACTCAAAAGCTCCTATGCCAATTTCCTCTGCGCGACTCAGGTTTTGGCTCTCGCGCATATGAATTTTCTTACTATCGTCATTAGTCCATTTCTCCAACACACGCCCATCGCTGCTCAGGCGATACGCACCCGCATACGCCTCTTCCTCAGGCAGACTCTCTTTTGGCTGACTACAACCACAAAGACAGCAAACCAATATTATTATCCCTAAAAACCTCATATTCTCTCAAAAATTAATTCACTTTGCAAAGATACAAATTAATTTTTAAAGAACAATGATTAATAATTAATTTTGCTATCTAAAAAATTGTACTTTTTAATGGAACTTAAGCAGAAAGATGTGAACACTTCTTAATCAGTCATTAGAAGACGTATTGCAATCCCGCGCGTAGTGAAGAATTCAGCGGATTGTTTGTGTTTGAGGTGTTAAACAAATATGCCACATCCAACTTAAACGAATGAAAGGCAAAACCTGCGCCCATAGTGATATACTGTCTATCGCCCTTGTATTTGTGCTGATGATAGTAGCCCGTACGTAGGAAAAACTGTTCATCAAAGGCGTACTCTGCCCCCACTGCCCAAATAAGCTCGTGCAACTCTTCGCTAAAACCATTGGGTGCATCGCTAAAGGAAGTGAATATCCCCTCGATAAAATCTTTGTCCTTCGCCTCTGTGCTGGGCACTAAAAGCTTGTTTACTTCGGTGAGCAACGAGAAGCGGTTGTAGCTATCTGTCATTAAGTGATACGCAACCCCAAGTTTTAAGTTTGTAGGCAAGAAAAACGATTTGCCTAAGTCATCGTACTTTACTTTTGCTCCAATGTTAGAAAGCTGAAAGCCAAAGCTATAGCTACCCGTGTAGTTTCCTATCAGGTGGGATGCAGAAGTGTAATAGCCTGAGATGTCAAAACCCAATCCGCGTGCTACTGCCTTGTCGTCTGTGGGTAATTGTAAGTTGGAATTGAGATAGCGCGCCGCTACCCCCATAGCAAAGTGCTCGCTGAGCTTAAGATTGTACGAAAGGTCGAAAGTAAATTCCGTAGGACGAAAACTACCCAACACGGTAGCACTTCCACCAAAATCCTGAGTAAGACTCACATTGCCGATACTAAAATACGTCAGGCTTGCACCCCACGCGCTGCGCTGCGTACGCTTATAATAGGTGATATTCCCCAGAAAAATGTCCTTCACGAGTTTGTTGAGATAGGGCGTGTAACTCACCCCCACGCCCGAGGTGTTTTCCGTAAAAATATACTTAGCAGCGTTGTTACGTTGCGCAAAAGCACTTGGTTGCGAGCATACCCCCACCTCGCCCATACCCGCAGCGGCGGCATCGGTGTTGATAGAGAGAAACGGAAACGCCGTAGTGATAGGTTTTTCCTCCTGAGCGTGGAGAAATGTGTTGAATAATAAGCCTATAAGGAGTAAGTATCTCATTGATGTACCTTGTTTTTGCCTAACCGTTCCACTACTGTTTTTATGGGTACAAGGAGTTTAACCCAATAGGCGATAGCTCCATCATAACCACCACTTGCTTTCTTTTGTGCGTCATTAAAGATATATAAGCCTCCAATAGCTACCGGATGTATAGCTCCTGAAAAATACTCCTTCTTGCTACCTTTGGCTTTGCCTGAACTTCCTGTAAGAAAAGCTATCTTCTTATTTGTAAGGTTAAAATCTTCTGGATTAATCTTGAATACAAAGTTCAGATAATTTGCTTCGTATTCATTAAGCACTGAGGTGTCATCTATACCCATCTTATCACTGCTTCTTAGGATATCATCAGGTATCCCTGAGGCTCTTACTTGTGGATAGAGCACTTGACCTATGATGTTTCTACCATCAAATACGTTTACTTCATACCTGTATTGATTGTGTTGCTCACGTCGTATTTCCTTAATCTTGATGTTCCTATATTTTAATATGGGATACTTATCCAATAAGTCTTTCGTAAGAATATCTTCCCTACTCCACACATATTTGCATCCGTTGAAAGTAGCATTTATATGGTAAGTGTGTTCATTATTGGCAATAGACACTTGCATTTCTTTGAGGCTGCAATCTTGTATATTGCAATTAACTTTCTTTAGCTTCTTTTGAATGAGCTTTTCATTGATAATTTGCTCTTGGTGTGAGTTGTACACGTAGAAAACATAATCGTATGCACATTCCTTAGCCTGATAGTTCTCTGCAATCAGCACGTAGCGTACAGGGTAGGACAGGTTAAAAGTTGTTGGTATGCTCTCTCTGGGAACTTGCTTGTTGTAATAAACATAAGCAACTTTTTTATTGAGAACAGCTATATAGCCTTTGTTGAGGGTGTAAACGCTATCCTTCGAAGACAATTCCTGTGATTTTATCCGTTCTGAGGTGCTTACCTCTTGGGCAAACGCACTATATCCAATGAACGATAAAAGTATTAAAATGTTATTTTTCATATTTATGATTATTTATCTCAGGCTACAAAGTTAGAGAATATTTTTTGAAAAACTGTAATAAAGAATGGTTAAAATTCCTGTTCTGAAAACCAATCTCTCCAATCCATCATTTATAAATTACAGGCGTTTTCTATCATTCTCATTCTCTCTGGGTCGGACATATCCCAATACCACCACTTCTGAGGGGTGTTTTTCTCTTTAAAATACCGCCTTTGATAAGCAATTTTAAATAGATGCAAGAATAAGATAAGAACTTTCTCCAATTCCTCCTCAGGAAGGTAAATTATCTTTATCAAGTTATGGTATTCTTTTCCTCCTTTTTTCAATAATACACAAGGGGTAAAAGTTGGTCGCAATTTACTATTTACAATAGAATTAGAAACATCTTCTTTCTCAGGTTTTGATTGTATTATAAGCAAGGAAAGTTCTTTGAGATATTCTCTTTTCTGATCTACGTTAAACTTACAGAAGTATGTTGTAATTTCTTTTTCCTCAACAAGCCCCTGTGCATATTTGTTTAGCTGTATTTCTTCAGTATCTATCATCTTAATTAGGGTATATTCTTAGTGTAAATCACCTTTACTCCTTATTCTCTTTTATCTCAGCAGAGCCATCAGTACTGTAATATTTATGGATAGAGTATGTTTTTATGGTTAATTTTAGCAGCAAAGGTACAAACGATATTTTTATTCTACAAGTCTTTTCTCAAAAAAACTAAGTCAATCACATAAAAGTACGAGTTTATAAGTGTGTAAAGTGTGTAAAATAGGTCGTTTTGGGTGGCTTTATAATTCGTTGATCGTTCGTTGATTGTATGCTAAACCTAATACTAACCTAATACCAACCTAATACTATGGTAATACTTCCCTTTGGGGTGAACGGCAAGTGAACGGTAGGAGAACGGTAAGTGAACCCGAGATCCAGTCGAGATCAGCAGTGCTCTGTTGGGGAATATATGGGGTAAGACGTAAGTCTCACACGATTGCGTTATCAAATAACAAAAAGCGACACCATTTACTGATGCCGCTTCGGGTGAAGTATGAAAAGGAGCTTTATGGATCTTTATCTTGAATTGGTGGGTTAATTCAGCTGTATTTCATCAACAAACAGTAGGGCAGGGGTGCCTTTGCCTTCGTGCCAATCGGGTATGGTGCTGCCTACAAGGGCGACCTTTACGTAGCGAGCGGTCGTCTTGGGGAAGGTCAGTGTGATAGGCACTCGCGCTATAGGGTCGGAGGATTGAGCTGTGGGGAGTTCTTTTTCAGCGATAAGACTGAAGTTGTTGCCATCGGCAGAGCCGTAAAGAGCTACTTTTGCCGCTGGGAATATCCAGTTAGGTGTATCGGCAAGAGAGGCTGTTTTTAGGCTACTAAAGGTCTCATTTTTGCCTAAGTCAATCACCGCTACTAAGCCTACGCTACCAGGGAACCCTACCCAATTGCCATCGATAAAGGAATTAACCCCTATCTTAGCATCTACCAAGGCAGCAGCCCCACCAAAGGTATAGCGTGCATTGGTTTCAGTGAGGAGCTTTATAGGTTTATACGTAGCCTTGTTAAAGTGGGATTGGTAGGTAAACAGCCCGCTTACAGTGTCCTTGTGCACAGCTATTGCTTTGAGGAGCACTTCGCCAGAGAGCTTGAGTGGGGCTTTGTAAAGTGTCTTTTGCTTCATCGGGTCGCTGCCGTCGGTGGTGTAGTAGATCTTTCCGCCGCCCAAAGTGAGCAGCTTTACTTCGATACCCTTCTTGTCAGCAGCAGGCTGTATTATAGGAGTTATACCGTAGGCGTGCTTAGCAAAATGATAGCCTTTAAGATGGTAATATGCCAAAAGGTGCGGCAATCGCTCTAAGAAATGGGCGTAATCCTTCTTTGAAGGCTGCGTCCAGAGCACTTCCGATAGGGCTGCTAAGCGCGGCAAGAGCATATATTCCACGTGGGCAGGTGTAGCGATATACTCCGTCCAGAGGTTGGCTTGTGCCCCTAAGATGTATGAACCTTGCTCAGCAGTCAATGAGGCGTCAATAGGCTCGTAATCGTATACTTTTTTCAAGGGGAGATACTCGCCTATGGAAAGGGGTTCTTTGGTAGGGTCTTCGCCTTGGCAATAGTCGAAATAAAGGTTATAGTGCGGGGTCATAATGGTGCGATTGTGTCGCTTGGCAGCTGCAATACCGCCTTCGGTACCACGCCACGACATCACAATCGCACTTTGCGAGAGGTTATCGCCCTCTAAAATCTCGTCCCACCCGATCACCTCTCTGCCTTTAGTTTGCAGGTATTTCTCAATGCGCGACACCACGTAGCCCTGCAACTGCTGCTCGGCAGTGTGTTTAGGGTCAGTACGCTTTAAGCCCAATTGTGCTATCTTCGTCTGACACTTAGTGCAGGTTTTCCAGCGTGTCTTAGGGCATTCATCACCGCCAATATGGATGTATTTAGAGGGAAAAAGAGCCGTTACTTCGTCAAATACGCCCTCTAAGAATTGATAAGTATCCTCATTGCCTGCACAGAGCACGTCGTCGAATACGCCCCATTGGGTGCCTACTTCATAGTCCTTGCCTGTACAGCCCAAGTTGGGGTAAGCGGTAAGTGCTGCCAAGCCGTGTCCAGGGATGTCAATCTCAGGGATGATGGTGATGTAGCGATCCTGTGCGTACTTTACGATGTCCTTAATTTCTTCTTGGGTGTAATAGCCGCCGTAGGGCTTTCCGTCGAACTTGTGAGGCTTGTCGCGCATCAGGTGTCCGATGAGGGTTTCTTTGCGTGTAGACCCTACCTCAGTAAGCCGTGGATACTTCTTGATTTCAATACGCCATCCTTGGTCGTCGGTCAGGTGCCAATGGAAGGTGTTGATGTTGTGCAGTGCAAGGATGTCGATGTACCGCTTTATGAAGTCGGCAGAGAAGAAGTGACGCGATACATCTAAGTGTGTGCCACGATAGCCAAAGCGTGGTGCATCGTCAATCACTGCTGCGGGAAGTTCATAGTGCGTTTGTTGCTCGACAGGTAGACACTTACGCAAGGTCTGAATACCGTAGAACACCCCTGCAGGGCTTGCACCTTTCAGAGTGATTTGCTCCTTGTGGATGTGCAATTGATAAGCCTCTTTATTTTCTGAGGGCAGACTGCTCTCTAAACGTATGACCTTCCCTGTAGCATTAGGCTTTACAGCGAGCGTAATACCTGTAAGTTCTTTGATATAATCGGCGAGGAAGGCGGCGTTTTGTACTAAGGTAGTATCGCCTGTGGGATAAGTGATCACCACCGAAGCATCTAAGGTGAACGGTGCTGCCTCAGTGTATTTTATGGATTGAGGCAGTGGTATCACTTCGTAATTGATTTTCGATGTGTGTTCAGCACTACTGCAACCGATAAGGGCAAAGCCTATAAAGGCATATAGGATTCTTTTCATTTCTGATGATTGGTTTAAATTCAGGTGTCAGCTTTCGGGTCTCATTATAGTTTTACTCTCTTAATATCTAATCTCAGGGATGTATTCCACTCTGTAGAAAGGTTCACCAAGGCTGATAGAGCGCAGTATTTTCGCTTTTGGACTACGGTCGGTAAAGAGTATCAACGATTTCACTGTGGAGGCGAATAGTAGCATATCCTTGCCGAATAGTTGCACGTTGCTACGGTTGCCTGAGCTCATCTCTTTGGGGATTTCGCAGTTGAGAGTAACCTCAACTGTTTGGCTTGTGGCATTGACCTTATAGCGCAGGGCTCGCGTGCCTATTGAGGTACCTGCTCTGGCGTTATCGAGTACCAGCACATCGTCAGGGGCTTGAGGGTTGGCACAGTGCATACCGTTGGCAATGCCACTTGCAGGCGGCACAATCGTGCCCTTCTTGCCCACGCGGTACAGCACTTTGCCCGTACGGGCGTCTATCTTCCAGAGCTCACTTGGTGCGTTGAAGGTCATATAGTAATTGCCTTCGCTGTCGTAGTTGAAGGAGTTAGCGTGTAGCCAATCGCCTTTGGTGTTCATAATATCAGGGTCATCGGCAGGGTTAAGTGTGCCAAAGCAGTCCCACGCTGAGACGAACTTACCGTTCTTGTCCAAAATCACATAGCCATCGCCTTTGACGGTCTCAGAGGCAGTGCCTCCGCGTGCCGTAAGGTCAAAAGGCTTGTCTACGTAAGTTACCAACGCCACCCCTCCATCGGGTAGTGGGCGACACTCGTGGTGGGCTGTTCTGCCTTTCATCTGTGGAAGTGTAGTGAGGTCGGTCTCCCATAGCACTTTACCAAAGAGGTCTATTACCTTGACCTTGTTGCTATTGTAGGCGAACTTATCAACACCAGTGGGGGTGGTGAGCAGGTAAAAATGCTGCGTCTTAGCGTCGTAGTTGGCTACTGATAATCCCTCAGACACAGGCTCATACCATAGGATTGTGCCTTTGGTGTCGGAGAGGAAGAGATAGCCTGGACGCCAATTGTAGAACAATAGATAGCCTGCGAGAGGTTCCTTGATTTCATCGGTGTTGAGGCTGGGCATTTGGGTGATGCTCTGTATGGGCTGAGTCTTGAAGTACTTCACGTCCGAAAGCAGTCCGTTGTCATAGCGGATACGGCAAGCGTACTCTGTGTTAGGTTTGAGGAATAGGAGTGTTTTGCGCACTACGCCATTGCCCTTGTAGTGATTGGTTTGTTGTAGTGAGGAAAGGTCGCTATCGGCACGCTCCCAGTACTCTATCTGGAACTCAGTAGGGGCTGAGAAGCGCATTGCCACCTCTCCACGCAGCAAGTTGGTACGGCTGAGGCTTACCTCAAAGCGTTCTAAGCCTCCTTCGTAGAGGCTGTCGTCCTTGGTCTGACAGGCAATAATAGTAGCAGCACAGAGTGTTATGATGAGAAATCTTCGCAGCATAGTTGTTAAATTTTAATAGAAGAGTCCGTTCAAAAGTTTATGATTTCAGTTTTAGTTATTAGAAAAAAATTCTGTTGAGGAGCATGTGGGGTTCACATGGGGTTCATTTTCCCCTTTTTCTGCTTCTTCTAAATCTGTAAAATGTTGCTTTAATAGAAAAATAAACTACATTTTGTTTGTTTAACCTCATAGTGTATATTTCAGCATTCAGGTTTGTGATAACTCCTGTGTAACACGGTATTATTCATAAAACTTTGGACAGACTCTTCTAAAGAAAAATCAATTTGCCATTTATAGATAAACAATGGTAGCTTAATAAGCGGTATATTCTATATAGTTTACTTTTGCCTCGATGGTGTCGTCAGGTTTGTTGCCTATCGCTTCGCCAGGCATCCAGCCGCGGTTTGTTTCCATTGAAGTGATAAAGGCAAACTTCACAGCATCGGCACCATAGTTGGCAGTTACGCTTGTATTAGGGATTAACTTGTCATCGAGGAAGAAGCTGATTTTGTAAACCCCTCCTTCATTCTTGAGTTCAATGCCTAATCTGTACTCCTTATTAGGGTCTAATACAGCGACATACGACTCTATGCTTGGGTTGCCAGAGTATACGCGTAGCAGCAATTGGTTCTCTTTGGCACCTAAGCGTTTACGCTCTTCTTCAGGTCCGTACCAAGCCATTATGGTGATGGCTTTCTCGCCGCCCACTTCTGAATAGAAAGTACCTCCTGCTTGGAATTTAAGGGCTTTCTTTACCTCAGGGAAACTCATCGCCCAAGTGTATTTGCCATAGCCTACTTGCGAAGCGTATTCTATCTTAGAGGTCTTGCAATAGCCATTGCCGCCGAGCACTAACTTGCCTCCTGCGATCTTGTTAAAAGCAGCGCCATCAGCCCCTACGTTTGTCCACGTTTTCCAAGCAGCAGGCATACTGTTGAAGAACCATTTGACGGTTTTGCCTGCATCGGGTTCCTCAGGAGCATCGATAGGGTTCTGTTGCTTGGACGGCTCAGCTGGATCGATGCTGTATGGGTAAGGCTGATAGGTTACGTAGTCCCAAAGTCCGTAATTGTCCTTAGTAGGGGTGGAATCGCCTACGAACTTGAGGTTCTCAGTGCTGCAGAAGATATGGAATGGGTACTCTTGTCCGAATTTGAGCTGCTGTTCGGCGTATTTTACCCCATCGATCATCCAAGAGGCTAAGTAGTTTCTGCCAATCATCTTCAAGTCGATCTGAAAGGTGTGCCAAGCGTTCTTTTTGATTCTTACCTTTTGGTGGAGATATGGGTTGGCTTGGCTGGTGATGTAGGCGATTACCTCGTCGTCTGCTAAGCCCAATTCTTTGCGTTCTTTGGAAGTGCCTGAGCCTACTTCGAAGTCGAGCTCGTGCTTATCGCTGTTCCATATCCACGAACCTATGCTGGCTCGTTCGCCTATGCCTAAGTCGGAGATGTAAGTGCGCCAAGTGTAAAGCCCTGCGCCAAAGCGCTTCTTGGTTTTGAGTTTTTGACGTTGGTGTGTGTTGGCCTGGGTGTAAATCTTCAATGCTTTCTTATCGCTACAATCAACACAATCTTCAATAGAAGAATTGTCCTTATTGGCATTATCCCCTTGGTTGGCAGTTACCCAACCTTCGGTAGAGGTAAAGTCCCATTTGTTTTCCTTGTTCTTCTGCACATTGCCCTGTCGGGGTGTGTCGATTTTGCTTAGAGGGTCGTCGCTAAAGCGCTGGTCTAAGTCTCCTTTGCTACAACTTATACTGCTGAGTATGGCTGCGGCTACGAATAATACTTTGCTATTTAGTTTCATCATACTATTTATTATTGTTCTTTGAAAGAACGGTTACTTTCTAAATTGGGGAATTTGCTGGTGTATACCTTTGGTATGGGGAAGTAGCGACGCTTGTCGTACTTCTTGAGTGGATTGCTTGAGAATTTAGGGTATACACTCCATTGTGCGCTTAGGAACCCTTTAGTCAGGCCTCTATTTTGTTCTTGCTTTTCGGTTTTCTCTTTGATAGCCTCCATATAGCTATCTAAGCGGTCTTTCCACAAGCCCATACGGATGAGGTCTATGCGGCGTACACCCTCGTTGTTGAGCTCAAAGAGGCGTTCATCGCATAAAGCACTGCGGAGGGCTTCCTTAGTGGTAAAAGAGGTAAGGGTGTAGTTGTGATTACTATTGCCAAAAGCCCGCTCGCGTATCTGGTTGATAAGGTCAATGGAGGTCTGGTTTACACCGTTGAGCTCATTGAGAATTTCAGCTTTGCACAGCAGCACATCGGCGTAGCGCAAGAGGGGGAGGTTGTTGGGTGTATTATAGTCGTATGTGCCCGACTTTTCGTAAAAGTACTTGTTGGTGTACACCTGCCCCAATTCCTTCACTTTGGGGTTGCTCTTGTCATTGTCCAAACTTCCTACTTGTGCTAAGGTGGGGGCTTGATATTTGATGCCTGCCTTGTCGTATACATCGGGATATTCACCTACCAATAGGTTCTTGAGGCGCAAATCGTCTTTGTCGAATTTCCAATAAAGCTCCAAAGGTACGCTAAAGATATCCCAGCCCATATTGTAGCGCCAAGGAGTGAAATACAAGGCTAAGTCGTAGCTTCCTGAAGGTGATTTATCAGTAGAGCGCACTGCGTAGATAATCTCTGCATTATTGCGCGCTTCGTAAGTACGAGGGTTAAAGGGATCTTCAGGCTTTGCCAGCAGACTGTATTTGCCCGTGGCTATCACCTGGTCGGCATAGTTAAGGGCAGCCTGCCAAGCGGCAGTGGCATCCTTGCCTTCTTCGCTCAGGCGACCTGCTTTGCGCATATAAAGGCGCATCAGGTAGCCGTAAGTAGCTCCTTTGGTAGGGCGTCCTTCTGAACCTTCGTACTTGCTGGCATCCCATTGCAGCGGAAGGGTGTTCAGTGCAATGAGGAGGTCTTTCTCTATCTGCGCATCAAGTTCATCGATAGTAGCCAACGTAGGGTTGGCAGCCGCATCGTAATAGCCATTGGTGATCAGCGGCACTTCGTAGAAAATATTGGTGAGCTGATAGAAGGCAAAAGCGCGCATAAAGTGTGCTTCTGCCAATAGTTCTTCTTTCTTCTCTACGGGTTTGAACTTCTCATCGTCCATAAGGGTGATATTGTCAATGGCTACATTGGCACAGCCTATCATCTGCCAATTGCCGTTGTAAGCACGGGCTAACTCCACCGAACCGCCGAGGTTGTTATCGTTGAAAATCTCAAAGTCAGAGCCTGACTTATAGCAAGCATCTGTGCACAGATCGTTGAGGTAGAAAGTTGCTGGGTGGTTAGCTCCTTTTAGGTAGCGGTAGATGCCATTGACTCCCTCTTGGGCGTTCTTCTCTGTTACATAAGCGTTGTGGGTAGTGTATACCGATTCGAGGTCTTCATTGAGCTCACACGAACTAAAGGCAACCGCTAATGCTACTGTAAGAGGATATATTTTGTAAATCGTTTTCATCGTCTTTCTTTTTTAAAAGGTTATTTTTACTCCGAAGTTAATGGTTCTGTAAGCAGGATAAGAGTTCAGGTCTAATCCTTGTGAAGTAGCACTGCTGCCATTGCTGCTGATGTCGGGGTCAAAGCCTTGGTACTTGGTGAGGGTAAAGACATTCTGTGCCCCGACCGACATACGGATGGCACTAATGCCTTTCAAATGCCATTTCTCACCGAGCATTGTGTAGCCAAGCTCTATGTTGCGGAGCTTTAAGAAATCGGCATCTTCCACAAAGCGCGAATTGATGTATGAACCGTATTTCACTTCGGCGTTGCGCTGGTAACCTTTGCGAGGTACCTCGTTTGAAGGGTTGCCTGGCACTGTATAGTTTTTGCCTGCTGCATCTTGCATCACACGTCCGCCTTTTGTCCAGCGAGCTTGCGAATCTTTTAGGCGGTTGTTATCCTCTAAGTAAATACGTGTAAGGTTCAGCATCTTAGCCCCAAGCGATGCCTCAAAGAAGAAATTTAAGTCAAAATCTTTATACGCAAAACTGTTGTTAAGCCCTATGATCGTCTTGGGGATACCTGTGCCAAGCACCTTGCGGTCTTTCTCGTTGATCACACCATCGCCATTAAGGTCTTTGAACTTAGGGTCGCCAGGCACTGAGTTAGGCTGTGGCGCGTACTTTTCGCCCTCTTGTAGAATGCCGTCAAACTCATAGCCATAGATCGCACTCAGCGGCTCTCCTTCTTTGAGAATCATATACTCCTTTTCATCATAAGAACCGTGCGGCCGTATGTACTGAAAGCGCGGTTGCCCGTCGTTGAGCTTGAGCACCTTGCTCTTATTGTGCGAGAAGTTCAGTGCGGTGTTCCACACAAAGCCGCCTTTATCTATATTGGTTGATTTAACCACAAATTCAAACCCTCGATTCTCAACCTCACCGTTATTGACCATCATAGCGGTGTATTCAAAGGTTTTGCCGCCCGATGGGGTGTAGTTAGGGAAGCCACCTGATGGGTGAATAGGGTCGGGATTGAGCAAATCCTTGGTGTGCTTCACGTAGTAATCAAAGCTGATCTCTAACCGATTCTTAAAGGCTGCCACATCAGCACCTATGTTCCATTGGGCAGTAGTTTCCCAACGCAAACGAGGGTTATATGGGTTGGATGGGTACATCCCTTTCTGGATACCATCTCCACCGATATGCACATCGCGTACGGAGTATTGGTATTGCGAAAGCCCAAAGCGGATACCATCGTTACCACTCATCCCATAGCTGGTGCGCACCTTAATGCGTGAGAAGGTAGGCTGTGCAAAAGCCATAAAAGTCTCATCGCCTAAGTTCCAAGCCAGCGACCCTGCTGGGAAAAGCCCCCAGCGATAGTCAGCCCCAAATACCGACGAACCGTCAGCACGCAGCGACGCATTGAAGATGTAACGGTGATTGAGCACATACTCCACACGCCCAAAAGCAGAGGCTTTGGTAAGTGAATTATTGCCCGAACCGATCCAGTCGATATGCTCAGCAGCTCCCATATTCTTAAATGAAAATACGTCGGAGGCAAACCCGTAAGCCTGCACTTCATCGCCTTGTCCGCGCTGGTAGATGTACGAACTACCCCCGATGAGCTTAAAGTCGTGATGGTCATTAATCGTAGGGTGAAAGGTAAGCACCCCTTCTACCTGATGCTTCGAGTTCTCCTCGTGGCTGAGAAATGCCTCACCATTGCGCGGACCTCCGATAAGGGTGGAAGTGTCGTAGTACTTCTCTGTCTTCAGATGGTCGTAAGCGTAAGTGTATCGTCCTGTGAACATCAGCGATGGCAGCAGGTCAATATCCGTAAAAACAGTAGCGTACAGCGTGTTGAAGGTATTGTACAGTTGCGCGCCGTTCATCTCCTCAAACACCCCTGGTCGGCGCGCTTTCAGTCCGAAAACATCGTAACCCTCCTTGTTCTTCCAAGGTTCAAGATTGAATATACGGTACATAATGTTCTTATCCGATGAGTTGGTACCCATATCCAAGAAACGCTTCTTCGAATGCGAAAAACTAAGGTTAGCACCCGTGCGCACCCTGTTGCTCACCTTGAAATCTACGTTCAGCCTACCGCCGTATCGGTCGTAGTCTGTGTTGAGCAGTATCCCAGGTTCTTCCAAATAATTAGCTGATAGAAAAGCCCTCAAACGCTCGCCGCCACCACTGACGGAAAGCTGGTGAAGCACCGTAAAAGCATCGTGTGTAGTCTCTTTGAGCCAATCAGTGCCCTTGCCCCTGTAACGAGCCTGCTCAGCAGTCCATTCACTGCTCTTAGCCTCAGGGTCTTGCTCGTAGAGGCGGCGACTCAGCGCAATGGTTTCGCCTGCGTCGAGCAGCTTCCAAGGGTTAAACATCTTCTTATAAGCCATCTGGTTCGAGTATTCAATGTGGAAAGTGCCTTCCTTGCCCTTCTTCGTGGTGATAAGGATCACCCCATTCGCCCCACGCGCCCCGTAGATCGCCGTAGTGGAAGCATCTTTCAATATCTCTATGGACTCAATGTCGTCCACATTCACTTGCGACATATTATCCGTCTGGAACCCGTCAATCACGTACAGCGGTTCGTTCTCAGCACTTACCGATGAGGCACCGCGCACGCGGATGGACACCTTCCCTCCTGGTTCGAGCGAGTTCTGTCGCACTTGCACCCCTGAGGCACGTCCCTTGAGCATCTGCGACATATCCGCCACCACGCCCGCCTTCACATCATCTGTTTTCAATGAGGTGATAGCCCCCGCGAGGTCGCGTTTCTTAGTCGTACCGTAGCCCACGATCACCACATCGTCAAGCGTTACTTGGTCAGCAGCGAGTGCTACGTTGAGTTGGGTAGTTGTAGCCGTAACTTTGATGGCTTTAGTAGTATAGCCTATAAAACTCACTTCCAAAGTCTTACCAACCTCTACAGCAATGGAGTACTTCCCGTTCATATCGGTACTCACTCCCTTTGAACTTCCTTTTACCACTACCGAAGCCCCCATCAAGGGTTCTTTGGTACTTGCATCCGACACAATACCGCTGATGGTGCGCTGTTGCGCATACCCCCAACTGAGGCACAACAGCAATACTGCTAAAAATAGATTTCTTTTCATACAATGATGGTTGTTTGATTGTTTCGAATCGTTTTGATGTGCCAAAAGTACAAAACAAACCCAATTGCGCTGGTTCAATATTATCTAAAAAAGGTTCGAAAACGTCTATTATAAGTTAAAGGATTGTTAATAAATTGTTTATAAATGTAAAAACCAGTTCTTGCAGCTTTCACTTCCAGAGGATCTCCGAAATCTACTTGTACATTCATCGGATTCAATACGGATTTAGAACGAACCCACAACGGAGATAAGCACCGTCGATGCCTTATCTTATTTGGATAGGATTCTCAAATTGCTCGGTATTCCGTAGGCGTTTTGCCCGTAGCCTGTTTGAAGGCAGTACTAAAATACTTCTGTGAAGAAAAGCCTACCTCAAAAGCGACCTCCGAGATGGGTTGATCGCTGGTACGCAGTAGCTCGCAGGCTACCTCAATGCGGTATTTGTTGATATACTCGCTGATGCCTATACCCGTAATCTGCTTCATCTTGTTGTAGATAGAGGCGCGGCTCATCGCTATCTGTTCAGCTATCATTGCTACGCCAAAGTCAGGGTTATGGTAGTGCGATTTGATGATATCGGTGAGCTTGAGCATAAACTGCTCATCAGCATTGCTGATGGTGGTAAGTGCGGGCGATGGCAAGAGTAGCTCTTGCTCGTAGCGCTGCTTGATGAGCTCTTTTCGGCGCAGTAAGTTGCTGATTACCGATAACAATAGCTCTATGTCGAAAGGTTTGGCTAAGTAGAAGTCAGCGCCGAGTTTATAACCTATCTTCTGACTCTCATTGTCGCTTTTAGCAGTCAGAAGTACCACAGGGATATGGCTGATGCTCAAGTGTTCTTTCACCTCTTTGCAAAGCTGGTATCCGTTCATTATAGGCATCATCACATCCGAGATGATAAGGTCAGGCTGATGTGTTTTCAGTAGTAGGAGGGCTTCCTCACCATTGACAGCTTTAAGCACACTCTTGAACTGTGGGCGTAGCTCCTCATAAAGATAACTGAGGAAGTCGGTGTTGTCATCCACCAGCAATAAGCCATAGCGTGAAGTATCAAGCGTTGAGGTGGACTTCTCTGGTGCTTGTGCAAGATTTTCGTCGGTCTCGAACTTAGCTAATACCCTCTCGTCATTGTGCTTTACAGGTAGCTCAAAGTAGAAGACTGTCTGTTCGGTATCGTCTTGATAAGCACCAATAACCCCTGCGTGCTTCTCAATAATCTCTTTGCAATATGCCAGCCCAATGCCACTGCCGCTTTGTGGATGCTTGCCTCGTTCGAAACGTGTGAAGAGTTTCTGCGAATCAATATTGCTAAGCCCAATTCCCCTATTCTCAACCTGTACGCGCGCGGTGTTTTCTTTGTAGATACTGCGCAGGTGGATGGTGGAGTGCTCATTGCTGAATTTCAGGGCATTCATCAATAGGTTGGAGATTACCACTCGTATCTTGGCAGCGTCAATCTCTATCGGAGGTAGGGTTTTCTCCAGATCTAAGTCCAGTAATAAATGTTTATTCTCCGTCTCCTGTTCAAAGTCTTTACAACAATCGGCAATTAGGTGGTTTAGGGAAGTATAGCTTTTGCTCAGCTGGTTGCTCAGAGCGGTATTGCGATCGTAGTCAAGCACCCAATTGATGATATTCTTCATCGTCTTCGCTTGGCGAAAAGCACCTTCTATTTGCTTTTTCTCTTGTGGAGGGAGGCTCTGGCTCTCATCACTGCTCAGCAGGCGCTTTAGTGGTGCGTAGATCAGCGTCAATGGGGTGCGCAACTCGTGACTTACGTTGGTGAGAAACTCAATCTTATCTTCGTTGAGGGCTTGCTGGTGCAATGCTATCTTCCATTCGAGCTGTTGTTTCTTTCTCTGCAAATAGAGCCACATCCCAACGGCACCGATAGCCAATATTGAAAGCGAGAGGATAACGTAAAAAGAAGTACGTTGCCACCACGCCGGCAATACTTCGAAACTCAGCAGTGATACGGGAGCGGTCCAGTTGCCGCTCCCAGTCATACAGGCCACTTCTATCTGGTACTTACCTGCTGAGAGAAGTGTGATATCCAAGATGTTGTCGTAGGTTTCTACTACTGAACTCTGGCCGTTATTCTTGATTTTAAAACGGAAGAGGATACGGCGAAAGAGGTCTTTCTCGTTGAGCCCAATACTTATTTTCAGCGAGTCGAAGTAAGGCGGGAGTTCCTTCGGAAAGGTTTCGGCAGTGTAGCGCTTTCCGTTCATCTCAATCTTTTGCAAGAAGAGTAGGGGAGAAGTGCCTTCCTCAGAGGTGATATCCTTGTTGATCTTCACAAAGCCACCGACGCCTCCCATATAGATATAAGGTGATGCAGAGGGCGAGATGTAGGCAGTGAGCATATCGTTGGGCAGAAAACCGTCGGAGTCGTCCCAGATAGTAATCTTCCCATCGGGGATATGATAAGAGAACAGCAGGTTCGAGGCGTTGATCCACAAACGATGTTGCTCGTCGATCTGCATATAGCTGATCTGTCGGAACATATTCGTAGCTACGTTTTTGAGTTTTTTTGTTGTAGGGGTGTAGCTGTAAAGTCCGTTGGAGGTAGCTATCCAAAAGGTATTGCTGGAAGTCTCGTGGCATACGGCATTGATGTCGCTCCGTTCGGGCAAAACGAGGTAGACGCTGAGCTGCTTCTCCTGTGTATTCAAGCTGTAAAGTGTATTGCCTTTTGAGAGAAGCAGGTGCCCCGTGGCGTCTTTGTACATCAATTTAAGTGCACTTTTCTCGGTAGTGTTCTGAAAGTGGAGACGAGTGAAAGTGTGTTTTTTTAGGTCGTAGAAGTAGTTGTTCTTAGCTGTGATGAGGATAGTGCTTTCACTCAGTTTATAAGCAAAGGGGGTAAAACCTGAGTGGCACTCTTCGTAATCCACAGTGGGATTGATGATAGTAAAGGGAGTGTAAGCATCGCTGTCGGGATTGTAGATAAAAAGTCCCTTGCCGTAGAGCGATACCAGCAGCGAAGTGCCGTTGAAGTCGGTGATGGAGGTTACCTTGTCATTATAGGTTTTCAGATGGTGCGTAAACTGCTCAGTTCGGGGATTAAAAGTGTTGATACCTCCGCCGTCGGTGCCGATCCACACAGTGCCATCGGCGGCTTCAAAGATACTGATCACCGCACGCTCCGAGAGCCCGCCGCTGCTACCAAGAGTGCTATCTGAGTAAGTTTTGATATAGGTCTCCTTAAAAAGAAAAACACCGTCGCGCACCGTCCCCGCCCAGAGGTTGTGATAAGGATCCTCGTAAAGCACCGTGATCGAATTTACAGGGAGGGAATGTGTATCGCTAGCGCGGTGCTGTATGTTTCTGAAAGTAGCGTTTGCTGGCGAAAATACCGATACACCACCTCCGTCCGTAGCCAACCATAGCGCTCCCTTGTAAGGTTTGATATCCAAAATGATGTCGTTGGGCAGCGCTGAGTTTTTCGAGGTGTATTGTGCGATACGCTCGCCTGTAATTCTGTGGCGATATAGTCCCTTTTGGAATACTGAGTAGTAGATTTCCCTTTTAGTGGTATCGACGTAAAGGGCACTTAGCGGCTGCGCCAGCTCGGTGATGAAACTCTTTAGCTGATGTGTGCCCAAGTCGTAGCGGTAGATCCCATCGTTCTCTGTGCCAATGAGCAGTGTGTTTTTATCTATTGAGCAGATGTGCGTGATTAGACACTCGCGCTTCTTGGCATAAACGTCCTTTGCCAGTGGCAACCGCTCTATTTTCTTTGAGCGGTAGCGATACAGGTAAAGTGCGCCGTAGCCACCGAAGAGCACTCCCGTTTCTGTGGCACCCACCGAATGGATATACTGCGATAGCTTTACTTCGAAGCCATCCTTTTCGGCGTTGTAGCAGAGTACGCCGCGCTGGGTCACCGCCCAGAGATGGTGCTGCATATCCTCGTAAAGATGGAAGATATAATCATCGGTATACTTGCTGACGTGGTTTCTCTCTACCTTGTTGATACCTTGGCGCGTGCCTACCCATAGCGTGCCTTTGTGATCGCGTACGATAGCTGTAACACCCGTTTGCGAGAGTCCGTGTTCGATGGAAATGCGTTTGAAGTAGTAGTCAGTAGCAAGACTATGATCGGTAGGCAAGAGTGCCAGTAGTACTGCCAAAGTGCGGTATAAAATCGTTTGTAGCTGGTATTTCTTCATTCTTTCGCTGCCTCTATTACTCAAAAATCACGCAAATATACATTCTTTCTATAAATTACGCAAATCTTCATTGACTTTATGATAAAGACTTGAGGGTTTTATTTCAGAGAGAGGTTATCAATCAATAAGATAGAAATAAGGTGTACTAAAAATCTTTTTATTTGCTAAAACTTTTCCACTTTTTTTTGCTCCGTTCGTTTCTTGTTCGTAATTTTGGGGCGGAAATAACAATACACGATTTACAATGGGAGAATATATGATTTACGTAGAGCTACTGATCGTCTTGCTCGCCATCTTCATAGGGGCGCGCGTCGGAGGTATCGGCTTGGGTATCTTCGGGATGATGGGCTTAGGAATTTTGGTTTTTGGCTTCGGCCTCAAGCCAGGCAACGCGCCGATCGATGTAATGCTAATGATTGTAGCGGTTATTACCGCTGCTGCTGCTTTGCAGGGTGCGGGCGGGCTGGATTACTTAGTGCGCGTGGCGGAGCGCATCCTGCGGCGCAATCCTTCGATGATCACCTTCCTCGCGCCTGTGGTCTGCTATTTTTTCACTTTCTTTTCGGGCACTGGGCATATCGCTTACTCGCTATTGCCAATCATCGCTGAGATTGCTACCGAAAGCAAAGTGCGGCCTGAGCGCCCCCTTTCCATCTCAGTGATTGCCTCACAGCAAGCCATCACCGCGAGTCCTATCTCGGCAGCTACAGCGGCATTGCTAACCCCAGCGTTGCTCGGCAGCCACGGCGTCACCTTAAGCACGATACTGATGATCTGCATCCCCGCCACGCTCATTGGGGTCATCGCAGGGGCTTTTGCAGTGAACTTCGTAGGCGTACCCTTAGAAAAAGATCCTGAGTACCAACGCCGCGTGCGCGAAGGCCTGCTCGAAGTGCAACGCCCCCAAACCGCCGAGGCTACTACGGGAGAGCGAGGCGCTAAGATTGCCGTGCTTGTTTTCTTGCTCGGGGTGCTGTCGATTGTGCTTTTTGGCTCGATTGAAGTGCTGCGTCCCGCCTTTCTTATCGATGGAAAGATGCAACGTATCGGAATGCCTGAGGTGATCGAAATCGTGATGATGACCGTCGCTGGGCTGATCCTCATCTTCTCAAAAACCGATGTCAATAAAGCCGTGAAAGGCTCCGTCTTCATAGCGGGAATGCAGGCAGTTATCGCGATATTCGGTATCGCGTGGATGGGCGACACGTTCTTTAACGGAAATCTCGAATTCTTCGAAACGCACATCGAGACGATCGTCACCGAGTATCCATTCCTATTTGCCATTGCGCTTTTTGCGATGTCAATCCTGTTGTTCAGCCAAGCGGCAACCGTACGTACGCTGTATCCGCTGGGGATTGCCCTCGGCATCTCGCCACTGGCGCTGGTAGCGATGTTTCCAGCAGTCAATGGCTACTTCTTTATCCCGAACTACCCAACGGTGGTAGCCGCCATCAATTTCGATCGTACGGGCACCACGCGCATCGGCAAATACGTGCTGAATCACTCCTTTCAGCTGCCTGGTTTTGTAGCCGCCATTGTGGCGATTGCCGTCGGCTATGCGATTATCCTATTTATGTAAAACAACTTTTTTATAAACTTTATTTCTTTAAAATCCGTCTATGTTAAGATAGGCGGATTTTTTATTGCTGAAAATTCTTTTCGAAAAAAACGACTATCTGAGAAACTGAGTTTCTAAAAAATTTTAATATATAGCTGGAAACTCAGTATCCTGACGTACTTTTCGAGAAATGCCCCGAGAAACTCAGTATCTTGACGTACTTTTCGAGAAATGCCCCAAGAAACTCAGTATCTTGATGTACTTTTCGAGAAGTGCCCCGAGAAACTCAGTATCTTGACATACTTTTCGAGAAATACCCCGAGAAACACTGTTTCCAGCAGTTATTTTTGAGAAGTATCCAAAGAAACACTGTTTCCAGCACTACTTTTCAAGAATTACTCCAAGAAACACTGTTTCCAGCACTACTTTTCAAGAATTACTCCAAGAAACATCGTTTCCAGCACTACTTTTCAAGAATTACTCCAAGAAACACTGTTTCCAGCACTACTTTTCAAGAATTACTCCAAGAAACATCGTTTCCAGCTCTATTTTTCGAGAATTACCCCAAGAAACACTGTTTCTAGCACTACTTCTTGAGAAATGCCTCAAGAAACATTGCGTCTGGGGCTACTTTTCGAAAATTACTCCCAGCAGCAATGTTTCCAGCAATCCACTTTTTTTAAAAATGCACAAAAATACCGTTTTTAGAAATCACCTATATATAATAGGTGTAAAAACAAAGATGCTCAGCATCCCGCCGAGCATCTTATTTAACCCAAAAAAATATTTATAAATGAGCCCTAAGGCTCTGGCAGTAAACGTTATGATAAACCA
The DNA here is from genome assembly GCF_001553545.1 of Capnocytophaga haemolytica. Lineage (NCBI taxonomy): Bacteria > Pseudomonadati > Bacteroidota > Flavobacteriia > Flavobacteriales > Flavobacteriaceae > Capnocytophaga > Capnocytophaga haemolytica. The sequence continues at coordinate 2,368,553 of NZ_CP014227.1, read as the reverse complement.
GTGATTACCCCGTTGTCGTCGATATCCATTGCTTCTGCGGCAGGCACACTTGGCAAGCCTGGCATCCGCATCGTATCGCCGAGTATCGGGATGACAAAACCCGCGCCTGAGGCAAATTCGAACTCGCGCACCGTGATTTCGAACTGGCGAGGGCGTGACAGCTTCTTCTCGTCGTCGCTGAGTGACTTCGGCGTCTTCACCATACAAACTGGCAGTGTGTCGAAGCCGAGCTTTTTGATTTCTTTGAGTTCCTTCTGCGCTTTACTGCTGTAAACCACGCCGCTGGCACCGTAAATTTTGGTGGCGATGCAGCTGATTTTATCCTCGATAGAATCCTCATTGCGGTAGAGCGGGCGGAAATGACTCTTACCATTCTCAGCTAAGGCTACCACCGCCTCTGCCAGCGCTTGGGTACCCTTGCCCCCTTCAGCGAAGCCGCGCGATACGATAGCGCGAACTCCCTTGGCGGCGCAGCATTGTTCGATAAGCGCAACCTCCTCGGGCGTATCGCTTGGGAAAGCGTTGATGGCTACCACACATTCTACCCCGAAAAGCTGTATATTCTCGATGTGCTTCTCCAAATTGGGCAATCCAAGGGCGACGCGCTCGGTGCTGGGGGTATTGTACTCGTCCTTTTTGGCGCCACCGTGATGCCGCAAAGCGCGCACTGTGGCGACGATCACTACCGCGTCGGGCGCCAATCCTGCAGAAGTGCACTTGATGTCGAAGAACTTTTCAGCACCTAAATCCGCGCCGAAGCCGGCTTCGGTGACTGTATAGTCAGCCAACGAGAGCCCGAGCTTGGTTGCTAAGACGGAATTGGTGCCCTGCGCGATGCTGGCGAAAGGACCGCCGTGGATGATCGCAGGATTATTCTCGAGGGTCTGGACGAGGTTCGGCTTGATAGCGTCCTTCAGCAGCAGTGCCATCGCTCCGACGGCTTTCAGATCGCGGGCAAAAACAGGCGTGCCGTCAAACTTTTTACCTATATATATATTGCCCAAGCGGCGCTTGAGGTCGGAAAAGCTCTCCGCCAAGCAGAGGATTGCCATAATCTCTGAGGCTGGGGTGATATTGAAGCCGTCCTCACGGGGAACGCCGTTGGCAGTGCCTCCCAGCCCAACGACGATGTGGCGGAGGGCGCGATCGTTCATATCCATCACGCGTTTCCACACGACGGTGCGTGGATCGATCCCGATCGAATGGGTTTTGCTCTGAATGTTGTTATCTATCACAGCCGAGAGGAGGTTATTTGCTTTCTCGATTGCTGCGAAGTCGCCCGTGAAGTGTAGATTGATGTCTTCCATCGGTACGACCTGTGAGTAGCCGCCACCTGCCGCGCCGCCTTTGATTCCGAAGACAGGACCCAAAGAAGGTTCGCGAAGAACAGCGATGGCGCGCTTTCCTATCTTGTTCAAGCCCTCGGTGAGCCCTATACTGACAGTGGTTTTTCCTTCGCCTGCTGGCGTAGGTGTGATGGCGGTAACCAGCACCAACTTACCTCGTGGCGAGCTGGTTTCTTTGATAAGGCTCAAAGGGAGTTTTGCCTTATACTTGCCATACGGCTCTAAATCCTCTGGCGAAATGCCTAATTTTTTAGCAACCTCAGTTATGGGTTGCATCGATGCACGTTGTGCGATGTTAAGATCTGTCGGAAAGTCCATAAGTTGTAAAAAATTGAATGGTTTGTTCTATTTCACGTTTGAGTGTTCGCTTCTCGCCGCTTGTTTCCATAAAGGCGAAGTATTCATTGAGCGGATCAGAGTGATACGCGATATTTTTTTTCTTCCATATCGAAGCGGCTAAGATGAGCTCAATAGCCAGAATTTTTTCTACGTTTCTGATCACTTGATGGCACTTGACGGCGGCGCTACCTCCCATCCCTTTGATGTCTATGGCTTTCTCGAAGAGGATGGGGCTCTCGATGCTCGCGGGGGTGGAAAGCCGTCTGTTCTCATTGAGAATGCTCTCGATGATACGCTGAAATATGGAGTAATCAAGCTCGTCGTCAGCGTTTTTATCGGTATTTGAGAGGAGATAAAACACTCTGCGCTCTGCGATGTTACCAAGTGAAGTGAGCGCTATGCAGAGGAAGTCCATCCCGAGCGAGAGCGGGAGGGTATGTGAGTTCCCACCTAATATTATGTCCTCACTTTCAGGGAATAGCAAGGGGTTGTCGGTGGCGGAGTTCATTTCGGTTTTGATGAGCTTGCGCACGTGTGTCATCGTGTCCTTTACGGCGCCGTGTATCTGCGGAATGGAAGAAAAGGCTTCTGGCATTGCATTTAGGTCGGTCGGCACAGTGTCGAGGCCTCCATTTTTCAGCCAACGGCGAAGTGCAGTAGCGGTCTCAACCTGCCCTTTGTGGGGGTGTGCGATTTGCATTTGCTCGGAAAAGGCGGAGAGATTTCCTCCGAAAACCTGTGTTGATACCGAAGCGACAAAGTCGGCAATGGGCAGCAACCCGAGCACTCGTATCAGATTGTAAGCGCTATAAGCGGTGGTGAGCTGTGTGCCATTGAGCAGCGCGTCGGCTTCACGGATAGCCAGTGGCAGAGGCTTCCACCCGTAGCGAGCCTCCAGCTCACTTGCTGAGTACACTTTATGGTTGATGCATACCTCGCCTTCGCCGAAGATAGGCAACGAAAGGTGTGCTAATGCGATGCGTTCGTCGGGGATTTCCTTTGAATAGACCACAGGATAGACGCCGTGGTTGTAGAAGTCGATCAACCGCTGCACCAACTCTCGGCGTACGCCACTAAAGCCATACGAGAAGGATTGGATCTTGAGAAACAGCATTATCTTGACGATCCGCGAAGGCAGACGCTCGCCGATGCCGCAGGCGTAATGCCTGAGGAGATCCTGTTGCATTATGGAGACTTCCCCTTCTTTGAGTTGCCCGTCGGGGTTGAAAAACGAGCTATCTAAGAGTTCTTGTAGGCGCTTGGTGTTCTGCCGCACCTTTTCGTCGAGAAATTTGTGACAGCGACGTATGTTTACGATGGCTTCTTCGGAAAGTTTGAGCTTGGTATCGTCGGAAATGAGTGCTGCCAGCTGTTCTAATACGAGGGTTTCGTTGGAAATATAGTGGTATAACATAGTTTTACAAATGAATTAAATGAATAATCGTGTTAAAGCATTAATGTTTCGCGCTTGCGCAGGACGGCGTACAGAAAGATAAAAAAGCTCAGGAAGTATGCCACGCGCGCCAGATAATCGCCCATTTTCACATAGAAAGTAATACGGCTACTGAGGTTCAGGGTATCGCCGAGAGCGCCTTGCTCGCCATACGCTAAGGTTTTCAATACATCGCCACGCTGATTGATAAAAGCGGAGATGCCCGTATTGGCGCTTCGAGCAATACTGCGGCGGGTTTCGATGGCGCGAAGCCTTGCATAGCTCAATAGCTGTTTGTGCCCTTGGGTGTTGCGCCACCAAGCGTCGTTAGTGAGAATCGCAAGGAAGTTAGCACCTTTCTTGATGTAACCTGTCACAAATTCGCCATAGATGCTCTCATAGCATATAATGGGTGCTGCTTTTGCTGCGGTTTCTACGCCTTGAAAGGCTGTGCGATATGGCTGCGTCGTCTTCAACGCCACCGTCCCGCCGAGGTTTATCAAAGCATCACCGACGATGGGCTTTAGTACGTTCTGATATGGGAAATTCTCAACTGCAACTACTAATTTCGACTTGTGATAAAGCGGAATGTCGGGGTTTCTGTTAAGAAGGAAAGCCGAGTTATAGTCGTTGAACCAAATTCTGTGGGAAGGTAGGTAGTTACTTTGTGCAGTGGTCTTTGATTTATCGGTAATGAAGTCAATCATTGCAGTGCCAACCACCCAGTTGAGCTGTGGATATTTAGCGGTGCTCAGGCGTAGGAGTGTCACTTCGTCGCTCTGGGGCAACTGGTGCAGTTGTACGTTCTGCGCGAAGACGGTCTCGGGGGTAATGATGAAATTGAGGTTGCGACTGAGGTGTTTCTCACTGAGTTTTAACAGAAGTTGAGCTATCTCAGCATTCGAAGTGTCGTATTTCTCGGAATAAGGATCGATATTGGGTTGCAGCACGAGCACATTTACAGGCTTCTGCTCTTCCTCATAGCAAAAATATATTATATACGAAGCCGCAATGGGGATAACAAGTAGCAGAGCCGCAGTGAGGAGGTTTTTGCGTATCAGGGGCTTCATCTCGTGGCGGTGTGTGAGCAACTGTTGCACTGCGAGAAAAACGAAAATATTCACTGTAAGCACCCATAAGCTACCGCCAAAAGTGCCCGTAAACTCGTACCATTGCACCCATCGCACGTTTTCCGAAAAGACGTTGCCCAAGTTGAGCCAAGGCCACGAAACATCCCAAGTGAGGTGGAACTTTTCAAACGATAGCCATATAGTGACTAAGAAAATAAGTGACAGCTTTGTGTTTGCTCGCTTTGCAACGATGTGATAGAGCAGGAAAGTAAGGCTCATTAGCAAGCTATTAGCCAAGATGGCGAAAACAGCACCGATTTCAGTAGAATACCAGATCCACCACGTGGTGATCACATTCCAGATCAGGAACGCCAGATAACTTATACCGAAGGTTTGCAGTTTCGTCCAGCTTTTTTGCTCACGGATTGCCTTCTCAGCCATCAGCAACGGAACGAACGCTACAAAAACGAGTAACGAACAGCCATACGTAGGCCACGCTGCTGCGAGTAGAAGCCCTGTGAGGGTCGCTAATAAGATATTTTTTTTCATTCTCTAAAAAACTTTGTGCCTGTGTATCAGCCGCTCGGTGATGTGCTGGCGAAGGTGTTTTTGCGTGCCAAATATACGACTTTTTCTCCGAATAGCAAGTGTTTGGAGTTATTTTTTGTGTTTATTTGCAGAAACCTTGTGTTTGCAGTGTGCTACTTTGCTCATTGCGAGGCTTCTTCGCTGCGGAGATACCCCTTAGCGTGCTTTTTCTGACAAACGCTGCATCTGCCACAAGGGGTAAGGTCATTTTGCCCGAAATACCGCAACAATTGCATACTTCGACATTCGCTTTCGTTGTTAATATAATCATAAACAGCCATTTGGAGAGTTGTTTTCGTGTGGTTGTACTCTCTGACGCTTTTTGCGATGGCATCTATGGTGCGATCGTCGTCGCGGGGCACTCTGAAGGTGAGCTCTAAGTCAGCTTCTTTGTTTACAAACTCAGCAACGTCATCCTTTTGCAGTTGTTCTAATTGCTCGATAACCGTTTTGTAATTTAGGTGTAGCTGCTCTGCTAACGCTTCTATCCTCAGTGAAATAGGTCTGTTGTAGATGCCTGTAAAGCTCCGTATCAGGTAAAGCACGAGATCTTTCAAGTGGCTGTGTGCTTTCAGGTACTCCATTAGCTGGAAACTTTCTATCTTGAAAAACAATGACGATCGGTGATGAAAGTTCTCCGATAGCGAGATTACCGAGCAGCGATCCAATACCAGCAGCGCATTGTACGCTTTTTGTGCTTGTAGGTTATACCGCTTGCAGAGCTCAGGAAAGAGCAAGCCGAAAGTCTGTTCTTCGCCCTCACCGATGGCTATCACAAAGTAAGCATTCAGCCTGCTGTAGATGTATTTCAAATAGGGGAGGTCAACGAGGTTATTATGCAGTTGCTGTTCAGAAGTCTTAAGGTCAAGCTCATTGTAGAACAGAACAGCTGTTGATGGCTTGCCATCGCGCCCTGCACGCCCCGCTTCTTGGAAGTAATCTTCAAGGGTAGAAGGAATATCCCAATGTACGACCGTGCGCACATCGGGCTTATCGATTCCCATACCAAAAGCGTTGGTGGCAACCATTACTCTTATGTCGCCAGTGATCCACATCCCGAGCTTTTTGTTTTTCTCATCAGCGGTAAGTCCTCCGTGGAAAAAAGTCGCTGAAATGCCCTGTCCTTCTAAGAAATTAGCCATTTGTACAGTACCGCTACGACTCCTAAGGTATATGATAGCACTTCCCTTTTGTAGTTTTAAAGTTTGTAGTAAGTGGAAAAGTTTATCTTCTACTTCCATCACTTCGTAACTGATATTGCGACGTTGTAGTGAAGTGGTGATGATGTGAGGCTCCTGCATTGTGAGTGCTGCGATAATGTCTTTCTGTACTTTTGGGGTTGCTGAGGCTGTCAGGGCAAGCATTGGCACTGCTGGAAAGGTTTCTTTAAGCCACTTACACTCTAAGTAAGCAGGGCGAAAATCTTTGCCCCAGTGCGATACACAGTGTGCCTCGTCGATAGCAATGAGGTTGACGTTCATCTGTCTTATAGCCTCACGAACTGTTTCTTGCTGTAAGCGCTCTGGAGAAAGGTATAGGAATTTGTAATTGCCGTAAAGGGCGTTTCCCAGCAAGCGTTCTAAGTCGTTGTGTGAAAGGCCTCCTGCAAGTGATAACGCTCTGATATCTCGGCGCTTTAAGGCTTCTACTTGGTCGGTCATTAGCGCTACTAAGGGCGAAACAACAATACAGATGCCCTCTCTTAATAAAGCAGGGACTTGAAAGCTTACCGATTTTCCCCCACCCGTAGGCATTAGCGCAAGGGTATCTTTCCCATCTAATACCGATTGAATAATAGCGTCCTGTGGGCTTCGGAAAGCCTCGTAGCCCCAGTACTTTTTGAGTATATCAAGTGCTTGCTCCATATTGCAAAAAAACCTCTTCATCTACCTAAGATCACGCAAAGATATGAAAAACAGGCTAAACACAGCAAGTTTTTATCAAAAAAAAAGAGCCACCCATCGCTGAGTGGCTCTTATTCATATGAAAAAGATTGAGTTTAATTACTTTGTAATTCAATGCGTTATATATTCTCTACGCTTGCTTTGCTTTGAGCAGCCTTCGTGCAGCCTCTGAGGCAGCTATCAGCCCTCCTGCGGACATTATGATGTCCTTGAGCACCAATCGCCCTGCTCCTGAGAGGTAAGGGAAGCCATAGTGTGGGGTAGGCATATCACCACCTAAGTTAGGCACATATACCTCGGGGGTAGTGATCAAAAAAGAGAGCGTTACGATGCTCATTCCGAAGGTGAGCAAGCCGCCGACAACGCCAATCTTAGGCGACCATATCCCGAGCAATGTCAAAAGCCCGATAAGGCATATAAAAGCACCCAAACCGTACGAAAAAGCGTAAGTGCCGTTCTCTTTATGCCACTCGATATTGGCTTTCACCATCTTGCCCTCAGGATTTTTGTGGAGCTTGTACTGTGCTACTTCCTTACCCACAGCGTTCGACTGCCCATTGATCACAGTGCCTGTAACGCCCTTCTCATCGATGGCAGTCTTGCCTGAATTATGATAGAAGAAGTTCATAAAAGGGCTATTGGTCACAAAAGGAACAATGCCGTCCGCCTCGTATTGGCATACTTTAAGTCCGCCAATCCAAGCCATAACAATAAAGATCGCCACACGGATGTAATTTACAAAACAGCGATCGCCATTAGCCAAAAAATGTAATAATTTCTGCATACTATTGATGTTAAATATTAATGATGTTTTTCAGGGCGCAAAATTACTACCTTTTCGCAGACTGACAAATGGATAAAAACGTCATTCTCATAGACAAATCCGCCACGCTACACAGCCACAATGGAGATACCCACGCGCTCGCGGAAGTGTTTGGGCGATAAACCCACGGTTTTCTTAAAAAATCTGCTGAAATAGAACTCATCTTCGAAGTTAAGCTCAAAGGCTACTTCCTTGATGGACTTATGGGTGAGGTGTAGCAGCTTCTTAGCCTCGAGCACCACGCGCTCCTGTATGAGTTTCGTGGGCGATTTGCCCGTGAGGCTCTTAATACGCTTGCTGAAAGTGTCCGTTTGTAGGTGCAGTGCTTCGGCATAGTACTGCACGCCGCGCTCCCTTACAAAATGGGTGTTGAGCAACCCCTGAAAGTCAGCTACCAACTGGTGCGACACCTCTTTTGGGGCTTCCGTGAGCTGCATACTCTTCTCCTTGCTCGATAGGGCTAAGATGAGCTGCAAATACGATTTCAGTACTGCCTCCGAATAAGCCTCGTGGGTATTGCTCTCTGCCTCAATGCGCTGCAATATATGCTCAATCTCTGCAAAAGTAGCCTCGCTTGCCTCTATATGTGGGGTTAAGAAGATCGCATTGAAGAGCAGCCCATTGCAGGCAACCTCTTTCTTGTGATATTCAATGCAGTAGAAGTCGCCGTGAAACTGCAATAGACTCACTGTGGCATCGCTGCCTCCTTTCCATTGAAAGTGTTGATAAGGTGAGAGGAACAGCAGCGTATTGCCCGCGTAGGCAAACTCCACCGCATCGACAGCAAATAAGCCCACCCCCTGAAAGGCAAACACACAGTAATTCTCCACGCTCAATGGCGTGGAGAATTGACTTAATCGGCTATGTGTTACAGTAATCTTCAATACTTTTTACTGTGCGTTAGCACATTAATCATTGATCATTAATCATTAATCACTAAAACGCTTTAATCCTATACATCATCCCTAAGCTAAAGCGATTGGTAGCATTACCATCTCCTTGCTTATATTCAAACTTACGCCCTACATACGCAAAGAAGAACCGCAAATCTTGGTCTTTGAAAGGGATATACTCTACCCCTGCATAATACCCGTAGGACTTGCGCTGGTTGTTGTACACGCCTGTGGGCAACTTGCCATTGTCTGCATCAGCAGTTTCGTACATACCCTTTACGAAGACATTCCACTGTTCCGCAGGTTGATATTCAGCCTTTAAGATGAATGAATTGTAGGTGGTCTTCTCTAAGTAAGTAGGAGCAGTACCACCATATGTTGAGGCATAACGAAGCCTATCCAAACTCTCATCGGCACGCATATAGTCAAAGAACATTTGGAACTTTGGCAAGTTCAGCCTTGTACCCAAGGTGAGCATTAAGTTCGCTTTGTTCTTAGCCTCTTGCTGTAAACCCCAAGCCCAACGCGTTTGCAGTACATTGTCAAAGAGATTACCATTCCAATTGACAATGTAAGTCAGCGGGCTACGGCTTTTCTCAAAAGAGCTTCCTGCATAAAGGTTTTCAAACTTGTCATTCCTCACATCCGTAATCTGCAAGTTAAACTCGTGGCTCGCATTAGGGGCGTAGGTAAACATCGCTCCAAGCATAAAGTTATCCATATGATCTACAAAGTCAGAGTACTCATAGATGTTCATCGGATTGAGGTCAAACTCAAAGCCACCCCACGCTTGGCACATCTTCCCTGCGGTAAGGGTGAATTGGTCATTGAGGTGAAAACCTGCATACATAATGTCGGTAGCCTTAGCTAAATTGTCCAAGTCCATACCCGCATTCGACTTGTTCAGCCTATGGCGGAAACGGTAGAATATCTGGTCAGTGATATTGCCACGCATCTCAAGGCGCAACTGTCGTGCCCTAAAATTAGCCTCAGTATCGCCCTTGTCAGGCACTATCACATCAAAACTCGATTGGAAGTTAAAGTACAAGTTAAACTTACTAATCTGTGCCTTGAGGCTATCGAGTTGCCCTTGCAGAGGATTGCCCTCTTGCCAACCTTCTTGTGCTGCGGCAGCTCCTCCCATAAGGAGGGTTACTGCCAATAATAATATCTTTTTCATAATATTCAGGTTTGAGGTGTCAGCTGTCAGCTTTCAGATAGCACGATGGTAGTAAACTATGGTGAGCCACTGGCTGACCCCTGAAAGCTGATCCCTGACCCCTAAAAAATTAATATTCATTAAAATACTTCTGTATTTGCTGCCAATCTTTAGTTTTGGTAAGGGCAAGCATCAGCAGAACGCGTGCTTTCTGTGGATTCAATGCTTGTGAAGCCACGAAGTGGTATTTTGCGTCATCTACCTCAGCATCAAGGGTAGTAGCCCCTGTGGGCACACGCGAAGCACGAACAATCTGTATGCCCTTTTGTTGTGCCTTAATAGCCATATCAAAGAGCGTATGATAGAGATTGCCATTGCCAACTCCCGCAAACACCACCCCATTGTACTTTGCGTCTACAAAGGCTTTTAGTGGCAATTCAGAGGCATTGGAATAGCTGTACACGATCCCTACCTTAGGCAGCGATTTCAGGTTGTCTACATCAAACTCAGAGTTCACGGTGTGCTTCTGCTCAGGACGACGGTTAAAGAAAGGCTTCCCATTGTGAATATAAGCTAACTCGCCATAGTTAGCCCCCTTAAAGGTTTCCACAGCCGTAGTGTTGGTCTTGATCACATCCTTACCGTCGAGCACAATGTCGTTCATACACACCATTACCCCTCTGCCAGCAGCGTTCTTATCAGCTGCTACGGCTACCGCATTGTAGAGGTTCAGCGGTCCGTCGGCACTCATCCCTGTGGAAGGACGCATAGCACCCACCAACACCACAGGCTTAGCACTGTGCACAGTGAGGTTCAGGAAGTACGAAGTTTCTTCCATAGTGTCGGTGCCGTGAGTGATCACCACCCCGTCATAGCCTTCCTTGTTAAGTAGTTCATTGATACGCTTGGCGAGTTTGAGCCACACCTCGTCGTTCATATCCTGCGAACCTATCTTCACTAACTGCTCACCGCTGACCTCTGCCAAGTTCTTCACCTCAGGCACAGCCTCCAACAACTGATAGATACCGAGCTCTCCAGCCTTGTAATTCGACTCTGTGTTCGACTTGCTGACCCCTGCAATCGTTCCGCCCGTTGCAATAATACGTATCTTCGGTTTTTGCCCGAAGACTGCCACTGACAGCATCATTAACACTATCAAGGCAATTTTCTTTAAAAACTTCATATAATATCGGTTTAAATTATGAACTTATCAAAAAACGCTACAAAATTACAGTTAAATCCTTAAATCTCCAAATAATAAATGAAGAATTTTCGAAATAATTTTTACTCCTTACCTTAAAATGCTTTATCTTACACACTTACCTTTCTTTTTGCTTTCTTTTGAATAGTATATTTTAAGAAATAAAACAGCCTACGCAAACAACTCCTCTAAAACATAGTTAATGCTCTCTCACAAAATAAGCAAAAACTCACCTACCAATTTAGAAAAATTTTCTAACGAGATCAATACGGATTAGATACGGTATCAGTACGGTACCAGTACGGATGGAGTCAGCTCCTTTTTAGACTCGTCTAAATCCTGTGTATGTACAACAACGTAGAAATAGCATCTAAAAAAGGTATTTGTTATAGTTTATATGCGTAATAACCCTTATACAGCTTTGCCTCCCAACTGATTTTTATACTGAAATGCAAAATAATCGTGAAAAATAGCTTATAAATCATAAAAAAGTCGTACCTTTGCCCCGCAATAATGAATGAACTATGAAAAAAACTATAAGAAAGATAGGTGTTGCCGCTGTGATTGTGCTCACGTCGGGCTTTTTGGTCAATGCGATGTCAGTCTCTAAGCCCGACAACAATATCTACGAGCAGGCAGATGCCCAAGCCGCTATTGCTGAGTCAACAACAGAGCATCACAAGGGAAGTTTTGAAAGCGATTATCGGGTGTATGCGTTAGATATTCCCGAAAAACTTGACTTCGCAGGTGAGCCCGTGCCGCTCGAAGACCCTGACATATACGAGCGCGCCGATCGTGAGTTTACGGTGAACACTTATTGGCAATCCAATACGCTGCTTATCTTAAAGCGCGCCAATAAGTACTTTCCTATCATCGAGCCTATACTGAGGCGCAATAATATCCCTGATGATTTCAAGTACCTCGCAGTGATTGAAAGCAGCCTTACCAATGCGGTTTCACCTTCGGGGGCGAGTGGTTTTTGGCAGTTTATGCGTCCCGCAGCCAAAGAGTATAACTTGGAGGTAACTGACCAGGTGGACGAGCGCTATCACTTAGAGAAGGCTACCCAGGCTGCTTGCGATTATTTCAACAAGGCAAAGCGCATCACAGGCAGCTGGACGATGGCGGCGGCAGCATACAACGCAGGGATGACGGGGGTCAATACCCAAGCTACTTTCCAGCAGACGAAGAACTATTACGATCTGTGGCTCAGCACGGAGACTTCGCGCTATGTGTTTCGCATTCTGGCGATGAAGGAGATAATGAAGCACCCTAAGAAGTATGGGTTTATCTTTGACAAGAAGCATCTGTACAATGAGCTGCCTACCACCAACGTGATGGTGGATAGTACGATTAGCAACCTTACCGACTTTGCGAAAAGCCAAAACATCACTTACAAAGATTTGAAGCTCTATAACCCTTGGCTGCGCGATAAAAAGTTAGATAACGAGGATGGCAAAACCTACTACATAAGGATACCTAAGAAGTAGAAGTCAGTAGTCAGAAGTCAGCAGTCAGAGAACAGTAAATAAAAAAGAGAAGCGTATAAAAGTATCTACGCTTCTCTTTTTCTACTCTTCTATCTTCTAACTTCTGCTTTCTAATTTCTAACTTCTGCTTTCTAATTTCTAACTTCTGCCCTTCTACTTTCTATCTTCCTTATCTCCACAAAGTCAGGGGCAAACCCTTTGAGTATCTCTACTTTGCCGCTGGTAAGCCACGTATGCCTACCTTGTGAGGTGTGCTTAGTGAGTAAATCGCGCTGTTGTAGGACGTTGCGCGTCTGTTTGGCTACGGCATAGCCTGAGTCAATCACTTCGATATGAGGTGGTAATATGGCTTTTATCTGAGGCAAAAGATAAGGATAGTGGGTGCAGCCGAGCACCAAATAATCTATTCCCTCAGCTACCATTGGCAGGAGGTATTGGCGCAGTAGCTCAGTCATCTTAGGGCTATTGATTTGTCCACTTTCGATGAGGTCTACCAAGCCCTCACCTACGCGCTCAATGATCTGCACTTCTTCTTCCTCAGCCATCTGGTTGCTGGTCTTGGCAAAGAGGTCGCTCGCAAGGGTACTGCGGGTAGCCAGCACACCTATCTTTTTGCTCTTACTGTTCAGGCTGGCAGGCTTGATAGCAGGTTCTATCCCAATAAAGGGCACTTGTTTATACTTCGCTCTCAGGTAAGAAATAGCTGCTGTAGTAGCCGTATTGCAAGCCACTACGATAATCTTAGCTCCGTGGTCTAATAGGTATTGTGTGTTCACATCACTCAGGCGGGTGATTTCCTCTTTTGATTTCTCTCCATAAGGGGCATTGGCACTATCTGCCAGAAAAAGCGTATTCTCACAAGGCATTAGGGTTACTACCTCACGCCATATCGTAGTGCCTCCTACGCCCGAGTCAAACAGCCCAATAGGGTTCTCATTTTTCATTTAGCTGTGGTATTAACGGTATATACAAAAAAAGTGTCCGTTTGTAGCAGACACTTTTTTCAACAATAAAATCTATAAATATGATTACAATTAAAAGCCTAAGTCTTTCTTAACAGCACTGTAAAGGTCGTCGCCAGTAGCTACAATCACACTTGAGCCTGCACTTGAATCCAATACATATTGGAAGCCTTTTGATTTAGCAATCTTCTCAATAGATGATTTTACTTTCTTCAAAAGAGGTTCAACGAGTTCTTTTTGTTTTTCTTGTAGCTTCTGAGCTGCGGTTTGTTGTGATTGACGGATATTAGCTTCCATAGTCTGAATTTCTTCTGACTTTTTAAGGAATTCAGCTTCACGTTTCTTCAGTTCAGCTTCACTAAGTGCTGCTGCTTCTTTTTGGTATTTCTCTGCACGTGCTTGTAATTCCTTTACAGCTGCTTGGATATCGTTCATATAGCTTTGCTCTACCTTCTTGAGTTGAGCCTCTACTGATTTGCGTTCAGGCATTTCTTCTAAAAGTTTTTGCACATCAATGTGGGCGATTTTCACTTGTGCAGTAGCTGCGGACATAGCTCCGAAAAATAGAGCTACAGCGATCATCATTGTTCTAATGTTTCTCATCATCTTCTTTATAATTAATTTATTAAAAGTTACTTTTTGGTCTCGGCTTCTGTTTTAGCCTTTTGTTCTTGTGCTTTCTGAGCGCGCTCAGCAGCTTCTTTCTCGCGTTGGGCTTTTAGGGCTTCACGTTCTTGCTGCATCTTCTGTATGCGCTCCGCATTTTCCTTTTCACGCTGAGCTTTGAGGGCTTCGCGCTGCTCTTGCGCTTTTTGCAGTCGTTCAGCATTCTCTTTCTCGCGCTGTGCTTTGAGTGCCTCTCTGTCCTGTTGCATCTTCTGCATACGCTCTTGGGCTTCTTTTTGGCGTTGAGCTTGCAATGCCTCGCGGTCTTGCTGTAATTTCTGTTGCTTTTCAGCGGTTTCCTTTTGGCGTTGCAGACGTTGCTCTTCGCGCTTCTTGTTGAGCTGCTCACGCTGTGCTTTCATTTCCTCAGTGCGGCGTACACGTTCTTGCTCGTATTGTGCTTGACGCTCTTTGCGTGCTTTTTCTGCTTCCTGACGGCGTTTCACACGTTCTTCTACAAACTCAAAGTCATAGCTTTCTTTCAGCAGGTCAGCCATATTCTTATTTCTATCTTCAGCATTATCCTTTTTCTTCAACGCCCTAAGCACTACCTTACTCAAATTGTGCTGTCCCGCTGAAAAGAGCATCGTAGCTTGGCTTTTCTCAAAAATAAAGTCGTACTTGCGCATCTTGCCTATCTCTTGAGCAATGTTGAAAATCTGATCTTGAATAGGCTTGGCGAGCATAAACTTCTGTGTGATATACTCCCCATTCTCAGCGTTGAATTTCTTCTCTTTATAAGCGTTGAGATTGTACTCCAAGAGGGCTATCTCCTCCTCTTTATCCTTGATAAGTTCAGGGGTGAGCAGGGGTTTCTCAGCCTCTAACTTCTCCTTTTCGGTCTTTATCTTCTCGGCACGTTTCTCAATCTCTGCCTGCCATTGCTCTACTTGCAAGGCAAACTGTTGGCTCGCCACCTTGTAGTCCTCCAAGTTCGCCAAGATGTAATCCATATCGACGTAGCCAATGCGTGAGGGCTTCTGTGCGTAACCCGCTGCGACAACTCCTAAGAGTACTAATAATAGACAATGTAATTTTCTCATAAAATCTATGTTAGCTCTTAGCACATATTTTTCGTAATGAAAAAATCGTGCCAAACGTTAAAATTGCTGACCAAAAATAAAGTGTGTTTGCCATCCACTGCGGTTATTGCTGTTGGCAGGATTGTCAAATCCGTAGCCAAAATCGATCCCCAGCATACCGAAGGCTGGCATAAAGAGCCTTAGCCCTAAACCTGCTGAACGCTTGATTTGGAAGGGGTTAAAGTTCTCTAAGCCGTTGTACACATTCCCACCTTCAGCAAATGCCAACCCGTAGATAGATGCCATTGGCTTCAGGGTGATGGGGTAACGCAATTCCAACGAGAATTTGTTAAATACATTCTCCCCACCATCGCCTGAGAGGGCGTAATTCTCATACCCACGCATCTGGATGTTCTCGCGGCTATCCATTGAGTAATAGCCTAACCCATCGCCTCCCATAAAGAAGCGCTCAAAAGGTACAATACCCCTATCCTTGTTATATGCCCCGAGGTAACCAAAGTCAGCACCGAATTTCAGTACGAACTTGCTGTATATATTGGTGTACCACGCTGAGGTAAACTTCAATTTATAAAACTCTAACCAACGGAAACGCTCTTGATCTATCTGTGCAATACGGGTTGAGTTTTCATCCTTCACCGCTTGGTCGCGTTCGTCAAGTAGCTTGCTGTAATCTACTCCGTTGAACATTGAGTACGGAGGAGTGAGCTTAGCGCTGATGGTAAAACTGCTACCGCTCATTGGGTAGATAGGGTTCGGACCGCTAGAATTACGCGATAAGGCTATGGTGTACGCCAATGAGTTAGAGCTACCATCTTTAAAGGTGAATAACCCTAAGTTCGGATAATCACGCAGGTCATAGAGCTGATAACTCAATGTATGTGCTATCTGGAAGTAATCATCAGGGATTCGCAATCGCTTTGCCAAGCCTACACTCACGCTAGTGATATTCACACGCTTACTTCTATCTACGTCGTAAGTGCGGTAGTTGTAGCCAAACTGTTCGGTGCGGCTTAGCGATACAGAGAACTGTACAGGCTGCTTCCCACCGAGCCAAGGCTCTGTAAATGAGAACCCATAGGTGCGGTAATACCTACTCATTTGGAAGCTCACCGAAAACGATTGCCCATCGCCCATAGGCACAGGGGTATATGCCTTACGGTTGAATAAGTTCCTCATTGAGAAGTTGTTGAACGAGAGTGCCAGCGTACCGATGAACGATCCACCTCCGTAGCCCCCTTGCAACTGCACTTGGCTGGAGCCTGTTTCTTTCAAGTTATATTCAATATCTACCGTACCTGCATTCGGGTCAGCATTCTTAAACTCAGGATTGATGTTCTGCGCATCAAAAAGCTGCATCTGCCCTAGTTCGCGCACCGTACGCACCACGGCATCTTTGCTGTACAAATACCCAGGGCGTGTTCTCAGTTCGCGGTAAATCACATAGTCGTTGGTTTTCTCGTTTCCTTTTACCGATATATTGTTAAAATACGCAGGCTTACCCTCCACCACACGTATTTCAAAATTGATAGTGTCGTTCACTACCGAAGTCTCCACAGGGTGTATCTGCGAGAAGAGGTAACCGCTGTTCTGGTAAAGGTTGGTAATATCGTCAGCATCAGGTTTACTCTGGTCTTGGATACGCTTTTTCAGTAGTACGCCATTGTACACATCACCTTTTTTGATGCCAAGCACTTGGTTCAGCGTACGGTCGTTGTACACCGAGTTTCCCAAGAAGCGGATGTCGCCAAAGTAATAACGCTTTCCCTCTTCCAAAGCTATCTTTAAGCTCACATTGCCGTCCTTATCCTTTATAAGGGTATCATTGACGATGCGTGCATCGCGATAGCCGTTCTCTTTGTAGAAATCAACCATTGAAGTCAAGTCCTCATCATAGTCCTTCTTCACATACTTCGAGCGTTTCCAAAAGCGACCAAAAGCGCGCTGCTTAGTCTTCTTCAGCTTACGGCGCAGCTTCCTATCGCTGTACTTCTGGTTGCCCTCAAAGGCTATTTCATCTACTTTTACTTTGTTGCCTTTATCTATAAAGATAAGCATATCCACCCCGTTCGCATCGGTGGTATCTATCTTAGTATCAACGTTTACCTTAGTATTGAGGTACCCTTCTTTGCGATACTTATTTGTGATGTAATTCTTCGTATTGGCGATGAGGTTCTCATTCACCTTAGTAGTCCCTTTCTTCAGCTCCAACTCCTTTATGAGGGCTTCAGCTTTCTTCTCACGCACCCCTTTGATGCTCACATTGATGAGTGAAGGTGTCTCTTTAATCGCTAATTCAAGGAAGACGGTATCGCCCTCCACGCGCTTGATGTAGATGTTAATATCGCTGAACAACTTATAGCTCCATAGCTTGTGAATAACCGCGCTGAACTTCTCACTCGGTATTTCAATCACATCGCCTACTTTCAGCCCTGTGGTAGTCAGGATAGTTTGTTCATTAAAGCGTTTGGCACCAGTAACTTCAATACCTCCGATGGTATATTTCTTTCCTTGTCCTAATGATACTCTATCTTCGTCCTCTTGTGCACTGACAAGGCTTGTGATTGCCAGCAGTGCCATAAATACAATTTTTTTCAACATAGTTCTATTTAAGTTGTTCACTGGTTTTTCCAAATCGTCTCTCTCTCTTTTGATAGTTTAATAATGCTTCTTTTAGGTGTTCCTTAGTAAACTCTGGCCAGAGCACTTCTGCAAAATAAAGCTCGGCGTATGCAATCTGCCACAGCAAGAAGTTGCTAATGCGCTGCTCACCGCTGGTGCGAATAAGCAAGTCCACATCGGGCAAATCGGCTGTGTACAAATAGCGTTGCACCAGTCGCTCATCTACAGCCTCAGTATTGAGTTTGCCGCTTTTCACTTCCTCAGCAATGCGCCGCGTGGCCTGCACGAGTTCCTCACGGGCACCATAGCTCAGTGCCAGCGTAAGGGTAGTGCCTGTGTTGTGCTTCAAGCGATCGATAGTGCTGAGCAACACCTCGCGCACCTTCTCAGGGAAACGCTCCAAACTGCCAATAGCCCCCAAGCGTACATTGTTTTTGTCGAGCTCATCAGCCTCTTTCTTCAGGAACTTTACCAGCAACTCCATCAGGGCTTTCACTTCCAAGGCAGGGCGATTCCAGTTCTCAGTAGAAAACGCATAAAGCGTCAGGTATGGAATCTCGTGTTCTACACAGTATTCCACTACCTCACGCACCGTACGCACACCGCGCTCGTGTCCAAATGCCCTGAGCATCCCTTGCTGCTTCGCCCAACGCCCATTGCCGTCCATTATGATGGCAATATGCCGTGGCTTGTTTATCAACTCTTCAGCCATCTTATCTTCGCTTACAATAACAAGGTGCTTCCCAGAAAGTATACGTCAGTGAAGCCCCTACCATTGTATACCAATCATAGCTCCTGCCTAAGTTGCCAAACATAAAGCCTTGATGCGTTGGCGCATTCCCATCAACATTGTTGGTAAGCGTGTAGCGAAAACCCACTTCACCCGCCAAGATAAGCCGCTGAGTGATCTTCTTCTTAATACCTAAGGCAACGGGAAGCATTGCGTCAAACTCGCGCCTTGTGGTATTCTCGGCTTCCAATGGCTTGGCAGTGGTGTTGTCGAAGTACAAATCATCGTGCCAAAAGCCGCCAATGCCCACAAACACATAAGGTGTCCACGGACGGTCGATCAAGTGCTCGATTCGGTACTCCCTGAAATGGAACTCCACCCCAGTCATCATTTCTGTGACGTCCGTCTTGAACGAGAAGTCGCGCTTGCGTTTGCCCGCAATGTCCGACTGGCGATCGTTGCCATAGAGCTGTGTGCCCGTAAGCTGTACGCGAACCGACATACGCTCGTGGAAATTCCACTTGTACACACCTCCCACCGCTGGACGGTTGGGCAGTACGTAATAACCTCTACCAATGTCCGAAATAGGGTTACTTCCTCCTGCGAAGATCCCAATCTCGTGTTGCTGCGCCGATGCCACCTGCACCGCTAATAGTATCAATATGGTGTAAAAATATCTGTACATATTCTTCTTATGCAAAGTGCAAATGTAAGAGTTTTTCACAAAATACAACGCAAAAAAACTAAAACTTTACACTTTTTGTAGTGATAAAATTTTGTTAAAATGAAAAATAGACATATATGTATATGAATATCAAATAATTATAAGAATACTTATCACGAGTCAAAAATGAAATATTTTTAGAGAAAAATTGCTCCACCCATCCACTTTTCCAAAAGAGACTCATTTTTTCATCCTTTGAAAAGGCTAAAAGTCCACCATTCATATCGAACCGATAACGGACACCTATCGGAGAAGAAGACCCTCAGTACAACAACTGATTTTGATCTCCCATAAACTTTACAAATGAACCTATCGGAAAACTTGATAACTTTCGCGCTTTGAGATATGCATTTTTTTTCGTACCTTTGCAAAATTAATATTAAAAACGAGAAACATTATGGCAGATATCGAAAAAGTAAAATGCCTAATTATAGGCTCAGGACCAGCAGGTTACACTGCAGCTATCTACGCTTCGCGCGCTAACCTCGCTCCTGTCTTATACCAAGGTGGGCAACCTGGTGGACAGCTTACTACTACCAACGAGGTGGAAAACTTCCCTGGTTACCCCAATGGCATTATGGGTACCGAACTAATGATGGATTTACAGAAGCAAGCTGAACGCTTTGGGGCTGAAATCCGCAATGGCTGGGTTACTAAAGTCGACTTTTCAGCACATCCTCATAAGGTATGGATTGACGACACTAAAGAGCTCCACGCCGATGCTGTGATTATCGCCACAGGGGCATCAGCTAAGTATTTGGGCTTGCCCTCTGAGCAACATTATCTCAGCACAGGTGGTGGTGTATCGGCGTGTGCCGTTTGCGATGGCTTTTTCTACCGCAATCAGCAGGTAGCCATCGTAGGGGCGGGCGACTCGGCTTGTGAAGAGGCACTCTACTTGGCAAATATATGTGCAAAGGTAACAATGCTCATACGCCGCGATGAGTTCCGTGCATCGCAGATTATGAAAGAGCGCGTGCTTAAAAATGATAAAATAGAAGTATTATTCAATACCGAAACCGAAGAAATATTAGGTGATGGACAAGTAGTTACCGCTATCAAGGTGCGCAATAATCAAACGAATGAGGTAAAGGAAATCCCTGTTACAGGCTTCTTCGTAGCCATCGGGCATAAGCCTAATACGGATGTCTTTAAGGAGTATATCACTTTGGATGAGGTCGGTTATATTAAGAATGTGGCAGGCACCTCACTTACGAATGTAGCGGGCGTATTTGTAGCGGGTGATGCTGCTGATACGCGTTACCGACAAGCGATCACAGCCGCAGGTTCAGGATGTATGGCTGCCTTAGACGCTGAAAAATACTTACTTACCTTAGAGTAGATCAGGAATTACAACAATAGCAAAGCCCGAAGGTACTAAATCTAACCTTCGGGCTTTGCTATTATTACCGCCTCTGAATTTCTAACTACTGACTTTTGATACTTAACTTATGGTTGAGTATCCTATCCATATAGTCCTGCATAAAGGCTTGCAACTCTTTGGTAGCCTCAGTTACCTCAGCGTTCTTCACCTTGCCGAGAAGGTTGTTTCTCAGAGCCTCATCATCTTTGTCAAATAAGCCTATAAGCACCCCTTTGTCGTCCATCTGGTAGATGTAATTCCCTTGTTTGAGCTGATAGAGCAACGCATCATTTACGTATGCCTTGGGCTTCTCATCAGGCAAATCAGCAAACACACTGCGCCCCCACGAACGGAAAGGCTTGTTATAGCCCATCAAATCAACTAAAGAAGGATATATATCAATCTGCTCTGCAATCTCTGAATACATCTTGGTAGGCACTAACTCAGGGTTGGCACTGTAGAACATAATCGCTGCCGCCCTATTGGTAATTGGCTGTTTGTAAAGGTCGTAATACGTCTGGTTAGGGTGATCGTTCACAAAAGCAAAGATGGTATTCTTAAACCACGGCTGTTGCTTGGCGCACTCAAAAAAACGCTTGAGAGAGTAATCCGTATAGCCAATACATTGGTGTATTTGTAGCGTACCCTTGTCAAACTTACCCTCGTATTTCTTAGGTATTTGAAAAGGGTGATGTGATGACAGTGTAAAGATAGTACCTAAGAAAGGCTGCTGTTTCTCGCTGAGTGTCTTACACATATATTGAAAGAAAGGCTCATCCCAAATACCCCAACGACCGTCATCATCAGCATCGTTGTTATACTCGGTCTTGCCATAGTAATGGTCAAAACCCAAGATATTCGAGAAGCCCAAGAAGCCCATCGAACCATTAGGTGCGGAGTGAAAGAATGAAGTGTCGTAGCCCATCTCCTTGGCAATAGAAACGATTGACTGTGTAGGCTGCTTCACATAAGGCGATGAGGTGTACGCCACCTGAAAGGAAGGTATCCCCGCCAACATCGACGACATTCCGTGTATTGACTGACGCCCCGTGCAATACGCATTGTCGAGCATAAAAGAATGCTGCGAAAGCGAGTCCAAGAAAGGCGTATAGCTCTTAAAGTTAGGGATATTTCTGTTTTTATTCATACAGCCCCAATACTCCCTGCCAAAGCTCTCCAAGATGAATATCACCACATTAGGCTTCTCTTTCACCTGACGATGATACTGTTTGATAGGCTTGAGATGTTCGCGTATATATGCCTCATCTACAAAGTGATATTCCTTAAAGCCTTTATTCTTCCCAAGACTCCTAATCAAGCAGAAAGGCGTATTGAGGATTGCATCCGCCTGAGGCGTTACCGTTACGTGGCGACTGGCATCAAGCATATTAATAGGGCGCGTATCGGAAGTAAAACCACCCCCGCGTATCGCCATCATTATCAGCACACCAAAGCCTACAAACCACACTGCCGACCAGCCAAAATAAGCCAGCTTTGAGCTTTGTGCTCTGTTCTCTGCTCTCTGCTCTCTTATCTCTACTCTCTTATACAGCCACACCCACAAGGCAATAAGCCCTGCAAAGCCCACAAAGAGATACCAATATTCGCCTAAGAAAGTCCAGAAGAGGGTCATCTTGTTCTGCTCGTGCTCAATCACTGCAAACGAACCCGTAGTGAGTCGCGATTTGCTAAACGGATAATACGCCACATCGATGAAGTTCGTAGCATACGCAATCGTATTGGGGATAAAATAACTCCAAAACACCACCTTTTGGAACTTTGGCGTAGTATTTACCCACAGCGGCAGCAAACTCAGCAGTATAAACAGCAGGTTGGTGTACATTATCGCGCAGTTGTCGAACGCCAATCCATAGTAAAAGAGCTTAAAGGTGCTGTAATCACCCATCATATCCTTGTTAAAGTACAAAAACACGCCTCTTGCAAAAGCATAAAACGCGTATACAAGGAAAATACGGTACAAAAAAACAAAATATTCTCTTAGTCTCATTTCTAATGTTGAAGAGACCAGAGGTCAGGGGTCAGAGATCAGCACTTTCTGACCTCTGGCCTCTGACTTCTGCCTCCTATTATTTAAGTTGTAACAATAAAGTAATAAACGCCAATATAAAAGTAGCCATTAGCACCCCGCGGGCACGTTCATTCTCATCTCTTCGGATAAAGAAAAAGAAAGCAATAAGGTCGAGGATACCACCAAGGGCAATGAGCTTGCCTATATAGTTCTTCTCATAAGCATCAACAAGGGTTGTGCACAGGCTGTACTTTGAAAGGATCAACGTAGCAATTATAATTCCTATTGCGTTTGCCACCAGCCCTACTGCCAGCCCTATGAGTTGTTGTTTGAGTCTGTAGTTCATAATTGCCAAGTGTTAAGTGTATCAATAGCCTCGTGTACCGTAAGGTCAAAGCCTACGGGTACCACCGAAATATAGCCGTGGTCGAGTGCCCAAATGTCTGTATCTTCTGCAAGGTCGTTATTGATGAACTCGCCCGTCATCCAATAGTAAACGCGCCCTTGTGGTGAGGTGCGCTTGTCAAACCGCTCTATCCAACGTCCGCGGGCTGAGCGGCACACGCGTATGCCTTTGATAGCCTCCCGCTTTAAGGCGGGGATATTCACGTTGAGCACCACCCCTTTGGGCAATCCTTCGGTGAGCACCTTCTCAGCTATGGTCTTAATGAAATCGCGCGCTTGCGTGAAGTCCGCCTCCCAGCTGTCGTCCAAGAGCGAAAAGCCTATGGCAGGGATTCCTTCCGTACCAGCCTCAATAGCGGCACTCATTGTGCCTGAGTAAATCACATTGATGGAGGCATTCGAGCCGTGGTTGATGCCGCTCACACAAAGGTCGGGCAACCGCCCTTCGAGCACCTCGTGTTTGGCGATCTTCACGCAGTCGGCAGGGGTACCGCTGCAAGCGTACTCCCGCACGCCTTCCAATGGGCTCTGCACAGGGTCGCAGTAGATGGTCGTATCCAGCGTTACGGCGTGCCCTTTGCCGCTTTGAGGCGAGCCGGGGGCTACTACAACTACCTCGCCCAGCTCACGCATTATCGCTATTAAGCAGCGAATGCCTGGGGCAGTGATGCCGTCGTCGTTGGTTATTAATATTAAAGGTTTCTGCATATAAATAATCAATCCTATCGCCCTTAAAAGCGAAATATGGCGGCAAAATTACATATTATTTCTGAAAACAGTATAAGAGAGTACAAATTATTTTGTATTTACACTATATAAAAATATAGGCAAATAGCTAATACTAAGCTATTCGCCTATACCAATGTTCGTGTTTTAAAATAAATTTAGCGTTCATTCAGTGCTACATACGGACGTTGTACAGCTCCTATATAGATCTGTCGTGGGCGACCTATGGGTTCTCCTCCTTGGCGCATTTCCTTCCATTGGGCTATCCACCCTGGTAGGCGACCGATAGCAAAGAGCACGGTGAACATCTCCACGTGCATCCCCAGTGCAC
Source organism: Capnocytophaga haemolytica (assembly GCF_001553545.1). Classification (NCBI taxonomy): domain Bacteria; kingdom Pseudomonadati; phylum Bacteroidota; class Flavobacteriia; order Flavobacteriales; family Flavobacteriaceae; genus Capnocytophaga; species Capnocytophaga haemolytica. The sequence continues at coordinate 2,344,710 of NZ_CP014227.1, read as the reverse complement.
GGTAGATAATCCCTGAATAAAAGTCGACATTAGGATAGAGGTTGCGTTCTTTGAAATAAGGGTCTTCGAGGGCTACTTTCTCCAAATGCTTAGCGATCTCGAATATAGGCTCGTCAATGCCCAAAGCGTGTAGCACATCATCGGCAGCTGCTTTGATGATACTTGCACGAGGGTCGAAGTTTTTGTATACACGATGCCCGAAGCCCATCAATCGGAAAGGGTCGTTCTTATCCTTTGCCTTGGCGATGAACTTATCTACATCCCCTCCATCAGCATAGATAGCTTCAAGCATCTCAATAACGGCTTGGTTAGCCCCTCCGTGCAGCCTTCCCCAGAGGGCTGATACTCCTGAGGCAATACTTGCAAATAAACCAGCGTGTGAGCTCCCTACTAAGCGAACGGTTGAGGTAGAGCAGTTTTGCTCGTGGTCGCCGTGAAGGATAAGGAGCTTGTTGAGTGCATTGACTACAGTGGGGTTAATATCATAAGGTTCTGTGGGAATAGCAAAGAGCATTCTCAGTAGATTTTCGATATACCCTAAGTCATTTTTATAGTAATTCAGAGGCAGTCCTTCGCGTTTACGAAACACCCAAGTAGCTACAATGGTTACTTTAGCAATCACTTTACATACTGCTTCGTAGACATCGTGAGGGCAATCTACGTTTACTGGCACAGGGTTAAAAGCCGTTAGTGCGCTGGTAATAGAAGCTAATACCCCCATAGGGTGTGCTGATTTGGGGAATCCGTCTAAGATTTTACGCACTTCTTCGTGCACTAAAGTGTACTTATGAATTGTTTTCTTAAAATGTGCGTACTCCTCTTTGGTAGGGAGCTCTCCAAATACTAATAGATAAGCTACTTCCAAGAATTCAGCGTGGGCTGCTAAGTCCTCAATGTTGTAACCTCGATAACGCAGGATTCCTTGCTCACCATCTAAGAAGGTGATGGCACTCTGGCAAGCACCTGTGTTTTTGTAGCCAGAATCAAGGGTTACTAAGCCTGTGAGGGCACGTAATTTTTCAATGTTAATGGCTTTCTCGTTTTCCGTCCCTACGACGATTGGGAATTCGTACTCTTTCCCTTCGTAAATTAATTTAGCAAAATTTGTCATTATTAGTTTTGTTTAGATGTTAATAAATAATTGAAATCGGGGGCTAAATTATAAATACTTTTTGAGATAACCTAATATTTTTAGCACTTTTTTTTCTTCAAACATTGAAAATAATTTTTAAGTAGCAGTATAATGTATTGATTTCTAAAGATTATTAAGGTTTTCGAATCATCTTTACAGAGAAGATAAAAATAAGTGCTACTATCACTCCCATTACGCCCCAAAGGAGGTAGTTGTTATCTTTCTCCTTCTCGGCAGTAGGGTGGGAGAGGGTTTTAGCTACCTTAATGGGTTCGGGCTTGCCTATGTAGTGCACCGTGGTGAGCATTTTAGGGATTTCATTCTCAAAGTGCGTAATATCATATTGTGGACTGCGATCGTCAGCCTTGCCATACACCAAATAATAAGTACGATCTGCCTCAGCAAATCGTGCAATAAACTTGTAATTGATCGTAAAAATGTCTATTCCTTCAAACTTTAGAGGCTGGTTATCGTTATTTTCTATTGTTAGAACGATTTTATTAGTGATAATGTCGTCAAAGTAAAAAGTATTATCGCTTTTAGAGCTCAGATTGTTCTCAAAGAGTAGCACTTGCTTGTATCGATTGTCTATCTCTAAGGGCTTATCAGTTGTTTTAGCGGTAATTCTACGAAAATAGCTAAAAGAACTCTTAGGTTGAATGTGTATCTTAGCTATATAAAGAGCTTCAGGAAGTGTGATGGTAAGGATAGTACACTGTGATGATTTATCGTTTTTCAGTGTGAAGGCAACCGTTTGGCTCTGGGTCGCAGCATCAATATCCTCGTGCTGTGCTTTGCGAGTTGCCTCAACAGTTGCTGGCAGCTTCCCTATAGCAAGTTTATGCCATTTGGGGTAAATATCACCTTTTATATAAGGCACTTCAATCGTGTCCTTGCTGCCTACTCCATAGATACGAATGTCGCTCATCGGACTTTGTAGTTTGCCATAGACGGACTGTGGCAATACGACCTTGTGCCACGTATTAGTCTTTACTCCTTCCAAGCGTTGCTTATAGGCGTATGTATCCATTTGTGCGTGGGTGCTTATCCCTATAAGTGTAAAAAGTACGAATACAATCTGTTTCATTATCCCTTATAAATTATTCATTATCCTCTCTGTTGCTCCTTTCTTCTCAGCGATATACCGCGCATTAATAGCCCCTACACTGTGGCATTTCTCAGGGCTTGCAATAAGTGCTGTAAGCACCTCTTTGCAACTTGCCTCGCTGTCTACAGAGCGTACTCCGCCCAAGGCTACCAAGTCCACTGCCTCGGCAAACTTCTCATAATGCTTGCCAATAACCACAGGCACGCCAAAGACCGCTGGCTCCAAGACGTTGTGCAGTCCTGTTGCCATACCGCCGCCCACGTAAGCCACATCGGCATACGCGTAGACCTTGGTAAGGATACCTATCGTGTCTAAGATAAGCACGTCTATTGCAGTGAGGTCTATGCTGTCTTTTTCGGAGTAACGCCCTACCCTTTTGGTAATGCGCTCTTGCAGTGCTGCAATATTCTCTGGGTGGATATTGTGTGGTGCAATGACGAACTTTGTCCCCGCTGTGCTCTCGTTAATGGTGCTCAGGTAAACAGCCTCGTCCTCAGGCCACGAGCTCCCAAAGACCACACAGAGGCTGTTGCCCTTAAAGGTCTCCATAAAGCCCAAATGATTGTCGAGGGTAGCAATAGCAGCCACACGGTCGAAGCGCGTATCACCACTAACCGTTACGTTCCCGTAGCCTAATCGTTCTAATAGCGACTTTGAGAGGGTGTTTTGCACAAAGAAGTGCGTAAAGCAGGGCAGACAAGCGCGCTGCAAACCGCCGTACCACTTAAAGAACGCCTGTCCCTCGCGAAAGATACCCGAGATAAGATAGGTAGGTACACCGTTGTCTTTCAGTGCGTGGAGGTAGTTCGTCCAGAACTCATACTTTACAAAGAACGCCATCTTGGGTTGCACGATAGCCACCAATTGCTGGGCGTTGGCGGGGGTATCTAAGGGCAGATAGCACACTGCATCCACCTCAGGGCTATTCTTGCGCACCTCATAGCCCGAAGGCGAGAAGAAGGTAACGAGCACCTTGTAGCCCTGCCCGCGCAAGGCTTGTATCACGGGCAGCCCCTGCTCAAACTCCCCCAGCGATGCTGCGTGCACCCATACCCAACTTCCCTCAGCCGTGATGTGCTTTTTAAGGTATGCAAATACCTCTTTGCGCCCCTCGACAAAGAGCCGCAACTTCTTATTCCACAACGCAGGTATTGGCAGTAGTACCCCTGCAATATACGTAATGATATTGTAAATCGTTTTCATAGATTATTCTATCACCACCCGTCTGTTTTTGGGGTATTTTACGCTGTATTCTACTTCTAACTCCTTCTTTTCTGAAGGTTGTAAGGTGAGTTCCCAAGTGATTTCACCTGTGTCGGGGTTGAGCTTGCCGCCTGAGACGTTTTTGTTAATGACTTCTATCTCTTTGCGGCGCGATACAGGCAATTGGTCGAGCACGGTGATTTGTATAGGCTCGCTCTTGGCATTGCGTACGGTGGTCTTCCAATGGCGGGTGGTCTCCTCTTTGCTGCCAAGCGTTTGGCGCGAGGTAAGCTGCTTTACTGCCTCACGATTGACAACCACCTTCTTATCCTGACCGAGTGAGATCTTGAGGGTATCACTCAGCTGATTAGGGTCAATGGAGGTCTTGCCGATGAAAGTGTCCTCATAGAAGATGTTCGCCTCGCCTTCCAAGAGGTTGTAAGCGCGGTAGTCGGTGAGCTGTGCCATCAGGAAAGCCGTCTTCTCAGCCGCAGGCACGGTGTAATACTTGTACTGCGTAGGCACTTTAAGCGACTGTATGTCTACGGCATACACTTGGTTGTCGCTCTTTATGGTGTAAGGCACCTCGATGTTAAACTGCACATTGGTAGGCGTGTCGATGGTCTTCAGGGCAACGGTAGGCTGCTCTTCTTCTACTACCTTTTCAGCTTTGACAGCTTCTCTGGCGAGGTCACGCTCCTTGCGACTGCGTTTCTTACTACCAGTATAGCCTGACACCACCACTTCTTCTAATTGCATATTATCTTCTTTTAAGGCTATACGCATCACAGGCTTGGGGCTGACTACCTGTGTTTTAAAGCCAATATAACTTATTACTAAATTGTTGTTACCCACAACATTGGTACTTATAGAGAACTTCCCATCAAAATCGGTAGCGACTCCTCTGGAAGTGCCTTTCACCACTACAGACACACCAGGCAGCGGCTCTCCTTGCCCATCAGTTATAATGCCTTGTATCATTCCGCTGAGGGAGCGCAATGGCGTATCCATCTTCTTGTTCTTAAACGAAGGGTGGTTCACCCCATAGTCGATGTAGTAAGGATTGAGCTCAGGGGCTTCATTAGAGAGGGTAGGCTCGGCTGAGGAAAGCGTGAGGTGAACGTTGTCCCAATCCTCCTTAGTGTCCTGCTGTACGCTGGCTTTATACACCAATCGGATAGGCTGGTTGATGTCGCTGGCGCGGAGGTCATAGCTCGGTTGCCAACGCGCATTGTCCACTACGTAGCGCAACTCAAAGGGCACGTTCTTAGCGGCATCGGCACTGACCTTAATGCTTATTTCGCCGCGTTCCGTATTGGTTTTGCCCTCAAGGGTAGTCTTCTGGTTTTGGAGATTGCGCAGCCTTTTTTCGAGCGCATCAAGTGTCTCATTGCGCTTGTTCTCCTCGAGCTTGAGTTCGGTAAGGCGCCGATTGTAATAGTCCGCCACCTGCTGCAAGTTGCCGAGCTGCACAGGGTTATTCTTGCCACTGAGGTCTTTGTTCTTTTGCAGGAGGTCGATGTTCTCCTTGATGACCTCAAGGCGCGTGAGTTCGGTCTCTCGCTCGCGCACTGCTGCCTCGATGTCCTTCTTGAGCTGCTCCAATTCAGGAGCTGCTTTCGCCTGATCTAAGAAGTTGATTTTGTGGTTTACGGAGAGGATCGTAACCCCTGTGGTAGCCTTCACGGTGATACTCTCCGCACTGATATAGGGTGAGAGGTCGGTAAAGCGCAGCTGCGTAACGCCCTTGGGCAAGAGCACCGTCTTCTTGCGCGTGATCTGTGCGCCGTTGTTGAACACCGTAACGGCATCCACTGAGGTCTTTACCTCCTTAGTGTCTGTTGGCACTTGTTGCGCACTGAGCGTCAGGCTCATAAGTGCCGTAATGAGTAAGGGTATCTTTTTCATTGTTATTTAGTTTTTGGTTTTATTTATGTAACTAACGAAATCACTAATAATGTCACTGTTAATGCGACATAATTGCTCCACGGAATAGGGTTAATACGTTTGAACTCTCTTCTATGGTTTTTATCCATTTCTTGGGTAGCTTCTCTCCATAGCTGCTTCGTATAAGCCTCTATTTGCACATTGTATTTTTCTTCCGAAGAGCTCTCGTCTTCTGCAATAGTTTCTCTGTATTTAAATAAGTGCTTCTCTTTTTCAGCATTGATAAAGTCAACTTTGGATACCTTTTCTCCATCAATAAAGAAATCAGTAGTAACTGCAATAGAGAGATTGGGATCTCTGTCAGTTATAAAGATAAATTTCAGCGGTGAAGCATTATCACTTATGATATGAAAAGAGCCTATTTCCCCAAAAATCACTGTGTCCCAACGTTCAGCTTTAAGGGAGAAATTACCTTTCTCATCCGTAGTTGTTGAAATAGTCTTCCCTTCTACCCATACCTTTGCCCCGCTTATGGGCTTTTTATTCCCATCAATGTATCTCCCTTTTACTGTAATCTGAGCACTGAGCGTCAGGCTCATAAGCACTGTAATGAGTAAGGTTATCTTTTTCATTGTTATTTAGTTTTTGATTTAAAATACTGTATCCATAGGTAATTGATAAAGGCTATCAGCAACGCGAATGGGATTACTTTGACTATAAAAACACCTATCATCAACATAATAATTAAGCCTCCTCCGCTCAAGATTGCCACAAAGGCACTCAGAGGATTGAGAGCTATGCGCCATAGAGGAAGCCCCATTATGAAAGAGCACAGCCCCGCGATCACTATTGTACTGACAAAAAATAACTTGACTTGCCTCTTAGTATCATAGTACATAAGGTCATATCGCCTAAAATACCACCAATAGAATGCCGTTGTTATCAGTCCATAGAGCATTGCCATTGCTGCATTACTACGATCCATCACCCTTGTCCAGAAGATAAACCCCAGTAGCCAATGCGTTGCAATGATGGCTATTAATAAGCGATTGCGAGAAGTTCGTTCGTTTATTTCCATAATCATACTTTTAAACCCAAATGCTGTAATTTATAAGCCTCTTTTCCTTCTATTTCCCAATACGCTCCATCCACAAAAGTGATATGGAAGGCATAACGTGCTTTCAGATATGCCTCATAAGCCTCAGTGTAAGGGGCTACGGGTTCAATGGCTCCCTTATCACCAATCAGTGTAAGCCATATCAGCTGCCGTACATTAGCAGAGAGGATTTGCAATTGCTGAAAGCAGACCGTAAGCCCTGTGGTGGTAGCATTCACCTTATCCTCAAAGCCCCATAGAGGTTGCTGATAGCCCATTCCTTCAAGCTCTACTATGCACCATTGATAAGCTGCTGCCCCCTCCACGTGAGAAAGCAGCTCCGCTAAGGACAGCTCTTCTTTTATTACAATCATCTTATTCTATTCTTCTACTTTTCTAACTCCTAACTCCTACTTTCCTAACTCCTAACTCCTCTCCTTGCTATCCATCCATATCGTTACGGGACCATCATTGCAGAGAGCCACTTGCATCATCGCCCCAAAAGTGCCTGTTTGTACAGGTCTGCCCAAGTCGGCAGTGAGCTGCGCAATAAACGCCTCATAGAGCGGCACGGCTACCTCGGGGCGGGCGGCGCGTATATAGCTGGGGCGGTTGCCGCGCCTTGTGGAAGCGTGCAGCGTAAACTGCGATACGACACATAGCTCGCCGCTGATGTCTTTAAGGGATAGGTTCATTACCCCTGCTGAGTCGTCAAAGATGCGCAGGGAGGTGATCTTCTGTGAGAGGTAGCGCACATCGTCTATGGTGTCGGCATCCTCAATGCCTACCAGCACTAAGAGGCCTTTGCCAATAGCGGCTGTCTCTTGCCCCGCAATGGTTACTGAGGCGCGGGTTACCCGTTGAATAAGTGTTCGCATTTTTATTTAAGCTTTAGGGTTGAGGCGTCAGGCTTTAGGAGCAATGTATATTCCTTTTTGTCCAAGTCGCTCTTATATTTTGAATACACTGCCCAGCCCTGCTGAGTGTAGGCATCTACAAGGTAATGGTAAGGTCCTTTCAAATAGGTGCTTAGGTGTGGTTCTTTTCCTGTTCCAATCACAAGGCAGTAGCAGTAGACTTTCCCTTGGGTTTGGCGGGCTAAAAAATCCTTTTTAGCACAGGGCTGCCCATCAAGGGAGAAATCAACCCGCACCACAACGCCCTCTATATCATCTGCTCTGAGTTTAGCTTTGTCCGCAGGGAGGTCGATACGCTGCTTGGGGGTTGCCTTCTCTACAAAGAAGTATTTTCCCCAGCTCATAGGGAATTGCACTACATCCCACTGCTGCACCTCAAGGGAATACCGCCCTTGGGCATCGGTAATCGCACTATTAAGACTGCCTACCACCCACACTTGTGCGTTCTTTATAGGGGTACCATCTGCATTTTTAAGTGCCCCACTGATGGTTATCTGACTGTTGCCCAACGATGTACATAAAAACGTGCAAAATAAGCTAATGTATTTCATATCGCTTTGTATTGAAGTGCAAAGATAGTAATTAATGATTAATTTTTAATGATTAATGCCTAATTTTTTTGTAGTTTAGGTTTTTATATGTACTTTTGCATTTGGGTTTTAGACTTGAGGCGTCAGGTTTTAGGTATGGGCTGACTACTTGCTTCTCACTTCTTATTACTAAAAATTCTTCTTTTGTAACCTATTGAGAAATAGGTATTTATTCTATTAAAATCCGCTTATCTTCTTACTATCCTCTTACTATCTTCTTACTATCCTTTTACCATCTCGGCTTTATCTCGGCTTTATCTTGGCTTTGTCTCGGCTTTATCTTGGCTTTGTCTCGGCTTTATCTTGGCTTTATTTATCAATATAGACGGCAGGACGTGTTTCTTTGGCATACTTTTTGCCCTATATAGGTAAACCAAGTTTGTTATGAGATACGTATATTTTTTTATAGCCCTTGCCTTTATTGCCTGCAATACCCCTAAGCAAGAGCCGCCTAAGGTAGACGACCGTGTGATGATTTTCAATGTATGGTCTGATCGCCGTGTGCCTTCACATAGCATTACTGTTGATTTTGCGAATCGCTCTGTGTTAGTGCACAATACCACTTCGACTTTGAGGTTTGACCTTATTGAGTCTCTTGAGGCAGGAGCTCCCAAAGGATGGGAAAGTCCCCGCAAAATCTTTCCTCTGGGCTATATTGAGGATGTACGCTTGAGCCACGATACTGATTTTCTTTTTCATACGCTTGACTCTATTTGGGCAGACGGCAAGGACTTTGATTGTGGTAGCTTACCACCCACTTGCGGGCATATCGGTTTTGACTTTACGCTACTTAAGAATGGGCAATGTCTTAGTAGATGTGGGCAATTCTCAAATAAGGTATTAGAACTCGCTTACCCTATAAGCATATATCTCGAAAAACACGATACTGTAAACGCCTCTCGCTGGGAATTGCTGTGGGATCATAAACTTCACAATCAATACTGATAAAAGGCTATTGGCGTTTGGGGTAGCCTCTTGGCACGCTTTTTGGGATAGACATACAAAAATACTGTTATTACGATGAAAAAGAATATACTCTTAGCAGCACTCATGCTCTCCTCTGTGGGGGCATTTGCACAACAACGATTTTTTACTACCGCTAAGGTTACTGAGGCTACGGTCTACAATCGCGGGGTAATGCTCACCCACGCGGGAGCTGTGGCACTGCCAAAAGGCACCAGCGAGGTGGTGATCAAGAATGTAGCCAACAGTCTTTCAGAGGAGACTATCCGTGTGATGGTGCCCAAGGACGTGGTGGTGCTCTCGGCTCAGTTCACTAATAGGTACGTCAGTGAGTACGGAGGCGATAAGGAAGCTCCTGCCCTCAGGCGCGTACGCGATAGTATCACCCTGCTCAGTGAGCAACTTGAGAAGCTCAGCAACCAGCGCGAAAGTGAGCGACAGGCAGTAACGCTACTCGATAAGAACCAGCAGATCGGTGGCAACACAGGGGTAAGCCAAGAGCAGCTTGCCAAAGTGGTGGATTATTACACTCATAAGCGTACTGCCTTGCTCAATAGTATCAACGCTATTGATAAACGCCAGAAGCAGCTAAGAGAGACCAAAAAGCAATTGGAATCGCGATTGACCAGCGAGGAAGACAAGGGCGATCGCACTTCACAAGGCAAAGTCATCTTGATGCTCTCTTCGCCTATTGCGCAACGGGTGGACTTCAAGCTGAGTTACCTCTCAATGGCTGCCAGCTGGACGCCCTTCTACGAGCTGCGCGCCACTAAGGTGAGCGATCCTCTGCAATTGCTCTACAAGGCAGACGTAACCCAACAGACGGGCATCGATTGGCGTGGCGTAAAACTCAGCCTCACCAGCGGCAACCCCAACAAGAGCAACAGTTTCCCTGTGCTCAACGCGTGGTTTTTGGGATATGGCGGCAACGATGTTTACGTAATGGAAAATAGAGCACCAATGGGTTCCTATAGAGCACGCGTAGCAGTGGAAGCGGATATGGCTATAAAAGAATCAAAAGAGGTTGAGCTGGCTGAAAGCTCGGTAGGAGACTACACCGAGCTGAGTGAGGGCACGCTCAATGTGCAATTCGACATCAGCTTGCCCTACGACATCCTCGGCAATGGCAAACCCCACAGCGTATCCCTACAAGAGGCATCGCTACCTGCCACCTACAAGTACTATGCCGCACCGCGCATAGATGGGCAGGTGTACTTGGTAGCCTCTGTGAAGGACTATGCGCAGTACAATCTCCTGCCTGGCGATGCGAATGTAGTCTTTGAAAACACTTACGTAGGGCGCACCTACATCGACCCTCAGCAGACGGGCGAGGAGATACACCTAACGCTTGGTGCGGATAAGAAGGTAAGCGTAAAGCGCGAGGTGGTGCAAGATAAGTCGCAGTCTAAATTCCTCTCGGGCTATAAGGAGCAGACCTTTACTTACGACCTGAAGGTGCGCAACAACAAGAAAGAGCCTATCACCTTGGTACTCAAAGATCAATATCCCGTATCTACCGAGAAGGACATCACTGTGGAGCTACTTGAGAGCAGCAAAGCCACCATAGACCCCGAAACACATATCCTTACTTGGGAGGTAACACTTGCAGCAGGAGCTTCCAAAACCTACCGCCTAAGCTACAAACTAAAATACCCTAAGGATAAGAACATTCAGTAAAAAATCAAATGTTGAAGGTAGCAAAAATTATAGGACTTGCAGTGGGTTTGATAGGCTTATTGCTCTTTGGACTGCTGGGAGTGCTCAGTTTGGCATTAGATGCAAAGTACAGCGATATGTGGAGTGAATGCCCAGTGAGCTATGACCTCAGCGAGCAGCTTTTTATGCTGGTAGTAATGGGCTGGATAGGCATTGCCGTGCAGACCTTGTACTTATGGGCAATGCGCGGACGGGAGATGCCATTAGGCAGCGCAGCGGTAGTGCTCAGTGTGGGGCTGTTGGCAGTGGGCTTTGTGGCGTTTGCCACAGTGAACTTGTGGGAAGCCCTACATACACAAGGAGAGATGTGTGCAGTGATGCGAGCACGGTTCGCAGGTTGGGGGTTGGCGGTAACCTTGGTGTATATTGTGCTGATAGCCAGTTCCACATTTGGGGTAGCGATAAGTGCACGGCAAAAAAATAGATAGTAAACATTGCACATTAGGCATTATTTTGTACTTTTGCGGCGGAATAGAACAATAAGGCTTTAGGTATCAGGCTTAAGGCGTCAGGGCTAAAGCCTGATACCTAAAGCCTACAACCTTAATAAATTAATTATACGATGAAAAAGATACAAATGGTTGACCTTCACGGTCAGTACGAAGCCATTAAGCCACAAGTGCAGGCTTCGTTTGAGGAAATCCTGAGCACTACGGCGTTTATCAACGGACCGAAGGTGCATAGCTTCCAGAGGGAGCTTGAAGCGTATATGGGCGTAAAGCACGTCATCCCTTGTGCTAATGGCACCGATGCGCTGCAAATCGCTATGATGGGCTTAGGGCTCAAAGAGGGCGATGAGGTTATCACTGCCGATTTTACTTTTGCGGCTACCGTTGAGGTGATTGCCCTACTGAAGCTCACCCCTGTGCTGGTAGACGTTTATGACGATACGTTCAATATCAATGTGGAAGCCATCGAGCGCGCTATCACCCCCAAGACTAAGGCGATCGTGCCCGTGCACCTCTTTGGGCAACCTGCAAATATGGAGGCGATAATGGCGGTAGCTAAGAAGCACAACCTCTTTGTAATTGAGGATAATGCGCAGGCGATCGGCGCGGAGTACACTTTCGCTGACGGACATAAGCAGAAAGTAGGCACGATTGGCAACGTAGGGGCTACGTCTTTCTTCCCTTCAAAGAACCTCGGTTGTTATGGCGATGGTGGGGCTATCTTCACCAACGACGATGAGCTGGCATACACCTTGCGCGGCATTGTAAACCACGGTATGTACGAGCGTTACCACCACGATGTGGTAGGGGTAAACTCGCGCCTCGACTCGTTGCAGGCAGCGGTGCTCTCTGCTAAGTTGCCTCATTTGGATAGCTATAACCAACGCCGCCAAGAGGCTGCACGCCAATACACGGCTGCCCTCAGTGGCAAAGCGGGCGTTATCACCCCTGTAACAGCAGCGGGTTACGACCACGTATTCCATCAATATACCTTGCGCATTGTAAACGGCAAGCGCGATGCCTTAGCGAAGGCGTTCACTGAGGCGGGTGTGCCTTTCGGGATTTATTACCCGATACCGCTGCACGCGCAAAAAGCGTATACCTCACCACGCTACAACGAGGCCGACTTTGTGGTAACCAATCGCCTCGTGCAGGAAGTGATTTCGCTGCCAATGCACACTGAGTTAGATGCTGAGCAAATCAGTTATATTACAGAAATTATTTTGAGAGAGGTCTGAGCCTCATACCTAACTCCATACCTCAGACCTCAGACCTCACACCTAAAATTAACAATTTTATATAAAAGAAAGAATGAGTACAATTCCTTGGCAGGAGCGACCTGCTGGTTGTAGCGACGTGCTATGGCGCTACAGTGAGAACCCCATTATCAACCGTTATGACATACCTACCTCTAACAGCATCTTTAACAGTGCCGTAGTGCCTTTTAAAGACGGCTTTGCAGGGGTATTCCGCTGCGATAACAAGGCCGTGCAGATGAATATCTTTGCAGGCTTTAGCAAGGATGGTATCCATTGGGATATCAATCATGAGCCTATCGTAATGAAGGGCGGTAACACCGATTTTTTGTACTCCGAATACAAGTACGACCCACGTGTAACCTTCATCGAAGACCGCTATTGGGTAACGTGGTGCAACGGCTATTGCGGTCCGACCATAGGTATTGCCTATACCTTTGACTTTAAGGAGTTTTTCCAATGTGAGAATGCCTTTTTGCCTTTTAACCGCAATGGGGTGCTTTTCCCTGAGAAGATTGACGGCAAGTACGCAATGCTCAGCCGCCCAAGCGACAACGGGCATACGCCTTTTGGGGATATTTTCATCAGCTATAGTCCTGATATGAAGTACTGGGGCGAGCACCGCTGTGTGATGAAGGTAACGCCTTTTATCGACAGTGCTTGGCAGTGCACTAAGATTGGTGCTGGTGCTGTGCCTATCAAAACAAAAGATGGTTGGCTATTGTTCTATCACGGTGTAATCAACACTTGCAATGGTTTCCGCTACTCTATGGGGGCTGCACTATTAGACCTCAACGATCCAAGCAAGGTAATCGCTCGTACACAGCCTTACCTCTTGGCGCCTGCCACTCTCTACGAAACTACCGGCGATGTGCCTAACGTAGTATTCCCTTGCGCAGCACTGCACTCTATTGAGGAAGACAAAGTAGCCGTATACTACGGAGCTGCTGACACGGTTGTTGGGGTAGCATTCGGACATATCTCAGAGATAGTGAAGTTTACGAAGGAGAATAGTTTGTAAGTACATACATAGGAAAACAATTTATTATAGAGCAGGTGTTAAGCCTGCTCTTTTGCTGTGTAGTAGGTGGGCTTTTGCTGTTTTTGAACTTTTATGCAAATAAAGCTATTGCCATAATGCTAAAAAGCCGTACCTTTGCACCCGTAATGAAGACAAAAGAGATACTGATAAAGGGTGCTAAGTTGCACAATTTGAAAGATATAACCGTGGGTATTCCGCGTAATAAACTCGTGGTAATCACGGGCTTGTCGGGTAGTGGGAAGTCGTCTTTGGCGTTTGATACGCTCTATGCTGAGGGGCAACGCCGCTATGTGGAGAGCCTTTCTTCGTATGCACGACAGTTCCTCGGGCGGCTCGATAAGCCCAAGGTAGACAATATCGTGGGGATTGCCCCTGCCATAGCCATCGAGCAGAAGGTCAATACCTCGAATCCGCGCTCTACGGTGGGCACCTCCACGGAGGTATACGACTACCTCAAACTGCTCTTTGCGCGCATTGGCAAGACCTACTCGCCCGTCTCGGGACAGGAGGTGAAGCGGCACAGCGTGAGCGATGTGGTAGATGTGGTACTCGCTTACCCAGAGCGGGAAAAGCTGCTGCTGCTCGCCCCTATACATTTGCCCGATGGGCGTACGCCCCAGCAGGCACTGCAATTGCTTTTGCAGCAGGGCTATGTGCGCATCTTGTACCGCGGTGAGGTGCTGCGCATCGATGAGGAGCTGCCCGAAGTGGAAGGCGACTTTGCTTTAGTGGTAGACCGCGTGGTAGTGTCGCACACTGAGGACTTTGCGCATCGCTTGGCAGACGCGGTGGATACGGCTTTCTTTGAGGGCAAAGGCGAGTGCGCCCTACAGGAGGTCGGTACGGGGAAGGTGCTGCATTTTAGCAATAAGTTTGAGGCAGACGGCATCACCTTTTTAGAGCCTAATGTGCATCTGTTTAGCTTTAACAATCCTTATGGGGCTTGCCCCAAGTGCGAGGGCTATGGCGATACGATAGGCTTAGACGAGGAACTGATTGTCCCTAACACGGGGCTATCGGTATATGAGGGCTGTATCTACCCTTGGCGCGGCGAGACTATGGGTTGGTTTAAAGACCAATTGGTGAATAATGCCTATAAATTCGATTTTCCGATACACAAGCCTTGGTATGAGCTCACCGCTGCCCAAAAGCGACTCGTATGGAAGGGTAATGAGTATTTTACGGGGCTTACGGACTTCTTCAAGGAACTCGAAGAGAAGAGCTATAAGATACAGAACCGCGTGCTCTTGGCGCGCTATCGCGGTAAGACGCGTTGCGATGCCTGCCACGGACGCCGCTTGCGCCCCGAAGCAGACTATGTGAAAATCAACGGGAAGAGCATTTCCGACTTGGTGGAAATCTCCATTGAGGAGCTGCAACAGTTCTTTAAGACCATAGCACTCACCGATTACGAACGGGAAGTGGCCAAGCGGCTATTGGTGGAAATCAATAACCGCATACAGTTCCTGCTCGATGTGGGGCTGGGTTACCTCACGCTCAACCGCAAGTCGAATAGCCTATCAGGAGGCGAGAGCCAGCGTATTAACTTGGCTACATCGCTGGGTAGTAGCCTCGTAGGCTCGATGTATATCTTAGACGAGCCCAGCATTGGACTGCACCCTAAGGACACCGAGAAGCTCATCGGGGTGCTCCAATCCCTGCGCGACTTGGGCAATACGGTGGTGGTAGTGGAGCACGATGCCGACATAATGAAGGCTGCGGATTACATCATCGATATTGGTCCTGAGGCAGGTGTGCACGGTGGTGAGGTAGTGGCAGAAGGCACGTACGATACGCTCCTGAAAGCCGATAGCCTCACAGGGCAGTATCTCAGCGGTCGGATGAAGATAGAAGTACCCACCGAGCGGCGCAACTCGCCCCATTACATCACGTTGGTAGGCTGCCGTGAGAATAACTTAAAGAATATAGACGTTACTTTCCCGCTGGATATGCTCACTGTGGTTACGGGCGTCTCGGGCAGTGGTAAATCGACCTTGGTGAAGAAAATACTCTACCCAGCCCTGCAAAAGGAGCTGGACTTGGGCGGGGAGAAGATAGGGCAGTTTACGCGTATAGAAGGCAAATATAAGCAATTGCAATCGGTGGAGTTTGTAGACCAGAACCCCATTGGCAAATCGACCCGTTCGAACCCTATCACCTACATCAAGGCGTATGACGATATACGGGCACTCTACGCCAGCCAAAAGCTCTCGAAACTCAGGGGCTTTCAGGCAAAGCACTTCTCGTTCAACATCGATGGAGGGCGTTGTGAGGTGTGCAAAGGCGAGGGGGAGATCACCGTTGAGATGCAATTTATGGCAGATGTGCACCTCACCTGCGAGGCGTGCGGCGGCAAGCGTTTTAAGAAGGAAGTACTGGAAGTAACCTTTGGCGGAAAGAACATCGATGAGCTGCTGAATACTACCATTGACGAGGCGGTAGCGTTTTTTGCGACAAATGCTCAGCCTAAGATAGCCGCTAAGCTCAAACCTCTGCAAGATGTAGGGTTGGGGTACGTAACACTCGGGCAATCCTCCTCAACACTCTCAGGAGGTGAGGCACAGCGCATTAAGCTGGCGTCCTTTCTCTCGAAATCGGATAGCAAGGAGAAAGTGCTCTTTATCTTTGACGAGCCTACCACAGGGCTGCACTTCCACGACATACGCAAGCTGCTGCAATCGCTGCAAGCCCTGATTGAGAAAGGGCATTCGGTGGTGGTTATCGAGCACAATGTAGAGATGATAAAGAGTGCCGACTACGTCATCGACTTAGGGCAAGACGGCGGCGACAGGGGCGGTGAAGTCATTGCTCAGGGTACGCCTGAGGAGATAGCAAAGAATAAGAAGAGTTATACGGGGAAATATTTAGATTTTGGGAAGTAGTTCTTACTTCCTTATTTTTTAATGATAGACTTATGCGCTCGTATTTGGTCAATAATCAAGTTGTAGTCGGAAGGGTATTTAACGAAATCTAATTCAGTAACATCAATAATTAACGAGTTGATGTTCACGTTCTTTTGTATGAAATCCAAGTAGCCTGAATGGATTTTCTTTAAATAGTTAGGTGAGATGTTTTGCTCATAATCACGCCCGCGCTTTTTGATGTTTTCCAAAAGTCTATCAGTATTCTGGTAAAGAAATACGTAAACGTCAGGTTTAATAATCTGACTGTAAAGAGTGTAGAAGAACTTTCGGTAAAGCATAAAATCATCCTCATCAAGATTGATTTGTGAGAATATGAGTGACTTGAAGATGTCGTAGTCGGAGACCACAAACTCTTTGAAGAGATCGGTTTGTGTGAGCTGACCAGACATCTGCTGGTAGCGCTCTAAGAGAAAAGACATCTCAAGTTGTAGGCCATAACGATCAGGTTCTTCGTAAAACTTTGGCAAGAAAGGATTATCAGAGAATTGCTCTAAGATGAGTTTTGCGTTAAAATCTTCGGCTATCATTGTTGATAAAGTTGTCTTACCAGAACCTATATTTCCCTCAATGGCAATGTATTTATAGTGAAGAAAAGGTGATCGCTCCATTGGGTTTGTTAAGTGTTCTTTCAACTCGTGAATATCGGAAGTATCGTTGGTAGTAGCCGCTAATTCTCTGATAGTTTTATGGGATATTGGATGTGCTTTTTCTCCAGCAATTGCAGTAAGAGGTACAAGCACAAACTTCCGATGTAGCATCTTTGGATGGGGCACAGTTAGGTCTGTGTCAAGGATTATCTCATCATCATAAAGCAATATATCAATATCTATGGTTCGCGATTGGTAGCCTTGAGCGGATTGGTTTCGTTTACGCCCAAAGAGTTGTTCAATAGTAAGCAATTGACGCAATACCTGTGCAGGTGTAAGGATAGTAGCTACTTTTACGCAGGTGTTGAGAAATGGCTCTCCACTGAACCCCCACGCAGGGGTTTCATATAGAGGGGCTACCAGCAAAGTATCGCCAATGCGCTCGTAGATAGCGTCTAAGGCTTGTTGCAGATAGCCTATGCGGTTGCCAAGGTTGCTTCCTAATGAGAGATATAGTTCGTGTTTCATCTCCCTATCGTAAATAATTCATAATATTCTCATGGATACGATATTCAATATCTGAAGTGTCAGCAGGGAGGAAGCGTTCACCCATAATTCGCTCATAGAGTTCGATATAGCGATCGGATACAGAAGCAACAAAGGTATCGCTCATCTCAGGGGCTTTTTGCCCTTTCTTTCCGTGGAAACCTTGTGATAGCAACCACTGACGTACAAATTCCTTTGAGAGTTGCTTTTGAGGCTCTCCATTTTCTTGACGTTCTTCATAACCCTCAGCATAGAAATAGCGAGAGGAGTCTGGAGTGTGAATTTCGTCGATAAGGACAATGGTACCATCAGCTGTTTTCCCAAATTCGTATTTAGTGTCTACTAATAATAGTCCTTTTTTCTTGGCTATTTCGGTGCCGCGTGCAAAGAGAGCGTAGGTGTATTTCTCTATCTGGCTATAATCCTTTTCACTGATAATTCCTTTTCGGATAAGGTCTTCTCGAGAAATATCTTCATCGTGGAGCCCGTTTTCAGCCTTTGTAGAAGGTGTGATGATGGGGTGTTGTGGGAAAAGGTCATTTTCCTGTAAGCCCTCAGGGAGGGGTACTCCTGCTAAAATGCGCTTACCATCTTTGTAAACTCGTGCTGCGTGTCCTGCTAAATATCCTCGGATAACCATTTCTACCTTAAAAGGCTCACATAATTGACCAATAGATACATTGGGATCGGGAGTGGCAATAAGCCAGTTAGGAACAATGTCTTCGGTTTCTTGAAGTGCACGAGTTGCTATTTGGTTTAGTATTTGCCCCTTATAGGGGATACCCTTAGGCAGCACCACATCAAAGGCAGAGATGCGGTCGGTAGCAATCATTATTAAGGTGTTGTCTTTCAGTGTGTATATATCACGTACCTTTCCTCTATAAACAGATTTTTGTTTAGGAAACTTAAAGTTAGTTTTTGTTATTGTGTTCATCATCTATCTGAGTTTGGTTATAAAATCGTGGCAAAGATACATTTTTTTTAGATAATGGGATAATGAATTAAAGAATTTAATATTTACTTTTTGCTTTTTGGCTGAGATAGTTTATGTTATGAGTGTAATTTATATTCTTGTTTAATAGGGGATAACTGTTTTTTGTTAATGGAAAATGTATTTTGCTTTTTTTGGTAGGTAGATTTCTGTTTTATTGTAGAAAATGAATTATTTTATTTCTTAAAATTTTCTTAATTAACATTTCTTTAAAAGTCTTTATTTCTCATTTATTTATTTTTATAAAATTTGATATAATTTTTATTTTTTAAAGTTTTATATATTTTATATGATTATATATTTATTTATTATCTGATTTTATAGTAAATATGATAATTTTAAAAATGTTAAAAATGAGATGTTTTTTTAAGAAAAGTAGTGTATTTGTGTAAAAAATAAATACGTAATGTTTTTGTTATGGATATTTTTTGTACTTTTGTATCGCATATAGTGTCGAGAAGACAAATGTTTCTAGCAATGTTTAATAAAAAGATTTTTGTGAAATGAAAGTAAAATTAGTTTTTAACCGATTGGTTTTGTTGTTCTTAATGCTTTTTACCAATATGATGGTACAGGCACAGACGCAAGGATTTGCTACTGCGACAAGACCTTTCAATTTTGCTTGTGCAAGATCGGATTTTAATAGCTTCAATATTAAATTCCGTTGGCAACCTCCTTGGCCAGAGGCAACTAATAAATTTTATGTAGAACTTTCAAATGCTAATGGCAGCTTTGCCAACCCTGTGGTATTGAAAGAGATAACAAATCAAAATATTGCCCCAGAAGTATCTGTTAATATATCATTTCCTGCCAATACATCGGGGAAGAAGTATAGAATTCGCGTACGTAGTACGAATCCAGCCAAAGAGATCATTGTAAAAGATGCTGGAGGAGGTGAAGAGTTTGAGGCGTATTATGCGAGTGTTACCTCTCCATTGGTGCTCAATGGGCGAGTGGCAAATGTATCTCTTTGTCCTGGACATAGTAAAGAGCTGGCAGCACAGCCTTCAACTGCTGGAGCTTATCGCTGGTATAAGGATAATGTGTTGATTGCTGGTGCGACAACCTCCAAGTATACAGTCAGTGCGGCAGGTACGTATTATGTTGAGGTGGAATACGGACGCTGTTCGGGTTCGTACACTACACGATCTAATAATGTGGTAGTTACTGTGGGAGGAGCTTCAACGGTGAACCTGAGTGCATCAGCTACTGAAATTTGTAGCTCAGAGAGTTTTACACTTACCGCAAACCTGAGCGACCCTTCCTATAAATATACGTGGCTACGCAATGGTACTAAGATTGGTGAGACTACAGGGCAGAATACTTATACGGTTTCAGCACCTAATAACGCTGCGGGTAAATATTCGGTAGAGATAGATACAGGTAGCGGAGGGAGCTGTACTTCTCGTTCCAATGAGGTGGAGATCAAACATAAAGATGGGTTTACTGCTTCAATTAAGTCAGATAGTGGTGATGTGATTATGCCAGGGAAGCAGAAGACACTCACCGCTGAAACTACGGCTCAGACACCTACTTATAAGTGGTTTAAGGATGGAACAGAAATCACAGGAGCAACAGCAGCTACTTATCAGGCGACAGCAGCAGGTAAATATAAAGTAGAGGTAAGCCAGTCGGGATCTTGTGCGGGTTCGGCTACAGCTGAGTACGAGATCAAAGCACCGAGTTCTTTTAAGGTTTCTGCTAAGATGAAGACTGCTTATCAACACTGCACCTATGATAAAATAACCCTAACTGTGGATAAAATAGTGGCTACAGCGGGAGCTTCTGAGCTTACTATTGACCCTGCAGATTACTCTTCATTTACTTTTCAATGGCAATATAACGGTGGCTCAGGGAGTACCTTTACTGATGTAGCAGGTGCTACTACTGAGGATTTAGAGCGTACAAGTGCCACTCAGAATGGCTTATACCGACTTAAGGTGGGTGCTACGGGCTTTCCTGCGATTCCTGAATCGAATGAATTGGATTTACAATTGGTAAATACCGATGCTTTGAAGATCAACGGTGGGGCTGCTAACCTTGAGTTCTGTGATGATACAGTGACCCTTACAGTTACCACAGGCGCTACGCCAGCAGCTACCTATACTTGGTATAAAGACAATGTGAAAGTGGCGCAAGGCATGGGGATGACTTCATATAATACGAATGCTTCGGGGGTTTACTATGTGGCAGCTGGCTCAAGTGGCAGTGGTTGCCCTGCGACATCTAACTTGTTGGTAGTGCTCAAAAGAGCTGTGTCAGCGGAGTTTAACCCTGCAGTAAATACCAAAGAAATCTTCTTCCCGACAAAAGCAACGTCTTTAGCGGTCTCGTATCGTATGGCGACACCTACTATTGAGTGGAAAAAGGATGGCAATGTGCTTACTGGCGAAACAAGTGCTCAGTTGAATATTACTTCGGCAGGGATCTATCAAGTGAAGCTTACTGATACGGGTGATTGTGCAGGAAAGTCGATTG
The DNA here is from genome assembly GCF_001553545.1 of Capnocytophaga haemolytica. NCBI lineage: Bacteria > Pseudomonadati > Bacteroidota > Flavobacteriia > Flavobacteriales > Flavobacteriaceae > Capnocytophaga > Capnocytophaga haemolytica. The sequence goes on along the minus strand of NZ_CP014227.1, from coordinate 2,323,825 downwards.
AGTTAGGACCTGTGTATTACGAGGAGATTAATAAGATTGCAGAGGTGAAAATGAAGACTTTGCCTTCTACAGATTGCGAAACGCGCCAGCAAACTACTTTGGAGCTGCAAAAAATCGTAGTAGAGCTTACCAGCGGCGATAAAGTGGAGGTAAACAAGAGCGACTTCCAATATTTTACCCTGCAGTGGACGAAAGACGGCAATGACATAGCAGGTGCTACATCACGTCAGCTTGTTGTGCCTCGTGCGGGCAATGCCGATGCCGCTCAATATGCAATAAATGTGAAGTATGGCACTCTTGTGAAAACATCTACTCCTAAGACGATATCATTCGAGCCTATTCCTGATTTTGAGGTCTCAACTCCAGAAGGCACCAAAGGAACGGTTTACTTATGTGAAGGAGGAACTCTTACCCTTACAGTAGCTCCTACGAGCTTCGACCCTGAGGCTTCGGCTGCCGATAGCTACTCTTATCAATGGTATGAAGTGACAAGTTCTAACTATACCAACGATACTCCTGTGGGCAACGAGACTTATAGCCTTGTGGTTACCAAAACAGCTGAGTATTATCTAGAAATCAACAACGGCGGATGCCCTAAGCGCGCTCATATTAAGGTGGCGAAGTACGTGGCTGGCGGTTTGAAGATCCGTATCGTCTCCGCTACGGCTTCGGTGACAATTCATCAGTCAAGTTCGCAACGTGAGCGCACACTTCAGCTGAAAGTCGGGCAAAAGTTAGAAGCCCTCGGTGGAAATAAGTTTGTGTGGGTAAAACAATCGGATAACTCGATGAAATACGGCAGTATCCTTGAAATAACTTCAGAGGATATGGCTGGCAGCTATGTTCTCAAGGAAGATTCGTGCCCATCGGCAGGAACCAACGAGTTGCCGTTTGAAATCAAGATCTACACGGTTGATAAGCTGCCTAACATCGTTACTCCTAACGGCGATGGCATCAATGACACGTGGGAGATCCCTGAAAAATACATCAGTCCTAATATAAAGGTGACGATCTATTCGCCAGAGGGTAAAGAGGTGCTTTCGACCACCAATTACCAGAATAACTGGCCTAATGAGAATACTTTTAAGGATTTAGGCAACCGCGCACTGATATACATCTATACTATTAAAGGTGGAGATGCCGACGAAAAAGGAACCATTACTATTCTTAGATAAAATTGGATATGAAAACTAAAAAGATACTTATAATATGTGTTTTAGCCTTTTGTGTTCAGTTTTTGCGAGCACAAGATGGTGGATATTACCTGCCTTACGAAATGCCTGGGCATACGGCAGTGAAATACAATACTTTTTTGATGAATCCTGCTTTTCCGATATTTAATCTCAACGAATCGCAGATCACGTTCTATCATAGAAAGCAGTGGATGGGCTTAGATAAGAGCAACTTCAGCACTTTTGGGCTATCATACGGCAAAAAGTGGAACGACAACAATATGGCTCACGGGATGGTCTTCCAGCGCAAGGCTGCCATCCTTACAAACACGGGCTTGTTGGGCAACTACGTCCATCAGGTGGAGATTTCCGACGACAACTTCCTGCGTTTGGGTATCAATGTGGTATTTGCTCGCAGTGGTATCGACAAAGGAAAGGTCATCTCCAATGCTGTCGACCCGCTCATCGAGAATTCAAAGCCTACTACGATTATAAACATCCAGCCAGGCTTTGATATCAACTTCAATCAGATACATTTTGGGGTAACTGCCGAGAATTTACTCGATTATGCCTTCTCCCAGAAGGAAATGGCGGTGCCTTTCCGCGAAAAATCGCTGACAACCCACTTAATGTATCAAAAAGAGTTCGATACCCCTAACGGATTGCTCGAAGATGCAACACTTTACCTCTTAGTTAAAGGTAAAAAGACCGTTGATAACTTCCAATTGGGCGGACACGCGATGCTCGACACTAAAATCGGGTGGGCGTACGCTGGTTACGACCAAAAATACGGCGCTTTCGGTGGTTTGGGATTTAATATCGCTTCACATCTGAGCGTAGGCTTTGGCTATGAGCAAAGTTTGGCATCATACGTGGCTGAGTCGGGCGGAAGTTACGACGTGTTGGTGTCTTATCAATTTGGCGGCAAGCATCACCAGTTATATCGTCAAGCAATCGAAAAAAGGAAGCAAAAAGAGCGTGAAAGGGAACGCCGACTGGCTGAAGAGGCACGGAAACGCGAGCAAGAGCAGAAAAAACCAGAAGTTGTGACTCCTCCTGAGCCAAAAGTCGTTACTCCTACGGTAACGGTGAGCGAAACGCCGACAACGGCTACCGAAACCACTCAGCCTGCGCCTCAGAAGCCTCAACCTCAGCGCCAGATAAGGGTTGAGGAAGTAAAAGTGGATAATCTCGCCGAAGGTTACTACGTGGTCATTGGCGTGTTCCGCAATCCGCGTGGCGCCTACGAATTGCAGAAGATGGTGCGCAACTTGGGTGTAAATGTGAGCTCGTTTGTCAATCCGCTGCGTGAAAATATGACTTATGTCTACGTAAACCAAGCTTATCAAACGCGTGAGGATGCCAGCGAGGTACTCTTGGGTCTGCTTAAGCGCCCTGAGTTTGCTAATTCAAATATTTGGATATTGAAGACGCTACGACAGTAGCTGACACAAATTTATAAACATTTTGGAACGATGCTTTACCTCAAAGCATCGTTTCTATTTTAAAAATCGACGATTATGATGAAAAAACACTTTTTTTGGATGATAACCATCCTTACATCCCTGTTTTTGATGCAATCCTGTGCGACGGTCGACTCACATCGGCATTCTGGGAGAAAAACGGGCGCAAATACGCACAAATCCGCTGCTGCGGTGAAAACGGGGGCATATAAAAGCAATGTGGAGGCAACTTATTACCACGATAAGTTCAACGGAAAGAAAACTGCCAGTGGCGTGGTTTTTAGCAATCAAAAACTCACTGCTGCCCACCGTTCGCTGCCTTTTGGTACGAAAATTAAGGTTACGAACCCTGTTAATGGCGCTTCGGTGGTGGTAACCGTGACCGATCGCGGTCCTTTTACGAAAGGGCGTGAGCTCGACCTCTCAAAGAAGGCGTTTATGGCGATTACTGATAATAAAAACAAAGGAACCATACGCGTAAACATCGATGTCGTGGAGTAGGGGAGAGGTACTCCTTCAAAAAAGAATCCTCATCATTAGTTTTTGGCTAATGATGAGGATTTTTTTTGTGTTTTTATCAGTAAAATGGGCTTTATTCCTTGTTTTTGGTGTCAATCCATATCGTTACAGGTCCGTCATTGCATAGACGCACTTGCATCATTGCGCCGAAGGTGCCTGTCTGTATTTTTTTGCCCAAATCGTGCGAAAGTGTGCTGATGAGGCGTTCGTACAGCGGAATGGCGACCACAGGTTTGGCAGCACGTATGTAACTCGGGCGATTGCCTTTCTTGGTCGAAGCGTGTAGAGTAAATTGCGATACGAGGCATATTTCTCCAGAAATCTCCTTTACAGAGCGGTTCATCACGCCATTTTCGTCGTCGAAGATGCGCAAATTGACAATTTTCTGTGAAAGCCAAGCGATGTCCTCTACTGTGTCAGCTTCTTCTATACCTATTAATATAAGTAGCCCTTTGCCAATGAAAGCTGTTTGTTTTTTAGCAATGATGACTGATGCCTCACTTACGCGCTGTATTAAAGCCCTCATTTCCTATTTTTCTTTGTAGATTTTTTCCATTTTTATGATCATCTTGTACAAAAATGTGCCATAATTGGTATTTTTCTTACTGAATTTTGCCCAACGGATGCCTCTACCTGGATGTTTTTTGCCTTCTTCGGCACTCGAATAGATTACTGTGTTGCCTTCTACACCGATTACGATAGCAATATGCCCTTCGAACCATATTAAATCGCCTGGCTTGATAGTATCTACATTATCCTTGAGGTTTACTGCGGTTGTATTAGGAAAATCGCGGTATTCTTTGGAATAAGAGCGCTTCAATAGGTCTAAATCGGTAACAGCTTCTGCATTAAGCAAGCACCAACCTACGTGGCGAGAGCAAGTAAGCCCGTTGGCGTACTCATCTCCTAATCCTTGTATCTCATTCGTGGAAAATTAGGCGAAACCTTCACCATACAACCCCAAGGGTGGTATTTTTCTCCTTTACCATCGTCATAATCTTCCAAAAAGAAGCCTTTTTTCATCCAACACCCTACGTATTCGCTCTGTTCGAACCCATAAGGGACGACTTTGGGCAGCGTAACTAAGCCAATGACAGCAGCAACAGTCTTCGCACGTGGGCTTTCTACCTTTTTTATCGATTTATCGAGCTCATCGTTTAGATTTTCTATTTGTTTCTTTGAAAAATCGTTGCAACTGAGTAGCGGACGACTATCGGTCTTTGTATAATCAAGAGGGAGCTTCATATAAGCGTCTTTTCCATCATAAACGCGACCTTCGTCGCCAGAACTGTCTTTTTTGTAAGAAAAAGTTAAAAGACCTACGATTGATAATCCCAATAATAGATAATTTTTTATAGTTTTGAATATTTTAATTTATTAATTGTTAATTATTTTTCTTATCTTGGTTATCGCTCTTCTTTTTTACTACTTTTTTGGTAGTTCGTACGGTTTTCCCGAGACTTTCGAGCAATTGTTCGTTGTTCTTCAAGGCAAGTGTAGCCGAATTGTAAAAATCCATCACCCACTTGTATAACTCCTCCAATGCTTTGTTTTTATCCTGCGTAGCTTGCTGACTTTGACCCTTTATGTGCTCATAATCAGCGTAAGCCTTGTTGGCTTCGGCTAATTTCTTCTGCTGGTTGGCTACGTGGTCGTCCGAGATATCGTAACGCTTAATAGCGGTGTGGAGATCATCTCTATTCTGCAATTGCAGATACAAAGTGTTGAATTGGTCTAAAAATTCGTTTTGCTTGTTGCTTACCGCTTCGTTAATGCCTAAAATATTTTGAATACGCTCCTCTTTAAAGGCAATTTGTGCTTTTTTCTTATCAACTTTGTAACTTTCTTTCAGTTCTTTAAACTTTTTTAAGAAAGTATTGTAAGAAAGTTTCTCATTGGACACTAAAATCTCTTGTTTGTTGATAAGTTCACCTGCTTTTGTGTACAAGTCTTTCCCTTTATTCATTTCTGCTTCATCATAGCCGTATTTTGCAATTTCGGCTTTGATAGTTTCATTCGCTAAAGCATTTTCGAAAATGCTTGCGTAGCTTTTATACTCCTTTGATGTAATGATTGCTGTTGGCATAATTAATTCTTTTATTTGTTTAATAAATTTTCTGCAAAGTAATGGCAAGGAATTTAATTATACAAGTTTTTATCTAAATTTATTTTGTTATATTTATAACTTTTAATATTTTATATTTATAATTATATATATGAATAGGCATTATATATTTTTATAATAATGTTATGCGTCGGAAGCCTAATGTTGTGTGTCGGAAGACTAATGTTGTGTGTCTGAAGACTAATGTTGTGCGTCGGAAGGCTAATGTTGTGTGTCGGAAGACTAATGTTGTGTGTCGGAAGACTAATGTTGTGCGTCGGAAGCCTAATGTTGTGCGTCGGAAGACTAATGTTGTGCGTCGGAAGGCTAATATTGTGTGTCGGAAGACTAATGTTGTACGTAGGAAGTCTTATGTTGTACATCGTAAGGATTATATTGTGTATTTTGTGAAATTTTATATATAAATTCATCAATTATTGCTTCGGAAGGAACGAAAACTTATCATTTCTATTTGGTTTTGCATAAAAACTGATAATTGTGAAGTTTATTGTAGTAAATATGATATTAAATACAATTGTCTTTATATTTGCTACAAAACCTCCTAATAAGGAGCCAAATATTGCGCCTATAAATCCTTCTATTAATTCTAATACACTTTTATCTGTTGAATATTTGATGTAATCCGTTATTCCTAATGTTATGATATTAAAAAATATGCCTAATGTGATGATAACAACGCAGGTGAGGTATGAAAATAACAATCTGCCTATAATTCCGTATTTTTCTACGTCAAAAATCAGTAATGCTATGTAATATACGATTATACAGGATACTGACATAGGCATTATGAGAAAATTGGGGTCGTTTTCTCCCGCTAATGAATATATGAAGAAACTTCCAAGGATAATATGGATTATAATTAGTATAAGTGTGAGTTCAATTCTCTTTTTCCTATCTTTCATAGCCTATAGTGTTTATTTTTGTAAAAAAATGAAAGAAAAAAAGCGCCGACTGAGCGGCGCCCTATTAACAATGGATAAAAATAATTTAAAACTTATCCTCAACCTCTGCAACACTTAGCAAAAACTTGTGCATATCGGTGTTGCGCATAAAAGGTTTGAGTTTTTCGCTCCCTGGCCCGTACATTCCTAGCTCGGTGTAGTCCGAAGAGTGATCCATACTGATCCAGCCGACCGAAGTGTGTGGTTTTTGCAATTCGGAGAACAATTTGTAAGGAAGATGCTTGTAATTGTACAAACCATCCTCTCTTTTTTCGGCTTTTGAGTAATAAGCGAGCAATTCTTTTACCTGCTCGTCTGTTACGTTTATTCCTCCGAAGTAGGCGGCTATTTTCTCCCTCACTGCGCTTGGATTGTCGTCCACCTTGATATTTTGCAAGAACCAGTCGTTGGAATGGGTGAATTTCTGCAATCTATCGAAGTTATCATTGCACTGTTTCCCGTAAATAAGCCCTGGATTGGCGTTACCGTGGTCGGAAGTGATCACAACAAGCGTGTTTCCGTCTTTTTTTGCGAAATCGAGTGCCACTTTTATAGCATCGTCGAAGGCAACTTGGTCATAAAGCAGCGCACCTATATCATTTCCGTGCGCAGCCCAGTCAACTTTGCCTCCTTCTACTTGAATAACGAAGCCATTCGGGTGATTTTTGAGTTGATCGATGGCTTTTGTGGTCATTTCAGCCAAAGTTGGCACGGTTGCCTTCTCTTTTGCGTCCTGCTCTCTATCGATGGAGTAGGGTAGGGCATCTTCGGCGAAAGTTCCGTACAAAGGCTTGCTTGTTGGTGCTTTTAGCATCTCATCTCGTGTATGAACCACCGTATATCCTTTCTTTTTCAGCACGGCGAAGATATCTTTCTTATCCTTGCGTGTTTTTGGATCGAAGTATTTGCTGCCGCCGCCGAGCATTACGTCGAAGTCTAATTCTGCGTATTTTTCGGCGATTTCGTCCATAGCGTTTCTACTTTTCGACCAAGTGCAAAAACCAGCTGGGGTGGCGTGATTTATCATCACGGTAGTGATACATCCTACCTTTTTTCCCGCTTTTTTGAACTTCTGAAGGATCGGCATATTCTCTTTTCCGTTGGGGCTGATGTTTAGGCTACCATTATTGACCCTAACGCCGCCACCCCACGACGAACTCGCCGCAGATGAATCCGTTACCACCGAACTTGCCGATGCCATATCCATCAGTGCGCGCTGCCCGAGCCCACTTTCGTATAAACCCATCCAAGCCGATGGGCGGTTGTATTTTCTCTTCAAATACAGGTCGGACATCACCATTGTTCCTACACTCATCCCATCACTTACCATAAAAATGATGTTTTTCGTGCGTTTGTTCTTGTTTGCCTCGTCCAACACGTGTGCTTGTGCCTCAAATCCTGGCAAAACCAGCCCACCGAGTACGGCAAGAGAACTTCTTTTGAAAAATGATCTTCTTTTCATTGTCTTGTGTATTAATGTTTATTAATTTTTAGATAAATATGTTTGTTTTTTGATTAAAATCTATTCTTTTAAAGCGTTCCATCCTTTGGCGATGATCTTAAATGGTTCTCCAGAGCGTGTGATGAGCATTTCTCCTTCGTTTTTCTCTGTAATGTAGCCAATGACGCTAAAATGTGGGTTGCCTTTGATCTTATCGTAGTCTTTTTGTGCAATAGTGAACAAAAGTTCGTAATCTTCGCCGCCATTTAGGGCAATTGTGGTGCTATCGAGGTTAAATTCCTCGCAAGTGCTAATTACCTGAGGGTCTAATGGCAATTTTTCCTCATAAATGCGGCATCCGACGCCCGATTGTGTGCAAATATGCAAAATATCGGACGAAAGCCCGTCGCTGATGTCCATCATTGCGGTCGGCTTGATGCCCAATTCGCTCAACATCGGCGGCACGTCCTTGCGGGCTTCGGGTTTTAGCTGACGTTCTATAATATAGGTGTAATCGGCGAGGTCGGGCTGCATATTTGGGTTTACCTCGAAGACAGCCTTCTCTCTTTCGAGCACTTGCAGGCCTAAATACGCCCCACCTATATCGCCGCTGACCACAATCAGGTCATTAGGCTTTGCGCCGTTGCGATACACGATTTTCTTCTCAGGCGCGTGGCCGATAGCCGTCACCGAGATGATCAACCCGCGTGTAGAAGAGGTGGTGTCGCCCCCCACCAGATCGACGTTGTATATTTCGCAAGCCAACCTGATGCCCGCGTAGAGCTCTTCCAAGGCTTCGAGAGGGAACCTGTTAGAAACGGCGATCGAAACGGTGATTTGCGAGGCGCTGGCGTTCATTGCGTAGATGTCGGAGAGGTTTACCATCACTGCCTTGTATCCGAGGTGCTTCAGGGGTACGTAACTCAGGTCAAAGTGTACGCCTTCGATGAGCAGGTCGGTGGAAACGAGGGTTTTCTCGCCTTTGAAGTCGATAACGGCTGCGTCGTCACCAATTCCTTTGCGGCTCGACGGATTTTTGAGCTCAAAACCCTCAGTGAGGTGCTTTATGAGTCCAAACTCGCCTAATTCTGCCAGTGAGGTGCGCGTAGGGGCTTTCTCTTCGATCATTTTACGAAATAGTTGAGTGCTTTTATAGTTCCGAGGTGCATTGCCTCGTGTGCGTTGTTAAAGTTGATGGCATCTTCGATACTTTTGAGCTCATAGCCATAGCTGGTGAGGTAAGGTTGGAAGTTTTCGAAGACTCCACGCTGGTAATCGTTCTGCAATTGCTTCTGAGTGCGCAAAAGTAGCTCACGAAGCGCTTGAATATCCTCTAAAGTGGGTATATCTCCATCAGGATAGGTGCCTTTTTTGTATTTTTCGATAAAATCTTGTGCAACAACGGGCTCAAGTTGTGCCATTCTGTAGCAAAGTAGTTGCCCTTGTGCCACACAATGCGCGATATTCCACCATATATTGTTGTTAAATCCTTGAGGTACGATGGCGAGCTGCTCAGGTGTTTTATTTTCCAAAAAAGTGAGCAAATTCTCGCGAGTGGCTTTATGCAGATTAAAAACTTGGTCTGTAAGCATTCTTAATGGTTCTTTTTCTGCCGCAAAGGTACGGTATTTTAGCGATTCAGCCAAAGAAAAAAGAATCTTTTTTTTCAATCTACTTATATTCAGATGTAAAAGGTTGCTTATGGTAAATCAAGCGTAAAGCAATTCGTATCGCCCCACGCTTGATTCATTGTAGATTTGTCGCTTATCAGTGATATTACTTTATCTCAAAACTATGCAATTTATTCATTCCGCGTTCGGCATCCCAAGTGCCTTTGTTGGCGGTCTGAATGCTATATTCAGGGCGTGATTTGAGCATAGGGCGTGGATCGGGGAGATTGAGGTAAAGTTCGTACGTACCTGCGGGCAACTTTGCCGAGAGAGTGAGCTCTGTGCGCAGGGTGATGGTCTTACTTGCAAACCAACGCCGCGGATCGGCTTTGAGCTTGAAGTGTTGTCGCTCAAGAGGCTTTTTCTTGTTGATGAGCACCAGCTCCACATCGCGCGGATTAAAAGGTGATGCCCAACCTTCATTCTTTAAGTGCAGTTCCATTTGCAGTTTGCCTCCTACGGCTATATCCTCGTTAAATAACGCATCGACGAGCACAAATCGATAGCCAAGACGCCGCTTTACCTCATCCATACATTTGCCTTCCCAAGGGTTGAGCACCTGCTTGTTGTAGTCGGCATTCAGGTAACTCCAATGATACTTTGCAAAATCTTTTAAGGCATTGGCGCATTCAGCATACGAGGAAGGCGCGCAAGTCTCCCCACCCATTGCCACATAGCGCGTTTCGTGGGCTACATAGGCACGGTGCGATTGATTGTGTTGATAAGTGCCCATATCATCGTCATCGGCAAGAAAACAATCGTTATGAAAGGCAATGCGCGAGCGTTTGCTACCGTCGAAAGCAGTCGTGAGCGTGATGCTGTCCTTTACGTCCAATTGCTGTGTAGCGAGCTTCGCCATCGGGTAGCGCACGCACACCATTCGATCTTTAGGAAGCACCTCTAAGAGCTTATTGAGCACTTGTGCACGAGGCTCATAGTCAGCCGAAATCTTGGGTTGAAACTTGTAATTATCAGTGTAATACCACTCACCCCATACGCCCACAAAGCCTGCTTCGGCAACGCAAATCACATCGGAGTATTCATTGATGATAGGGCGCAATTGTTCGAGGTGTTGCTCTGTAATGCTCCAAGGAGCGTCCCACGGCTTTTGATTTTCATCAGAAGTATAAGCAAAACGCAACACCGCCTTTGCCCCTCCGTTGCGTATTGCCTCCATATTGCGGCGAATGCGCTTCAGATAGGCTTCTGAAATACGCTTATTGCGAAAATCCTGCATATAATAGATAGTCAGGATAAGGCTAATGCCTTCACTGCGCTTCTGCCGAACAAAATCGGTGGTAAGCACGTAATCATTTCCAGAGGGCATATCCTGATGGGTGAGAAAACCGCGTTCAGGATTGACGATGATATCATTCGAAGGCTTATAGACCACCTTCTTGGTCAGATGATAGTTAGCAGGTGGTGGACCAAGAGGGTTTTCCTCCTCATTGATGTTTTTGGGGCCGTCGTCATCTTTGGTCTGACAGCTTACGCTCAGTGCTAATAGACTGAAGAGTGCAATAAAATATTTTTTCATTTTACTATTATTTACATTAACGTGATTTAAAATTATATGTTGAATTCATTTTATAAAACATAAATCTCTTACAACTTCGCACAAAAATAATCCCATAAGAGTTAAAACTCTCAGGGGATTTTTTTATACAATATTTGTTTTAGTCAGAATCTCGAACATTCGTTCAAAAATATATTTGTTTTAGTCAGAGTTCCGAACGCTCGTTAAAAAATATATTTGTTTTGCTCAAAACCCCGAGGGTTTAGTTAAAAAATATATTTGTTTTGCTCAGAACCCCGAGGGTTTGTTCAAAAATATATTTGTTTCCACAAAACCCTCGAGGGTTTTAGTTATTTGTATATTCATCAAGATAATTTCCACGAGGGTTTTATAAAAATCAATTATTATAAAACTAAAAACCACTTAGCAACAACTCCTTTTTACTTTCTACTGAGATATTTTCCTCATCAATAACTCGTAAACATCTTCATAATATTCTGCAAAGGTAATTATTTTATGCGAATAAACCAAGGCAATCGTTCTAAAGGGACTTTTAGGGTATAGGTTTTGCCGCCTTTGTAGGTTTTGCCTGTGTCGTCTTTCCATTTGCCTTTGGGTAACTTCACGCTGCGGGTATCGTTATCGCTCATCACAGGGGCTACGAGGTATCGATCGCCTAAGAGGTACTGATCGGTGCAAGTGGCAAATCCCTCATTAGGGAAAGCATACTCCATACTCCTTACGATAGGCTCGCCCGTTTGGGCTGACTTGCGTGCTTTCTCAATGATGTAATCGCCGAGCTGCTCGTGCCACTTGGCATACTTGATGCAGGTAGCTAAGTTCTCCTTTGAGAGAATACGCCAAGGGGCTACTGAGAACTGCATCATCGGCATCATTGAATGTATTTGACAAGAGCGCACGATGAGCTTCTGGTTAAAGTCGGCTGTATTGACGTTGAGGAAACTGCCGTATTCACCCCCGCCAATCATATCGGGGCAGGCGTAAGCATAGCCGTTGAGCCCTGCGGCAATCATATCGGGCACCAAGCGGGCTACGCCTTCCCAGGCGTACTTTTTATCGCCGAGACGTTGCACTAAGGCTTGCCCACCAAGTCGCCAGCAGGCGCGGAACTCGTTGTAAGGGAATTCAAGTCCTAATTTAGCCCATAGAGTGGTCTGCTCGGTATCATAAGACTTCTTGTCGAACACCTCTACGTCTTCTTCTAAGTAACGCTCGGGGTCGCCTGCGTCGAACTTAAAGCCATCGATGCCATAGTCCTTCTGCATTTGCTTGAGAATGCTGACGTAGTGTGCAAAGGCTTCGGGGTTGCTGAGGTCATAGCAAGCACTCAGTCCGTTCCACCATTCGAGTATGGCTGGGCTGTCGCTGCCTCTCTTCTTTACAAGGTAACCTTTATCTCTCAATGCGCGATACTCCTGACTGTCGGGCGATACGAAGGGGCATACCCATAACATTACCTTAAAGCCCATACGATGCAGCTGCTCGACCATAGCCTTGGGGTCGGGGAACTTATCAGGGCGGAACTCAAAGTTGCCATAGTCCTTCTGCCAATTATCGTCAATCATTATTACCCCAGCAGGCATACCGTTGTTAAGGATTGCCTTTGCGTAGGCGAGCACATCCTTTTGGTTTTGGTTGTAGATAAGCTCGATCCAAGTATTATACTGTGGCTTGGTAAAGAAGAGCTCTGGGGGTATGGTGCCAGAAGGCGGGAAGTGTTTTTGTGCAGCCGCGATGTATGCTTCGCGCAGGGTGTTGCCCGCCTTGGTAATGGTTACCTCGCTGCGAGTAGGCTCAATGAGCAGCTTGCCGCCCTTGAATTGGTAAGCAAAAGGAGCTTCTGACCATAGATAACGCCCTTTATTCGATACCAATAGCGGTACGGACTGATTGTTAAAGTCCTCTTTGCGTAGGTCGTACTTAGGGGTTTCTGCCTTGTAAGGCATCTGATAGCCTAAGCCTGTGAAGCCTCCCCACCAGTATTCATCAGGTAGTAGGTCTATTTCTTGAACTTTCTGTGCTTGCAAGAGCAGGCTGCTGAGGATTGCTATAAACAAGTATATTCTTTTCATCGGTTTGATAATTATGATTTGTTTGATTATTTACGTATATATTCAGAGGGTGAGACCCCAAACTGCTCCTTGAAAGCCCGCGTGAAATACGATGGGCTATCGATGCCTACCTTATAGCAGACTTCGCTGATGAGCATATCGGTAGTGCGTAGCCACTCGGCAGCCTTATCCAAGCGTATCTTACGTATGTAGTTGGCTAAGGTAAGCCCTGTGGTAGCCTTTACGAATTGGTAGAGCTTGGTGCGGTTCATCCCTAACTCTAAGCAGAGGTTATCCACAGAGAAGTGAGGATTGGATAGGTTGCCCTCGATAAGTGTGATAAACTTAGCTAATAGCTCCCTCTGGCGATGGTCGATGGCTTGCTGACGAGTGTTCTCGGCTTCACTCAGCGGCTTGTTGCCTCTGAGGAGATTGCGTACCTTTAGCTTTAGCAGCTTGGCATCGAAGGGCTTGGTCATATAGGCGTCTGCCCCTAACTCCGTGCCTGCTATCTCATCCTCTATCTGAGCCTTGGCGGTAAGGAGTATTATAGGGATATAGCAGGTTTGCAGGTTCTTTTTCAGGGTGGCACATAGCTCAAAGCCGTCCATCTTAGGCATCATCACATCGGAGATGATCAGCGAAGGGAAGTGCTGACTACATTTCTCCAAGGCTTCCACCCCATCGGAGGCGAGTATGCAGTTGTACTGCCTCATAAAGAGGCTGCGCAGTATCATCAGCACCTCGTGGTTGTCATCTACCAGCAGTAGTGTAGGCTTGTCGTCCTGCTCTGTGGTAAGGGGTTCTTCCTCTGGGGTGTGCTCATACTCGGGGGCATAATCAGAGAGGTAGTCCTTAAGCACAAAGGTGCTCTCTGTGATTCGCTGCTTATCCGTTAGGTAAGTATCACTCAAAGGGATGGTAAAGATAAACTCAGTGCCTACCCCTACCTTACTGCTGATGCAGATACTACCACAATGTGCCTCTATAAGCGACTTGACAAGTGAGAGCCCTATACCCGAACCCTGTCGCTTCTGCTGGCTATTGCCTACGCGGTGAAAACGCTCGAATATCTCTGGAAGGGCACTCTTCTCCAAGCCGACACCCTCATCGGCTACCTTTACGATCAATTGCCTGCCTGCAATGGACCTTGTGGTATTGCTAAAACTGTTCTTATACAAGGGCATCACCTCTGAGAGGTCGCCTGTGCTTATCGAGAGGCGTATGGTGCTATGGGGGTGAGAGTAGCGGATACTGTTGGAGAGGATGTTAGAGAGTAGCTTGCCGAAGTATTTCTGGTCTATCCACATTGTGATATCTTCCTCTGGGGTGGTAAGTTCCATAGTGATAGGTACCGTGGCAGCCCATTGCTCAAACTCATTGTAGATCGCGCGGACGTATGCACTTACATTGCAATAGCTCGCTTTAAGCTCAGGGGTATAGATGTCCATCCGATGGATCTCAAGTAGCTCATTGACCATATTGCTCAGCTTAGCCGTGTTGCGCCTGAGGGTATGGATATGACTATTATCGGAGAGGTCGTCAGATAGCTCATCAATGGCGTGACCCATCAGTGTGAGGGGGGTGCGGAACTCGTGCGAGACGTCGGTGAAGAACTGCATCTTCATCTGCATTAGTTCCTCCTTATGTCGCTCCTTTTCGGCTTGGGCTGCGATGGTATGTTTCATCTGTGTCCAACGTATGAAATAGCGAACGGCAAGGTATAGCAAACCTATTGTGAGCAAGCCGTAAAGCAGGTATGCCCACCAGCTCAACCAGAACGGAGGTGCTGAGTAGATACCCAGTGTGGTGTAAGTAGCGCTCCAACGGTTCCAATCGCCAGCCTGCACTACAAATCGATAATGACCATAAGGGATGCGTTGATAGGCTGCTGAGGGGTCTTTGCCTTGCTCGAGGTATTGCCAATCAGTGTCATAACCCTCTAATTTGTAACGATAGCGGATGTGTTGCTGCTCCTTGTAGGTTAGGGTGCTAAAATAGAGGGTAAGGTCGTTATTGGGGTAGGCTATTGATAAGCTCCCTTGATGTTCTATATCAGAGGCTATCACCTTGCCGCCGTTAGTATATCGGGTGAAATAGACGTGCGATAGCTTAGGCTGTGGGATATGCTCAGT
This sequence comes from Capnocytophaga haemolytica, assembly GCF_001553545.1. NCBI lineage: Bacteria > Pseudomonadati > Bacteroidota > Flavobacteriia > Flavobacteriales > Flavobacteriaceae > Capnocytophaga > Capnocytophaga haemolytica. The sequence goes on along the minus strand of NZ_CP014227.1, from coordinate 2,308,771 downwards.
AGGGTAGAAGTAGTTAAAACCGTGGTTCCCGCCGAAGTATAGGTTGCCCATAGCATCCTTGCAGGATGATGCAGTACCGAAGCTATGCCCTTGCAAGCCATCGCTGGTGTCGAAGGAGGCGAACCGCTGGAGGCGATGACTAAAGTAACTGAGATAGAAACCACCACACCACACATTGCCAAAGCGATCGACCTGCACGCTCTCAATATCATTGGAGGAGGCTCCTTGCGCCACACCATAGTGCTCAGCCGTGTAGGAAGGTTGCTCATTAGGACGGTCGTGGAAGGTAAGGCGATTCAGCCCGCTGCCCATCGTGCCTATCCAATATGTATCCTTATCCTTATCGATCGCCCAAAGATAGTTACTGCTTAGGCTATGAGGGTTGTGCTCGTCAGCTAAATAGGTCAGCACACGGCGCACACTACCATCGGGATGTAGCAATATGCGATTAATACCCTTGGCAGAGGTAACCACCAGCTCGTTATTCTTAAGGTCGGCGTATATCTTGTGCAGTAGGATAGTTGATAGGCGGTAGGGCTCGGGGCTTTGGTCGGTGAAGGTGTAAAGATGTTGCCAAATACCTGCACGTCTCTCAAAGCACTCCAAGCCTGAGTAAGTAGTAATCCATAGGCGATGATAAGCATCGAGCTTAAGGTCAAAAATATAGTCCTTACTCTGTGGTTGGAAGCTGCTAATGAGCTTGTGCGATTGCTTATCGATAACGTAAACGAACTCGCGTGCTGATACGTAAAGGTGCTGGGTATCACTCTGTATACTGGTGATGTTGGTAGTAAGCTCTGGGAGATCGCAATAGTGCTCCTCCAAGGTATGGTTATAGGTATTGAAGCGTACGATACCACCGAACTTATTACCTATATACACATAGCCATCGAGGTCATAGTGCATCGTACTGACGAACTCCGAGCCTATATTACTTTGTGCTTTAATACGTACAGTCTTGAAGAAAGGCTCCCCAATGGCTGCATAAGCTACCCCATCAGACCACGCCGTTACCCATAGGTTGTTGCTCCGATCTACATAAATGCTATTGATATGGCTCTGGATAGAACGTGGATTAGAAGGTGAGTGGCTGTGCTCCCTTACCAATTGCAGTTCCTTAGAAAGCTGGAAGATGCGTTCCTCATTGCATACCCATACATAATTATCGGTAAAGCACAGCGATAACAACTCTTTATGGCTGTCGAAACTGCGCTCTGAGAGGAGCGTATAGCCATTAGCATCAAGGCGATACTTGGCAAGGTGGTTGTGATAAAGCACCCAGAGGCAACCCTGAGCATAGTGCATTGCTACCACCCCAGCGCCATCGGGGGCTGAGGATATGGTGATAGGTTGCAAATTATTCCCTTGGGTGTAATGATATGCGATAAGCTGTGTTGCTCCTGAAATCCATACATCTCCCTTTTCACTTACTGCCAACTGTGGATTGGAAAACTCTGTGGTGAGCTTATAATCTTTGCCGATAGGCAGTGCCTTTAGCGTTGGTCGGTTGTCCTTCCTGCTGACTTTTACACGGCGTAGCTGTCGGTCGCTAAGTAACCATAGCTCACCATTTGCGCCCTTAGTGATATGCTTTACTTGGGTATAGAAGTCCTTGTTCTGGCTATCTTCGAGGGTGAAGTCTATATACTGCTTACTCTTTACATCAAAGCAGGCAACCCCTACTGCGGTAGCGATCCATAAGTAGCGATCGGTAGGGCATATACTTTGCACACGGTTGTAATATACCGAGTTGATGGGGTCTTTCTCGTACTTATAAGCATCGAGGCGGTAACCATCAAAGCGATTGATACCACGATGGGTACCGAGCCATATAAAGCCAAGGGAGTCTTGAGCCACACAAGTAGCATTGTCGTGCAATAAACCTTCACTGCGGGTAATATGATGGAACAGCAAACCCTCTTGTGCATTGGTGATCAATATGCACAAGAATGTTATGAGGTTTGTTATGGCTTGTTTGTAAGTCATTGTATATATTCAGAGGCTTTATTTTCATACCTTGTGAGTGTCTTATAGCTACCTATAGGGTATTCAAAAGATACTTACAGATACCTCAAAAGATACTTACAGATACCTCAAAGGATACTTACAGATACCTCAAAAGGTATTGGCAGACACCTCAAAGGGTATTGACAGATATCTCAGAAGGTATCGATAGGGTATCAAATAAATACTTGTATGGTATTAAATAGCTATTCACGATGTATTAAATAGACACTCTATAGGTATTTCTTTTGTAATAAGTAGTTAGGGAAGGGATATTCCCTAACTACTTAAATACTTGTTTTAATGAAGAATGTGTTATTTGGATACTGTTATTTTGATGGTTCGGTACTGTGTATTGTAGTGGTATTCATCACCACTGATCTTGTCGATATCCTTCTTATAGCCGCTGCCAGAGTAGTGCTTGAAGCCGCTGCTACTGCCTACAACTACCGCCTCATAGGTACCTTCTTTGTCGTAAGTGTAGGTGTACTTGGTAACGCCAGTGTTGTCGGTGATGGTAAAGCTCTTAGCGGTATCGAAAGGCAGGTAGCCTATCTCCCCAAACTTAGCCGACTGCACGTAGTAATCCCCAAGATAGCCCACAGCAGCCCCTCCTTGAGTGGTGAAAAGTATCTGAATGTAGGAGAGCACCTTCATCGTCTTACCTGTACCCTTTTCCCACGCAGCGATTACTCTGGCTATATCAAAGGAGTAGTCGGTGTAAGCGGTCTGTGGGGTGATAAAGATGTCCCATACAGTGTCATCGGCGTGCAGGGTGGCTGTTTCACCTTCGGGTACACCCCCTAAGCGGATCACCACAGGGATGGTGGTTACCTCTGGATGCTCTGACTGATCGTTGGCACTCTTGAGGGTGGTGGTGGCAAACTTCATTCGCAGGGTGAGGGTCTTGCTATCGCCAACCTCGGAGTTGATATTAAGCCGCAGTGCCTGATACCACCAATTGGGGTGTGTAGCGTTGATCTTTACGGCTTTTATACCGCCATCGTCTACCACCTCTGCTTCTTTGCCCACGAGGTTGTTACCATCATTAGCATTGCGCACCTCAAAAGCACCATCGGCTAAGGTAGTAGCCCCCACGTCTGTACTCTTGAAATCAATGGCATAGGGCTTAATATTGGGGTTGGTAAGGCGGAGCATCTTCTCTTGTAGCTCTTCTTTGCTCTTATCCTTGAGCAGGTTGTCAATGCTATTCTGGTAGTTATGCCCTTCATCGCCTGTGTATATTGCCAGCGAATTGACGTTGTGGCGAATGGTGAAGGTAACAGGTTCGCCTACCTTTACAGAGGCTTTATCGACCTCTGCGCTGAGGCTGACCTCATCGGGTTGGTCCTTAGAGCAAGATGCAAGACTAAGGGCAGCGAGGCTTGCTATGAGTATAAAATGTGTTTTCATCGTCTGTATCTTTTAGGGTTAGTAACCGGGGTTTTGAGTGAGTTTCTTGTTGGAGTCTATTTCACTCTGTGGTATAGGCAGTAGCTGGTGGAATTTGCGTATATTTTCAGGTGCTGCTGGGGCGGGTGTGCGTCGCTCAGTAGTACTGATAAAAGGATTCCGCTGACGCCAAGCCTGCATAGCTTGCACGAAAATACCACGACGCACGAGGTCGCACCAGCGATCGGTGGTTTCGCCTACTAACTCACGGGCACGCTCATTGAGGATCTCGTTGTGGAAGGCAGTGTAATCATCGCTGTAATGGTTGTGATCCCATACCTTGGTGGTGCCATCGTAGATATAGCCATAGGAGCCTGGTTTCCAGTCAGGGACTACTTTATCTACTTCATTTACAAGGCTCTTATTGAGGTCGCGAGGCACTATATCGCGGTGGATAATGCCTCCTCCCGCTTTATTGGCAATGCGTGCACGCTTGCGTACTAAGTTCACGGCATCGTAAGCGGAAGCTACCCCTGTGCCTGAGAAGTCTAAGCCAGCTGATGAGGTGTAAGCCCCTGGTGAGTGGTTTACCTCGTTATAGGCTTCGGCGTAGATGAGCAATACATCGGCATAGCGCAAAAGAGGCTCGTCCATACCAAAGTTATTGTAGTTATACGTAGCAGGATCAGCCAATGGGTAGCGGCGGAACTTGCCGATGCTCCACATCACCCAGTTGTCGTTTTCAGTGGCTTGGCTGAGTTTTTGGTCAGTACGGGTATCCCAATAGATCTTATAGTCCCAGCCCCAAAGATGACCGTCGTCTTGTAGTTGTACACGGGGACAGTTCCATAGGCGACGGATAGAGTCGCTCTGCTCATAGATCATACGGTGATAGTCAGAACTTGATATACCGTCCCAAGAGCCGCCTTTATTCTCATTCCCACGGATACCAAAATTCATCCCTACAAGGGTACCTGTGCCATCACCTGTATAACCCTGCACGCACCAAAGCACTTCCTCTGGAGCTTTGTCGAGTTTGGTTTTAGCATCGAACACATCGGGGTAGTACTCTACCAAACGATATCGACCACCTTTTATAACTTCTTTAGCGTAGTTCATCGCTTTGGTGTAGTTATCAGTAGCACTGCCGAGCACTTCTTTACCATCGCGCACAGCGACGCTTGCTAGCCACAGGTGCACCTTAGCTAAGAAACCACGGCAGGCATCTTTGGTAAGGCGGCCGTATTGGTAGCCATTAGCGGTATCGCCTTTCTCCATTGTGTGCTCTAAGCAATAAGTGAAGTCGGCAATGATTTGCTCAAATACTTCTTTCTGAGGTGTGCGTGGCATATCAAGATCTCCCAAGCTTTTTATTTCTTTGACAACTAGAGGCACATCGCCATACCAACGTACTAAATCAAAGTAAAGGAAAGCTCGCATACCACGTGCTTGTGTTACATAGAACTCCCAATTATTTATCTTGCCTTTATTTTTTGTAACGTTGTCAATAATTGAATTACAGTCCTTGATAGAAGCGTAATGTCGTTGCCACATTTTAGTAATATAGGTATTATCAGAGCTATAAGTAAAGTTACTCAAACCACTGCCTTCATCCCAGTCAGCTCTCTTTGTTAGGTCAGTGGGTATTTGCTTGATATTATGACCTGTTACATAAATGTCTGTCATATTTCGATAAGCACCGTTGAGTGCTTGGCGAGCATCTAATTCGTTCTGATAAAAGTTTTGAATGCTCTCTTTATCCTTAGGCTCTTCATCTAAAAACTTGGCACAACCTATAAGGCAAAGCCCTAAACTTATACTGAGTATTGATATATATCTTTTCATCATTTACTATTTTTAAAAACCAACTTCAACTGAGAATAACAGGGAGGTAGGCCGCGGATAAGGGCTCATATCCAAACCTGGTGCTATGCGAGATGCAGTACCAGTGCCTGTATCTGTATTGGCTTCAGGGTCAAAGCCTGAATAACGTGTCCATATCGCTAAGTTAGTGCCTGTAACGCCTAACTTGATTTTCTGCATACGATAGCGCTCTACAATATCCTGAGGCAAGCTGTAGCTGAGTGAAACGGTTTGCAGGCGCAAGAAAGAGCCATCTTCTACAAGGTCGCTCCTAAAAGCTGTCTCAGACCACGAACCTCCACCGTATAGTGGATAGTTGCGCGATGGATCATCAGGCGACCATACATTGTTGAAGATATTTTCAGTGATATTATCTGCGCTCCTTGTATTTCCTAAGAAATAAGCATTTGCATTAATCACATCATTACCATAAGACCAGCGTAGGAAAGTGTATAGCTCAATACCTTTGTAAGAGAAGGTGTTGCCAATACCCCCTGTGTGTAGTGGGTTTACATTGGCAATAGGTACGCGGTCGTTGCTGTCGATCACCCCATCGTGGTTCGTGTCTACCACCTTCAAACCTCCTAATACTTTGTTAGGTCCAGGAGGGCTGTTAAGCATTTCATTTTCATTATGGAAAGTGCCATCACTTATATAGCCATAATAGATACCTACAGGCATTCCTACACGAAGGAGCACATCATTTTGGATCTTATCATAAGCAATACCACGATCATAGAAATGCTGATATTGTCCTTCATCTAAAGCTAATATCTTGTTTCTATACATTGATATATTAAAGTCGGTAGTCCACCTGAAAGCTCCCTCTCTAAGCCACTGGGCATTGAGACTTACCTCCAAGCCCTTATTTTCCATTTGCCCTGCATTCTTCCAAGCTTTGGTAAATCCTGAGGTGGAAGGAATCTGTACTTCCAAGAGCATATCGTCAATACGCTTGTAATAAATCTCAGCACTGAGGGCGTAGCGGTTCTTTAAGAAAGCTATATCAAAGCCGATATTATACTGCTTTTGGCTCTCCCACTTGAGGTCGTCATTGGCAATATTATCGGGGTAGCGTCCTATTTCTATCTTATTGCCATTAAGTACAGCCTTGTTCTTTGCTATTTGTGCTAACGATTGGTAGGAAGGTATCTGGTTATTACCTGTCATCCCAAAGCTGGTGCGTACTTTGAGGTTAGAGATGGCATCTATCTTCTTGATAAAATTCTCTTCTGAGGCATTCCAAGCCAAACTCACCGCAGGAAAATAGCCATAGCGATTGTTCTTCCCGAACTTCGAAGAACCATCAGCACGTAGAGAAGCGTTCATTACATATCTATTATTATAGCTGTAAGTGGCTCTGCTGATGTACGATACCAACTGATTGCCATCGTAAGTGTAGAGAGGTGCATAGGTGATCAATCCTTGATTGATACCCCATATACCTAATTTTGTATCTTCAAAGTTAGTGGACTTATTGAGTACGTAATCTGTAGCGTACTTGCTCACTTCAAAAGCTCCCATCAGTGAAAAATAATGCTTTTGGATGCTCTTTGAATACTGCAAGCGCGCCTCATACACCCAGCTGTTCTCATTGCGGGTACTGAGCACCATACGCCCTTTTTCCGACTGACCAAACCAAGTGTCAGGTCCCGAAAAACGATCCTGTCCTATGGTGTGTTTGCGGTAAGAGGCACTTGTATTAAACGCTAAGTCTTTAAGCAATTGATAGCTGAGGTATACATTAGCGTTGAGCTCGTTGTAGCCCGTGTTGATATCCACTTGATTGACCGCTACCAAAGGGCTCATAGTGTTTATATTCGGATAATTCATCAAGCCTGCAAAGCCTTTGTAATAAAGAAATGGCGACTTCTGCAAAGCGTTGAGCACTACCCCTTGTTGCGACCAATCAGTAATAGGATTCTTGTCTTTGGAAATTGAGTAAGAAAGGTTTATCCCACCGCTGAGCTTATCACTGATTTTCTGACTGAGATTCAGACGGGTGGTAAAGCGGTTAAATGCAGACCGCTTAATTAAGCCCTCTTGATTGAGATAGCCCACAGAGAGCATATAGCGCGTATCGGCAGTACCTCCCGTGATGCTACCCGACACCTCATTCTTGCGACCTGGCTGGGTTACTTCTTTCAACCAATTGTGCACAGAAGGGTCGTTCCAACCTTTATTGGCAATCACATCGTCCCAAAACTTCGCTACGTTAGCATTATTATAAGTGCCATACATACGCATCTTATAGGCATAAACCTCTGGCGAAAGCACTTTTAGCGGTACCTCAGGCATCATATCCAACGAGCTGGCATAGCTGAGGTTGAACTTGGGTTTGCTGAGGGCTTTCCCTTTCTTAGTAGTGATGAGCACCACCCCATTAGAGCCGTTAGACCCGTAGATAGCTGCTGCTGCGGCATCTTTAAGAATCTCCATCGACTCAATATCATTAGGGTTTAAGCCCAATAGTGGGTTCACTGGGCTCTCATATTTGTTCTCCTCATTTCTCTTATCGCTCTCCTTAATTACGCGCTGGGTAGGCATTGGCACGCCATCGATAACGAAAAGCGGCTGTGTACCCCCTGTGATAGAGTTTACCCCACGAATGCGGAAGGTAAGTCCACTACTCGCCGAGCCGTCATTAGAGAGGATCTGCACCCCACTGACCTTGCCTTGCAAAGCCTGCAATACCTGTGAGGAACTCGCCTGTGCGATGTCCGACATATTCACGGACGACACCGCCGTGGAGATGTCGCTCTTACGTTGCGTACCATAGCCTACGACCACCACCTCGTCCATCTGGGTGGCTTCGGGTTGCAGACTGATACTAAACTTACGCGTTTTGCCTACGGATAAAGTCGCGGAGTGATAGCCTACGAAGCTCACCACAATCTTATCCGTAGGAAGCACACTGAGCGCAAACTTCCCATCGAGGTCGGTTGCTGTACCCGTATGGGAATGCGCAATGGTTACGCTGGCACCAGGCAGTGGCTGATGGTTCTCATCAGTTACCACCCCTGTAATGCTTACTTTTTGCCCCAGCATAGGTAAGCTGAAGAGCAAAATACAAATACTTACGATAGTTCTCATTATGTTTAACTTGCTTACGTTTTCGAGCCACAAAATTAAGAAAACTCAACAAATCGCACTTTACCTATTGTACATTTTTCTTGATTAAACAACGTAAGTAACTGAAAAGATATCAGTTACATTTTCAAGGTAAAAAAATAAAATGTTAAAAAATGTTTATTTAATTTTGTAATTCAGTTTGGGTTGTTATTTCAAACCTAAAGACTCTTATCAATATTTGAGAGCAATCCAAAGATAAAACAATGGTAAGAGAATGGTAAAGATAGTTAGATGGCTTTAAGCTATTTTCATTATTGAATGTTCTACCTGCAAAAGTAACCTGCAAGTTGAGGTAACTATAATTAAAACAATCTTTTCATTTTCTTTATCTTCGTTTATGGGGCAAAAGTACGAGTTTATTTTATATCGTAGGTTCTTTGCTGTTGTAAAAATATTGTAAATGTAAAGTTAGTTTGGTTATTAGGGTTTTAGATATGAGATATAAAAAAGATAACTTACCAAGCTTAAGATATTGTTCCGCTATTAGCTGACAATACCACAACTATAATTACAACAATCTTTTTGATTTTCTTTATGAGTTAAAGATATGGTTTTATTTTGTAAAAAAGTTTTTAGTCTTTGTATTTAGAAGGGAGATTAATTATCTTAAATTTATTATCATCAATAAATTTAATAATTCCTTTTACTTCAAGAGTGATTAAATACTCTTTTAATATCTTTTGGGTGTTACGATTTGCTGAAAAATCACTAATTTTCTATTCATCACCAAAATTTCTATAAAATAGTTCTAATCTATTTAGGAAGTTATTAATAATCATACTTCTATTCATTTTCTATTATAAGGTCGCTACCTCATTCCCTCTCCAGTAACATTTCCTAAAGATCCTGTTTCACAATCAAGTTCTCTTAGTTCATACCAATTTTGATTATAGTTTATTTGTATTTGCATTATTAGGTGATTATTTTTTTTTATCCAAGCAGGAAAATATATGGAATAACTGTTGAAATATAATTTATTTCTCATTTTTTTAGCTAATTCTGATAGATAAGTATCGGGAGGATTTATTTCTAAAAGTAGTTTTCCATCTTGATTGTATATCAGAGCTTTATTATGATAGATAATCAGAACTTTTTCTAGATTAGGAAAGGGGTATCCACTTATTATAGTATTTTTCCTGTGAATAGTAATTGTTTTCTGATTAAATATCCATTTTATACCGCTTGACTGAGCTTGATAAAACTTTGAAATTTCTGTCTCTGGATTATTCTTAAATAAATAATCTTCTTTACTATTTATATCTAAATTTACATCTAAAAATATTCCGTTAGATGAAAAATATTGAAACTTTTCTATCATTTTATTTTAATTTTACTCCTTTTGTGTCTATAGGAATTAAGTATTTTTGCCAATCGTTTCCTAAATAATCTATTTGAGGTGTCAAGTTAATGGCATATTAACAGAGGTTGGAAAATAGGTTTTCTTTCAAGCATTCTTTTTATTAAACTGTTAAAGATAGTCTCTTTGCTTTGTGAGCGATTGATTCTAAAACTATACTCAGCTAAATAGCGGTCTATATTAAACTCTGAAACCCAAGAATATATACCTCTTATCCAAGATTTTACTTGGTGTATTACTTTGTGTAATGTAGGAAAATTCTTTCCGTCATTACTCGGTTTTTGAGTTATATTATAGTCCTTTATAGGTCTATAGCCTTTCCATTCATTAGTCGTTATATAAGCTGTCTTATCAATGTGTTTATCAAATATTGTTCGTAATGATTTTGAGGAATAGTCAGGAATTTTAAATGCATAAAAACGTTTAACTTTACCTTGGTTACTAAGTTGTATCGCACAAAGAACTTTCTTTTTCTTTGTGTCATAACTTCTACCTTGTTTTCCTTCTTCTTTTCCTCCTATGGTAAATTCATCGACTTGCACTTTGCCATCCATTTTTTGTGACTCACTGGATTTCATAGCTTCACGAACCTTGTGCATAAAATAATGTGCTGTTTGTCGACTAATATCATAACGGCGAGCAACTTGTGATGCTGATAGACTTTTTGTAGTTGTTGACATCTCAAAACATATATAAAATGGTTTGAGAAGTCCAAATTTTAGCTTGTGAAACAAAGTTCCAGCTGTAGGACTTTCTGTATCTGAACAGATATTGCAAGTGCGTGAAAAATCTTTGCGAACTTGGTATTTTGTATGTCCACATTTACGGCAACAATACCCTTTTTCCCATTTTATGGAAGCTAAGTATTCTTCGCAATCTAAGTCTGTTTTAAAGCGTTCAGTAAACTCTAAGAGGCTTTGTCCTTTGAATAATTCCATAATACATTAATTTTCAGAGTGCAAATATATGAAAATACTTTGACACCTCAATTAAGTTATTTATTCAGAAAATTTGTTGTGTATTTCTTCTATAATACTCCAATCTATATCAGGGTAAAGTTTTAAGTTTTTTATAATCAATGAAATGAATACGTTTTTCAAATTCTGTATTATTTATTAGTTCCATTCAGGTAAAAATTTCACTTCTATATTTAGATTATGTTCTATGAAAAATTTTTGTAGTTGTTCTACTGCTATTTCATCAGACACTAACCTCTGTGCTCTTAAGCCTTTTTTATAGCAGCATCTAATTGAGATTGAGCTTCTTTTAAAATTGATTTTCTCAAGAAATCAAGTTAATAGATTTACTATGGAAATAGATTATATATTTCTTCTATAACATTCCAATCAAAATCATTAGGGAGATCATTAACCATTTCCTCTAAAAGCATAGTTATTTGTTGTTCTATTCCTACATCATTACCTTCTGTTTTAGAATAATCATAATAAAATTTTTTGAACCAATAGAATCTATTCACATATAATTCTGCTGCATTCATTTTATCATTTCCTATATAGGTTAAAAATAAATACATCTGTAGGTCTTTAGACCATTGATAAGAAGAAAAAATCATATTTTCATTATAGCTATACTTATCTATAATTTCTATTAATACTTTTTTCTTGTCTAATAAATCAAAGAAATTTTCATTAACTATTTTATAGTTTTTCACTCTCATTCTTCTAATAGTTTTAAAGGCTATTACTAGTGATATGAATCAAAAGTTTAAAAATACATCATTGTTTAACAGAGTAATTATTGTTAGCTTTTCTTCATATCTCTCTCATTGAAAAGAGATTGGTGATGTTTATAATCAATAAATAATTCAATCCTTGATTAGTATTATTAGGTTTTATTTTTCCCTTGTATCTGCTTGTATTGTTCTTCTGCCAAAATATGACGAGTATCATTTTTTTCTATTAATAACCTCACTTCATCAATAAATTTATAAAGCTCTTCTATTTGATTTTCAGAGTATCCCTTTCCTTCTAAAAATCTATGAGAAATAGAAAAAATATTTAATTCTTGCTTTTCATTATTCTTTAGAATTGATAGATCTTTTTCGAGAGATTGATATAAAAAATTTTCTTTTTCACATTTATTTAGTATGTCATTTACATATTCCTCTTGTGAAGAATATTCTCTATTTTTAGGAAAAATACTTTCTAATTGCCAAAAAGGAATTCCCTCGATTTTCTTCTTAAATTCCTCTCTCATCAATTTCATTCTCGTTTCAATAAGATTTATTACTTCAATCATTTTAGTTCTTTTATGCTTTTCGTTATTTTTGAGAGATTTATCCCATTCTGTTTATAGTCAAAAATAAGTTGTTCTGTTCCTCCTTTTAAAAAGAAATCTTTAGTTTTTGAAGAGGCAGGTTGTCTAGCCGCAATCCCTCTCCAAACATATATTCCTTGAGATGGAACTTCTATCTCAATAATTTTTGTCATTCCATTCCATTCTGGCATTACAGCTGTACCTTCTATTACCTCTGAAATAGATGTTGGTTTATCGAAAGTCCAATAATTCCCTTTTGGTAATGTATTTCCTGTTTGCGAAATATCATCCCAAGGTTTGTACCCATCAAAAACACGATATAGCTTAGTGCCTGGTTTAATTCTAACAAATTGAATTCCATTGCCTAAATCTTCTATTACATCTATTTCTTTTCGTTCAATTAATTTACTATTTTTAGCAAAAGTTTCTGCCTGAAATTTTTTTAGTGTAAAATTGTTTTTATGTATTTTTATTATTACGTTATCTTTTACATTGTCTACAGAATTACTTATATATTCGCCTTTTGTAATTCCAGAAATGCTCTCATAATCACCTATGATAACTTTTTGATGATTTATACTTTTTGCTTTTTCAAGCTTTGAAAAAAGCTCTAGTTTATTTGAGCTTTTGTTAAAACTACTTTCTAATTTGGAATAGTTCAATCCTTCTCTTACCCATTCTTTAATTTTATTTTTGACATTTATCCCTATTACAGTTTCCAAATCATCCACCCATTTAGCATTTAGAAGTATATCATCTATTTTATTTTCAAACCCTAATGCTTTCCAAACCTCCGCTTGCTTCTCTACTAATTGCTTTTCAGCCTGAGAAGGATTGTCTAATTAAGCTACATCTATGCTAGTTTTTGTCTAACGAGAACAATGAGAATTTATTTCATAATAGGAGGAATTATCTCTCTATTTTTAAAAGCATCATAATTAAATCTAATCCTCTCTGCAAGAACGGATAATTCTTCATAATTTAAATTAAGTTCACTTCCTTCTAAATAAAAACTTCTCGGATAATCAACGTAAGAAGCGAAAAACATTACAGTTAATATTTTCTTATCATCAATTTCGTACAAAATATAATCCCATCTTTTTATATATATTTCTTTTATTTCTCCCATAATGTTTTAATATATATCTTTTATAGTATAATCAATATCTTTCACCATTCCTTCTGTTTTAATAATAGCTTCTAATTTTCCATTGGGTAACTTTCCTCCTGGCAACCATAAATCATTAGTTCCAAATTCATTTCCACTTGGAACTTCTACTTTATATCTATCAGAAATTTTAAAATCAATTCTTACTAATCCTCCTTCTTGTAGTTGAGTTGGCGGAATTCCTAACTCTTCTGCTATTAATTTTATATTCCCATTAGATTTTCTTATTATATCATCTATTTCTCCTTTTGTACTTACAAATTCTGTTTTTCCTATATCTGGCTTACCTATTCCAAAAGTTTCATAACTCTTTTTTGTTACAATTCTAGAAACAATACCTTCTTTTTCAAACTTTGCTAAGTGTTGTTGGATATAACCTGAACTTAGATAAGTACTTGGGGCAGGTCTTTGTCCTTTAGGAATACTCAATATATCCTCGCTTGTTTTTCCATTAATAAAAACACCCTTAATACCCCATTGGTCATTAGGTATATTCTTAGCATTAGCAAATTCAATAAAGACTTTCTCTTGTTGTACAATTTCTTTTCGTACATCAGAAGAAAGTTTTACCCATTCATCAGAGTTTTTAAGTTTAGTAATAGCTATCCTATAAGATAGATATTTTTCTACTAACAAACTTCTCAAATTCCCATTCTTCTGTAGAAGATTTTTTGTAGCTTGTGGTAGGTTCTTAGCAAACTTATAGCCTGCTTGTCCAAGATTCTTTATCCCTATAACTCCCATTGCCAAGTTGTAACTGTTTACAACCTGTCCTAAAAGACTATTAGGGTCTATATCTTGTGTGTTTACAACAATATTTCCCACAGCTCCTACTACTTCCACCAATGCCCAAGCACGACGTACCCAATGCACTTTTGTAGCCAAAGCGGTTCCTCCACTAAGCGCTATTGTTGCTACATCTAAGGTGGTAATAACACCTTTTTCTATATAGTCATTCCTTATTTTATCCTTGCTATACTTTAAGAAAATAGCAGGTACTATATATACTTCATTCCCTAAATTATTCCCTTCCAATGCTGTTTGCAACAAAGGTAATTTATCCTTATCAGGAACGATAATAAGTGGCGTTAATGGAGAAACTTCAGCAATAGGTTCTCTTTGTTCGACTACATCTATTGGAACATCTCCTTTTACAAGAACTGTTTTAGAAGATTTAATCGTATAAACATCGTAAAGTTTTATATTTCCTGTAGCACTAACGTACTCTCCTTCATTTTTCTTTGATGTGGAGGAGGAATACATAAAAGAGGAATATTCACTATAACTAATAGGATTTAAGTTAAGTGTTCTTTTGGCAAAATCTTCTTCATTTTTACCCCACCTATCTTCAATAGAAGCTGGATTATGGTTAAACATCCACACCAAAGCTCCTATAAAGTTAGTATAATTCTTCTTATCGGTCAAGAAATTAACAGAGGCATCATCTATTTCCTCTATAAGATGTTTCAATAGTTTATTGCCTTTGGCTTCTAAATGGGCATAAAAACGCTTGTAATCTGTCGTCTTAATTCCAGACATCAAACGGAGCAACGCTACTTCCGAATGTTCTGTAATTCTTTCCTGACTGGCTATAATATCAAATAATTTTTCTATTTCGCCATAGGTTAACCCTGATATAGCAGCCATACAATAACTGTTTACTATTGAGGTTACCCTTTCAGGATTAGCTTCCGCTAAAAGTCCTTGCAATATTTTTCTTCCTTCATTTATTTCAGTAGTACTACATTCTTGCAAATCTCTCTCTCGTAAATGAGTGAAAAATTCCTTTCCACAAGAAGCATCTCGAACTGTATACGGTGCGATTCTCCAATAGCTTTCATTGTATTGAGCTATGTATTTCTCTATGGTTTGAACAATATTTGTTGATTGCTCATCTTTCGTTTCCCAAGGAATCGTCAAATAATCATAAGTACACCCATCTTTACGACTGCGATAAATATTTACTTTATTATTGATATTTTTAGCTTCTCTCTTTACTTTTATTGCTCCTTCTATGCCTCCTATGCCCACAAAAGCTTTAGATTGTCTATCCCAATAATATTGATACCCCTGATAACTAATCTTTTGTATAGTATATTTATCTGGTGCAACTTCAATAGTAGTGTTTATTTTTTTGCCATTTAAAAAGAATGTATCAAAAATAACACCATCAGGAGTCAATCCTAAATGTGCATTTGCATTATACTCTCCTTCCCCTTGTCCTTGAAAAGCATA
Source organism: Capnocytophaga haemolytica (assembly GCF_001553545.1). NCBI lineage: Bacteria > Pseudomonadati > Bacteroidota > Flavobacteriia > Flavobacteriales > Flavobacteriaceae > Capnocytophaga > Capnocytophaga haemolytica. The sequence continues at coordinate 2,293,343 of NZ_CP014227.1, read as the reverse complement.
CAGTTTTACTTTAGGGTCGTTGATTTGCTTCCATTGCTCGTATGCGAAGGCAGTGCCCTCGCCACTGGCGCTCATCAGCAGGTCGGAGGCTTTGGGGTGCTCGAGCTGGAAGGCGCCGTGTCCCAGTTCGTGGGCGAGCACTTTGGGGTTGAGCCCATAGACAAACCCAAACTGACCATTAAGCCGCATATAGCCCCCTTGCCCTGTGCTACTGCCGCTGTCGGTGATAAAGAGGTAATAAGCATCACTCTTTACACTATGGCTTTGCTTAAACTCACTGATGATAGCATTCTGCTCAGGACTGTAAGTTGAGAGGTCACCCAGCTTATTTTCTGTTGGTAACTTACCATCTTGCAAGAACTTAGAGATGTCAAATACAGCCTCCTCGCTAAAATGCAGTTGCACTCCTACCCGCTGGTAGATGGCACTCACCTCTTTAAGGGCAGCGTCAGTGATGCGAACGCTCTTTGAGGTAGGCACCAACACCACATTGACCTCTTTTTCAGCCAGATGCACTAATACACACTGACTGATGACTTCCCCTTGAGCATCTTTGCCACCTTTCTTAGGGACAGCTACCACCCATAGCGGCTCGTCGGCGAAGTCGTAAAGCCCTTTACAGCTGAGTTCAAACTTTCCCTTTTCAAGCTCTTTTGAAGGGATCTCTACCCCTTTTTCATTGCGGAATACAAAGCGGTAGGCAGTCGTATCTTTCTGAGAGATAAGCACGTTAAAGTGCTCGTCTTTATCCTTTACCAAGGCTTTGTAAGGCACTTCGCCACGAGTGTCATAAGCATAATTAGAACCTTCAAAATCCCAGCGAACAGTAAAGTTATCACTGACAACCTGTGTAGGTGTACCGTCTTTGCCTGTAGAGGCTTTATAAGTAGGCTTATGTGCTAACTTAGTGGAACTTAGTTTGCCGATATCGGTAGTATTTCCCCCTTCATCCACAGAGTAAACCTTTCCTGCACTGTCGACGATTTGGTAGTCACGCCCTGTGGGTAGCTCCATTGTAGGGGCATTGCCTGTTGCGGGGTCTGTTTTACCAATGATGGTGATTCTCGGTGGTTGGGTAGAATTATCAACCTTAATATGGTCAATCTCAAAAGGCACTTTGTGTCCTTTGATACCTCTATCACCAAAGAGTTCGCCTACACCTTCTTGTAGGAAGTTAACGTTTTTCTCCGTCTTATCATAAGTAGTTACCAGCATCCCGTCGATGAGCTGCCTATTGGTGTTGAGTTTGATGTTGCTAAAGGTCACCAGCACCTTCGAGTTTGCTAGGTAGGGGATCTCCACGATACCCTTGCCCGAGTAAGTACCCCCACCCCCTTGAGCTTCAAGTACAGTCACAGGGAAATCCCCTGCAATAAAAGTGTCGTTAGGAGCGAGAGGGTCTTGTAGCGGCTCGCGGTTGGTGATGCGTATCGTCGGCTTAGTGCCGCACTGTACATTGCCCTCTTTGTCAGTCTTTTGCGGGGTATTAAACTCCTGTTCAGGACTAAAAGCATACGCCTGCCCACCAAAAACTCCAACATTGCCACCTTGCAAGTTACAAGGCACCCCCACTTTGTAGATATACCTCTTGCCATCCTTCAGCCCTACCAAGGTGGTGGAGGGCTGCGAGGCGAGTTGCGAGTGCCACGTTTTGCCTTTCTCACGGTACATCACTTTGTAGCTGCCCTCAGTGCCTATGGGCAGGCTGCCTATCCATTGCACGTTGGCGGAGTGGCTCTGAGCCTTAGCGCTGAGCATCTGCGGCGGCTGACACTGGCTGATATAGTCGAAGTAAAACACCTCAGAAGTGCCCCCATTCTTAAAGTACGAAGGCGTATCCATTGCAGCATTGGGGTTGTCGGTAAACGCCCGTACGCGCCACACATAGCGCTTGTTATCAGTCAGTAGCGGCTTATCAACACCGTAGAGCAGTGAGGTGGCTGAGGTCTCCTCTTGGTGTATGAGTCTCCCAGAGAGGAAAGCCTCTTCGGCGCTGAGGGATAAGTCCCAGACCTCTTTGAGGGTAAACTCGTAGCGTGTGAAAGGCACAGGGTCACGAGGTGTCCACTGGAAGGGTAGTTGCTGAAAGTCACTTAGCTTGCTGAGCACTTCGCCGCGATGAGGCAGGGTGAGCAGAGGCGGGGAGAAGCGTCGTATCTGTATGTAGGCGCGCCCTTTGTTGGACACAGGCATTTGAGTGACGGGGTTGAACGCCCTAAAACACAGGAAATAGCCGCCTTCGGGCAGGAGGTTGTCGTAGAAAGGCTGAGTGATGCCTGTGAGGTTCTCAAAGGCGAATAGCTGTCGGAACTGCTGATTATCAAGGGTGATGCGCTGGCTGGGGGAGAGGGTTTCTAAGTAGGGGAGGGCGTAGTCTGAGGTCTGAGCGATGATGCCTCCTTGCATATTCTCCAGAGAGAAGCGCAGGGCGATTTGCTGAGTGGCAGAATGGAGATCCTTCAGCAGCAGATGCACTTGTATTTTGCGCTCGGGGCTACTCCAATAGGCGCGCAGCGACTGTTCATAGGGGGGCGTGGCAGCTACGTGCACCTCTACGGGGTATTGCTGTCCGTAGGAGAGCAGGCTGCAAAAGAGCAGTAAGGTACTTACAAATTGTTTGAGTGAAGACATCGCTATCTCAGTTGGTTTTCTGACGGCAAAGATAGCCATAAAAAATATACTGTGCAAGGATTTTTAATAAAATTACACTCCGAGTATCTCGGAAGGCGGACACACCCGCCATTTCTCCGGAAAAATACCTAAAACTTTTCAAATAAAAACCGCTATAAACAGAATAATTCGTACCTTTGCAGCCACTTTTATAAAGCAATGACAACAGATACACATCAACATCCATTCTTAAAACGACTGCTGATATGGCGGGTAAAGCATATCTCAGAGCGCAATTTTATCCTTATCCTCAGTGGAGTGCTCGGTATAGCCTCAGGCTTGGCGGCATTGGTGATGCGCTCCTTTACGCACTTTATCCAATGGGTGCTCGACCAGAACTTAGCCCAGCAAATCACTTATGGGTTTTATTTTGTGCTACCCGTGATAGGTTTTACGCTGGTGTATATCCTCAAGCGTTATGTGATCCGCAAGGACGTCAATCAGGGTATCCCTTCGATACTCTACGCAGTGGCGCATCAAAAGGGGATAATGAAGCGTTATCAATCCTATGCGAGCCTTATCACGGCACCTATCACTATCGGCTTTGGAGGTTCGGTGGGTTTGGAAGGTCCGATGGTGGTAACAGGTGCGGGCATTAGCTCTAACCTCAGTCGGTTTTTTCACATCAACCAGAGCAACCGTATGTTGCTGTTGGCGTGTGCTTGTGCAGGGGCATTGGCGGCTATTTTTAAGATCCCCATTGCTGCTATCTTGTTTGCTATTGAGGTCTTTGGGCTCGACCTGACGCTCTCCTCACTGCTGCCCTTGCTCATTTCGTCGCTCTGTGGCATTTTCACCTCCTATTTCTTTTTCGGCAGTGAGGTGCTTATCCCAATGCAGATCACGCGGGCATTCTCCTTACAAGGTATTCCGTTTTACATCGCTTTGGGCGTAGTGGGCGGACTGATGTCGGCTTACTTTATGTTCGTCAATGAGCATATCAATCGCTTTTTTAATAAATTAGGAACCCCGTGGAAGCGTATCCTGATCGGTGGGGCAGTGTTGGGGCTGCTCATCTTTGTGATGCCACCGCTTTACGGTGAAGGGCACGAGATCATCAATAACCTCAAGGAAGGGCACCCAGAACGCTCACTGACTTCTGAGGTTTTTGCTTGGGACTTGAGCAATCCGTGGGTGATCATCGCACTGTTGGCTTTTCTCTCCTTTGTGAAGGTCATCGCCACAACGGTAACGCTCAGTGCAGGCGGCGTAGGGGGTATTTTCTCGCCAATGCTGTTTATGGGAGGTGTGATGGGTAACTGCTTTGCACGGATTATCAACGAGTCCCCTATACTTGGTTATAAGGCTGCTTTGCCTAACTTCACTTTGGTAGGAATGACAGCGCTGATGGCGGGGGTGTTACATGCGCCCCTTACAGCAGTATTTCTCATCGCTGAGGTTACGGGGGGCTACTCGCTATTGGTGCCTGCGATGCTCACCGCGGCGGTGTCGTACTCAGTAGCGCGCTATTTTAACCAATTTTCCATCTACACCACTGAACTCGGCAGGCGTGGCGAACTCATTTCACAGAATAAAGACCAATCGATACTCACTTTGATGGACTTTAAGGATGTGGTAGAGCACAATTTTGTGCCTGTATATACCGATATGAAGCTCAGGGAAGTGGTTTACGAGGTAGTGCGCAATTCTTCACGCAATATTTACCCCGTATTAGATAGGGAAACACATCGTTTAGAGGGGATTATCCTCTTGGACAACATTCGCCACTTAATTTTTGAAACGGACTACTACGACAAGATTCCCGCTTTGGAGCTAATGCAGAAGCCGCCAGCAGTAGTGCAGTATGGCAAGGATAAGATGAGCACTGTGATGGACAAATTCCAACAGACAGGTGCTTGGAACCTGCCTGTGGTGAAAGACGGTATCTATTGTGGCTTTATCTCCAAATCAAAACTGCTAAGCATCTACCGCCGTAAGTTGATTTTCTTTACACAATAGGTTGTAGAGAGCAAAACATCCATACCACTTTTTGAGAAAGTAGCATATATAAAAAGCTGCCTAAAAAGTAGTAGTATTATTACTTACTTTTTAGACAGCTTTCTTAATGATATCTATATACTGTCGGTTGGGCGCTGTACCCCTTAGTCAGACGACAGTATGTGAGCTATTTAGTTCACCACATTGATTTCAACACGGCGGTTGATTTCGCGACCGCGGTCGGTGTTGTTGCTTTCCAATGGACGTGTTTGCCCGTAGCCGTGTGCCTCTAAGCGTTTTTTAGCAACACCGTGGTTTTGCAAATACTTCTTGATAGCATCTGCACGCTCTTGCGAGAGCTTCAGGTTGTGCTCAGGCGTACCTGTGTTGTCGGTGTGCCCATCAACGGTAAAGTTAAAGTCAGGGTTTTCGTTCATAATCTTGGCGATGTTGTCCAAGATAAACTCTGCTTGTGGCTTTACTATCGACTTGTCGAGGTCGAAGAGGATGGTCTTTGCGTAGAGGTTGATTTCCTTGGTTACGCGCTCGGTACGTGCGGCACGCTCTTCAGGGGTTTCTACGCGGGTGATGTTCGTAGCTTTTGACACCCCTTTACGATGTTTCTTTTCCTTAGGCACTTTGGTGCGCTCTACGTGGTCGACAATAGGGTTTTCAAGCCCTTTTACAGGCAGCTTTACCACTACGCCTGCACTCCATTGGAAGTAATCGTTGCCTATGCCGCCGCCAATCTTGTAAGCGGTTTGCACGTTGGCACCTACCACATCGGTAAACCAGAAGTTAGAGCCTATCCCAGCTACGATTTTAAACTTGCTCTGGCTGTCGATAGACGACACCCCTACGCCCACTTGTGGGTAAGGGTCGAGCCAGTTGAGCCCTTCCCAAAGGCGGTTTACGTGGTAACGCCCGCGGAGGTCTACCCCCCAAGCGCTTTTCGCATCGGTAAGACGGGTAGCATCGGCTTGGTCGGGGAAGAAGTTCTCGTCGCGCTTTACGCTGGTGTAGTCAAATGATAGCTCAGCAGTAAAGCCCTTTTTGAGGTAGCGCGCTGCCGAAAGACGGAAACCTACGTTCATATCAGGGTAGCCGAACCAGTCTTTAAGCTGGTCGCCAAAACCATCGGGTACGCGCATATCGAGCGTACTCACGCCTGCCCCTATGAGCCAAGGGCGGTAATTATCCTGTGCAGAGGCAACGCCTGCACTTAGTGTTGCCACAAGGGCTACAATATATATTTTTATTTTATTCATCTTTTTTAGCTTTGAGCTTCGAGCTTTTAGCTTTTAGGCAGTGATTGAAGCTATCTAAAAGCTAAAACCCCAAAGCGTGTTAATATTTTTTATATAATGTACAATGAATAGTGCATAGTATACAACAATGAGTGTACATAATAAATTATACATTATTCATTGTCCATTATACATTATTAGAACCCTTGTACGCCTCCTTTAAAGGTTTTGTTAAGCCAAGGGTAGCGTGAGTTGTACTCAGCAAGGGCAGCACTTGGCACCAATAGCCTTGCACTTGTAGGTGATGATAAGAAACCACCATTAGTACTTCCTGCCTCGTAGAAATATGTAAGCTGGCTTGGGTTGACCACCGCTAAGCGTAGCTCTTGCAAGCCATTCATACCATCAAGCGCACCTGGACTAAGGCTAACTAAGTTTTTACCCAAAGAAAGCACGGTTATTGGTGAACCATAGAAAGTACTTTGAGGGATATTTACAATTGCTGGCAACTCTAATTTCGTTAATTTGGTATTACCAAAGGCACTCACAGATTCAATTCTTTTTAGGTTTTTAGCAATCACTTCTTTTAGATTGGTACAGTCCCAAAAACCATAACCTCTACTGTAACGACCACCATCACTACTCCATGAATAATTTTGCATAATCACTTCTACATTGTTTAAATCCACTTTTGTGATTTTTTTATTGCCTGCAATATCATATTCAACATCACTACTTGTATTAGGGTTACCAGTACCATAGTAACCTCTTAGATATTTTGCTTTCCAAGGCATCTTAGGAGGGGTAGCACGCTTGTCAAAGCTGTTTTGTGTGATATACTTAGGGTTAGATAATCCATATACCATATCACCTGGCTGACTATATTGACTTACAGCCCAGAACTTCGTAACGCGTTCTACTTTTACGGTACGGGTTTCGCCATCATCGTTCTTAAGGGTAAAGGTGATAGGTGTGCCCTCATCGTAGTGGTTTTGGGCAGTAACGCGCACCATACCCCCTGAAACACTTACAGAAATTCTATCCTGTGCCGATTGCGGTTGTATGCTCTTATAGTCATAAGAGGTAAAGCCTTGTTCGGTTTCGAACTCTACGTAGCCTGTTGAGTTCTCCTCAGTAAGGTCGCCGTCGATATCCTTAATGGTATAAACGCCGTTGTGCCAGCCTGTGTCGCGAGGGGTAACGTTTACAATCAGCTGGGCAGTGTTTGCGCCATCGGTAAGGGTGATGGGGTAAGTGCCCTCTCTGTAAGCGTTGATGATCAAACGTGTAGGCTGGGTAGCCTTTACTGCAGTGATGCCGCCGTTGGCATCTTCTTTAGCCTCGAAGTTATCAGAGATGTTTTCAATAGTAACCTCTCTGCTCTGTCTTTCTTCGATGGTAATAGTGTGTCTGGCGCCATTGCGGAAATAGAAGTTGCTTTCACTGTTTCCACTGGGCTTCAAGCCCACACCGTCGTCCGCTTCGGTGCTACAGCCTACCATAGCGGCAGCTGCGACGAAGCACATAAGAAAATACTTTTTCATAAATTCTCTTTTTTTAAAAATTAATAATCTTTTCTAATAGCGAGTAATTATTTACTCATTCAACGGTGCAAAGGAATAACAAAATATTGAGATGGGCAAGGCTTTTATTAAATTTAACGCATTTTTTAAAAAACTTTAACGCATTTTTAAGAAAAAGGGGAGGGGTTAGGGGTTAGGGGTCAGAGGTCAGGGGGCAGTGGTCTTCACATACTGCTGCTGCACCAGCTCGTGTCACTTTCTCTACTCATTACTCATTACTCTCTGCTCTTTAATATATTGGTTTATTTTTCTGCAAATAGCGGTTTTTAAAGTTTCTGCCTTACTGTTTTTTTGGGGGTCTTATCTCGGTTTCATCTCGGTTTCATCTCGGTTTTAAGTTAGCTTTATCTCTGTGCAGTACTTTTTCCTGTTTTAGTATCTGAGGTAGTTGGTGATAAGCCCCTGTATTAGGGCGTTAATTCTCAAAATTAGGAAAGATAAGTTTCAGCTGTACGTACTCGGGCTTTTGCGCAGTTGCTGGCGCATCGGTTTCGGTGTTGTTGAAGTTAGAAAGTGAGATGCCCAATAGGCGTACCGACTCCTCAAAGGGTTGCTGGTAGAGCAGCTCGCGGATGTGTTGCAGTATTTCATCCTTGCTGCTGATGTAGTGGTCGAGGGTTTTGCTGCGAGTATGCAGCGTGAAATTGCTGTACTTTATCTTTAGCGTAATCGTCCTGCCCGATAGCTTTCGCCGTTGCAACCGCTCAGTGAGTTCGTCGGCAATCAGGGCGAGCTTTTCCTCCATATAGATTTCGCTGGTGAGGTTCTGAGCAAAGGTGTGCTCCGTACCTATGGACTTAGGTTCGCGATAAGGCACCACTTCGCCGTGATGAATACCCCGCGCCAGCTGGTAGTAGTAAGCCCCACTGTTGCCAAAGTGCTTCTCTAAGTATTCAAGCGATTGCTCACGCAAGTCTTTCCCCGTAAAAATATGGTGTTCATACATCTTCATCGCCGTAACCTTACCCACACCATAGAACTTCTTAATATCGAGATTGTCTAAGAAATCCTGTACTTCGGCTTGGGTAACGGTCTTTTGCCCATTGGGTTTGTTGTAGTCGCTGGCAATCTTTGCTACAAACTTATTGAAGGAGATGCCCGCAGAGGCAGTAAGCCCCGTTTCACGAAAGATGCGCTCGCGTATTTCCTGAGCGATAAGCGTAGCTGAGGGGTTGTTCTTCTTATTGACCGTAACGTCTAAATAAGCCTCGTCGAGAGAAAGAGGTTCCACCAAGTCGGTATATTCGTGGAAGATGGCGCGTATTTGCATTGAAATCTGCTTGTATCGCTCAAAGCGCGGAGGCATAAAGATGAGGTGTGGACAGCGTTTGCGTGCTTGCACACCACTCATCGCACTGCGCACGCCGTATTTGCGCGCCTCGTAGCTGGCAGCTGCCACTACCCCACGGGCTTCAGCACCGCCCACAGCAATTGCCTTCCCACGTAAGTATGGGAAGTCGAGCTGCTCAACAGACGCAAAGAAGGCATCCATATCGATGTGAATGATTTTGCGCATATTACCCTACACTTTCAAACATTTTGCCTGGGAGCGGGCGTAGTGCGCCTTTCATCTCTAATTGTACGAGCAGGGGTGAAAGTTGGTAAATAGGCTGTTGCAGTGCAGAGGCGAGCTCATCGAGGGTTTGCTTGCCGTGAGCTTTGAGAAAATCGTAGACGCGCTGTTCATCGCCCGAAAGGTTGAAAAAGAGCTGTTGTTGTATGGCTTTGGGCTGGGCAAATCGCCATTGGAGACGCTCAATGAGGCTCTCGGCTGAGAGCAGAGCGTGGGCTTTGTCGCTGGCGATCAGCTCATTGCAACCTGTGCTGTACGTATCGGTGATACGCCCTGGCACGGCAAACACTTCCCTACCATAAGCGTTGGCAATGTCTGCTGTTACAAGGCTTCCTCCTTTGCGTCCTGACTCGATGACTACCGTAGCCTCTGCCAAGCCTGCAATGATGCGGTTACGCGCAAGGAAGTTCTTGCGGTCGAAGTCGCAAAGGTGTCCGAAATCGGTGATGAAGCCGCCGTTGTACTCTATCTCAGCGCAGTACTTGCTGTGCACCTTGGGGTAGATGATGTGCAGCCCGTGGGCTAAGCAGGCGACCGTTTGCAGCTTGTGCTTTACGGCTGCCTTATGTGCGGTGATATCCACCCCATAAGCAAAGCCGCTGACCACCACCACACCCAAGGGTGCCAAAGCCTCAATAAGTTGCTCACAGGTGGCAATGCCGTAAGGGGTTACTTGCCGTGTGCCCACCACACTGAGGATGCGCTTATTGGTGAGATTGACATTGCCACGCTGGTAAAATACCACAGGGCTATCGAGACACTGCCCCAGAAGTGCGGGGTAATCGGGGTCAGTGTAAGTAAATATACGGATGTTGTGCTGCTGACAAAAGGTGAGTTCTGCCTCTGCCTGCCGCAGATAGTCCGCCGAGGCAAAGTTTTTACTAATCTTTGCCCCTATGCCAATCACCTTCTCAAGGTTTTGTCGCTTTTGGGCAAAGACGTTCTCAGCACTGCCAAAGTGGTTGATGAGCTTCTTGGCAGTGATATCCCCGATGAGGGGCATTTTTTTTAGGGCAATACGGTATAAAATGTCGTTCATTGTATTAGGGGTTAGGGGCTAAGGATTAGAGGATTGTATATTGTTGAAAATCGGTTATTCAAACCCAGATTGCACATCAGGACTACCTACTCAAACTAATTAATTGGCTGTGAACTACTGCTAACTTCTTGGCAACAAGTCTTTAGTACGTTAGCTCAGCGCGCTAGCTCTAAAAGCTAAAAGCTATTGCCTAAAAGCTATTGCCTAAAAGCTGAATTTGGGATTATGGGGTATAGCCTTTTTTGGTGTAATGCCACTCCTCTGTAACCGTGTCGGTGGAGAGGAGTTTTTCGGTGCAGCCCTCGGTGTCGGGCACAATGGCTTTGTGTTCGATAGTGGTAGTGATCTGTACGGTGAAGAAGCCTTTGACGAGTTGCTCAGTTAGGGCTATGTGGGCACTGCGCTCTTCCATAGTGCCACCGCAGGGCTGCGATGGGGTGCTGACTACCTTACCTTCATAATGCGACACAGGGGTGGAAAGCACCTTCCTGAGCTTTTTGCCTTTGGGAATATACCACTCGATAAGGGCTTCGCCAGTAGGAGTTTTTCGGTTAAAATTCGAGAAGAAGAGTTTTACTTGCAAAGCCGTAGTTTTTTTGTTGAGCATAAGCGTATTGGGCATCACCTCAAACCCTTGAAAATGCTTGGTGGGTGTTTCGTGTAAATCACCATCACCTATGAAGGTGTATATGAAGGCGTCCTTCTCAGGGTTATAGACGAGCAGGTAAGTGCTGAAAAGGTTCTTACTTCCGTAGTTGGTTTCTTTGATCAGCGGGAAGGCTATGACCTTATAGGGGTGTTCGCCTTTGAGGGTTTGCTCGGAGTAGTACTGCCACAACACTTTGTTTTTATCGACTTTGAAGGCGGTTTCTATCTTTTTGAATAGGGGGGAGTTGTCTTGAGCCGAGGTGAGGTTAAGACACAAGAAACTGAGTAAGAGTATTAAATTACTGTATTTCATTGTTTAGTGTATTTTAGATGTTTCTCAATAGAATTGGGTGGCAAAGGTATGACTTTTTTGGTAAATAGGAAATAGGTAGGAGATAATAGCGTTGTCTGGAGCAGGAGAAAGGTGGTTTTGTCCGTTCTGGGTTCGTTGTCGGTTCGTTGAGGAAGTATTTTTTAGCGTTTGGCGTTTCATAGTTCAAATAGTGACGGTTTTGTATTATTTAGAATATTTTGTTGATGGTTTGTTTTTATTAACGTATGATTGTCTTATTTACAAAGGATAACGATATATGTTTACTGTTTTACTCATTCATTTAATAAGGCGATGATATTTTTGTTATTTAGAAAGAGTATAAATTTTAGCTATATTTAAGATTTTTGTAGGCTATTTTTGTTTGATAATGTACTTTTGCGTTTGGAATTGTGTATGCATTTTACACATTCAAATATTTAATAATCACTAATTAATTTCAATTCACACTATGGATACAGAAATACTGGCGCGAATACAATTCGCGATTACGATCAGTTTCCATTACATCTATCCGCCGCTGAGCATAGGGCTGGGGCTGTTGATGGTGGTGTTCAAGGGGCTATTTTTGCGTACAGGCGACCAGCAGTACGACACTTTGGCTCGCTTTTGGACGCGCATTTTCTCCATCACCTTCGCCATTGGGGTGGCAACAGGGGTGGTAATGGAGTTTGAGTTCGGTACCAATTGGGCGACTTACTCGCGCTATGTGGGCGACATCTTTGGGAGTGCGCTTGCCGCCGAAGGGGTGTTTGCTTTTGCCTTGGAGAGTACCTGCCTTGGTATCGTGCTTTTCGGCTGGAATAGGGTAAAACCTTTCTGGCACTTTATGGCTACGCTGGGCGTATGGCTCGGCTCGATGATTTCGGCGATATGGATTGTCATTGCTAATAGTTGGCAACAGACTCCTGCGGGTTACGAAATCGCCAATAAGGGCGTGTTTGGTCAAGAGAAGGCGGTGATTACTGACTTCTGGGCGATGGTGTTTAACCCCTCGAGTGTAGACCGTATTTGGCACGTATGGCAAGGGGCTTGGCTGGCAGGGATTTTCCTTGTGCTGAGTGTGCACGCGTGGTATCTGCTCAAAGGGCGTCACGTGGAGATTTCCAAAAAAGCCTTTAAGGTAACGCTCATCATCGCTACGGTAGTTTGCCTCTTGCAATTGCTTTCAGGGCACAGCACTGCCGATGGGGTAGCGAAGAACCAGCCTGAGAAGCTGGCTGCCTTAGAAGGGCACTTTGAGACAGGTCCTGCTGACTTATATATCCTTGGCTGGGTAGATAAGGAAAAGCAAGAGACCCACGGGATTAAAATACCTGGAGGGCTGTCGTATATGTTGGAGTACGATACGCAGCACCCTGTAACGGGCTTGAATGAGTTTAAGAAGGAAGATGTGCCAGGACCTCTGAATTCAGTATTCCAATACTATCACGCGATGGTAGCTGTAGGCTGCTTGATGATTCTCTTAACGCTCATCGCATTGTACTACCTGTGGAAGGGTAAACTCTTTGAAAAGCGATGGTTGTTGCACGCCTTTGTGTGGGCGGTGATCTTACCGCAGATAGGCAACCAAGTAGGGTGGTTTGCTGCGGAAGTAGGGCGTCAGCCTTGGATTGTGTACCGCCTGTTGCGCACCAGCGATGCGCTCTCTAAAGCGGTAACTGCCAATCAGGTGTTGTTTGCCATCATCCTCTTCTCGGTGGTGTACAGCATCTTGTTTGTGCTCTTTATCTACTTGATGAACAAGAAGATAAAGCACGGCATTGAAGAGCATAGCGATAGTACAGAACCTTTAACAGCGTAGATTATGGCACCGATATTATTAAACACAGCAATAGATTATGCAGGCCACTCGGCTACTTTCTTAGGGGTGATGTACCCTACGTGGTGGTTTATTGTAGTAGGCTTTTTGATTACAGGCTACGGTATTTTGGACGGCTTTGACTTTGGAGCTGCCGCGTGGCATTTATTTTTAGATAACCATAAGGAGAACGACGAACGCCGTGTGGCACTCAATGCCATCGGACCCGTGTGGGACGGCAACGAGGCGTGGTTAGTGATCGGTGGGGCATCGATTTTTGCAGGCTTCCCCGTGATGTATGCTTCGCTGTTTTCAGCGATGAATACGCCTTTTATGTTGTTTCTCATTTTCTTGATATTCAGGGCGATTTCGATTGAGTTTCGCGGCAAGGAGCCGATGCAATGGTGGCGCAATATGTGGGATACGGCTTACTCGGTATCGAGTGTAGTGTTGGCGTTCTTGCTGGGGGTAGTGCTGGGCAATGTGCTACAAGGCTTGCCTTTGGACGCTAACCACGAGTACACTGGCGAGGGCTTATATGGGGCACTCTTTGGCTTCCTCAATCCTTATTCGCTCGTTACGGGGGCGGTAACGCTGTTTATCTTTGTGGTGCACGGCGGGTTGTATCTGCTGATGAAGACCCACGGCACGATTCACGATAAGCTCGAAAAGCGCGTGATGGGGGCATTCTGTTTGTTCTTATTACTGCTTATTGGGGCAACTATTTATACCTTTGCCACACCGCACTTGGCAGCGAATATCACAGGCAGTACGGCACTCATTGTAGCCTCTGTGCTCACGTATGTGGTGGCACTTTGCATTCCGCTGTTCCTCAAAAAGAAGGCTTTTGGTAAGGCTTTTGTGAGTTCGGCACTGACCATTGTGATGCTGATGGCATTGGTGGCACTCAATTTGCACCCTATCTTCTTGCGCAGCACAGGCGACCCAACGGGGGCAATCACCGTGTACAATGCTGCTGCTACCGATAAGTCGCTGGGGGTAATGCTCATTATTGGAGGCATTGGTACCCCACTGCTCCTCGCTTACACCTACTTCGCGTATAAGGTGTTTAGAGGCAAGGTGCAGTTAGATGAGCACTCGTATTAATGTATAATGCACAATGTATAATGGGCTAACGCGCTTAAAAGGTGTGTTAGCCTCATTTTTTTAGAAATATTATTTAATTATTTTTTACCTTATTTATTCTTGAAAAACAGTAAGTTATGAAATTATGCATTATGCATTATGCATTATGCATTAAAAAAAGTTTGGCAGTTTGGAATATTCTTTGTAATTTTGCGCCCGATTTTAACAGTATATAATAATAAACTATGTATGCAATTGTAGAGATAGCAGGGCAACAGTTTAAAGTTAGCAAAGACCAGAAGGTGTATGTACATCGTTTGCAAGCCAATGAAGGGGAGAAGGTAGCCTTTGGTAAGGTGCTCCTTATTGACAACAATGGTGCGATCACAGTTGGCGCCCCCGCTATAGACGGAGCTTCAGTAGAAGCAAAGGTAGTGAAACACGTCAAAGGAGACAAAGTGCTTGTCTTCAAGAAAAAGAGACGCAAAGGTTACAAGGTAAAGAACGGGCATCGTCAGTGCTTTACAGAGCTAACCATTGAGAGCATCGTTGCCAGCGGAGCGAGTGTAGCCCCTAAGGCAAAGGCAGAGAAAGCACCTGCGAAAGCAGAGAAGCCAGCGGCAAAGGCTGATGACTTGAAGAAGATAGAAGGCATCGGACCTAAGGCAGCAGAGGCGTTGACCGCAGCGGGTGTGGATACTTTTGCGAAGCTCTCAAAGAAAACAGCAGAAGAGATTAAAACCATCTTAACAAACGCAAGTTCAACTTTAGCTCACTTAGAGCCACAGACTTGGGCAGCACAAGCTAAATTAGCTGCTGAAGGCAAGTGGGAAGAGCTGAAGAAATGGCAAGATGAGCTTAATGGTGGTATTGAAAAATAATTTTTAACTTTAAAAGTAGAAGAAAATGGCTCACAAGAAAGGTGTCGGTAGTTCAAAGAACGGACGGGAATCACACTCTAAACGCTTAGGTGTGAAGATATTCGGCGGTCAGTTAGCGGTCGCTGGGAATATTATTGTAAGACAGCGCGGTACGCAGCACAATGCGGGCGAGAATGTGTATATTGGCAAAGACCATACACTGCACGCAAAGGTTGACGGTATCGTGAAGTTTCAGAAGAAACGCGATAACAAGTCGTATGTTTCAATCATTCCATTGGAAGCATAATTAAATTAATAGGAATTAATGATAAAAGCCAGCTATAAAGGGCTGGTTTTTTATTTTTAAAAATCAAAAGAGCCTCAAGAATACTATTTCTTGAGGCTCTTTTAATGAGATTTATCTCTTCTCTATCTACAGCTTCTTCTTCACGGCTACCTCTTGATAAGCTTCAAGCACATCGCCTTCGTGAATGTCGTTGTAGTTCTTGATTTGCAAACCGCAATCATAACCTTTGCTCACTTCCTTCACATCGTCTTTAAAGCGTTTGAGTGAAGAGAGCTCGCCGGTGTAGATCACTACGTTATCGCGTAAGAGACGTATCTTTGAGGTGCGGTAAATCTTACCATCGGTAACCATACAGCCCGCAATGGTACCTACCTTGGAGATCTTGAAGAGCTCGCGAATCTCAACCGTACCTGTTACTTCTTCCTTGAACTCTGGTGAGAGCATACCTTCCATTGCATCTTTCAGGTCGTTGATAGCATCGTAGATGATGGAGTAAGTGCGTATATCAATAGACTCTTTCTCTGCCAAAGCGCGTGCACTGGTCATTGGGCGTACGTTAAAGCCAATGATGATGGCATCAGATGCCGAAGCCAAAAGCACATCCGATTCGGTGATAGCACCCACACCCTTGTGGATAATCGATACCTGTATTTCCTCTGTGGATAGTTTCTGGAATGAGTCTGTTAAGGCTTCTACTGAGCCATCTACGTCCCCTTTGAGGATGATATTAAGCTGCTTGAAGTCGCCCAAGGCAATACGGCGTCCGATTTCGTCTAAGGTAATATGGCGTTGTGTACGCACTGATTGTTCACGCTGTAATTGTGCACGTTTAGCAACGATCTGTTTTGCCTCTTTCTCATCTTCAAACACATAGAACTTATCCCCTGCCTGTGGTGCCCCGTCTAACCCTAAGATAGAAATAGGCGTTGAAGGGCCTGCAGCAGTTACTTTCTTACCGCGTTCATCGTGCATTGCCCGTATCTTACCAGAGCAAGTACCTGCCAATACGTAATCTCCAATATGAAGTGTACCTCCTTCCACTAGCACAGTCGATACATAGCCGCGCCCTTTGTCCAATGAGGCTTCTACTACCGTACCGATGGCAGGCTTGTTAGGATTCGCTTTTAGCTCTAATATTTCAGCCTCTAAAAGCACCTTCTCTAAGAGTTCAGGCACGCCAATGCCCTTCTTGGCAGAGATGTCCTGCGACTGTATCTTACCTCCCCATTCCTCTACTAAGAGGTTCATATTAGCGAGTTGTTCTTTTATCTTATCAGGATTGGCATTTGGCTTATCAATCTTATTGATGGCAAAGATGATGGGCACACCCGCAGCTTGTGCGTGGCTGATAGCTTCCTTGGTCTGTGGCATCACATCGTCATCTGCAGCCACCATAATGATGGCAATATCGGTGATCTTCGTACCGCGTGCACGCATTGCCGTAAAAGCTTCGTGCCCAGGGGTATCGAGGAAGGTAATGCGCTCGCCGTTCTCAAGTTTTACGCTGTATGCTCCAATGTGCTGGGTGATACCACCACTTTCGCCTGCAATCACATTCTCCTTACGAATATAGTCAAGCAACGAAGTCTTCCCGTGGTCTACGTGTCCCATTACCGTTACGATAGGCGCACGAGGAACAAGGTCTTCAGGAGCATCCTCCTCAATGTGGATAGCCTCTTCGATGTTGGCTGTAGCAAACTCTACATCAAAGCCAAACTCATCCGCTACGATGGTCAGTGTTTCAGCATCTAAGCGTTGGTTCATCGTTACCATTATGCCCAGCGTCATACAAGCCCCGATCACCTTGTTTACAGGCACATCCATCATCGTTGCCAACTCGCTTACAGTTACAAACTCAGTAACTTTCAGTGTGCTCTGCTCTTGTTCCTGTTGAGCGATTTCATCTTCCATACGCTGGCGATGTGTATCGCGTTTTTCCTTACGGTACTTAGCCCCTTTGGATTTGGTAGTCTTCCCTTGCAGTTTCTCTAAGGTTTCGCGCACTTGCTTTTGCACTTCTTCCTCAGTAGGCTCTATCTTGGTAAATATCTTAGCCTTCTTGTCTCCTTTCTGACTACCTGAAGCACTTCTTTGGTCACTATCTTTGATGATGCGTTTACGCTTACGCTTTTCGCCTCCTTCACTAGCTTGAGTACCTTGTGTGTCTTCCTTATCTTTACTACGGTTTTTCTTCTTCTTTTTCTTCTTTTTCTCAAATTGACTTAAATCAATCTTCTCACCGACTAATTTCGGACCTGTCAACTTTTGATACTGTGTCTCAATTACTCCAACTTCTGGCGTATCTTTTATCTCTTGTTTAGACTTCTCCTCTTTCTTCTTTTGAGTAATAGGTTGGTCTATAGGTGCCTGTGAGCTATTGTCATCTTTGTTGCCTTTCTTTTTCTCTTTCTTAGACTTGTCTTCTTTTGTTAAAGAAGTTTGTGTATTAAGCTGAGTTTTGGGTGCTGTATCTTTCTTTTGATTTACAGGCTCATTAGCCTTTTCATCTTTTTTCTCATCAAGATCAATCTTTCCCACTTGCTTTAATCCTGCCAATTGAGCTTTTGCCTTAATAACTTCCTGCTCTTGCTGCTTACGCTTCTCAGCATTCTCTCTTTCTTGTTCTAAGCGTATAGCTTCCCGTGCTTTGCGCTGGTCTTCAACAATCTCTTTCGAAACCTCACGTTTACTCTTGTCAGCATTAAATTTGTTCGAAAGGAGATTTACCACTTCCTCAGAAACCTTTGTGTTAGGATTGGATTCTATCTCAACCCCTTTCTCTTTTTTAAGATAATCCACAGCAGTCTCTAAGGAGATGTTTAATTCCTTTAAAACTTTACTTAATCTGGTTGTTATTCCCTCACTCATACTTATTTGTCTAAAACTCCCCCAACGCTTTGTTTTTTTACCCTACCACAAAAAAGGGGAATCCCTATTCTATTAATTTCTTTTACTATATCGACTTACGCCAGCATAAGCACCTTACCAAGTTATATACTTATACTATTCACTGCAAAATCTATACCAAACACAACTTACATTGTTGTATTTATGTCTAATTAGTTGTAAAAATACAACTGTAATTAACCATTAAACTCCTCTGCTAAAATACGCTGTACCTCTACTATGGTTTCTTCTTCAAGGTCAGTGCGTAACATTAGATCCTCAACACTCAATTCCAATACGCTCTTAGCTGTATCTAATCCCGCTTTTTGAAGCTCTTCAATCACCCAATCTTCTATTTCGTCGTCAAACTCAGTGAGTTCAATATCCTCATCAGTAGCGCCTTCACGATATACATCTATCTCATAACCAGAAAGCTGGCTTGCTAAGCGTATGTTATACCCCGATTTACCTATTGCCTTTGAAACTTCTTCATTTGCTAAGTACACGTCGGCGCGTTTCGTTTCTTCATTCAGTACTATTTCACTTACTTTTGCAGGAGCTAATGCTCTGCTGATAAGCAGTGAAGCATTGGTAGTATAAGGTATCACGTCAATGTTCTCATTACCAAGTTCACGAACAATACCGTGAATGCGCGATCCACGAACCCCCACACAAGCACCAACCGCATCAATACGGTCGTCAAACGAATCTACAGCCACCTTAGCCTTCTCGCCAGGGATACGTACCACTTTGTGGATAGTTATCAAGCCATCGGCAATTTCTGGTATTTCTTGCTCGAATAAGCGCTCCAAGAACAACGGCGATATACGCGACATTATAATCGTTGGCTTTGTGCTTTTTAGCTCTACCGACTCAATAATGCCTCGTACGTGCTCCCCTTTCTTAAAGAAATCCGAAGGGATCTGTTTTTCCTTAGGTAGAATTACCTCATTCCCTTCATCGTCCAGCAAGATAATTGCCTTATGGCGAATGTGGTGAATTTCACCTACATAGATCTGACCTATCAAATCCTTGAATCGCTGATAGATCGTCGTGCTATCATACTCGTGTATCTTCGAAATTAAATTCTGACGTAGCGCCAAAATAGCACGCCTACCCAAATCATCAATTTTAATCTCTTCTGAAACATCTTCACCCACCTCAAAGTCAGGCTCTATTTTACGTGCTACTGACAGTTCAATCTCTTGATTATCATTGGTTACAGCTCCATCTTCTACTACCACGCGATTGCGAAATATCTGCAAATCTCCTTTATCAGGATTGATGATAATGACAAAATTATCATCCGATCCGTATTTCTTCTTTAAGGTATTGCGAAACACTTCCTCTAAAATAGCCATCAAGGTCTCACGGTTAATCGATTTATCGTCTTTAAACTCTGAAAATGACTGAATCAATTCAAGACTATCCATATTTTCTTCAATTAAAATTTAATGATTACTTTTGCTTCTTTTACTTCTTCTACGTCGAAATAATGTTCTTTTTTTACAGTTACTTTGCCTTTGCCAACAGCCTTGGGCTCACGTGTTTCGGTCTCTAAAACTACCTTACCTTCAGCAATACCCTTTAGCAGCCCCTTGTGTTTTATTCCACCTATGGTGACAAGTTCTACCTCCCTACCTGCGTTTTTCTTAAATTGACGCTCTAAGCGGAAAGGCTCAGCGGCACCATAAGAGGTAACTTCCAATGAAAAATCATACCCTTCGGCATCAAGCGGCACTTCTACTGCCCTGCTAATATGGATACAATCATCAATGTTCACCCCCTTATCACCATCCAAAACCACTCGGATCACATTGTCCGAACTCACTGTGATATCAGTGCTAAACAGTTCAGGATAAGCCTCTAAAGCGCTATCAACTAATGCGGTAACCTTCTCTTCTAAACTCATTTCTCTATAAAAAGAGGGGACTGACCGTCCCCTCATCATCTACTTATCGGCTGCAAAGGTACGACTATTTTTTTAAATAGCAACATAAAAATGAAAAAAATAATTATTAAGATGAAAAAAATAAAAAAGAGTAGAGCAGTTCTCACTACTATACCCTTCCTTATCTAATTAAAATTATAATAAAGCGAAAAGCTCAGTTTACGGATTCTGGAACACATTATTTGCCTTATTAATGTCCACCGATAGGTTATCAGCATCAATGGCTACCGTTTGTATTTTCTCCAAAGGCATATTTATCTCCAAAGTATAAGTCGTATTTCCCCAGCCCCAAGCAGGCATTATCTCTTGATCAAAAAGCATATACGGATTAGGCTTATTGCCAAACTGCATCCTCAGCGGGATGTAGTAATAATGCACTTTCTTGCTCTTCTCTACCACAAAAAGATCAATAGGTAGTGGCATTCTGCCTATGCGTTTAAGCACTATTTCCGTCTTATTGCCCTTCGCTTTTACGCTTTCCACAGCATAGTCAGCCGTATGGGTGGTCTGCATAAACTCATTGAGAAACCACTGCAATTGCATCCCCGAAACTTTCTCTGCGATACGAATAAAGTCATTAGGCGTAGGCGATTTAAATGCCCATTGCTTATAGTACTCTTGCAGTGCTTTAATCACTACCTTATCGCCAATGATATACCCCAATTGTGTGAGGAAGAGCGTTCCTTTTCTATACGAATTAATCGAATACGCATAGTTGCTCGCATACCTATCGGAGTGTGTAATTGGTGTTTCGTCAAACTGTGAAGTGGCTAAGGTAAAATACGCCTTATAAGCATTACCAAACGGTATATGTCCACTGTTAGGATGGATGACCAGTTGCTTTGCCAAATCTTCAATGAAAGAAGTAAATCCCTCATCCATCCACGGATAGGTAGCCTCGTCCGTGCCTAGCAAATGCTGAAACCACGCGTGCCCCAACTCGTGGATAGCTGTCCCAAGCAAACTCTCATACCGCTCATTACCTACAATCAACGTGCACATAGCATACTCCATTCCTCCATCACCTCCTTGCAAGAAGGTGTACTGCTCCCAAGGGTATTTACCGACAATCGTATTATAGAAGTCGTACACCTTTACCATCTCAGGCTGAATGCGCTTCCAATTCTCCTTGTATTTCTTATAAAGGAAGTGAAAAGTCTTACCATCCTTCAAGGCAACCTTATCGTGCACGTACTCAGGGTCTGCCGACCACGTAAAGTCGTGTACCCGTTTCGCTACAAAATGCCAAGTTTTAGTCTTGCCTTTCACCTTAGGCACTTTTGCCCCTGCTTCTTCATAACCGCAGCCCACTTCATTAGGGTTCTGTAGCACCCCTGAGCCACCGAGGATATAATTCTTATCAATCGTTATCTTCACATCAAAGTCCCCCCACACGCCATAGAACTCACGTCCTAAGTACTCCGTAGCGTGCCAACCTTTAAAGTCATAAGCCACCATCTTAGGATACCACTGAGCCATTGAGAGAGCAACCCCATCAGGACTATTACGCCCTGCACGACGTATCATCACAGGTACCTGACCTTCAAAAGTCATTTCAAAAACTGCCTGTCCTTTTGGCAAAATAGGCTTTGCCAACTTCACTTTTAAAATCGTGCTTGCGTGCTCATAGCTCACCGATTGCCCATCCTGAGTAAGCGAAAGCACTTTCAGATAGCCAATCTCATTAGGCTTTAACTGCGAAATACGGCTCACCCACTGGGGCTTATCTTTCGTCCCTACATTAGTAGCCATACGAGGGTCGGGATCAGGTAGCGATTGCAGGTGACTATCCATCTCACTTCCAGGTTGAAAGGCATTGAAATACAGATGATAAAACACCACATTGAGCGTATCAGGCGAATTATTCGTGTACACAAGCCGTTGTGTACCCTTATACTGATAATTCTTAACGTTGATATGCACATCCATCTTGTAATCCACAGCCTGTTGCCAGTAGTTCTGTGCTGTTGCGAAGCTTGTAGTAAATACCACACAAAGTGTAGCGATTAATTTATTCATTATTATGAGTTATTAGAAAAAAGCAATCATAAATCAGAGACCAGTGCTCAGAAGTCAGCAACCAACGTCCACTCACTACGAGCAGCACAACCTGATCCCTGACCCCTGATCCTGATCTCTGTTCATCTAACAACAACTGCTAAGCGAGCTCGCTACATCCATTATCAGCGCCCTTACCAATGAAGTTGTCAATCATCAAACATTAAAGTTTTATCGTAAGCACTGGTGTATCCGAATGGTTCACCAAGTCGCTACTAATACTTCCATTAAAGAAGTGCGCGATACCCTTACGCCCATTAGGGAACATACAGATAAGATCCACATCGTGCTCCTTAACAAAATTGAGGATCCCCGTTTCCACACGTATGTCGTTGTACACGTAAGTATCAAACTTCTTCATTGAAATATGCTCCTCACTGAGGAACTCCTTCATACGCGCATTAATCTCACTGGTAGTGAGGAACTGATAAGGCGTATTGACGTACACCAAGTCAATCTTAGCGTTGAAGAGTTTTGCAAAATTCACAGCCTTCTCAAAAGGCTTCAAGAAACGCTTCGAAAAGTCGCAGCCAAACATAATGTGCTTGATATTGAGCTTTTCATCAGGATTCTTAATCACCAGCACAGGCACCGTTGCCGAGCGGATTACCTTCTCAGCATTCGAACCAATAAATAGCTCCTTAGCCCCTGATGCCCCATTCGAGCCCATCAACACAAGGTCGATATTATGCTTCTTAATAGCCTCATTGACAGCCTCAACCACAGGAAGCGTCTCTACAAGGTCGTGCAAAGGCACCTCGTTACCTATCTCCTTCTTCAAATCTGCAAAACGCTGCTTTGTCAGATTCAGAAAATACATAGCCTCAGGCACAGATACTTGCGTCTCAGTAATAAGGCGGATAGGCAATTCCAAAGCGTGCAGTACATACACCTTCGCTTTGTGCTGTTTAGCCAACTCAATTGCTATGTGCAATGCAGCAATTGATTTCTCTGAAAAATCGGTAGTTACTAAAATGTTTTTCATAAGGTTTAAATATTAAAGTGAAACATCTTGTTAATAATATATCATTGTAAATCAATATTATATTCTTACTCGTTGCCACCCTTTACCTTCCTTTTAGCCTTTTGCTTCCTATGCTCCTTCCTGTATGCCCTCACCACTTTCATAAGCCGATCAAGCTCCTCCTTGGTGATATCTACCTTTAATATAGAAGGTTCCAGTGGTATCCTATTTCTCTTGTCAAACACCTGCGCTTTTTATACTGTATTTTCACGATGTAAAAGTACAAAGAATATTTAAACCCTACAAATATTTTTAAGATTTTTTTAGGATAGAAAGCAATATTTTTTACGAAAAATTTCTTATACGCTTATAATAAAGGAGTTAGCATAACTATATAAAATGTTAAAAAACACCCAATCCCTATCGAAGCCACAACGGAGCGATAACGGACACTGCCTCGCTCATCCCAACTAAAAAATATATTCGCCAGAATAGTTGCTATACTGAGAAAAAGTTGTACCTTTGCCCCTCAAAAAGAACAAAGTACGAAAATCAAAATGAAGAACTTTATCGAAGAACTACGTTGGAGAGGAATGATTCAGGATATAATGCCTGATACAGAGCAACATCTTTTAGAGGGGCTCCGCTCCGCTTATGTAGGCATTGACCCTACTGCCGACTCCCTGCATATAGGGCACTTGGTAGGCGTGATGATGCTCCGCCATTTCCAAAACTGTGGCCACAAGCCCTACGCCCTTATCGGAGGTGCCACAGGTATGATTGGCGACCCTTCAGGCAAGTCCGTTGAGCGCAACCTCCTCACAGAACAAGTATTAGCACATAACATCGCAGGTATAAAAAAACAGCTCGCCAGGTTTCTCGACTTCGAAAGTAATGAGCCCAACCGCGCTGAACTGGTCAATAACTACGACTGGATGAAGAACTTCTCCTTCCTGTCCTTTATCCGTGATGTGGGTAAGCACATTACAGTCAACTATATGATGGCTAAGGATTCAGTCAAGAAGCGCTTCGACCCCAATGAAAATACCGATGGAATGTCCTTCACGGAGTTCTCATACCAGCTCATTCAGGGCTATGATTACCTCCATCTTTACCAAGAAAAGGGATTAACCCTGCAAATGGGTGGCTCTGATCAATGGGGAAATATCACCACAGGAGCTGAGATGATTCGTCGTATCTTAGGAGGTAAAGCCTATGCCCTCACCTGTCCGCTGATCACCAAAGCCGACGGAACTAAGTTTGGCAAGTCAGAAGGGGGCAACGTATGGTTAGACCCCGAGAAGACCTCGCCGTACAAGTTCTACCAATACTGGATCAACACCTCCGACGACGATGCTAAACGCTATATTAAAATCTTCACAATGCTCTCTAAGGAAACCATAGAAAACCTTATTGCTCAGCACAATGAAGCACCTCATCTGCGTATACTCCAAAGTAAACTCGCTGAAGAACTCACCCTTTTGGTACACGGTAAAGAAGAGTTAGAAAAGGCACAACAAGCCTCACAAATCCTCTTTGGAAATGCCTCTTCAGCAAGCCTCAAAACCTTAGATGCTAAAACCTTCTTAGAAGTATTTGACGGAGTGCCCCAAGCACAAATAGGTAGAGCTGATCTACAGATAGGCTTAGATATGATAGCTATTCTCTCAGTCAAGACAGGTTTTATCAGTTCAAACTCTGAGGCACGTCGTGCCTTAAAGGAAAATTCTATAGCCATCAATAAAGAGAAGGTAGCTGAGGACTATACAGTAACCCCAGCAGATCTTATCAATGATAAGTTTATCCTCCTGCAAAGAGGAAAGAAGAACTACTTTGTAGTAGAAGTGATTTAGTATATATAATATATTAAGGTGTAAAATACACGTAAAAAATGCGGGAAGCTCAGATGAGCTTCCCGCATTTGCTATGTCAAATTTTTAAATAAGAGTTTCTTTAATCAACATTATCGTGCAAATAAGAGTTGTTCTTTCTTATCTGAAACTCCCCCGAACTATCTTTACCCACACTAGTACGCGACTGATTACCACTACCAAATTTGTAGTTATAGTCCTGCAAGCGACTTGAGCGTTTTGTCATTACATCCGATATTTTCCCATTGATAGGGTCTAATGAGGCATCATCCTCATCATCGAACATACGCATTTGCACAGGTGTGTTGAGGGTGTGGTTTGAGTCTTCCTTTTTATAGAGAATAAACTCATTAGATGATTTCTCAGAGGTGTATTCGTTAGGTTTAGCATCTCTAAAGGCCTGTTCAAGCTCAGTATAATCCTCTAAGGTATATCGTACCTCACCCTTCTCATTGATAGTAGGAGCACTCTCTCTACGGTCTCTATAGCCTCCCATTGAATTGTGACCTACCTCTTGCAACTGATGAACTATAGGAGCTTCATACGTCTCTTCTTTATGCTGCTGGTGCTTAATCATAGGAGATGCTTTTACTTCTTGCTTTCTCTCTGTATTATGATGAGGGGCTGCCTTAGGTTGAGGTTTTTCAACTATCACAAAGGTTTCATCTTCTGAAGAAATCACCTCGCAATCTACCCAAATGTTGAATAAGTCTGATAAAGATTGCTCCTTTTTTATCTCTGGAACTGCAGGAATTGGGTAGTTTTCCTGCGTATTGGCTAAAGGGTTTACTACCGCTCCACGTCGCTCTGTAAGGTCGTGAGTTACTGTTTGGTTTTCATCAAGTGTATAGATTACCTTTTTGGTCTCAGCATTTACAATCTCCTGTTGTTGGTCAGCATCAAAGCCTGTAGCAACTACGGTTACTGAAAGGGCATCACCTAAGGTGTCATCTTCACCAACCCCCATAATGAGGTCAGCCATATTTTCACCTGCTTGCTCTTGAATGAAGTTACTGATTTCCTCTAACTCACGAGGCGTAGCCTGCTTGTCCCCAAAAACGACTAACAGCAACGCGTTTTTAGCACCTGTTATTTTATTGTCATTTAATAAAGGTGAGTTGAGCGCTGCGGCTACGGCATCATAAGCACGGTTTTCACCGTCGGCTATAGCAGAACCCATAATGGCGGTACCACCGTTTTCGAGTACAGTGCGGGCGTCGCGTAAGTCTATATTCATAATATAGTGCTTACTGATTACCTCAGCCATTCCTTTAGCGCCTTTAAGTAGAATCTCATCAGCTTTGGCATAACTTTCCTTAATACCTAAGTCCCCGTAGATTTCGGTGAGCTTATTGTTATTGATTACAATAAGGGAGTCCACACTATCACGGAGCTTCTTAATCCCTGCTTGTGCTTGACGGCTACGTTTCAAACCTTCATACATAAAAGGTGAAGTGACGATAGCCACGGTGAGTATTCCCATTTCCTTAGCTTGCTTTGCAATTACAGGAACGGCACCTGTACCAGTGCCCCCTCCCATACCAGCAGTGATAAATACCATCTGGGTATTCCCCTCTAAGGCTTTACGGATATCCTCTAAGCTTTCAAGAGCAGCTTTCTCGCCTATCTCAGGGTTTGCTCCAGCACCTAATCCTTCAGTGATAGTGATTCCCAACTGGATTTTGTTAGCTACGGGGCTATTTTCAAGGGCTTGGGCATCGGTATTACATACCACATAATCCACCCCTTTGATACCTTCGTTGTGCATAAAATTTACGGCGTTGCACCCTCCGCCTCCTACGCCAATAACTTTAATATAATTACTGTTATTCTTTGGCAAATCAAATAGAATGTCTTGGCTCATATCAATTTAATATCATAATTATTTGTTCTACATTAGTACTAATCATCGCTGTCTAAAAAGTCTTTAATTGTTTTATTAATTCGTTCCCAGAAGGATTTGCTTGCTTTTGTATTATCCTCTATGTCATCTTCCTCCACCTCGTTATGAGTTATCACATTAATAGGCTCAGTTTCTGTGCTAAAGGAAGACTCTGAGGAGGTCCCGATGGACTCGGAGGTGTATTTGTATTCGTTTTCTTCTTGTGCCTTAAGTGCCTCCAAGCGTTGTCTGAATTGCTCTTCAGCGTCATTTTCAATAGCACTCATCACCAGCCCTATGGATGTTGCATAGATAGGAGATATAATCTTAGGATCGGAGTTGCTGGCTAAGTGTTCGTCAGGATAACCTATACGAGTGTCCATACCTGTGATGTATTCCACAAGTTGAACGATGTGTTTTAGCTGACTTCCACCTCCAGTGAGCACAATGCCAGCGAAGAGTTTTTTCTTAGTTTCTTCGTGTCCGTAGTTTTTGATAACGTTGAATACTAAGTTAATAATTTCGCTTACACGCGCGTGGATAATCTTCGAGAGATTTTTAAGGGTAATTTCTTTAGGTTCTTTGCCTTTAATACCTGGGATAGAAACGATCTCATTATCACGGTTCTCACCAGGCCAAGCTGAGCCGAATTCTACTTTGAGCATTTCAGCTTGACGGGTAAGGATCCCACAGCCGTCCTTGATGTCATCAGTGATGATGTTGCCTCCCATTGGGATTACAGCTGTATGACGAATGATACCATCTTTAAAGATCGCCACATCAGTTGTGCCACCTCCTATATCTACAAGCACTACACCAGCATCTTTTTCCTCTTCGCTGAGTACTGAATTGGCTGAGGCGATGGGTTCAAGGGTAAGTCCTGTTGATTTGAGGTTGGCGAGTTCTACACAGCGAGAAATCCCTTTGATAGAACTTACTTGCCCGATGACTAAGTGGAAAGTGGCGTCTAACCTTCCTCCCATCATACCGATAGGCTCTTTGATGTCGCCTACATTATCCACTTTGTAATCTTGTGGAAGGGCGTGAATAATTTTCTGCCCTGGGGAGAGCGCGATAGAGAATACTTGCTCTTTAAGGCGTTCTAAGTCTTCAAAATCAATGAGTTTCTCAGCATCTGTACGGGTGATATAATCACTATGTGAGCGGCTTAGAATATGCTGACCAGCGATCCCAACCACAACATTTTCAATATCTAACCCTGTTTTTTCTTTGGCATCTTGGATAGCATCCATTATGGATTGGGTAGTCTTAGCGATGTTGTTCACAACGCCCTTATTAATGCCCTCACTTTTAGCCTGTCCATAGCCTAAGATCTGAATTTTACCGTATTCGTTTTTCGTACCTACCATAGCGACTATTTTGGTAGTCCCGATGTCCAATCCTACGAAATATTTTTTATGTTTCATCTTTTTAGTAATCGCTCGTAATTAGTTAAATTTTCATCCAAATGTTTTAATATTTTAATCAAAGCAGTTGATTTTTAGCTATAATAATTTTAACTGCAACAATGATTTAGGTAGCAAAGATAAACAAAAAATCAATACTTAATGCAAAAAGTTATTAATAAGTTATCAACAATTTTATAAACAATTGATTTTCAATGTTAATAAAAATGTTAAAATTGTTGATAAGTGTCTTAAAATAGTTAATTTCTTCTTGTTTAGTGTTGAAAGTTCGATATAGCTTCGCTTGATATTTGATTAAAAATTTTGTTGAATTTTTGCAAATAAAAAAAATATTGTACCTTTGCCGCAAAATTCATTTAATGACAAACTGGGGTCGACTGGTTTTGACAGTAAGTGTAATTGAAATGTAAGCATACCGAGCTGTGAAATGAATGCTCGTTAAAATCTATTTCAAAATTTTTAAATGGCGAGAATAACTACGCTCTTGCTGCCTAATCTGAAGTTTAGTACGATTACTGGCTAAGTCCTCACAGGGTGAGGAAGCGAGATGTCTCCGAGCAGCCCTTGTTGACGGCGGCTCATCAGGAGGCACCATAAAAGTCAACATTGAGCTGGAAGTGTAGTTCCTGCTAATAGCTCATGATTTTAAGGGACTGAAGCGCTCAGTGGGCGGCTGCGGGTCAGCTGGGCGACGAAAATCAAACCGAAGCTAAGTATGTAGAAAGCATTTTGATTGCTTATTTGGACGAGAGTTCGATTCTCTCCGACTCCACTAAAAAGGTCTCTATCAGATTGCTGGTAGAGATCTTTTTTATTCCTTAAAACTATTTCCTACACCCCCGTATAATTCTCGGGGGTAATGGCTTTGAGTTCGGCTTTCACCTCCTCAGATACTTCAAGGGTGTCGATAAAGTGCGCGATGGTCTCTTGTGTGATGGCGGCATTGGTGCGCGTGAGTCCTTTAAGAGCTTCATAAGGATTGGGATAGCCCTCGCGGCGCAAGATGGTTTGTATTGCCTCAGCTACCACTGCCCAATGTGCCGCTAAATCCTCGCGTATTGTTCCCTCATTGAGCAAGAGCTTGCCCAAGCCTTTTAGGGTTGATTTCAGGGCGATGAGCGTATGCCCAAAGGGCACCCCAACGTTGCGCAAGACGGTGCTATCGGTAAGATCGCGTTGCAAGCGCGATACAGGCAGCTTTGCCGAAAGGTGCTCAAAGAGTGCGTTGGCCAAGCCGAGGTTACCCTCTGAGTTCTCAAAGTCTATCGGATTTACTTTGTGAGGCATCGCCGATGAGCCTACTTCCCCAGCTTTGATTTTCTGCTTAAAATACTCCATAGAAATATAGCCCCACAAGTCTCTGTTGAGGTCTATGAGTATGGTATTGATGCGCTTTAGGCCATCAAACAGGGCTGCCAAGTGGTCGTAATGCTCTATTTGAGTGGTAGGGAAAGAGTGATGTAGCCCCAATACTTCCTCTACAAAGTGGGTGCCGAACGCCTTCCAATCCCGAGTGGGATAGGCTACTTTATGGGCGTTGTAATTGCCCGTAGCCCCTCCAAACTTAGCGGCAAAAGGCACTGACCTGAGTAAGCCCAATTGCTGCTCTAAGCGCACTACAAACACCTCAAACTCCTTGCCTAAGCGCGTAGGCGAAGCAGGCTGACCGTGAGTGCGGGCCAAAAGGGGTATATCTTTCCATTCCTTAACATAGCCTTTGAGTGTGGTGATAAGCTCTTGTAACTGTGGTTCATACACCTGCTGTACGGCTTCTTTGAGCGAGAGGGGTATGGCCGTGTTGTTAATATCTTGCGAAGTGAGTCCGAAGTGGATAAACTCCTTGTATTTCTCTAATCCTAATGTATCAAAAGCCTGTTTGAGATAGTATTCTACTGCCTTCACATCGTGGTTGGTAGTCTTTTCTATCTCTTTTACCTTCAAGGCTTCCTCAGTATTGAAGTTTGTATATAAAGCACGCAATGCCACGTAATTCGTCTTAGGAAAAGATTGGAGCTGAGGCAGCGGAGCCTCGCATAGGGCGATAAAGTACTCTACTTCTACCTGTATGCGGTAGCGTATCAATGCTTCTTCTGAAAAATAAGGCACTAAGGCAGCGGTTTGTGCTGCATAACGCCCATCGATGGGTGAAATTGCTTGTAATGACATTGTTTCTATGGTTTTGTGTGTATTAATCGTGTAAGTTTGATAGCAAGGTCGGTGAAGATCACTTTGCCGTTGCCATTGCGCTCAACGTGGAAGATAGCCTCCTCAATGAGCTTGTGGATGCTCTCAATATTATTGCCGTGGATAAAAGGGGCAAACTTACGGAGGTCGAAACTCGCATCGGCGAACTGCATATACACGAGCCCTTCGGTGGCGTAGTTCTGCAGGAGTGCCTGCCGAAATACTTCTGAGCAGTAGAGCAAAAAGAGCTTTTGTGTCTCCCGCCCGTATGTGTTAATCTCATCGCTCCACTGCAAGAGTCCTTGTATGGCAGCCTTATTGCCCTTAGCGCGATATGCCGAGCGCACCCAACTGATAAACCACCGCTCAAAGAGAGCCTCCTCGCCCTCTTTATTGTCGATGAGTTGCAGCGCTTTATGGTAATTGCCCTGCGCACGTACAGCGATGCGATGCGCTTGGTTAGCCTCTATCCCTCTGGCGATAAGTGCCTCGCGGATGGCCTGTTCTCCCAGCGGTGGAAAACGCAATACTTGGCAGCGCGAGCGTATGGTATCGAGCACGGCTGCCTCGTCTTCTACTACGAGCAGGAAGACGGTCTTCTCTGGTGGCTCTTCCAAGAGCTTGAGCAGCTTATTTGCCGACTCACTATTCATCTTTTCAGCCATCCAGATAATCATCACCTTATAGCCCCCGTCAAAGGATTTTAGGGCGAGCTTGCTGGTGATCTCCTTCGCCTCTGCTACCCCTATATTGGCCTGCTTTTTCTCTATCCCAAGGAATGAGAACCAATCAAAGACACTGCCATAAGGCTGCTCGCTGAGGAACTGCCGCCACTCCTCCATAAAGAGACTGCTTACGGGGTCTTTTTTCACCTTATCGGTGGTGGAAGTTGGGAAGGCAAAATGTAGGTCAGGGTGTGCCAAACCCTTCAATTGCAACTGTGCCTGTGGCTTATCCTTGCCCAATAAGTAGGAAGCGTAGGCAATGGCCATTGGCAATGCCCCCTGCCCCTCAGCGGCGGCAAAGAGCTGTGCGTGGGGTATGCGCCCTGCGTCTACACTCTCTGTGAGGTAGCCCTTGATTTTCTCGTAACCTATAATATCGTTAAAATCCATTTACTTTGCCTTTTTGCGCATACGCATATTTAAGAACTCTACCCCCAGCGAGAAGGCGATCGCAAAGTAGAGATAGCCCTTAGGCACTGCCCCTACGTGTTGCCCTGCGAGGACTGCATCGGAGAGGTGCATTGCCTCGGTGATAAGCATAAAGCCTATGAGTATCAGGAACGAGAGTGCCAATATCTGGATGGAAGGATTGCGATTCACAAAGTCGCCCACAGGGTTAGCAAAGAGCATCATTATCCCGACTGAGAGCACTACGGCGATGATCATCACGCAGAGCGAGCCCTCCATTCCGTTGGTCATACCCACGGCGGTGAGGATACTATCCAACGAGAATATCACGTCTATCATCAGTATCTGTGCGATGATCGCCCCAAAGGAAGCGTGTTGCCGCTGCTGTGGATTGTCGGACTCGGTTATGTGCTCTATGTGGTTTACCTTGGCGTGAATCTCGTGTGTGGATTTATACAAGAGGAAGATACCCCCTGCGAGCAATATGAGTGCCTGCCCATTAAAGTCAGCCTTAAACCAGCCCCAGTCGAGCGATAGCCACGGGTCTTTGAGGTGTGCCAAGTACGAGACAAAGCTCAAGAGGCCGATACGCAAGAACATCGCCAAGAAGAGCCCCACGCGTGTGGCGCGCCTACGCTGATGCTCGGGCAACTTACCTGTAACGATTGAGATAAATATCACGTTGTCAATCCCCAAGACGATTTCTAAGAACGTCAGGGTCAAGAGAGCCACTAAGGCATCGATACTAAAAAGGTATTCCATAATACTTTTATTCAATTGAGAGCGCAAAGATACAAAAATAAAATGAGATAGCAAGCAGCCATCTCATAAAACTATTTTCATCCATTATACATTATAATTCCTCCCCTTCAAGCGTAAAGTAAAATCCCTTCTCATTGGCTTCAGCAGCTGCTTTGCGCTCCTCCAAATCGGTGATTTGCGCTGCTATAGCATCGAGCCTATCCTCCAAATCAGCTTCAGGCACTACCTCCAAACGCGGATGACGCCGCAGATAGTGCGCATTCATCTCTATGAGGCTTTCACTCTTGTTATTCAAGTCGTAGAAGACATCATTATGCACATCAAGGCGATCGCGTGTAGGGTTCTCACCAAAGTAATCATTAGATAGAAAATCGCGCAACTCCTGCTCTGTAAGCCCGCTAAGGAGCTTATTAAAAGCGGCAAACAGCTCCAAATGCTTATACGCCTCTATTGCCTCCAAACCCTCACCCACAAGGTTGAAGACCGTCACATTCGGACAGTTATACACAAATTGCGAGAACCCCCCATTGTATACCTGCGCCAGATAGTAATCCACATAATAGCTGTAAAGTGCCTCACGGCAGATCTCCTCCTCATTGAGGTAGCGACTGAAAAGCCCATTGACCACGTCAATATTGCTCATCACCAAGTCATAACTATCGGTGCTATCCATCGCCTCCTGCGTTACAATAATATCTTTTGCTAATAACATACGATTTCCTTTTATAATTTCGGGGGCAAAGGTATAAAAATAAAATGGGATAGCAAGATGTTACTTCACCTTAAACCCTCCTGATTGCTGTTGCAAAGTCCAAAGTCGGTGGTAGATACCTTGCTGAGCCATTAGCTCTTGGTGCGTGCCGCGCTCGGCAATTTTACCTTCTTCGAGTACGAGTATCTGCTGTGCTGCACGTATGGTTGCCAGCTTATGGGCGATGACCACCACGGTCTTATCCTTGATAAGTTCCATTATTGCTTGCTGTATATATACCTCATTCTCAGGGTCAAGACTTGCGGTAGCTTCATCTAAGAGCACTATAGGGGCATCTTTCAGTAGGGCACGAGCAATGCTGATACGCTGCTTCTGTCCGCCCGAGAGCTTACTGCCCCCTTCGCCTACAGGGGTATGTAAGCCTTCGGGTAAATCCCACGCAAAGGAAAGCACCTGTGCGCGCTCAGCTGCATCGAGTATCTCTGCCTCAGTAGCCTTAGGGTTGCCGACTTTGATATTGTTGTAGATCGTATCGTCAAAGAGATATACCTCTTGAAATACCTCACTGATAAGCCCATAAAACTGCTCCTGACGTATATCGCGCACATCTACCCCTCCGATGCGTATTGCACCGCTATTCACGTCCCAAAAGCGTGCTATGAGAGAGGCTATGGTAGTCTTCCCTGAGCCCGAGTGCCCTACTAAGGCTACCATTGAGTGCTGTGGCACGGTGAAGTTCAGGCCCTGCACTGTCGGCTTATCTAAATAACCAAAACTGACGTTCTCAAAAGAGATGTCGTAGTGTGTGGGGAAGAGGTCTTTCTCACTTTCCATCGTAGGCTCATTAAGCACATCAATCACGCGGCGCATACTCTCATTCATATACCGAATCATCAGGTAATCCACCAGCACCACCTTGATAGGGTTATAGAGCGTATAGCCCAAGATGAGGAAAGTAAGCAGCACAGGCACAGTTATCTCGTGGTGCGTCAGGTAGTAAATGCCTAAGGCGAGCATTGCCAAGAAGCCCATTTCCAAAACGATAAACGAAAGCGTAACACTCGGCCCAGGAATGGTCTCTAAGCGGATACTCTTGCGCTTCAGATCAGCATAAGCCGCTATAAGCCCTTTATAGTTTGCCCCCGTATAGCCATACGACTTTAAGTGGCGTATCCCCTGCACGTACTCTAAGAACTTCGCCGCTGCGGTATTGCGCGCCTGCACTTGCCCTCGGCTGAGTTGCAACTTATCCACAATGTAAGTGCCTGCTTTGAGCACGGGATACACCAAGGGCAATGCAGCCAAGAGGCAGAGCGTCAGTTGCCAATTGCAGAAGAACAAGAAGACTGAGAGCAGTACCGTACCGAAAATTGCCGCACACATATTGCCAAAGCTATGACCAAAAATATGCTCAAAAGAGCCTACATCTTGCAGCACCACACCGCCAATCTCACCTGGGTCGCGCTTCTTAAAAAAGCCTAATGAAAAACGCTGTAATTTATTGCCCAACATAATGCGCACTTTGGTGGCAATGTCGTATACCAATAGATTAGAGCTAATAAGCGTGCGTGAGGCTACAAAAAGCTGTGTGACCAATAGCACTGCCATACCGATGAGCACACTGTAAATAACCCACATACGTGGTGCAGGGGCAAACAATTCCCACAGCACTACCAACAGAAAGCCCGCAGGGGCTGCTATGAGCCAACTGTGCAATAATTCCCAAAGCACGGTCTTGCGTGCCTCCTTGGGATTTAATGATAATATATATTTGATATTCTTGTACATAGTTTTTTTTAGAAAATTAGAAATTAGGAAAATAGAAATGAGGAGTTAGCGAATAGCATTGGATCTACTCTATTCGCTCAAAGCTCAAAGCTCAAAGCTCTCTCCTGAAAGTCCCACATCCTCTTGTAAAGCTCCGACTGTGCCAAGAGCTGTTCGTGTGTTCCTTTGGCATTTATCTCACCTTTGTCAAAGACGATAATCTGGTCGGCATCGGTGATAGTGCTCAGGCGGTGGGCAATGATAAGCACCGTTTTATGGCGTATAAGTTCGCGCATCGCCTGCTGTATCTTGTGCTCATTCTCAGGGTCGGCAAAAGCCGTCGCCTCGTCCAATATCAATATAGGGGCATCTTTGAGAATTGCCCGTGCCAACTGAAAACGCTGCTGCTCGCCGCCACTCAGGTGCACTCCCTCAGCCCCAAAAGGCGTATCGTAGCCCTCGGGTAGGCGCATTATCAGCTCGTGGATTTGCGCCAGTCGCGCCGCACGCTCTATCTCCTCACGCGTCTTGTCCATACCCATACGGATATTCTCATACATCGACTGCTGGAACATAAAACTGTCCTGAAACACAAACGACACCCGCTGCATCAACTCCTCAATGGGGAACTGACGTATATCTACGCCCCCAATCTCAATAGCCCCCTCTTGCACGTCCCAAAAGCGCGACAAGAGCTGAGCTACCGTGCTTTTCCCTGCCCCCGAAGGTCCTACCAAGGCGGTTATCGTTCCTTCCTCACACTCAAAATCAATATCAAAAAGCACCTTATGCACCCCATCATAAGCAAAACTGACCTCCTTAAAACGCACATCGTAACGGGTTGGAGCGGCAATGGTATTGTTATTGGGCAGCTCTGCCTCACTCAGGATACCGTCAATCTGTGCCACCCCACGGTTGATGAGTTGCAGTTGCATTGCCATATTGCTCAGCGCAAATAGGGGGCGCACATAGCCCGTACCCAATATGAGAAATAGCATAAGCGTAGATAGCGAAAGCCCGTTGTGGAAATACAGGTATAAGCCTACCGCCAACACAGGCAGCACGGCATTGCTCGAAAAGCTCATAAAGACCGCAAAAGGCATCGAACTGCGCCGTATCCACGCACTGACAAAGTGGTGAAAACGCTTTACCTTCGCCCCGTACTTCTCAAAGCTCTCTGCCGACTGCTGGAATATCTTCATCACAGGGATCGCCCGTACATACTCCACTATGCCCGCATTCATCTCTTCGAGCGAGGCATTGTACTTCTCGGTAAGAGTGCGATTTTCGCCTACAAACATCGCTGGGAGCAGTACAGCCAAAAGCACCAATGGGAAAAGACTTGCCAATGCCAATCTCCAATCGACAGTGAAGAGGTAGACGAGCGTTACCAATGGCAGGGCAATCGCCTTTACGAAGTCGGGTATTTGGTGAGCGATAAAAGTCTCGATGCGCTCCACATCGTCCGTGAGTATTTTCTTAAATACCCCCGAGTTGCGCGCTCCCAGATAGCCCATTGGCAGTCGCCCAATCTTCTCTGTGAGGCGTTTGCGCAAACCAAAGAGAATGTTGAAGGCAGCTATGTGCGAGAGTGCCCCCGAGAGCAGAAAGCACACCATACTGAGCACTACAATCCACACGGCCTGCACCAAATAGTCCTTTACGGCGGTAAAGTCAGGTGCCGCTTGCGTTATCTGTTGCAGAATGTAGAACACCAATACGTAAGGCACCAGCGTGAGCAAGGTGTGGACTACCGCTAAGAGACACGAGGCAAAGAGCAGTCCCTTGCGCTCCCCAGCTATTTCTAAAAGTCGTTTCATCGTTATTTAATTTAGAAAAATTAACTCGGCAAAGGTACGGCTTTATGCCCACACAAATTTTCATCTGAGTAACTATTTTTTATACCTCAGTAGCAAAGTTGTTTTTATTTGTGAAGAATGTTTATCTTTTGTCTTTCATCGCTTTATAGAAGGCAGCCCTACTCAGCGGTTCATAACTCTCTTGCTCGCCGAGCAGTCGCTGGCTGTCATTTGCCACTTTGCGATAGCTGTAATGGGCTAAGTTGCCCGTGTGAGTGCATATTGCGTGCACCTTGGTAACATACTCAGCGATAGCCATCAAGTTAGGCATCGGTCCAAAAGGCTTGCCTTTGTAGTCCATATCCAAGCCTGCCACAATCACCCGTACGCCGCGGTTGGCGAGGTCATTGCACACATTCACAATCTCATCATCAAAGAACTGCGCCTCGTCGATGCCCACCACATCGCAGCCGTCTGCCAAAAGTAATATCTGGGTAGCTGCTTCCACAGGGGTTGAAGGGATCTCGTTAGCATTGTGCGAAACGATATTTGTATCGTCATAACGCGTATCGAAACTCGGCTTAAAGATCTCAACCTTTTGTTTCGCAAATTGCGCACGACGCAGCCTGCGGATCAGCTCCTCGGTCTTACCCGAAAACATTGACCCACAGATCACCTCTATCCAGCCAAAATGCTCGCCCGTATGATGGATTGTATTCTCTAAAAACATCAGAAAGTATATAAAATGCCTATCCCTAATATTTGCTTAAACTGTGTGCGTGCTCCATAGGTATGTGTCTCACCTGCTGCATCTTTGTATGAGTAAAACTTCACGTCGTCGTCGTACTTAATGTGTACCCCTACGCGAGCCTGCACATAGCTATTCACCTTCAGATTGAGGTTCGCCTCCCAATCTACATCTATATTACCAAACTTCTTGAGATAATCGCCGTAGAAGCTAAACCTCGTGTCAAACAAGATGTTCTCCATCAGCTTCTTATTCCATTGTCCGTTGATTGAAAACCCCAGTTCCGTATGCGATTTCTTCCCCTTATCCACTCCGAAAGCCCCTTCGTCAGATAGCGTCTTGTCGAGTACTAAGGTCGTTTTTGCTGTGATAGGCGAAAGGAAGATATTAAAATGTGTCTTCTCAGGATCAGGAGCATATTCTCCTCCCAAACCAAACGTGATATATGCTGGTGCAAAGAACTTTGAGATCGCCTTTTCAGTGTCTGGGTAATTATACCCGTTGCTTATTTGTGAAAGAAACTGATAGCGTGCCGTGTAATACCAAAACGATTCCGAATTGCCACGGTAGCCAATCGCCGATACTAACGATAGTTTATCGTCGGTCTTGCGTACCTCACGCCCTTTCTGAGCATTGATACCATAGTTGATTTCCAGTTCATTATCCCAGAAGTAAGTGCGTTCATTATAACGCCTGCGAAAGCGTCCATTCATCAAACCCGAAATAGAGTTCTCACCCCCTGCACTCCAGTTTGAGAAGGTTACCTCACTCATATTCAAGCCTACTTGGTTGAACTTGAACCATTTCTCTTGCTGCTGCTTAAAGCGCTTGAAGGTGTATTTCAGAGCCTCTGGATCATCCTGCACAGTGATGGTATCCGATTTTACAGGGTAGGTAACTTCCTTAGCTTTACGTATTTGCCCTATCGCAGAACAACTGCATAAAAATAAGCTAATGTAGATAATGTTCCTCATCTTCATAAGTAGTGCTGATATATTTCGGGCTGCAAAGGTACGCAAAAAAATCTGAGAAGCAACGTATATAAGTTAAAAAATGTATAAAAAAGACCTTTAAAGTTCCTTTAAAGCACTTGCCAAGCCTTGCTGTAGCGAAGTGCGTCCTTCTGCTTCGGTCACGAACCTATCAGGCAAGCCTACAATCTTCAAAGTGTTCGTGTAGCCGCCCTTTGCTGCAAATGCTGCGATAGCACTACCTAAACCGCCTATTGCACTGCCTTCTTCTATGGTAATGATAACCTTGTATTTTTGGAAAATGTGTTGTAGCAAATCCTCGTCCAAAGGCTTGAGAAAGCGGATGTCAAACAAGCCAAAACGCTCAGCCTCTTTTGCCTGTGCGATCTGCTCAAGCGCCAGTTCATAAGTGGTTCCAATGCTGATTACAGCCACCTCCGATCCCTCTTTCAGTACAACTCCTTTCCCAATAGGGATGCTTTCAAAAGCCTGCTGCCAATCCTGCTGATGGCAACGCCCGCGTGGGTAGCGTATCGCAATAGGGTAGGGGAGTCCCTCTTGGGCGGTGTATAGCAAGTTGCGTAGCTCAGTGGCATTGCGAGGTGAGGCGATTACGAGGTTAGGCACAACACGTAGAAAACCTATATCAAATACACCGTGGTGCGTTGCGCCATCTTCCACCAAGCCCGCCCTATCAATACAGAATACCACAGGGAGATTTTGCAGCGCCACATCGTGAATAAGTTGATCATAAGCGCGTTGCAGAAAGGTGGAATACACCACACAGTAAGGTACGAATCCCGCTACAGCCCAGCCTGCCGCAAAAGTCACAGCGTGTTGCTCGGCAATGCCTACGTCCAGCACCCGATCGGGAAACTGTGCTTTCATCGTGAGTAAACCACTGCCTGTGGTCATTGCTGGGGTAATTGCCACAATGCGAGGGTTGTTAAGGGCGAGCTCCGTAAGTGTCTTGCCTACTACGTCTTGGTATTTATCGGGGAGAGCAGTCTTTTCAGTAAAGGGCAACCCCGTCACCTTGTCAAAAGCTCCTGTGGAGTGGTATTTGCTCTGCTGTTGTTCTGCCTGCGCTAAGCCTTTACCTTTGGTGGTAATCACGTGCAGAAGGCGTACACCACTGCCGTCCTTCTCTGCCTCTAAAGCCGTAATCAGCGCAGGGAGGTTGTGCCCGTCCACCTTACCCTTATAGGTGATGTTCAGATCCCCAAAGAAAGTATCTTCCTCACCCGCACGCAAGCCCGAAAAGTAAGTAGCTAGTGCCCCCACAGTAGGGTCAATAGCCATAGCGTTGTCGTTCAGCACGATCAGCATATTCGCCTGTGTAGTGCCTGCATAGTTGAGCGCCTCAAAAGCCATTCCACTCACTATCGAAGCATCACCAATCACTGCAATATGTACCTGCGATTTATCACCTGCCAAATCTGCTGCCATAGCCATTCCTAATGTCACAGAAAGTGAGGTCGAAGAATGCCCCGTACCAAAGACGTCGTAAGTGCTTTCTTCTCTCTTGGGGAACCCACTAATACCTCCTTCCTGACGTATGTTCCGAAAAGCCTCACGCCTGCCCGTGAGTATCTTATGGGCGTAACACTGATGTCCCACGTCCCATATCAGCGGGTCAGAAGGCGTATTGAAAACATAATGCAATGCCACTGTGAGCTCCACCACCCCGAGACTTGCCCCAAGGTGCCCACCTCGCTCCGACATCACTTCTATGATGTACGCCCGCAGCTCCTCAGCCAAAGCAGGGAGCGCCTCCACAGGGAGCTTGCGCACATCCGCAGGTGAATTGATATGTTGTAGTAACTGCTTCATAAGGCTATTCTCTTGCAGCTTCCAACTTCTTGAGCTCATCGCGATATTGAGCGGCTTTTACAAAGTCCAATTCCTTAGCAGCTGCCTCCATCGCCTTGCGCGCCTCACGAATTTGCTTTTCTAATTCCTCTTTTGAGAGATACACAGGCGAAGGCTCAGCAGCCTTTGGCAGACTGTTGTCGTAATAAAACTCAGTAATGGGGCTCTTGCTCAGTGTGTTCTCAATACGCTTGTGCAAAGGTTGCGGCGTGATATTATGCGCCTTGTTATAGTTCATTTGCTTCTCCCGTCTGTAATTCGTTTCGTCAATGGTCTGTTGCATACTGTCAGTGATCTTGTCGGCGTACATTATCGCCTTCCCGTTGATGTTACGAGCGGCACGCCCCACTGTCTGCGTCAGCGACCTATGCGAACGCAAAAAGCCCTCTTTGTCAGCATCCAAAATCGCCACTAACGACACTTCTGGCAAGTCCAATCCCTCGCGCAGGAGGTTCACCCCGATAAGCACATCAAAAAGCCCCTTGCGCAAGTCCTGCATTATCTCTACACGCTCCAAGGTGTCCACATCGCTGTGTATATAACGGCAGCGCACCCCAATACGCGTCAGGTATTTGGTGAGTTCCTCAGCCATACGCTTGGTGAGCGTAGTTACCAGCACCCGCTCGTCCTTCTCCGTACGCTGCTCTATCTCTTCCACGAGGTCGTCAATCTGATTCTGACTGGGGCGCACCTCTATCTCAGGGTCTAACAAACCCGTAGGGCGGATCACCTGCTCTACGTACACCCCACCCGTCTTTTGGAGTTCAAAGTCAGCAGGGGTAGCACTCACATAGATCACTTGGTTTTGCATCGCCTCAAACTCCTCAAACTTGAGCGGGCGATTATCCATCGCTGCTGGCAACCGAAACCCGTATTCCACCAAGTTCTCCTTACGACTGCGGTCGCCACCATACATCGCGTGTACTTGCGAGACGGTTACGTGGCTCTCGTCAATCACCATCAAGTAATCATCAGGGAAATAGTCAATGAGGCAGAAAGGGCGTGTGCCTGCCTCCCTACCGTCTAAATAGCGCGAATAGTTCTCAATACCCGAGCAATACCCCAGCTCGCGTATCATCTCCAAATCGAAGTTGGTACGCTCCTCAAGGCGTTTGGCTTCAAGGGCTCTGCCTGTATTGTTAAAGTATTCCACCTGCTTTACGAGGTCTTGCTGTATATTCCATATCGCCTTTTGCAGTACATCGGGCGAGGTTACAAACATATTGGCAGGGTAGATATTCAGTTTCTCGAAGTGGTCAGTAACCTTGTTGTTAGTAGGGTCAAAGCTCTCAATACGCTCTATCTCATCACCGAAGAAATGAATGCGAAAAGCGTTGTCTGCATACCCAGGGAAGACGTCCAGCACATCGCCTTTTACACGGAAATTCCCGTGCATAAAGTCGGCAGTAGTGCGTGCGTAAAGACTCTGTACAAGCCTATGCATCAGCTTGGTACGTGGCAGTACATCGCCCTCAGCGATGGAGATGACGTTCTTCTGAAACTCTATGGGGTTACCGATACCGTATAGACACGACACTGAGGAGACTACCAGCACATCGCGCCGCCCCGAAAGCAGTGCCGACACCGTACTGAGGCGCAACTTTTCAATCTCCTCATTGATAGAGAGATCCTTCTCTATATACAACCCAGAGGAGGGTATATACGCCTCGGGCTGATAATAGTCGTAGTACGAAACGAAGTACTCCACCGCATTATTGGGGAAGAACTGCTTGAACTCATTGTACAGCTGCGCAGCGAGCGTCTTGTTATGCGCCAGCACCAAGGTAGGGCGTTGCACCTCTTGGATCACGTTGGCGATGGTGAAGGTCTTCCCAGAGCCCGTAACCCCGAGCAGCACTTGGTCGCGGTCGCCACGCAAGATGCCCCGCGTAAGCTCCGTAATAGCCTCAGGTTGATCGCCCGTAGGGGCAAAGTCGGATACGATATTGAATTTCATAAATCAGCGAATAGCCAATAGCTTTTAGCGTGTAACTATCAGACGGCAAAGGTACGACATTTATTCCGATGTGCCAAAGAATTCCACAAAGAAATAATACACAAACGGCGGTCGCTTCCATCCTTCCTCAACGGCTCTGCGCAGGATCTCCTATGGATCTCGAATAAACATAGAACACACACAAAACACATATCGAAGTCAGAACGAACTCAGGACGGAACCAGAACGGAGCCATAGTGGGTTATATAGAGCAAAGAAACCCTATATTTCTCAGTGGTTTGTAATTTTTCAAGGTTGAGAGTGCCCTTTTTATGGCTTTTTTTCGTATCTTTGCGCCCTCAATTGAATCGAATGTCAGACCATAAAGTTAATAAATCACATACTTTTAAACAGTTATATCACTTTGTAAAGCCTTATCAAGGGGTGTTCTTTGCTGTGGCGCTCTTTGCTATTCTGTCGTCGTTGTTCTCAACGGGGCAGCCTTATCTGATTAAGATAGCGATGGACAAATACATCGCCCCTAAGGACTACGAGGGCTTGGTGCGCATCACCTACGGGCTTGTTGCACTATTGGTGGCAGAGGTGTTGATGCAGTTCCTGTTCTCTTATTACTCTAACTGGCTGGGACAGAACGTCATTAGGGACGTTCGCGAAAAGCTCTTTGCCCACTTGTTGCGCTTTAAAATGCGCTACTTCGATAAATCGTCAGTGGGTGTGTTAGTCACCCGTGCTGTAAATGATATGGAGCGCATCGGTGAGATATTCTCTTCGGGATTGTTTGAGATGGCTTCCGACCTGCTCAAGATGTTGGTTATTACCGTAGTAATGTTTGTGATTGACTGGAAATTAGCACTGATCAGTTACGCCACAATGCCTTTTATATTGTACTTTACACGCTGGTTCCAACGG
Organism: Capnocytophaga haemolytica; assembly: GCF_001553545.1. NCBI lineage: Bacteria > Pseudomonadati > Bacteroidota > Flavobacteriia > Flavobacteriales > Flavobacteriaceae > Capnocytophaga > Capnocytophaga haemolytica. The sequence continues at coordinate 2,250,407 of NZ_CP014227.1, read as the reverse complement.
GCTATGAATGCGGCTTTTGTGGAAGTGCGCAAGGAGGTGGCGCACCTCAATGCCTTTGTGCAGGAGCGTATTTCAGGCATTAAGTTGGTGCAGCTCTTCGCTCAGGAGAAAGAGGAACTCGAGAAGTTTAAAGTGATCAATGAGCGGCATAAGCGTGCGTGGCTGAAGACTATTTGGTACAACTCAATCTTCTTTCCCATAGGTGATTTGTGTGTATCGATTACCATTGCACTGATTGTGTGGTTCGGTGGTTATCAGCTCGTCAGCACAAGTGTTTACGACTTAGGGAATATATTCTTGTTTATCCAGCTCAGCCAGCAGCTCTTCCGACCGTTGCGCCATATTGCCGATAAGTTCAACACCTTGCAGATGGGGATTATTGCCTCTGACCGCGTGTTTGCTATCTTGGCTGATGAGGCCGATGAGGAGCTTGAAGGCACGCGCCAACTTACAGAGGTGAAGGGAGATATCCGCTTTGTGGATGTTCATTTTGAGTATGTGAAGGGTGAGGGGATTCTCCACGGGGTCACCTTTGATGTGACACAGGGCGAGACTATTGCTATCGTGGGGGCTACAGGGGCAGGCAAGACTACAATTACCAACCTGCTCAATAGGTTCTACGATATTAGTTCAGGAGCTATTTATGTGGACGGTGTGAATATTAAGGAACTCAGGCTCTCTTCACTGAGGAAGCATATCGCTACCGTACTGCAAGATGTGTTCTTGTTTGCCGATAGTATCTTGAATAACATCACGCTTAAAGACCCGAACATCACTGAGGAAGAGGTGATTGAGGCAGCTAAGAGCATTGGGGTACACGACTTTCTGATGAGTCTGCCAGAGGGCTATCACTTCAACGTGAAAGAGCGCGGCACGATGCTTTCAGCAGGGCAACGCCAGTTGATTGCCTTCCTAAGGGCTTATGTGCATAAGCCACAGATACTCATCTTAGACGAAGCTACTTCTTCGGTAGATTCGCACTCTGAGAAGTTGATTCAGGAGGCTACTGAGCGAATGACGCAAGGACGCACTTCGATCATCATTGCGCATCGCCTCACTACGGTAAAGAAGGCAAGCAAGATTATTGTGCTTGATAAAGGAAAGATTGTGGAGATGGGCACTCATACTGAGTTGTTAAAGGTAGAAAACGGCTATTACCGCAATCTGTATGAGGTGCAGTTCTTGGATAGTAAAGCCTCTTAGCGTATGTCGCGGATATGTAGTTGTAGGCTGGTTTGCCCGTTAAAGTGATTCTCTTCAATAGAATAGACAATCTGAAAAGGTCTTCCTGACTTTACAAGGGGTAGTTTATGCCCTAATGAGAAGCCTACGGCAGGGAGGTATTGCTTGCCATCTCTGTCCTTTACGGTGAGCTTAAGGTGTTCTTCTTTATTGCCGATGGCACGCGCATAACCAGTATCTACCACATTACCTGCGTAGAACACAGGGGTCATATTCTCAGGGCCAAAAGGCTCAAACTGCTTGAGAATGGCGTATTTCTTAGCAGTGATTTCTTCTATGGGTAAGGTGGCATCTATCTTCAGCTGAGGGGCGCGCAGTTCAGTAGGGAGGCTTTGTGCTACTATCTGCTCAAAGGCGGCTTTAAAAGGCTCGTATTGCTCAGGTAGCAGCGTGAGCCCCGCAGCATACGTATGTCCGCCAAATTGCTCTATATATGTGCTGCATTGCTCTAAAGCTTCATAAATATCAAAGCCTCGCACTGAGCGCGCTGAAGCAGCGTATTTGTCTCCGCTTTTGGTAAATACGACGGTAGGGCGGTAGTAAGTTTCCATTAATCGCGAGGCTACAATGCCTATGACCCCCTTATGCCACGCCTCGTTATACACTACGGTAGTGTAGTGGTTTTCTTCACCTCGCTGGCGTATCTGTTCAAGAGCTTCCTCAGCAATACTGTGGTCTAAGGCTTTACGCTCTTGGTTTAGCGCCTCAATCTTCTTTACTTTGGCAAGGGCTTCATCGTAGTTGTTTTCGGTGAGAAGTGCCACCGCAAGGCGACCGTGCTCTATGCGTCCCGCAGCATTGATGCGAGGGGCTGCCTGAAAGACAACATCGCTGGTGTGTACTGATTTATCCAAAGGAAATAACACCCGTATGCCTGCCGAAGGATGTGTGTTAATGATTTCCACTCCGTAGTACATCAGCACGCGATTTTCACCGTTTACAGGTACGATATCCGCAGCAGTTGCCACAGCAACCAACTCCAATAGTGGTTTGATTTCTTCAAAAGGCTTCCCTAAGAATGCGTTGTGTGCTTGTGCAAACTTAAAGCCTATACCACAGCCACAGAGCTCTTTATACGGATAGGGACAGTCCTCTTGCTTAGGGTTGAGGATAGCCACAGCCTCTGGCACCTGCTCGCTGGGGCGGTGGTGATCGCAGATGATGCAGTCAATACCTTTCTCCTTAGCGTACAGCACTTTATCAATAGCCTTGATACCACAATCTAAGGTGATAATCAGGCTGCAATGGTGCTCTACAGCATAGTCAATCCCTTCGAAGGAAACACCGTAGCCCTCTGTGTAACGGTCGGGCACATAAGTAAATAATTCGGATGTAAACTGTGATAAATAGCGATACATCAGCGCTACAGACGAAGTGCCGTCCACGTCGTAATCGCCGTAGATGAGTATTGCCTCTCCCTCTTCAAGTGCTTTGTTGAGCCGCCTTACAGCCTTCTGCATATCTTTCATCAAGAAAGGGTCGTGTAGGTCATCTATTGAAGGGCGGAAAAAATGTCGTGCCTCTTCAAAAGTAGTGATACCTCGCTGGGCTAAGAGTTGTGCTAATACTTCGCTGATGTTTAGTTCAGCACTTAGGTTTCTTACAACCTCTTGTGGAGGAAGCGGCTTGAATATCCAATCGTAATTCATATAAAATAAAAGAGGTCAGAAGTCAGTAATCAGGAGGTTAGAGAAAAGAAATCAGGGGTCAGAAATATGTGAGATCCGTTCTTTGATCTCTGGTTTCTGACCCCTGACAGCTGCTTTCTTTTTATCCTAAATAAGTTTTTAGTATTTTGCTTCGCGAAGTGTGTTTGAGCCTGCGGATCGCCTTCTCTTTAATCTGACGTACACGCTCGCGGGTGAGCTCAAATGCCTCGCCTATTTCCTCTAAGGTCATTGCGTGGCGCTCGCCTAAGCCGTAGTAAAGCCTTACTACATCAGCCTCTCGAGGGGTAAGCGTCTCCAAAGCACGCTCAATTTCCGTACGCAACGACTCCAATATCAAATCACGGTCAGGGTTAGGCGATTCATTACTGCGAAGCACGTCGTATAAGTTAGAGTCCTCACCCTCTACCAAAGGCGCATCCATTGAGATGTGTCGCCCAGCATTCTTCATCGACTCCTTCACATCATTGACCGACATATCAAGCTCTTTGGCAATCTCCTCAGCAGAAGGCACACGCTCATTGGCTTGCTCCAAATAAGCGTACATCTTGTTGATCTTGTTGATAGAGCCTATCTTATTGAGCGGAAGGCGCACAATACGCGATTGCTCAGCCAGTGCCTGCAAGATCGATTGGCGTATCCACCATACGGCATACGAAATGAATTTAAAACCACGTGTTTCGTCAAAGCGTTGTGCTGCTTTTATAAGTCCTAAGTTGCCTTCATTGATAAGGTCAGGAAGTGTAAGACCTTGGTTTTGGTATTGCTTGGCTACTGATACCACAAAGCGTAAATTGGCTTTAGTGAGCTTCTCTAAGGCAGCAACGTCGCCAGCCTTAATGCGTTGTGCTAATTCAACCTCTTCATCAGCAGTGATAAGCTCCACTCTACCAATCTCTTGAAGGTACTTATCAAGGGAAGCCGTCTCTCTATTAGTAACCTGTTTGGTTATTTTTAGTTGTCTCATTTAAAAAAATAGTCTTAACTTTGTATTTTCTTACTCAGCCTATTATACGTATGGGTAAGTTGAAAAGTTACAAAAGTATAAAAAATTAACATTCTATTAACAGATGAATTATAGCTTTATCATACCCGTCTACAACCGCCCAGAGGAAGTTGACGAACTCCTCCAAAGCCTCACACAGCAAACTTATGAAGCTTCTTTTGAGGTAGTTGTAATAGAAGATGGCTCTACGCTGCCCGCAGAAACAATATGCGAAAATTATGCCAAAAAACTCAATATAACCTACTTGTCTAAGCAGAACTCAGGACCTGGGAGTTCGCGCAATTACGGAATGCAGCACGCCTCAGGAGATTACTTTCTCATCTTGGACTCTGACTGTATCCTGCCACCGTATTATTTGGAGGCAGTTGATGATTTCCTGCAAAAGAACTATGTAGACTGCTTTGGAGGTCCTGACACAGCCGACGAGAGTTTCACCACCATACAGAAGGCAATCAACTATGTGATGACTTCGCTACTGACCACAGGAGGCATCCGAGGTAAAGAAAAAAGTGTACAAAAGTTCGAACCTCGCAGTTTCAATATGGGGCTCTCTCGTAAGGCTTTTGAAGCCACAGGCGGTTTTGGCAATATCCACCCTGGCGAGGATCCTGATCTGGTGATAAGGCTTTGGCAACAAGGCTTTCAGACGACTTTTATCCCCAGCGCCTTTGTCTACCACAAGCGCCGTATCTCGTGGCAGAAATTCCAGAAACAAGTCAGTAAATTTGGGCAAACACGTGCCATCCTCAATCATTGGTATCCGCATACCCGTAGGCTCACTTTCTGGTTGCCATTGCTCTTCTCAATAGGGCTCATCCTTTCAGTAGTAGCCTCCTGCTTTGGATATATAGCAGGGATACTCATCTATTTGTGCTACTTTATCCTCATTGCTTTTGACAGCGCTCGAGCTAATAAAAGTGTAGTGATAGGTCTACTCTCCCTCTGGGCGCTATTAGTACAGTTCTTCAGCTATGGTTTTGGTTTTGCGTGGGCTACCTTCAAGATAGCCACTTCCAAAGAAACCCCCGAAGCACTCTTTCCTCATCTGTTTTTTTAACGAATAACAAACGAAGCAATAACGGATCTACCTACTATACGGATATAAAAATAGCCGCTGCGAATTCGCAGCGGCTATTTAGTGATAACCAGAAATAAACTACAAGATATAGTCCGTATTCATAAAGTTTGAAGCCCCTGTATGGAGTAGGTTCTCAACGATCTTGTTGTTGTAGTCATTGTCGCGTGAGGCTACAAAGGTGCGTATTGAGAACGACCTTAGTGCATCGTGCACGCTGAGCGTACCTACCGCCGAGTCCTTTCTACCTGTAAATGGAAAGACGTCAGGACCGCGTTGGCACAAACTGTTGAGGTTCACGCGGCACACTAAGTTCACCAAGGTGTCAATCAGTGGCGAAAGCTCGTAAGCATCCTCTCCGAAGAGGCTTATTTGTTGCCCGTAGTTTGAGTCGGAAATCTCATCGATAATCTCGTTGATATGCGAGAAAGGCTTTACGGGCACCAGCGGACCAAACTGCTCTTCTTTATAAGCACGCATATTGGTAGTTACAGGGTAGAGCACTGCTGGGAAAATGAAGTTCTCAGTGCGCTCACCGCCTCGCTTATTCAATATCTTAGCACCCTTAGCCAGCGCATCGTCGATGAGCTCAGCGATGTACGCAGGTTTTTCCACTTCGGGCAGCGGGGTGAGCATCACCTTGTCGTCCCAAGGGTTGCCATATTTAAGGGCATCTACACGCTTGGTGAACATCTCTAAGAACTTATCTTTCACCTTCTCGTGTACGTAGATAATCTTCAAGGCTGTACAACGCTGTCCGTTGAACGACAACGCTCCTTTTACACATTCATCTACTGCCAACTCTAAGTTAGCATCAGGCAGAATCACCGCTGGGTTCTTTGCCTCCAAACCGAACACCAAGCGCAGACGGTTTTTCTTAGGGTGCTGATCTTGCAACACGTTTGCCGTCTTGCTATTGCCAATGAGTGCCAGCACCTCCACACGTCCGCTTTGCATAATGGGCGGAGCTACCACACGTCCACGCCCATAGAGGATGTTAATCACCCCACGAGGAAATGAACTCTGAAAGGCCTCCAAGAGCGGTGTAAACAAGAGTACCCCGTGTTTGGCAGGCTTAAAGATCACTGTGTTACCCATAATAAGTGCAGGGATGATCAGTGCAAAAGTCTCATTCAGAGGGTAGTTATAAGGTCCAAGGCAGAGCACCACTCCTAATGGACCGCGGCGTATATGTGCATACACTCCATCGCGTTTTACAAAAGTAGACGACTCGTGGTCAAGGGCTTTGTAAGCGTCAATCGTGTCGTAGATGTACTCAACAGTACGGTCAAACTCTTTGGTGGAATCCTCCAAGCTCTTGCCTATTTCCCACATCATCAGCTTCACTACCTCATCGCGCTGTTTCTTCATCTGTTGTACAAACTTCAACATACAAGCGATGCGGTCTTTCACTTTCATTGTAGGCCATAAGCCCTTGCCTTTGTTATAAGCCTCACAAGCTGAATGCAGTGCCTCCAACGCTTGCGACTCGCCCAATGCAGGCACACTCCCCAAAAGCGTGGGAGCATAGTTATCAGTGGAGGAAATGGTAGAATAGATATCGGCAAATTCGCCTTTCCATTTCCTGAGGTCGCCATTCACTAAGTAAGTGTCCTGACGAAAAGGAGTTACCTGATACTGCTCAGGTATAGGTGTAAAGTTTTTCATTTATTATTTTCTTTTAGTGTTTAGTGATTAGGGCTTAGTGATTAGCCTTAATCTTTAATCGTTATAACGTTCTTATCTTTTTCTGTAATCTCTTTTTCTAAGTTTTTTTTGAGAATAGCTATGTCAATACTATCATTCTCTGATTTGTCATAAATTGAGGCAAATAGAATTGACCTTATCTCCAATGCTGTTTCTTCAGTTTGTATAAGCACTTCGTGTGTAATTACTCTTGCTCCGCCACTTTTCCCTTGGTTCTTAGTAGTAATTTGCATTCTAATCTTTCGAAAGCCATCTCCTAAGGGTATGCCTATGTTAGGATTTGCTTCTATCTCCGCTCGTAGGTTAGTAATATCTTTTTTAAGACTCTTATACTTTTTGAAAAGACTCTTAAATTCTTTTCTAAAAATCTTGGTGGTATCAAAACTAATCTTCATCGTCAAGGGTATCCAAAAAATCATCAAAGGGCACAGCCGCTGCCCTTCCTGCTCTTATATCATAAACTTCTCGAATGGCATCTTCAATATGCGCCGCTTGTTTTCTCTCCTCAGGGCTAAGGTGTTTCATCATTGTCTGATACTCCTCCCTCGGGTTCATCGCCCTTTGAGAGAGACTTTGCTCTTTAATTGTTACAAAATCAAGGGTTTTCAAGTAGTTTAATAAAGCTACTGACTGTATGTTATTATCTGCAAATTGAATTGTATAGGTCATAATTTAATCGTTGTTAATCTTTTTATTATTGAGGAAGGTATAGCACTTTCGCTATTCGCTATAAAGCTATACCCTTCCTTTTAGGGCATTAAATACCCACGCGATAGCTAAAAAGCCAATGCCCGTTGCTGCAAAGCCCAAGCCTGCTATCTCTTCATAGCGGAATATTCCCAAACCGATGAGTAGTAGCCCCATCACGAGCATTATTAAGGCTGCCCAACCTAATATAGTGTTTTTATTCATTCGTTTGTCTATTTGTTTTGCTGAATGGAACTGCAAAGGTCGTGCGTTATTTTGTCATAGCCAAATATTTTTGAGAGAAATGTGCTCACCGGTTTGTTATACGGCTGATTGTTTGATGCTTACCAAGATACAAATACGCCCCCAGTGAGTACTATATAGTCCTTCTTTACAGGCACAATGGGCTTGGTGTGATGTATCGCTTGATAGGATAGCCACACACCGAAATGCTCTGTGACATTGTGCTTTAAATCAACACTATATGCAAAGCGTGGGTTCTTTATGTTGCTATCCAAGCGGGTATGCATATAGCCACTTATGATGAGCTTCCATTTTTCAGTGAGGTGTAGTTTAAAACTACTAAATAGCTGTCCCTTAATTAAGTGATGTTGTTTATAACCTTCATCTACATATACCACCCCATCGGGTACCCCATCGTAGTTCCACTTTTCATATTCGTAGAAGATGCCTACCCCTGTGATAATCCAAAAAGTATTGGCATTCAGGATGCGGTAACGCGATTGCAGCCCAGAGGCTACCCTTATGCGCAAACCTCGGCTCGGTGCCCATACCGATTCTACAAAAGGATACACCTCTACAGCAGGGCGCACTAAGTAGCGGTATTCACCGTGTACGAAGCCATTGCTCACGTTTACCGTATTGCCATAAGTGGCAAATTCCAACTGATTTATGATGGTAAAAGCCTTCTTTTGCTCGAACAAAAAGCTCACATTGGCATTGTTTTTAAAACTGAAATAATCCTGTTTTTCAGTCTTGAAGTTCAGTTCAGGGGCAATGGTGCCTTGCCAAGAGCGTGTGGTATCAATCGGAGAGGTAAAACTTTCCGTGAAAACAATCTGTCCATAAGCTGAGAAGCTTATCAGATACACAACGAATGCGAAACGAATAAAACCCATTTAAAACTATTCCTTTGAGGATGCAAAGATAGTAAATAATCTGATACAATCCTATAAGTGCGGTGCAAAAAATAGCTTAATTGCACAAAAACACGAACTTATGAGGTCGCAAAGTGTGTAAATAGGTCGTTTTTTGCGCAATCATAATTCGTTGATTATTCGTTGGTTCTGTACTAAACCTAATACTAACCTAATACCAACTCAATACTAAAGTAATACTCTTCTTTGAGATGAACGGCAAGTGAGCAGCAAGTGAACCGCATATCCAGCCGAGATCAACGGTGCTTTGTTAGCAGAATAGCTGAGAGTGCGACGTAAATCCCGTGCGATTGACCTATGCAAAAATAATTTATCAATAACTTGTATTGTAAAAATAAAGTCGTACTTTTGTCGCTATGAATGCACGGGACTATAAGAACTTTACCATATACAACGCCTCAGCAGGCTCAGGCAAGACGCGTAATTTAGTGAAATCATACCTGAAGATTATCCTTTCCACAGAGGATAAAGAGCACTTCCGCCACCTTCTGGCAATCACTTTTACCAATAAGGCAGTCTTTGAGATGAAGGACAGGCTTATCAAGGAGTTAGAGGACTTTTCACTCACTGAACGAGAGCGCGAGGAGCGAGGGCTTATAGAGGCGAATAGTATGTTTGTCGAGCTGTGTAAAGAGCTCTCTTTAAAGCCTATTGAGCTGCGCAAGCGTGCCGATGTGCTGCTTAAGTACATACTGCATAACTATGCCACTTTCCACGTTACTACTATTGATAGCTTTAACCATCAACTGATACGCAACTTCTGGTATGAGCTACATCTGAACCCTTTCTTTGAGGTGCAGCTGGATAGCGAAACCCTTTTGGAGCGGGCAGTCGATAATCTGCTTGACCTTGCTGGTAAGGAAGGAGAAGGCGAGGAGCTCGCCCAGCTCATTACTGAGTTCTCCAATGAGAAGATGCAGGAGGATAAGAACTGGGATACGCGTCAGGAGTTGCTGCAAGTCGCTAAGATGCTTTCCTCTGAGAACCACTTTCAACCGCTGAAAGCCCTCGAAACAAAAACTCCTAACGACTTTAAGCGACTGAAGAAGACGCTTACAGAGCAACGCAATAAGGCAATAGCGACTATTAAGCAAGCTGCTGACAGTTTCTTAGCATTGGTGGAAAGTAACGGCATTGAGCGGTTGAACTTTGACCACGGTTGGGTGTATGACTTCTTTAAAAATCGCAGTGATGCCCCTGAGAAAGAGCCTTCAGGGTGGGGGGCAGGCTGGCAAAGTAGTTTAGCTGACCCCAATGCGCCACTTTATGCCGAAGGTAAGAGAGGCAAGATAGACACTGACAAACTCGATGCTATAAAGCCACAGGTGCACGCTTACTTTACAGCGATCAAGCAAGCATACGCGGTGCATTCCTTTGTGAAGAACGCACTGAAGCTCATCACCCCATTGGCACTGCTCAGCCGCATCAAAGAGCAGGTTGAGCTCATCAAGACAGAGGAGAATATCTTGCCGATATGGGAGTTTAACGGACTAATTTCAGATGAGATATCAAGGCAGCCAATCCCCTTTATCTATGAGCATATTGGTGAGCGCTATCGGCATTACTTCATCGATGAGTTCCAAGATACCTCTGAGCTGCAATGGAAGAACCTCATTCCGCTGATGAAGGATTCTGTGCAAAGTATGAATAACGATGAGGAAGGCTCGTTGCTTTTGGTAGGCGATGCTAAGCAGTCCATCTATCGCTTTAGAGGAGGTAAGGCAGAGCAGTTTATTGGTCTTTACTCAAAGGAAGTGCAGCCTTTTGATGTGGGAGCAACCTCAAAACCGCTCGATGATAACTACCGCACCCTGCCTAAGGTAATCGACTTCAACAATGACTTTTTTAAGTTTGTAGCCAATGAGTTTCGAGCGAGCATCTACAAAGACCTATACCTGAACGCAGCTCAGAACTGCCCCAAGAATAAGGATTATACCCAATACAAAGATAAGGATGGCAAGCTCTGTGAGGGCTATGTGCAGGTGCAGTTCCTCAACTTAGACCCTAAGGAAGAGCAACCTCTTGATCCGCTTATTCCTGAGACGTTTACCCTACGTGAGCAGCGTTATTGCCAAGCAGTGCTTGAAAAGATAGAGCACGCCAATAGGGCAGGGGCAGCAGATAAGGATATCACCGTGCTGGTGAGGAAGAATAAAGAAGGAGCTGCTATAGCCTCTTATCTTTCGGCAAATGGCAAAGAGGTTGTTTCGCCTGACTCATTGCTGCTGATGAATGTACCTTCGGTGAAGTTCTTAGTATCGCTCTTGCAGCTCTTTTACCACTCCGACAGCAGGGAGTACAAGGTTAAAATGCTCTTTGATTACATACGCCTTAAAGGGATAAAGGACGTGGATAGCCTTATTAGAAAGTACCTTGATGAGCCTATTGGTGTTTTTTTTGAGCAGCATAACTTTTCATTAGAGCAATTTAATCAGTACGCACTCTATGAGGCTATAGCTTACGCCATAGGTAGCTTTGGAATAGCCCACCCATCGGATGCGTACTTGACGCACTTCCTCGACCTTGTGTTCGACTTTAAGAATGCCCGCAAAGGCTCGCTGGGCGACTTCTTGGAGTATTGGGAAGAGAAGAAGGAGGATATCAGCATTAGCTCACCTGAGGGGCGCAATGCTATTCGGATAATGACGGTGCACAAGAGTAAGGGCTTGGAGTCGCCTGTGATTATATACGCTTTTGCCGATAGTAAGCTCATTGAGAACAAAAAAGAGGAAGTGCTTTGGCACCCCGTGCCCAGTGAGCGCTATGATGGTTTTGACTTTTTGCTGGTGAATAGCAATAGGAGCTTAGAGACTTATTCCGATACTCTCAATTACGCCCCTGAGTTCATCACTCAGCATAACGAGGAAAAGCTGCTTGACGAAATCAATGTGCTGTATGTGGCAATGACGCGCCCTAAGCATTTTTTATATGTGATTACAGCGCTTCCTAAGGCGGGTGAACGGAGCTATGCCTCTCTGTTGGATAGCTATCTCAGTGCCAATGATTACACCCTTGAAAATGAAAACTGTTATAGCTATGGGTACCCTTATTTTCCTGTCTCTAAGAAGGCTGGTGCAGAAGGAGCATATATTCACTTTCCTCAGGTGTGGACAGAACCTGTTTACACCATTGCTACTACTGCTTCCGATCAATGGCTTGCCGATAAACGCAACGCTATTGAGCGAGGGAATACAGTGCACGAGCTGATGACCCAGATTTATAAATTGGAAGATGTTGATGTGGTGCTACAATCAGCCTTAGCACAGCAGCTTATCACCGATGAAGACGCAGATGAAATAAAGCGTTTGACTAATAATAATGACTTGCTATTGCCTTTCTTTAAGGATGACAATTATGTGCAGTACATCGAGAGAGACTTTATTGATGGCTTTGGGCACTACTTCCGCCCTGATAGGATAGCACATAACCCTCAGAGCAAAGAGACTTACATTTTGGACTACAAAACAGGTGAAGAGTATGACGCACATAAAAAGCAACTTAGGCGTTATGCCGCGTGTCTTAGCAAGATGGGCTGGAAAGTGAAAGCAGCATATTTACTTTACTTAGATCGCTATATAACAGAAGAAGTTTCCCTATAAAAAAGAAATAAGATGAGATGTTTTTTAATAATGCTTAGCCTTTTGGGCTTAGTGGCGTGTGAAGGCAATTCGTATCGGGTGCAAAGCATTGCGCTTGTGCCTCTGAAGACTTTCCCACTTGAAGGAATCAGTGTGCGGGCGATGACCCTAATTGGCGATAATGTGGGCTTTGCGGGCTCGGATACTACTTATGGCTTGATCTTCACCCAGAACCAGACGATGTATTTTTCTAACTTGAAGAATGTGGGTGTTATCTCTGACTTTCGTGCAATAGATAATACTACCAATAAAGTCTTTATGCTTTCTATTGGCAATCCTGCATTGATATACAAGACAGAAGCTAATGCAATGAAAGAGGTTTACCGCGAAAGCCACGAGCGTGTGTTCTACGATGGGCTACGCTTCTTGGACGACAGGGTAGGGATAGCGGTGGGCGACCCTGTTGAAGAAGGACGAATGTCGGTGGTGATCACCAACAACGGGGGAGAGTCGTGGATAAAAAAGCCCACTTCACAATCGCCTAAGCTCGCCCAAGGGGAAGTGCTATTTGCTGCCAGCAACTCGTCGATAGCTGTGCAAGGTAGTAAGATATGGGTGGTGACAGGAGGTACTAAGAGTCACGTGTTTTTCTCAGAGGATAAGGGCGTGAATTGGCACTCCTCTGTTTTGCCCTTGCAACAAGGGAGCGCCTCGCAGGGGGCTTTCTCAATTGACTTTTTTGATAAGAAGCACGGCATAGTTGTAGGGGGTGATTATCAGCATCCTGCGGAGCGCAAGGGCACGGTGGCTATTACAGCTGATGGTGGGAAAACGTGGCAGCGTGTGCCTGAGAGCCAGTCGATAGGCTATGCCAGCTGTGTGAAATATATTCCCCAAGCCAAAGGCTACGGCGTGGTTGCCGCTTCGCCCAACGGTATTTTCTTTTCTAATAATGGGGGCTTTAGCTGGCAAAAGGTCTCGGATAAAGTGTGCCACGCTTTGCTTTTCGCTGATGAGCGCACTTTGGTAGCCTCTGGCGATGGGGAAATTACGCTGTTTAGGGTGACTGAAAAGCGCTAAATTAGCTATTCATCTCAGAGCAGCTGTTGTAGAGCTCGCGCCACGCAGCGCCTCTTTTTTTCATTACATTCTCAAGGTATTCTTTCCAGACGAGCTTGTCCTTGTCTTCGTCTTTGACGACGGCACCTTGCAATCCCGATGCCAAATCAGTGTCGGAAACAGTGCCATTACCAAAACTTCCAGCCAAGGCCATACTGTTAGTGATCAGTGAAATGGCCTCAGCAGTAGAGATTACGCCACTGGGTGACTTGAGTTTTTGTTTCTCATCAAGGGTGGCACCTTTGCGTAGCTCGCGGAAGATGGTAACGATCTTTTCGATTGCTTCAGAAGTGGGCAGGGCAGCTTTCAGGCGGTAGTTATTGGCTATCTCAGCTACGCGCTTGGTCACGATGGAGACTTCTGTTTCCAAAGTGGCGGGAGCGGGCAGCACAATGATGTTGAAGCGGCGTTTGAGGGCTGATGACATCTCATTGACCCCACGGTCGCGGGTGTTGGCTGTGGCGATGATTGAGAAGCCACGTTGTGCTGAAAGCTCTTTGCCCAACTCGGGAATGGCGATGTTTTTCTCTGACATTATGGAGATGAGCGCATCCTGAACCTCAGAGGCACAGCGCGATATCTCTTCAAAGCGCGCAACGCTTCCTGTTTCCATAGCACGGTATATAGGCGACTTAATCAACGCCTGCTCCGAGGGACCGTTGGCGAGCAGCATTGCGTAGTTCCACGAGTAGCGGATATGCTCTTCGCTGGTGCCTGCGGTGCCTTGTATCACCTTGCCCGAATCGCCACAGATGGCGGCGGTGAGGTTCTCTGAAAGCCACGATTTGGCGGTGCCAGGCTCGCCGATGAGTAGCAAGGAGCGGTCGGTAAGCAGGGTGGCTATGGCGATTTCCACCAGCCGATTATGCCCGATATACTTAGGGGTGATATCCACACCAGCGGCTTTCCCGCCGACGATGAACTTCAGTACTGCCTTGGGCGAGAGCTGCCAGCCAAAGGGCTTTTCTTCTTTTTTATCTTCTTCTTTAAGAGCCTCTAACTCTTTTGCATAGAGTTGTTCTGCGGGGAGGCGCAACACATTTTCGTTTGCCATTTGTTTTTCTTGATTGATATACGAGGCTGCAAAGATAGGAAATAATCTTTAAAGAACGCCCTATTTGGGAAGCAATATGTTGTTTTTCTCTCTTTGGATAGGAGGAAAGGGAGGTTTGTAGTCAATAGAATATTTTTTTGTTTGGGGTGTGTTCGAGATGTGTTCGGGATGTGTTCGAGATGTGTTCGAGAAGAATTCGTGAAAATTTTGAATTTTCGTTTCTGTGGATTTTTGTAAAATTGGTAAAATTAACTATGTAAATGTGTTTTTGTAATATTTTATATAAGTTGGGTATTTTGAATAGGGTAGAGGGGTATTCGCAGAAAATGTAATACGTTATTTATCAGTGTGGTAAAAATATTCAGTAAAAATATTTTAAGAATTTGTTTGGTGTATAAGCGAAAAAGTCGTACCTTTGTCGCCGAATTTTAAAATGCTTTTTACACAATAGATGCGATCTTTATGTAACAAATTCATTGCCTTTGTGATGGCTATCTCGATGCTGAGTTTCTCGGCAGGGACCGTTATGGAGGAGGAACACTTGTGTAAGAAGCAGGCTGCTTTGACGCTTGATGAGGGCTGCTGCTCCGATGGGGAGGAGATGCCTTGCTGCTCGGATAGCGAGGGCTGTGCCGATGAGGGACATGGTGCTAAACATTGCTGCGAGGCAGTGGTGATGACCTTCTACGGTGAGGAGGCACACCCTGAGCAGACCATCACAGTGCGCATTGCGGAGCAGGCAGTAGCCAAAGTGGCAGTAGCCGTGCCTTATGCGCTGTGCTTTGAGGCAGTATCACGCAAAGAGGTTTCACTTTTAAGATATCTTCCGCCGCCGCTGACCAGCGACATACCTGTGCTGGTACAGCAGTTCCGTATTTAGGTCTTTTGATGATGACAGCACCGTATGGGTGCAGGTGCTCCTTTTGGATATTTATAAAAGGGGGCGTTTATTCTTTAATGTATCATCTAAAAAGACATAATCATAATGAGAAAATATATACTTTTGCTACTGGTATTCAGTAGTTTTTACAGCTTTGCACAGAGTTTTGTGCAGGGCAAAATACTCCTATCAGAAGAGGGGAAGACCCATACTGAGGCAGGAGTGGATGTGTATTGGCAAGGTACCACTATCGGGACGACTACCGATGATCAGGGTCATTTTAAGTTGCTCTACAAGCCTGAGCATAAGACGCTTGTGGTGAGCTACCTCGGCTTTAAGTCGGCAGTGGTGAATGTGGCTGACCCTGTGAAGTTCATCACCCTTACCCTTAAAGAGGATGCCAACGAGTTGGAAGCGGTAGAGGTTACCTATAAGCGTAAACCCACTGAGCGACTGAATCTTGCTACGGCTAATGTGATGACCATCAACAGCGGCGAACTGCTCAAGGCGGCGTGCTGCAATCTTTCGGATAGTTTTGAGACCAATAGCACTGTGGAGGTGAGTACCTCCGATGCGGTTACGGGGGTAAAGCAGATCAAGATGCTGGGGCTTTCGAGTCCTTACCTGCTTGTAACCCAAGAGAATGTGCCTTTTGTGCGCGGGGCATCGCAGGTGTATGGGATGACGTTTATCCCTGGCACGTGGGTGGAAAGTGTGCAGCTCATCAAAGGTGCGGGCAGCGTTATCAATGGCTACGAAGGGATTGCAGGGCAGATCAACACTGAATTGGTGAAGCCGCTGCTCGATAAGCCTTTGTTCCTAAACCTCTACGGCAGTGCCGACGGGCGCTATGAGCTCAATGCGCACTACAATACGCAGGTGGCTAAGCATTGGTACACAGGGCTGTACCTCCACGGTGATGTACGTCGCCAGCGTGAGGATATGAACGGTGATGGCTTCTTGGATATGCCGCTCGGGCAGCAGGTGAATGTGATGAACCGTTGGCAGTACGCCAATCCTGAGAGTGGCTGGATGAGCAATATCATCCTTCAGTATATGAATGACGAGCGGCTCGCGGGACAAAAGGGTTTCCACCTGAATAGCACTCCGCAGCTTTGGGGAAGCCATATCCGTACGCAGCAGCTCAATACGATGGGCAAAGCGGGCTATGTGTGGAAGGAAATGCCTTATCAGAGCATAGGCTTCCAGCTTGATTATAAGCACTATGACCAACAGTCGTTCTACGGGCATAATGACTATAACATCACCCAGAACAGTGCTTATTTCAACGCTATCTTCAAGTCGATTATTGGCAATACGAAGCACAAGTTCACCACGGGCTTGAGTGCGGCTTTGGACGACTACACTGAGGCAGTGGCTACGGCACAGCTCGCAGGCGATTACGACCGCAATGACTATGGGGCTGGGGCTTTCCTCGAATACGCTTATGACAACAACGATAACTTCTCGCTTACGGCAGGTTTGCGTGGCGACTATCACAACCGCTTGGGGGCGTTTCTCACCCCTCGCGTGCACTTGCGCTATCGCGTGTGGAAGGACGGTACGCTCAGGCTTTCAGCGGGTAGGGGCAAGCGACAAGCCAATATCTTTGCTGAACACCAGAACCTCTTCTCGACTGCCCGTGCGATACGCTTGCTCGGCAATGGCGATAGTCCTTATGGCTTAAAGCCTGAAATAGCGTGGAACTATGGGGCATCGTTTACCCAAAAGTTCAACCTGTTTAGTCGTCCGTTGGAAGTGGTGTTGGACTTCTACCGCACCGACTTTGAGAACCAAGTGGTGGTGGATTGGGATAACCCACGTGAGGTGTCGTTCTACAACCTCAATGGCAGTAGCTATGCCAATAGTTTCCAAGCAGAGGTGAACTACGAGCTGCTAAAGCGTTTGCAGTTGCGCCTTGCCTACAAATGGTATGAGGTGCTCACCGACTACGCCAGCGGTAGGCGTTGGCAGCCTTTGCAGGCTAAGAACCGCCTGATGGCAAATCTCAGCTACGAGACCAACGTAAAGGATGAGCGTCAGTGGCGGTTTGACGCTACACTGAACGCCATTGGCAGTCAGCGGTTGCCCGATACGAGTGCCAATCCGCAGGCTTACCGCTTAGGGGCGTATTCAAAGGCGTATCAGCTTGTGAACGCTCAGATCACCAGAGTGTTCTCAAAGCGCATAGAGGCGTATGTGGGCGGTGAAAACCTCACTGATTATCAGCAACAGAATGCAATTCTCGCCGCTGACGATCCGTTTGGTACGTATTTTGATGCCTCAATGACCTACGCCCCTGTCTTTGGCAGGATGTTTTACGCAGGAGTGAGAATCAATTTTTAATGTATAATGTATAATGCACAATGTATAATGACCACAGTGTGTTAGCAAATTAATCATTGGGTATTGAACATTAAACATTGATCATTAAATAAAGTTTAACTGAGGCAGTATGCAGCTGATTGTCAGATGCTGCTTATAAGTCTCTAAAATCAATAATAGCAAAATGAAGAACATTATTACAATTGTAGTGCTCTTGGTAGCCTTCTCAGCAAGTGCTCAGAGCAAGAATGCTAAGGCTTCCTTAGCGGTAAATGGCGTGTGCAACAGTTGCAAAGCGCGTATTGAAAAGGCAGCCTTAGGGGTGAAGGGCGTGAAGTTTGCCCAATGGAACGTAGGTACGCACGCCTTGAGTTTGGTGCTCGATGAGCGCAAAACCAATGTAGGCGAGGTGCAGAAAGCCATCGCTAAGGCAGGACACGACAACGCCCTGCCTGACGGTTCGCAGGCTGTAACTGCCACTGACGAGGATTACAACAAAGTGGCTCCGTGCTGCAAGTACCGCGATGAGGAAGTGGTGAAGAACCATCATTAGGATGGGTGAGAAAGTATTGTGAATAGGAGGTTATCTGGCTGTGCTGGGTAACCTCTTATTGTGTTGTGAAAATTGGCAATACATATTTTTTATTACTAAATATTTGGCGGATAATGTTTTTTGCCGTACCTTTGCAAATATTTTATAGAGATAAAGGAGAAGTTTAATTATTATGGAAAACAAGGATTACAGCCGTGATGGCTATTCGAGATCGCAAAAGGGCGATAACTACAAGAAAAAGCAGTATTCTTCTAACGGAAATTACGAAAAAAAGGACTACAACGGATCGTCTTCTTACAAAAAGAGCAATCAGAACACTTACAACAACGGTTCTTCTTACAAAAAGAAAGATTATGGTCAGGGTAATGGCTATAATCAGGAGCGTCAAGGGCAAAACTCGTATAAGAAGAAGGAATATAATGGCAATCCTTACGGGAATAAGCCTTATAATAATGGTAATCGCTATAATTCAGATAAGGGGGATAGCGGCTATAATGCCAATGGTAATAACAAGCGATACAATGCTGACAGAGATAGTAACTACAATTCCGATGGAAACAATAAGCGTTATAATGCTGATAGGGGTAATAATACTTACAATGCTGACAAGGGGGGCAATCGCTACAACGCCAATAAAGGAGATAACCGCAAGCCCTATAACCCTAATTTTAAGCAGAATAACGGCTACAAAAAGCCTTATGTGAAGAAGAATTACAACAATAACCGTTATCAACAGGAGGCGTATACCCCAGCTATTGAGGAGCAAGAACCTACTGAGATACGGCTTAATCGCTATATAGCCAATGCCGGTATTTGTTCGCGTCGTAATGCCGATGTATACATTGCAGCGGGCAATGTGACGGTGAATGGACAGGTGATGACTACCCTTGGCTATCGTGTGCAGCCCACTGATGAGGTGCGCTTTGACGGGCGACTGCTGTCGGGGGAGAAGAAGGAGTATATCTTGCTTAACAAACCCAAAGGATTTATTACCACTACTGATGATGAGAAGGGGCGTAAGACCGTGATGGACTTGGTAGCGAATGCTACACGGGCGCGTATTGTACCCGTAGGACGCTTGGATAGACCTACCACTGGTTTGTTGCTTCTGACTAATGATGGTGACCTCTTGAAGCGCTTGACCCACCCGTCGTTTGGTGTTAGAAAGATTTACCACGTAGCACTTGACCGTAAACTCGACTATAAAGATTTCTTGCAGATAGAAGAAGGTTTGGAGCTGGAAGATGGGTTTATCAAAGTAGATGAGATTAGCTATGTGGAGGGCAAGCCTAAGAATGAGCTTGGGATAAAGATCCATAGTGGGCGTAATAGGATTGTGCGTCGCATTTTTGAGCACTTGGGTTATAATGTGGAGAAACTCGACCGTGTGGTGTTTGCTGGTTTGACCAAGAAAGACTTGCCACGCGGGCATTGGAGACGGCTCACACAGCAAGAGGTTATTAACCTGAAGAACCTTAGTTGATAGGTGTGGGGTGTGAGGTCTGAGGTGATTGACCTTCTGGAAGCTAAGAGCTAAAAGCTATTTTTTGATGAATCAACATTTAGATCCGAATAAAGATAATTATTCAGCGCAGGAGCTTGATATAGAGCGCGCTTTGCGTCCGCTGTCGTTTGATGATTTTGCGGGTCAAGAGGCTGTGCTTGAGAACTTGCAGGTATTTGTGAAGGCGGCGAATATGCGAGGAGAGGCGCTTGACCATACGCTTTTTCACGGTCCGCCAGGTTTGGGCAAGACAACTCTGGCGCATATTCTTGCCAATGAGCTTGGGGTGGGCATTAAGATTACTTCGGGTCCTGTACTTGATAAGCCTGGAGATTTAGCGGGATTGCTTACCAATTTGCAAGAGCGAGATGTACTGTTTATTGATGAAATACACCGCCTTAGTCCTGTAGTGGAAGAGTATCTTTACTCGGCTATGGAGGACTACAAAATAGATATAATGATAGAGTCTGGGCCTAATGCTCGGACGGTGCAGATCAATCTTAATCCGTTTACTTTGGTGGGGGCTACTACGCGTTCGGGTTTGCTTACAGCACCGATGCGAGCACGTTTTGGCATCCAAAGTCGCTTGCAGTATTACACAACTGAGCTGTTGGCAGACATTGTGCAACGCAGTGCTTCTATCCTAAAAGTGCCTATTGAGATGGAGGCGGCTATTGAACTGGCGAGTCGCAGTCGAGGAACACCACGTATTGCCAATGCACTACTGAGGCGCATACGCGATTTTGCGCAGATTAAGGGTGATGGTAAAATAGATATTGAGATCACACGCTTTGGACTTAAAGCACTCAATGTGGATGCACACGGCTTGGATGAGATGGATAACAAGATACTGACCACTATCATTGATAAGTTTAAGGGAGGTCCTGTGGGGATTACTACCCTTGCTACGGCAGTGTCGGAGAGTGCAGAGACCATCGAAGAGGTGTATGAACCTTTCTTGATTCAACAGGGTTTTATTGTTAGAACACCACGTGGACGTGAAGTAACAGAATTAGCCTATAAGCACTTAGGCAGGGTTCATCCAGCACTTCAAGGGAGTTTGTTTTAACAAAAGTAAGAAATATCTTAAGGAATTTTTATTAGGTAAGTTTCTGTTTTTCAATTTATTTTGTCTTCAATTGAAGTGTATTGTGTATTTTTCTTTCCTAAAAATTTTGTGTATTTGATAAAAAGCTGTAATTTTGCGCCCTAAATTCAGGTACGAGTGTGCCTGAGCGTTAAAAAAGGAATGTTTAATTTTTAAAATTAGGAATGTGGATACATTAAGCTACAAGACAATTTCAGTGAACAAGGGCACTGCCAAGAAGCAGTGGGTGCTTGTCGATGCTGAGGGTCAAACGCTGGGTCGCCTTGCCTCAAAAGTAGCCAAGTTGCTGCGTGGTAAGTACAAACCTGAGTATACCCCTCACGTAGATTGCGGTGATAATGTGGTAGTTATCAACGCTGAGAAGATTAACCTCACAGGTAATAAGTGGGAAACTAAGGAATACCTTCGCCATACAGGCTACCCTGGTGGGCAACGCTTCGTAAAGGTAAAAGAAGCCTTGGTACGTTACCCAGAACGCATTATTGAGAAGGCAGTAAAGGGAATGCTCCCTAAAAACAAGTTAGGAGCAGCGATTTTCCGTAACTTAAAAGTGTACGCAGGTGCAGAGCACGCTCACGAGGCGCAGAAACCTGTGGCAATTAACTTAAATGATTACAAATAATGGAAGTAGTTCACACAATTGGTAGAAGAAAGACAGCCGTAGCACGTGTATACCTGAAAGAAGGTAACGGCACTATCACGGTAAACAAACGCGAACTTAATGATTACTTCACTACCCCAACGCTTCAGTACAAGGTGCAACAGCCATTTGGTTTGGTGGGTGCCGAAGGTGCTTTTGACGTAAAGGTGAACGTATGTGGAGGTGGTATCACAGGGCAAGCAGAAGCGATTCGCTTGGCTATTTCACGCGCATTGTGCGAAGTAGATGCTGAGCACCGTGCAGCACTCAAACCCGAAGGCTTACTCACCCGCGACCCACGTATGGTAGAACGTAAGAAATTCGGTCAGAAGAAAGCGCGCAAGAGATTCCAATTCTCTAAACGTTAATCGTGTATTGATTATATTAAAAAGATTGTTGTCGTTGTCCTCAACAGAAGAGGTAGTTTAGCATCCAAATGGCTGTGGCGGCGAGAAGCCTCACTCAGTCATTGCTAAATCAACGGAACGTAAACTATTAAAAAAATGGCAAATAACATAGAAATTAAAGATTTATTAGATGCTGGTGTGCACTTTGGGCACCTTACACGTAAGTGGAACCCTAATATGGCACCTTACATCTATATGGAACGCAACGGTATCCATGTAATTAACCTTTACAAAACCGCTGCTAAGATTGAGGAAGCAAATGAAGCCCTCAAAAAGATTGTTGCTTCAGGCAAAAAAGTGCTCTTTGTAGCCACTAAAAAACAGGCCAAAGAGGTGGTAGCAGCTGCGGCTGCATCGGTGAAGATGCCTTACATCACTGAGCGTTGGCCTGGTGGGATGCTTACTAACTTTGTGACCATCCGCAAGGCTGTGAAGAAGATGTCGTCTATCGACCGTATGAAGAAAGATGGTACATTCGACACCCTTTCAAAGCGCGAAAAGCTCCACGTAGAGCGTATGCGTGAGAAATTAGAGAAGAACTTAGGTTCTATCGCTGATATGTCGAAGTTGCCAGGGGCATTGTTCGTAGTAGACACGCTGAAAGAGCATATTGCTGTGAAAGAAGCACAAAAGTTAAACATTCCTATTTTTGCGATGGTAGATACCAACTCTGACCCACGTGAGGTAGACTACGTAATCCCATCGAATGATGATGCTTCTAAGTCCATCGAAAAGATCCTCTCTTATGTTACAGAGGCTATTAACGAAGGATTGGCAGGCAAAACAGCAGAAGCACCTGCTGAAACATCAGAGAACAAAGAGGCAGAAGCCGCAGAATAATTATTTAATAACCAATAATTAAAGTAATTATACTACGAGGCGTGCCTTAGTAGTGTAATTACTTTATTTTTTAACAACAAAAGGAGAAAAGAAAATGGCAAATATTACCGCCGCAGAAGTAAACAAATTAAGACAAGCCACAGGGGCTGGTATGATGGATTGCAAACAGGCTTTGGTAGAAGCTGAAGGCGATTTTGATAAGGCAATTGAAATATTGCGCAAGAAAGGACAAAAGGTAGCTGCTAAACGTGCTGACCGTGACTCAAGTGAAGGAGCTGTGATTGCAAAGGTGAGTGCTGATAGCAAGAAAGGAGCTATTGTATCGCTCAACTGCGAAACAGACTTCGTAGCTAAGAACGAATCATTTGTAGCTTTGGCAAAAGATTTGGCAGAGTTAGCCTTAAACCTTAACTCAAAAGATGAGTTATTAGCAGCTAACTATAATGGCATCACCGTTGCTGAGAAGCTCACAGAGCAAACAGGGGTAATCGGTGAGAAGATTGAAATTGGTGCTTTTGAGAAGTTAGAAGCTCCTTTCGTAGGCTCATACATCCACCACGGGAATAAGATCGCTGCACTCGTAGGGCTTTCAGCAGCCAATGCAGAAGTAGCTAAGAACGTGGCTATGCAAGTAGCTGCTATGGGAGCTGAAGTGCTATCCTACAAAGAGTTTGATGCGGCTTATGTAGCTAAAGAAACCGAAGCGCGTATTGCAGCGATCATCAAAGACAACGAAGAGTTGGCACGCTTGGGCAATCCACTGAAACACGTGCCTGAGTATGTGTCTTATGCACAGCTTACCCCAGAGGTATTAGCGAAGGCTGAGGCTGCTATCAAAGAAGAACTCAAAGCAGAAGGCAAACCTGAGAAGATTTTCGATAAGATCGTACCAGGCAAGCTACAGCGCTATATTGCAGACAACACCACACTTGACCAAGAGAAAGCCCTCTTAGACCAAGTGTACATCTCAGATGAAAGCAAAAAGGTTTCTGAGTATGTGGCTGCTAATGGTGTAGAGGTCGTAGGCTTTAAGAGAGTAGCGTTGTAAGAAGTAAATTTATATAGCTATAAAAACTCTGATATGCTTTGGTATGTCAGAGTTTTTTTTGTATCTTTGCCCTTTGTAATAAAGCATTATGAACTATGGAAGTTACCCAACAAAACAGACAATGGTTTGACGATCTGCACCTTACCCACCCACTGGTGATTGCAGGTCCGTGCAGTGCAGAGACGGAGAGCCAAGTGCTCGCAGTGGCACATCAACTGAAAGACACCCCCGTGTCGTTCTTCCGTGCGGGGATATGGAAGCCACGTACACGCCCCGGTATGTTCGAGGGCGTAGGCGCTTTAGGGCTCAAGTGGCTCGAACGCGTAAAGCGCGAAACAGGGCTGAAGGTCGCTACCGAAGTCGCCAATAAAGACCACGTGCACTTTGCCTTAGAGCACGATATTGATATGCTGTGGATAGGCGCACGCTCCACTGTGAGTCCGTTTATCATACAAGAAATCGCTGATGCACTGCGCGATACGGATAAGATAGTGCTGGTGAAGAACCCTGTGAACCCCGACTTAGCCCTATGGATCGGTGCCTTTGAGCGGCTACAGCTGGCAGGAGTAAAGCGCTTAGGGGCTATCCATCGCGGGTTTTCCACTTACGAGAAGACCAAGTACCGCAACATACCCGAGTGGCAACTGCCTATCGACCTGCAAAACAAGTTCCCGCTGTTGCCCATCATCTGCGACCCTTCGCACATTGGAGGCAAGCGCGAGCTCATCTTTGACATCTCACAAACGGCTTTAGACCTCAACGCTGCGGGCTTGATGATAGAAACGCACTGCGACCCTGATGCGGCTTGGAGCGATGCTGCTCAGCAGGTAACCCCCGCGCGTTTGGTACAGATATTGAACGACCTGCGTGTACGCAAGACTACCAACACGCAAGAGGACTATCAGACTGCCCTTGCGACTCTGCGCTCACACATCGACCTCATTGATGACCAATTACTTGACCTCTTAAAGAAGCGTATGGCAGTATCTGATGAGATCGGTAGCCTCAAGAAGGCGAATAATGTGGCTATCTTGCAGAACCAGCGTTGGCGGGAAATCTTAGACAAGATGATCGCGCGTGGGGCAGAGCGCAACCTCAGCAGCGAGTTTATCACCCTACTATTCAAAGCCATACACCAAGAGTCGATAGCGCGGCAAGAGCAGATACTGAAGCAGTAATGCCATAGAATTATTAAAACACTATTAGAATGAATTATCAGAACGTAACAGACCTACCCAATAACAATACCAGCTTCTTAGTTTACACTTTTAAGACAGGGGTTGAGAAGAAGTTAGTGAAGGATACCTTTGCACAAGTCTGTGCCTTGGTGACGAACCTCAACCATACGGTAACCAATCGGTTTCCAGAGGCGCAAGCCAGTTGCACCTTGGGTATCAGTCATCACGCGTGGTTATTGCTTGGTTTGCCTCAACCGCTTCCCAAAGAGTTAAAGTCTTTTGAGGCTATTGTAGGCAGCAAGCACACTGCCCCAGCTACAGAGGGTGATTTGCATTTTCATCTGCGTGCGCACAATCAGAGTTTGGTTCACGATATGCAGATGGCTATCACAGAATTGATGCGTTCTGTGGCAGATTGCGTTGTGGAGGTGCAAGGGTTTCGGTATTGGGATGGGCGTGCTATAATAGGTTTTGTAGATGGCACAGAGAACCCTCAAGGTGCTGACCGTGTGCGCTTTGCTGTAGTAGGGGAAGAAGATAAGAACTACCAAGGGGGGAGCTATCTCTTTGTGCAGAAGTATGTTCACAATATGGAGGCGTGGAAGGCACTGCCTGTATCAGAGCAAGAGAAAGTTATTGGGCGCAGTAAGGAAATGGATATAGAGATGGGCGATGAGGAAAAGCCTACTAATGCGCATTCTGCCTTGGCAAATGTTGGCGATGACCTAAAAGTGGTGCGCGATAATATGCCTTTTGTAGATGGGGTTACACACGAGGTAGGTACATATTTTATATGCTATGCCAATACTTTCAGTACAGTAGAAAAGATGCTCAACAATATATTCATTGGCAATCCTAAAGGCAATTACGACCGCTTGCTTGACTTTAGTACAGCACAAACAGGCACACTTTTCTTTGTGCCCTCGCTTGATATGTTAGACGAGTTTATGGGATAAATGAATGAGTTATCATCTCTTTTTTGACCTCTCTTACCACCCCGACTTCGATTTGCACCTGCCCACAGCCTACATTGCTGAGGAGCGGGCAGGCTATTGGCATCTCTTTAAGTGCGCTACCCCTGAGGTATTGCAAAGCCTACACTTGTGGCAGCCTTCAGAGGCAGCCGCTGCGGCTATTGCCTTGGTAGACGACTTACAGCCACCCGCCTTACTAAAGAAATACCTCAAGAAGGGCACTACCCTTGAAGAACTTTACCGCAACAAAGAGCACAAAAAGCACCTGCAAGAGCAGGTAGAGGAGCGCACCGCACAGCTCTTGCAGTGTGTGGTGGAGCAGCGTATGCCTCTCACGGTAGGTTATACCCACAGGGATGAGATTGCTAAAAAGCGCGTAGCGGTGAGTGATAAGGTGCTCACCCCCTCCTTAGAGTTTGAGAAAACGGCAGAGGGTATCATCTACCGCTTGTATCTCTTTGAGGGCGAGCAGCGCATCACCCCAAGAGAGGCGGCTATTGAGCTACTCAACAATGCCTATTGTTGGCTCGTGCTGGACGGCAGTTTGGTGCGTGTTGCCGACCTAAAAGCCTCACACTTGAAGCCTTTCCTCACGAAAGAGGCAACGCTCATCCCTGAGCGCAACATTGAGGAGTATTTTGAGAAGTTCCTCAAGAAGATACTGCGCAAAGTGCCTATCAAAGCTATTGGCTTTGCCGTGATAGAGCGCAAGGAGTTGTTGGGGGCTGAGCTGAGGCTATTGCACGACTTCTTTGCCAATCACTACAAGCTCACCATCGCCTTTGACTATGGGGGCTACACCTTTGAGAGCCAGCAACGCAAGGACACACAGTCCGACTTAGCCTTTGATGAACAACGCACCCCTAAGATATACCATTACCGCCGCGACAAAGAGGCTGAAGCTGTTTACCACAAGGCACTCACTCGCTTGGGCTTCGCTGAGGAGGAAGGCACTTTCTACCTCAAAGACAGCACAGACCCCTTTGCTACTTACGCAGCACTCTTCAGCCATCGCGCAGCACTCACGGAGGCGGGCTTTAGCATAGGTAAACTGCTGGTAGGGGGTAAGGAAATAGCCTTTGAAGCCCCTGTGCTCAGGCAGTCGCCCACCACTACTGACAATGATTGGTTCGACCTTAATATAGAGGTGCAGCTCGGCGACAGTCGTTTTCATTTTAAGGAACTCGTCGGCAACCTCAAGGCACAAAACCCCGTATACGAACTGCCCAATGGCAAGCTGTTTATCATTCCGCAGGAGTGGTTTGCGCGCTTTGGCACGGTAGTGAAGTACACCCAAGAGCGCGGAGGCAAGCTGCAATTGCCACGCAGCAACTACGCCCTGCTTGAGTCCTTACCTGAGCTACGACCTACCAGCTTGGTGCAGGAGGTGGACTATACCCCTTCACCTAATTTAAAAGCCACCTTACGTCCCTATCAGATAGCGGGCGTAAAGTGGCTTTTAGAGCATTATCATAATGGTATGGGTGCCTGCTTAGCAGACGATATGGGCTTAGGAAAAACACTGCAAACCCTCGCACTGCTCACTCACATCCACGATAGTTTACCTGAGCACCCTTCACCTTATGCCGACCTCTTCTCACAAGGGGAGCTACTGCGCGAACCTTTGCGTGTGCTCGTAATCTTACCCTCATCGCTTATCTTCAATTGGTATGACGAAGCTAAACGCTTTGCCCCACACCTAAAGTGCACCCAATACGTAGGCAGCAATCGCAAGGTGAAGCTCAACCGCCTCCAGCATTACGACCTCGTCTTCACCAGCTACCCCATCGTAGCTCTTGATGCCAAGCTATTGCAACGACACGAGTTCCGCTATATCATCTTAGACGAGAGTCAGCGTATAAAGAACCACACGAGTAAGACTTTTAAGGCTATCAACAGCCTGAAAGCCGCACACAAGCTCTCGCTCAGTGGTACGCCTATTGAGAACTCCCTCAGCGACCTATGGGCACAGATGCAGTTTATCAACCCCGACATCTTGCAGACTTACGCCTCCTTCAACAAGCACTTTATCACAGAGATACAGAAGAAACATAACCCCGTAGCCCTTGAGGAGCTGAAGACCATCATCAGTCCGTTTTTGCTTAGGCGCACCAAGGCGCAAGTGCTCACCGACTTGCCCGATATGGAAGAGCAAATCGCCTATTGCCCTCTTGCAGACGAGCAGCGCAAGTGGTATGAGCGGGAGAAGTCGAAGATAAGGAATGAGCTGTTGCATATCGAAGGGCAAGTGAGTCAGATTAGTGCTCTGAAGATGCTGATGCGCCTTAGGCAAATAAGCAATCACCCACGCTTAGCAGACAAAGAAAGCACCCTGCCCTCGGGCAAATACGAAGAGGTGATCAGCACCTTGCAGATGATTGTCAGTTCGGGGCAAAAGGCGTTGGTGTTCAGCAGCTTCACCACACACTTGCAGCTATATGAAGACTGGTGTAAGCAGGCAGGCGTAAAGTACGTTCACCTCAGTGGCAGCACCCCCTTAGCTGAGCGGCGTGTGGCAGTGAGCACCTTCCAGAGCGATCCCACAGTGCCACTCTTCTTTCTCTCACTCAAGGCAGGCGAAGTAGGGCTCAACCTCACCCGCGCCTCTTACGTATTGCTCTTAGACCCTTGGTGGAATCCCTTCTCAGAGCGACAAGCCATAGGGCGCGCCCACCGTTTAGGGCAGGAGAACAAGGTGAACGTCATCCGCTTTGTGAGCAAAGACACCATTGAGGAGAAGATCATCAAATTGCAGCAAGCCAAAGCCGCGCTCTCAGCCGAGTTGGTAGAAGAGAAAGCCATCATCAGTGAGGTGATGGAGCAGATGGAAGATATCTTAGCGTAATTAAAAACCACTATGTCAATGTACTTAGAGAATATGTGTTATTTCAAAGTGCAAAGATACGTTAACAAGTGGTATGTGTACAAAATAAAAGTTGTAAAAATATTGTCTTTACTATTTTCTTGGAGCTTTCTTAAATTGCCATAGTACAGCTCCTATAAGCCACAAGAGTAAAAGTACATTCCCAGCAAGAGCTATCTTACTACCTTTAGCCACTACTTCAGGCTCAAAGCTAAAGCGGATGGTGTGCTTGCCTGCTGGTAATGGCATTCCTCTCAAAGCATAATCTACACGATAAAAATGCGCTGGCTGCCCATCAATTGTTGCTTTCCAGCCGTGAGGGTAATGCGTCTCTGAGAACACTGCAAAGCCTTCCTCCTTATTATCACTTTGGTATTCAAGCATATCAGGAGTGTAATGTGTCAGCCGTATGGTAGCAGTGCTATCCACAGCAAAGGTCATCGGCTTGTCATAGTATTTCTTCACTACCAAAGCCTCTTCTGCTGGCTTAAAGTGCTCCAACGTTTTCATTACTGCATCATCACTATCCTTTACAATTACTTGCTTCACAAACCACGCGTTGCCCAATGCCTCATCGTTCTGCATCACCTGTTGCCCACCTTGTTGGTTGGGTAAGATGATATACTTCACATTTAGCATATTGAGCACCTCCATATTGCCTTTGGCGATCTGGTAGTCAAAAAGCTCTTGTACACGCTTAGGCTTAGCAGCGTGATAGCCCCCAATCGAATGATGAAAGTAGGAAGTACGAGCCCCATTAATACCTACCTGTGGCTCATATACACGATAATAGCCTTTATCTTTAAGGATATTGGTGTCAGCAACGGTTTCCTCAAAAGGATACTCCATAGTGCGTTTATCAACGAAATCCCCACTGCCTACATAGCGGCGTGCGACACCTCCTAAGTCAAGAGCTATCAATACTAAAAATGCGGTATAAAGCCCCCACTGTTGTATCTTCTTATATTGAAATAACAATAGGAATAATGCACTGAGTAGCATAAAGAAGGCAGTACGCAATAAATCAGCAGTATACATTGATTTTCTGTCTTCTATTACGCTATTTATAAAGTCCTCACCATAAGCCTGCGCATAAGCTACATCATTTACACCTTTAAACCCAAAAAATCCCTTGATGAGAAATAAAAATACCACGAATCCTAAGCTGATATAAAGCGTATGGAGTAACGGCTTTTTGTAATTCTCAGGCTCTTTTACAAACTTATAGAGGCCAATCATTGCTAAAAGTGGCACACAGAGTTCCAGAATAGTTTGGATAGATGATACAGCTCTAAACTTATCGTACATCGGGAAGTAATCAATCATTAAATCCGTAAGGGCTCCAAAGTTCTTACCCCACGAAAGTAATAATGACAGTACTACACCACTCACAAGCCACCATTTTACACGTCCTTTAACAATAAATAAAGCCAAGACAAACAAAAAGAAGACCACAGCACCTATGTATGCGGGTGCTGCTACAATAGGCTGATCTCCCCAATAGGTAGGTGCTCGATTTGCGTGCTCAGCAGGAACGCCTTTGAGTACCAAATTCTGATACGCCTTGGAGCTTTCACTTACCTTCTCGTGATTTGACCCCCCAAAAAGCCGAGGAACAATGAGGTTTAAAGATTCTCCAATGCCATAACTGTATTCGGTAATATAGTCTTTTGAAAGCCCTTCGTGCTCTTTTTTTGTTCCATCAGGGTTAAAAGTCAGTGTCGACTTGCCTCGGGTACTCCAAGCTGCATATTCTTTGGTAGCTAAAAGAGGGGTAGCATTAGCTAAGAGACTAACTACTAATGCCCCTACAAGCACAGCAATTGATGTGAAATATGGCTTTAATTGTTTCTCTTTAAAACTATTATATAAGTTTATAACGCCTAATACCCCTACTAATAGGAGCAAGTAGTAAGTCATTTGTGGGTGATTTGCATTCAGTTCCAGAGCTAAAGCCACGGCTGTGAGCAGTCCTCCCCAGAGATACTTACCCCTGAATACCAGTATAATACCTGCTAATACAGGCGCAAAATAACCAATAGCGTGTGCCTTAGCATTATGCCCTACCCCCAATATGATAATCAGATAGGTAGATAACCCAAAAGCTACCGCCCCTAAAAAAGCCGATTTATAGTCTACTTTCATCACTAATAGTAGCACATAAAACCCTATAAAATAGAGAAATAGGTAATCAGCAGGACGAGGCAAGAACCGAATAGTTTCGTCCAAGCCCTTTACGAAGTTATACGGATAGTGCGCTCCCAATTGATAAGTGGGCATACCTCCAAAGGCACTATTCGTCCAATAGCTCTCTTTGCCTTCCTCACTGCGATAGTCATTGCGCTCCTTAGCCATCCCCGTATATTGCACAATATCACTTTGAAAAATTGCCTTACCTTGCAATACAGGGTAAAAAAATGCTACTGCGATAACTGCTAAAAGCACTATCGCTACAATATGAGGTAAAAATCTTTTCACTGCTATAATAAATATTTTAATAATAAAACTTATATCTCCTCGTAATCAATGTACTCCCCAATCTGTTTCTTTACTTGTGGGGTCTTAGAGGATGATGGATCTATGGTCGTTTCTTTGTTTTCTGTTGTCTGTTGGTAAGGCCGTTGTTGTGCTTGTGTAAACTGCTGATTGATGCGTTGTTCTACCTTCCCAAGTAAATAACGCATTAGGTAAGGACCTGCTATGCGAAAGAATACTCGTAAGGCAATAATCACCAAAAGTATGATTAATAAGGTGTTTAAAAACCCTGTGAATGAAGCTTCTGCCATAAATTATTATATTTTAGAGTGATACTGAATATATTATTATTTCGTGCAAAGATACAAAAACAATGCCAATCCACCAAAAAAATAAGAAGAAAGATCTGTTACCCTTTGAGTACTTTCTTGATATAGTTGATGTCGCTGATGGTTTTTCTCAGTCCTGCGTCGTCGCTTTCGGCGATGAGTGTGCGAAACTTGGCTAAGTTCTCCATATACTCATCGAGGGTTTGCAGCACATTGTCGCGGTTTTCCAAGAAAATAGGGCTCCACATTGTGCCCGTACTCTTTGCCAAACGTACGGTGGAGGCAAAGCCTGAGCTCGCCATATCAAAGATCTGTGCCTCGTCTCGCTCTTTTTCAAGGACGGTCTGCCCAAGCACATAAGAGATCACGTGCGAGAGGTGCGATACGTAGGCGATATGGCGGTCGTGCTCCTCCGAAGGCATCATCTTTACGCGCATATTCAGCAGCTTACTGATGCTCAATGCTCTGTCAAGCAGTCGCCAATCCGATTGCTGTACGTCGCAGAGCACCATCACCTTGCCATCGAAAAGGTCGTAAATAGCTGCCTCAGGACCTGAGAACTCCGTCCCTGCCATCGGGTGTGCGGCTACGAACTGCGAACGAAGTGGGTGCGAAGCTACCTCACGGCAGATATTGCCCTTCACCGAACCGACATCCATCACTAAGGTTTCACTCTCTACGCAGTCTAACACCCGCAAGGCTACTTCGCCAATTTTGTTTACAGGCACTGCAATAATCACTACCTCAGCATTTTGCAAACCATCGTAAGTGGTTTCCTCATCAATAATACCCAGCTCTAAGGCTTTTTGCACATTGGCAGGGTCGGCATCAATACCTTTGATTTTGTAGTTGGCGCGCTTCTTGAGCTCTAAGGCAAGTGAGCCCCCAATGAGCCCCAGCCCGATAACAACTGCTTCTTTCATTATTTTCTAAAATCCTTTAAAGTGTAGAGGATGAGTTCTGTAGGGGTCTTCTCAGTGACTATCCACACTGATTTATCGTAATCTACATCAATATCAATAGGCGAAACACTCTCTAAGGGGAAGTCCTTTATGAGTGTACCATTTTCATCATAAAGATAGGCTTTTTGCTGTTTTTTATCGTTCAAAGCCACATAATTGATACTTCGGATACGGAAAAGACGCGGACGGTCATAATTTCCTTCGGGAAGCGTAAAGGTTTTATCACCAATAGAGAGTTGATTGCCCGAAAGAAGGGTGAAAACATAGGTATTACCTACTAAATAGTTGTTTTCACTGAGTTTTTTATCCTCCTGACGTATTTTTCCTCCTTCATCTATATGGATAAGTGCCCCGTTTGCAGTTGAAAACACAAAGTTGTTGTTCCAACACAGTGGCGGATTGTCTGAGAATTTGAACTGTTGCTTCACAGGGATACGTGTCTCACCATTGCGGTGCAAGATGTTAAAAGTGCCATTGTCGGAAGGGTATACCAAGTAATCTTTCTGATTGAAGCGGAAGTGGCGCGGTGTAAAGAGTGGCTTACCGTTGGTGCGCGAGAAGAAGCCTGGCACCTGCTGCCCTTTTCGATCCAAAAGGTGAAGTGTAGTGCCTTCAGCAAATAGAAAGCGATACTCTCTATTGCGCTCGTAGTCAAACACCTCCAATGGACTGATGCGCTCTTTATAGCTCAGTGGGAAGGGTGCTACGACATTGCCATTGCGGTCTAATATCCACACGGATTTCTCGGTGGTGAATGCCATTTGCAGAAAGCCATTCTTGAATAAATCGACTTGCTTGATAGGGCTGGTAATCTTGCCATCGAGTTTCTTTTTCCAGAGCAGACTACCGTTATTGCCTATCAAATAGAAGTTAAAATTGGCATCTTGCACTACGATTTCGCGCAATTTGGTGCGGTGGTTCAGCACAATGGTCGGTGGGGTGATCATCTCGGCATCTACTGTAAAGCGAAAGCGTTCGCGCATCTCGTCAGAGAGGGTGCTTTCGGTTTGGTGTTTGCAGACGAAATTCAGTACGTAGTAATCGTTCTGAGGGGTTTGTTGGAATACTGCCCAGCGGTAGTTCTGTGCAATGGCAGGATAAGCCGCACTGAAAGCGGGGGTATCGTAGAGATTAGTAATCCGCGTGAGGCTTACGTTCGAGGCAATATGCTTTTCGAGTAGGTCGTATGCCTTATTCGCAGTGAGCACGTCGCCGCGCTGGATGTCGCTCATCACCGCAATAAGTAGTTCTTTGGTCGGGGTGAAGATGAGGCACTGCTCGCTTACGCCCACATAGCGGGGCACAAAGTCTTCGGCAAAGGCAGTGAAGAACTTAAACGGTAGCTCGCCATTGAGCTCGTACATCGGGAAGTTATACTGCAAATCTTCAGAAAGCACGGGCAATTGCTGCAAAGCCTCATCAACATCAAAGCAGGAAGTGATGGCAAACTGCCCTTGAGGACTTTTGGCAATAGAAACCCCATTGATGGAAGTGCGAAAAGGGCTGTTGAGTGCATTCTTATCGCTGAGTGTAAGCTTTTCGCCGTCCTCGAAAGTGTAGGAAGTAAGTGCAGTGATGGAAGAAGGGAGTGCCGCAAGCACTCTGTTCTGATAAGGGAGTGTGTGCAGCAGCGGATCTACCGAAGTGCTATCCTTAGCGATGAGTGCCGTACCACTGAATCGGATGTCATTTTCCTCCAAAGAAAGGTCTAACTGCACCCAATCCTTAGTGTTCTTTACCACCTCACTGCCGAAGAATACCTTAAAGAAGTCATTAGCCCTATCCTTTTTGATAAAAAGATTAGCCACACAGTTCGTTCCTCCTACTTTTTGCAACTGTTGGAGGTTCTTTTGGTTCTCAGTGAGGGGTTTATCCTTCAATTGTGTGTAGATAGCTACATTTTCAGAGCTACTGATGATTAAATAACCGTCGTAAATGAGGTAATACCATTCCTTGCCGAATTGCGTTTGTCGCTTCACTTGGCTGTCAGCCTCCTTCCAAAGACTTTGTTTATCGGAGGTATTTTTCTTGGCAATCACCGTGAAGTGGTCGCCTGTGGAGAAGGCTGCCCATATATCGGCATTAGCGGGAATGCTCTGCACAAGTTTTGTCTCATAACTGTTGAGGCTCTGAGGGTTGCGCTCCTTCCAAAAGGCATTATTGGCAATGGCACTCAGGAAGTTGTTTTTGTCGTTAATTCGGAAAACTGCTTGTGTATCTTCAGGGAAAATAAAGGTAGCCCCTTGTGCCACTTTCTCTTTGTGAGAACAAGCCGCACACAGCAAAAGACTTATAATGCTAAAAAGAATGTACTTCCTCATCTCTCTATCAGATATTAAAAACCTTTTCCAATGGCAATGATAAGCCCTCAAAAACCACAGAGGCGATGTCGCCATCGTCCTTGTAATACGTGTCCTTCAGGTAGAAGTGTTTGCCTTCGAGCACAAACTGCTGAATGTACTTATCCCGCGGATTGACTATCCAATACTCGCGTACGCCATTTTCCTCGTAGAGTTTATATTTGATCTTCAAATCGCGCTTGCTATTGCTCAGCGATAGTATTTCCACCACCAAGTCAGGAGCTCCCTTGCAAGCGCGCCCCTTGCGCTTCTCTGGGTCGCACACCACGATGAGGTCAGGCTGCACTACTGTGGTTATCTCATTGTCCTTCTTGTCTTTATTCGTTAAAATAACATCTACGAGAGCCGCATAATATTTACAAGGTTTTCCATCGAAGAAAACATAGAATAACCCTGATAAATTAGCTGACACCGCCTGATGGTTTAGCGCAGGTGCAGGGCTCATCTTAAAGATCTTCCCAGCGATTAGCTCTACGCGCTCTTGGAGCTTCCACATCAGATAATCGGCATAGGTGTATACGCCATTGAGGTCTAACTGCTTTAAACTTACTATCTCTGCCATAATCAAATTGTTTTAATGTTATCACATCGGTTTATATCGCTTTAAGCTCAGCAATAGTTGCCACGGGGTCAGCACTTTTGAAAACGAAGCTCCCTGCCACTATGGCGTCTGCTCCTGCTGCTTTTAGCTCAGGGGCATTGGCGGTCGTTACCCCACCGTCGATCTCAATCAGTGCCTTGCTACCCGCTTGTGCGATGAGTGTTCGCGCTTGTCGCACCTTTTTGTAAGTGTTTTCAATGAAGGTCTGTCCACCAAAGCCAGGGTTTACGCTCATCAACAGTAGCACATCGATATCAGCAATGCAGTCCTCCAACAGACTTACGGGCGTATGCGGATTGAGTGCCACCCCCGCTTGCATTCCCTCGGCTTTGATAGCCTGCAAAGTGCGGTGCAGGTGCGTACAAGTCTCGTAATGCACACTCAGGATAGCCGCCCCTAACTCTGCAAACACACCAATATAGCGGTCGGGGTCTACGATCATCAGGTGCACGTCCAACGGCTTTTGGGCATATTTACCAATGGCAGCCACCACAGGCATACCATACGAAATATTAGGCACAAAAAGCCCATCCATCACATCGATATGGAACCAATCAGCAACACTGTGGTTCACCATTTCCACATCGCGCTGCAAGTTACCAAAATCAGCAGCTAATAACGAAGGTGCTACAATCATAAATTCTCCTTTAAGAACTGCAAAGGTAGTAATAATTTATTGAATAACGGCAAATGTGATATAGTTTTTCTTTCAAAAAGGAATTTCCCTTTGAAAGATATAGGGTGCCTTAAAGTGATAGAGTAGGGGAGTTATACCAATAGAATGCTTAATTTATAATAAAAAATCACTAACATTTGTAAGTGTTTAGTATTTTTATACTATATTTGCAGTCTCAAAATACTGTAAAAATGAAAAAATATCTACTTTTCCTTTTAGGGCTTTTTGCAACAGCACTCCCTGCAATGGCACAACAGACAGAGGAGATTACTCAAGAAAAAGCAAGGCTTCCACATCCTTATAACGTTGAGGAAGACGGTGATGCTAAGATTACTGAACTATTAAAGAAAGCTAAAAAAGAGCACAAAAAACTATTGGTACAAATAGGAGGTAATTGGTGTGTTTGGTGTTTGCGTTTCAATAATTTAGTAACCACAGATCCACAACTGAAAACAATCTTAGATAAGAAATATATCTATTACCACCTCAACTACTCTCCAGAGAATAAAAACCCTAAGGCTTTTGCTAAATATGGGAACCCTGGCGAAAAGTTTGGTTACCCAGCCTTCTTGATTATTGATAGCAAAGGGACCGTACTTTATACCCAAAAGAGTGAAGAGTTAGAAGAGGGGCGGGGTTACAGCACTGCCAAAGTAAAGAAATTCCTACAAGGTAGACTTTAGGTATAAAAAAAACATACTGATAATATACAATCAGTGTGTTTTTTTATGAGGTACTTACATCAAATCCTCAGATCTTCCAAATCCAAAGAAGCTCCAATCTCTAAGAGGTGAAGCCTCCTATGAGCATCAAAGAATTTGCGCTTTGAAGCCTCTTTGTCAATCTTAATCACAGGGAAAGTGTCGTAATGCACTCCAAGCACATTCACTACATCTACAAAACGCGCTGCTGTCAGTGCATCTCTCACCCCCATTGTGTAGTTGTTGCCTATTGGGAAAATCCCCAAGTTAATCTTGTACTGGTGGGGGATAATCGTCATATCCATATGCAGTGCAGTGTCTCCTGCAATGTAGATAGTCTCATCGTTATGGTCTAACAAAAAGCCCGCTGGGTTTCCTCCGTACGAACCATCGGGGAATGA
Source organism: Capnocytophaga haemolytica (assembly GCF_001553545.1). Taxonomy (NCBI): domain Bacteria; kingdom Pseudomonadati; phylum Bacteroidota; class Flavobacteriia; order Flavobacteriales; family Flavobacteriaceae; genus Capnocytophaga; species Capnocytophaga haemolytica. The sequence goes on along the minus strand of NZ_CP014227.1, from coordinate 2,213,269 downwards.
CGATGAATGTTCAGCCTTAATCATCTTGATCTTTACGTGCCCATCTACAAAGCGATGCGAACCACCGAGGTTCATTGAGTGTCCTGAAAGACCTCTTTTCTCAAAGTAATGTAATATTTCAGGATTAGTGATTAGCGTCGCTCCCGTATTTTTAGCAATAGCTTCCACGTCCAAGATATGATCCTCGTGTGCGTGTGTTATCAATATAAAATCAGCCTTGATTTTATGGATATCAATATGCTTAGCCAAAGGGTTGGCACTGATAAAGGGGTCTACTAAAAAGTATTTCCCAGCAGCTTCAATCTGTACACAAGCGTGTCCTAAGTATGTAACTCTCATAGTTCCTATATTTTATGTTTCATTAACGCTACAAATGTACAAAATACTTTTTAAATAACAAAATTTATATCAAAATATTTTTAGTTTAGATTTCAAACTGCTGACTATTAATGCTTTTTGTACCCACTACTAAAAGTGGTGCCATTCTCAATGACGAATATAAAACCCTACGGATCTCTACCCTATACACTAAAAATATCCCCCCTTCTTTCTATCTTCCATTGCGGCTTCCGTAACCTTGTCGTCAATACGCGTTTCGCCACGCTCCGAGATGCGTGATGCTGTGATCTCAGCCACTACCTCTTGCAAAGTTGCAGCGTTGCTCTCCACAGCAGCCGTACAAGTCATATCGCCTACTGTGCGGTAACGCACACGCTTGTTGAGGATAACATCGCTGTCATCAATCTGTATAAAATCCGATACAGCAATCAGGCGACCCTCGTGCTCAATCACATCGCGGTTATGGGCAAAATATATGGAAGGCAGGGCAATACCCTCTTGCTCAATATAGCTCCACACATCGAGTTCTGTCCAATTCGAGATAGGGAATACCCGCACATTCTCACCTTTGTGGATATGTCCGTTATAGATATTCCACAACTCAGGGCGCTGCAACTTAGGGTCCCACTGTCCAAACTCATCGCGCACCGAGAAGAAACGCTCCTTAGCCCGTGCCTTCTCCTCATCACGACGCGCTCCACCGATACAAGCATCGAACTTAAACTCCTCAATAGTATCCAGCAAAGTGTGCGTTTGCAGCCAGTTACGCGAAGCAAACTTACCCTTAGGTTCTGTCAAACCCTTAGCTTTAATAGTATCTTCCACCTTGCGAACGATAAGCTCCGCACCAATGCGCTTTGCCAAATCATCGCGGTATTTCAGCGCCTCAGGAAAGTTATGCCCTGTATCAATATGTACCAACGGGAACGGTATCTTCATCGGCGCAAAAGCCTTCATTGCCAAATGCACCAAGGTGATAGAATCCTTACCACCACTAAAAAGAAGCGCTGGACGCTCAAACTGCGCCGCCACTTCACGCATCACATATATACTCTCTGCCTCTAACTGTTTTAAATGTTCTTTACTCATAATATTGTTATTGAGAAATCAGAAGTCAGAGGTCAGCGATCAGTTACGTCTTGTATAGCCTTATCACTCTGATCTCTGACCTCTGGTCTCTACTCTCTAATTACTTCTTTTTCAATCCTCTACCTTTCTGTATCGTAGTGGTGGTAGTGCCACCGCCTTTCGTGTGAATGATATACGTCTGTGGGCGGAATACGATTGGCGCTGTTTTATAGGTGAAAATCCAAGGCTTCTCACCTTTAATAGCAGGCATCAAGCGCGGAAATCCCTCGAACATACGCCTTGCAGCCGCATCGAAAATAGGGTCGGTAGCGCTCACCTTAGCCACACATACCACACCATCTTCCTTCACTAATAAAGTCGCCACTGCATCACCTGTAATGCCGTTACGTTCCGCTTCCTCAGGATAAAAATAATGATCTTTAATCCATTTCGCTAAAAATCCGTCCAGCGAACTTTTGCGTTCTATAACCGAAAGCTGTTCATCTTCACGCAAATACGGAAGCGCATCAGGCAGCTCCTCTAAGCGTGTGTAATCCAATTCACAGTTTACTGCCGCTCTGCCAGTAGTCGTTTGCGCTTCAGCTGAAACGCCTAACCCGCAGAGTAATAATCCCATAAATACAATTCCTTTATTCATCACTAATATGTTTTAAGTTCCAAGAGGCAAAAGTACGACTATTTTCCGAAATAAAAAAATATACACCAATAACAATTGTCCTAACAAAATACAATCCTTTTACAATCAGCAGAATATAAAAAACGTAAATTTTCCAAACACACCTTAAACTCAGAAAGTATTTCTGTCTCGTCACTATCGCATCACTATCGAACCTCTATCGAAGCCCAAACGGATAGAAGGACTATCTTTTATATTTCTTCCCTATACCAAATATACATACGATGTTAGTAAAAAATACTAAAATTCAGTATTTCACTTATAGAAAATCTATAACTACCCTATAAAAATAGTAGGGGGTGTTCCCTTAAAAACAGTATCATTTCAAAAAATAACCCTAAAAAAATAGGGGTATATTTGTCTATTAATATTAAAATTCATACCTTTGCCCCCAGAAAAGAACTATTTCAACTTAAAAAAGATGCCAATTTTACGATTTAACGCCCTTAAAGAAATGGGCAAACGCACCCCTGTTGCCATTACAGAGAATGGCAAACGCTCTGAATTATTCGCCCAAAACGTCTTCCACGAAGCGGCGATGCGCCAATTTATGACACCCGAAGCCTTCAACAGCGTGATGGGTGCCATCCGCTACGGCACCAAGATTGATCGCCGTGTAGCTGACCAAGTAGCCACTGCAATGCGCGATTGGGCGATCAGCAAAGGGGCTACCCACTACACGCACTGGTTCCAGCCGCTCACAGGCTCCACTGCTGAAAAGCACGATGCCTTCTTCGAACCCGTAGGTCGCGACCGCGCCATTGAGCGCTTCGGTGGCGGGCAGCTTGTGCAGCAGGAGTCCGACGCCTCAAGTTTCCCCAATGGTGGTATCCGCAACACCTTTGAGGCGCGAGGCTACACCGCTTGGGATCCCACTTCACCGCCTTTCGTCTATGGCACTACACTTTGCATTCCCACTATTTTTATCTCCTACACAGGTGAAGCACTTGACAACAAAACACCGCTCTTAAAAGCCCTTACCGCCATTGATGAGGCTGCGACAGAGGTGGCTCGCTACTTTGATAAGAATGTCAATAAAGTAACTGCCACACTAGGTTGGGAGCAAGAATACTTCCTCATCGACAAGGCTTTGGCACGCACACGCCCCGACTTGATGATCGCTGGGCGCACCCTTCTTGGGCATCAAGCCGCCAAAGGGCAGCAGCTCGACGATCATTACTTTGGTGCTATACCAGGTCGCGTCCTCGCTTATATGCGCGATCTTGAGCAGGAGTGTTTGCTACTGGGTATCCCTGTCAAAACGCGCCATAACGAGGTGGCACCTAATCAGTTTGAGCTGGCACCTATATTTGAGGAAGCTAACCTCGCCGTCGATCAAAATTCCCTGCTGATGGATGTGATGAAGAAGGTTGCTGACCGCCACGACTTTGTGGTGCTCTTTCACGAAAAACCCTTTGCTGGGGTTAATGGATCGGGCAAACACAACAACTGGTCACTTGCTACCGATACAGGGGTGAACCTGCTCGCACCGAGCAAAACCCCTATGAAGAACCTACAATTCCTCACCTTTTTTATATGTACCATCAAGGCAGTCCACACCTACGAGGCGCTTTTGCGTGCCGCAGTAGCCTCTGCCACCAACGATCATCGTCTGGGGGCGAATGAAGCACCACCTGCGATTATGTCGGTTTTTATCGGAGAGCAGCTCACCAAAGTGCTCGACGAACTCGAAGGAGTGCCTTCAGGCAAGCTCTCTCCCGAAGAAAAAACAGAGCTTAAACTCAATGTAGTGGGTAAGATCCCCGACCTATTCTTAGACAATACCGATCGCAATCGCACTTCACCTTTTGCCTTTACAGGTAATAAATTTGAGTTTCGTGCAGTGGGCTCTCGGGCAAACTGTGGTAAGCCGATGATGGTGCTCAACACCATTGTTGCTAAGCAGTTGCGCGATTTTAAACAGGAGGTCGACACTCTTATTGAGCAAGGCACCTTAAAGAAGGATGAAGCGATTTTCAATGTCCTGCGTGAGTATATCAAGCAGTCGAAGGCTATTCGTTTTGAGGGCGATGGCTATAGTAAGGCTTGGGAAAAAGAGGCAGCCAAACGCGGCTTGTCAAATCACAAAACCACTCCTGAGGCACTCCGCGAGAACCTCAGCGATCAGGCAATAGCCCTCTTTGAAGAGATGGGTGTACTCAGCCGTGTAGAGCTTGAAGCGCGTTATGAAATCGCCTTAGAGGAATACGTAAAGACCGTGCAGATCGAGTCTCGTATCATAGGTGATATTGCACGCAATCACGTAGTGCCCACCGCAGTGCGCTACCTCAATACCCTCATTGAGAACGTCAAAGGCTTAAAAGAGATCTTTAGCAGCAATTACGAAGCTATTGCCTCAGAGCAAATAGAGCTTATCAAGCGCATTTCTGAGCATATCAGGGTAATACATAGCAAAGTGAATGCAATGATTGAGATGCGCAAACATGCCAATGCCCTGAGTAGTTTTGAGCAGCGCGCTGAGGTGTATTGCCACCAAGTGTTGCCTTTTTTTGAGGAAATACGCTATCATGCCGATAAACTCGAACTAATGGTCGATGACGAACTTTGGACACTTACCAAGTACCGCGAACTCTTTTTTAGCTAATAAATAACCTATACCTTTTAGCTTTTAAGAAGTAATTAAAACTACTGAGAAAGTACTGTAAGTATGCAGTTTATAAAGAGTTTTGTCGTTATGGTATAAAAAATAATGGCAAAACTCTTTATGATTACTATAAATAGCTTACCTTTGCAGCCAAAAATAAGTTACAATGGATAAAATTTCAGAAATCCTCTTTTTAGTAGCCGATAGCCTACTCATCCCTGATATCATTTTACTGCTGATCCTCTTTGTGCGCTCATTGCTCTTAGTGGGGAGCTCCTATAACCGTTTTATCACGAAGTACCGAAATGATAAACAACTCAATAACGCAATTAAAAACCTAACCCCTGAGCGTATCCCTGAGTTAAAAGCACTCTTGCCTGAGAAGGATAATTCACTCTATTTACAGTATTTGCGCGATTTGCTTAGTCAACCTGCTAATCAAGATTATGCCGATTATATGATATCCAACTTTGAGAACGAGGCTGAAAAAGATATTGCAACCTCTAAACTCTTGGCAAAAGTGGGACCTGTGCTTGGGTTGATTGGAACCCTCATTGCGATGAGTCCAGCACTTACGGGGCTTTCCACAGGCGATATCTCAAAGATGGCGAGCAATATGCAGGTAGTCTTTGCTACCACTGTGGTAGGTTTGGTGGTGAGTTTGGTAGGTTTGGTGACCTTGCAGTTTAAACAGCGATGGTATGCTAAAGAAACAAATAATTTGGATTATGTAAGTCGTATCCTTACTAAAAACCTTAATGACAATGAGAAATAACCGAAGAGTACCTCTGTTTAAAGATGATGACGCCGATCCGCTAACCGTAGTGGTGAACTTATTCGACGTGGCAATGGTCTTCGCCGTAGCATTGATGGTCTCAATGGTGATGAACCTCAATATGTCCGACTTCTTCTCTAATGAAGATTTTACCATTGTCAAGAAGAAAGGCAATGATGATGTAGAGATTATCCAAAAAAAAGGTCAGAAAGTTACCAAGTACAAAACCGTTTCAGGTGTATCGCCTGATGGCACAAAACAAAAAGGACGCCGCTTGGGAACAGTCTACGAAGTAGAAGGAGGAGAGCAAATTTATGTACCTGAGTAGTGAATTGAGAAATACAATATTTTTTCAACATACCACTCTTCTGTATTGACATTTCTTTGTACCTTTGCACTTTCAAATGATGAAGAAATGTTAAACAAACTATACATCTATATCCAACGTCATAAACTCCTTACGCTGTCAGTGCTCGTAGCGTGGGTAGTCATTGCTTTTCTCGGGGTAATGCACTTGCGTTTTGAGGAAGACATCACCAAAGTGCTGCCCAAAAATGAAAAGGCTTCGCTCACCTCAAAAGTGCTCAAGCAACTCAACTTTGCCGATAAGGTGGCGGTAGTGGTCTCGCGCGATAAGGGTGGCTCACTCAGTGAATTGCAAGAGGTGGCTACTCGTCTTGCAGACAGTGTGCAACAGATGCCTGCCTATGTGCGCTCAGTGCAGGGCATCGTGGACGAAGAGGATATAGATGAGAGTTGGCAGTTCATCAATGAGCACCTGCCGCTATTGCTCACTGAGGCAGATTATGAGGCGTTGGAGCCACGTCTGCAAGCCGATAGTCTCCAAGCCTTAGTACAGGCGCAATACAAGATGATGCTCACCCCCGCAGGAATGGTCGCTGGTAAATATATCCGTACCGACCCTTTCTCGCTGACCTTCAAGGGACTTAGCAAGCTGCAAACACTCAATATCAGCGATGATTTTAAGCTTGCTGATGGGTTCCTTACTACCAAAGATGAACAGAATATTCTCTTTTTTCTCAACCCTACCTTCGAGGGCAACGACACTGAGCACAACACTGCCTTCGTGCAGCACTTAGACCGTCTTGCCGATACTGTAAATGCGGAGTACAAAGGCAAAGTGAAGGTATATTTCTTTGGGGCACCTTTCATCTCAGTGAGCAATGCTACCCAAATAAAGACTGACATCCTCACCACGGTGCTCATCTCACTCTCAGCCCTATACCTGCTGTTGGTATTCTTCTACCGCAGTGTCTCCGTACCTTTGATAGCCTTCATCCCATCGGTGTTTGGCGTACTGACGGCGTTGGCAACCCTCTATATGCTCAAAGGCAGTATCTCGGCGATTTCCATCAGCTTAGGGGCTGTGCTATTGGGGGTTACTATCGACTATTCACTGCATATCCTCACCCACTACAAAGCTGTAAAGACCACTGCCGAGCTTTACAAAGCGGTAACCGTACCGATACTGCTCAGTAGCATTACCACAGCTATTTCATTTCTATGTCTGCTGTTTGTGCACTCCGAAGTGATGAAAGATTTGGGTATTTTTGCCTTCGTAGGCATAATGGTCTCTGCATTGCTCTCGTTGCTACTCATTCCGCATTTCTACCGCAACTCTAAAACGATTGAAGCACGGCGTACAGTGCTCGATAGGGTAGGGGCGTACCCCTTTCACAAGAATAAATGGGTGGTAGGGGCTTGTATTCTGCTCATTGTGGTGAGCTTCTTTTTCTTTACTGATGCACGTTTTGATGGTGATATAGCTAAAATCAACTATGTAAATGCACGCTACAAACAGGCTGAGCGCGCCCTTGAGCAGATTACCGATAGCGAATACAAGTCCGTTTATGCAGCAGCTTATGGCAACTCACTCAGTGAGGCTTTGGAGCGCAACTACGCGCTTTGTAATACTTTAGAGCAGTACAAGGTAGAAGGACAAATACAGCAGTACAGTTCCATAGGGGCAATCGTGCTGCCTGAAAAAGAACAGCAGCGGCGCATCGCCCGTTGGCAAGCCTTTTGGCAACAGCATAAAGAAGTGATAGGTCAATTGAAGCAATATGGTACCACAGTAGGCTTTAAGGAGAATGCCTACGAGCCTTTCTTCCAATCGATGACAGCTACTTACACACCTATCACCGATTTGCAGACCTACAAAGCATTGACGGTACTGCCTCTGCACGATTTTATCACCGAGAAAGAGGGCTTTTACACCATTGCCAACTTGGTAAAGCTCACCGCAGCCCAGCGCGACGCTTTTATCCATCAAGTAGAGCACGCTACGCCTACTGTTGTCATCGACCGTAAGAACCTCAGTGAAACCTTTTTAGGTAAGCTCAAGGACGATATTCTCCTCTTGGTAAACTACTCCTCAGTGGCGATATTCTTGATATTGCTACTGTTTTTCAAACGTATAGAACTTGTGCTATTAACCCTCATCCCTATTGGTATCACAGGGGTAGTAACCTCTGCCTTGATGAATTGGCTGGGCATTGAATTCAATGTATTTAGTATGATTGTCTGCACCTTAGTGCTTGGGCATTCTGTGGATTTCAGCATCTTTATGACTTGTGCTCTCCAGCAGGACTACACCCGTGGGCGCAACGAACTGCCTGTTTACAAAGTGTCGGTACTCTTAGCCTCTATTACTACCTTTTTAGCAATCGGAACGCTCGTCTTTGCCAAGCACCCTGCATTGAAGTCCATAGCGGCAGTCTCTGTCATCGGGATATTCTCGGCACTTGCCATCACCTTTGTGTTCTACCCCACAATCTACCGCTTTTTCATCACGGCACGTCCAGCTAAGGGGAAATCTCCTGTGAGTTTGCGATTAGCAGTGCATTCAGCACTCTCTATGGCTTATTATGCGCTCTCCTCAATGCTGCTCTCCAATCTTGGGGTGTTGATAGTGTGCATATTTCCCAAAAGTAGCCTATGGATACGCAAGATAGCCAGCAAAATGACTACTTCGGTGCTTTATTCCAATCCTTTTGTAAGAAAACACGTGGAAAATCCACAACAAATAGACCTAAAAACGCCTGCGGTACTCATTGCTAACCACAGTTCGTGGCTCGATACACTTGCTATTGGACTTTTTACCCATAAAATAAGCTATATGGTAAACGATTGGGTATGGCGTTCAGCAGTATTTGGACGATATGTGCGGGCGATGGGCTTCTTCCCTGCCTCTGAAGGTATAGAAAAAGCCATTCCGCGTTTTAAGGAAATTACCGATAAAGGCATTTCACTGATGATATTCCCCGAGGGCAAACGCTCAGAGAGCAACAGAATACACCGCTTTCACAAAGGAGCTTTCTTAGCTGCTGAGCAGTTGCACCTGCCGATATTACCCATCTACTTACACGGACTTTCGGAAGTGCAGCCCAAAGGTGATTTCATCATCTACGATGGGGCAATCACCGTAATAGTGGGGCAACCCATAGCTTATGACGATCCACAATTGGGGAGTACTATTCGTGAGCAGGCCAAACGGATGGGGGTGCATTTCCGCGAGGAGTTCCTACGTATACGCCGCCGCTTAGAAGGGGTTGATTACCTGAAAAAGAAGCTATTGCTCTCTTACCTTTATATGGATAACGAAGTAGTACGAGCTGTGAAGGACGACTTTAAGCACCATAAGGAATCGTATCACCAATTAGTGCACAGTCTGCCTGAGAAAGGTAAGTTCCTGCGCATTGGAGACGACTACGGACAGCTCGATCTGTTGCTAACCCTCACCTATCCTGAGCGCGAAATCGTAGCTGTAATAGCCGATGACGAAAAGCGTGCTGTAGCAGAGCAGAGCTATATCGCAAAGATAAGAAAGATACGCTACCTAAGTGAAAGACCTGAGGCAGAAACGTTTGATGTTGAGATATCAGCAAAAGAAACGGAAAAAATCATTTTTACAAATAAAAATACTGACATTTAATAAAAAAAGTGTATCTTTGCACTCTAAAAGCAAATTACCAAGAAACTGTTTTATCAATTATATACTAAAAAAAAGGATAAAAATGGACACTAAAAAACGATTTATACTATCTGGAGGAGGCACAGGAGGGCATATATTCCCCGCAATAGCTATTGCAGACGAATTAAAAGAGCGTTTTCCTGATGCAGAGTTCCTTTTTGTGGGTGCAAAAGACCGTATGGAGATGAAAAAAGTGCCAGAAGCGGGGTATCCAATCAAAGGATTGTGGATTTCAGGCATTCAACGGAAGATAACACTACAAAATTTGCTGTTTCCATTCAAATGGATAGATAGTTTGCTGCGTTCGCGCCGTATTATTAAGCGTTTCAAGCCTGATATGGTGATCGGTACGGGTGGTTTTGCCAGCGGAGCGGTGGTAAAAGTAGCCGCCGATATGGGAATACCTACCGTGATACAGGAACAGAACTCTTACGCGGGCATAACAAACAAATTGCTATCTAAAAAAGCCAAAAGAGTATGCGTAGCTTACGAAGGAATGGAAAAATTCTTCCCCTCGAATAAAATAATAGAGACGGGGAACCCTATAAGAAGCAATTTGATAGAAGCATCAGGCAAAAATCCGGTTTCATCAGTCTATTTTGGGCTTAATATGGAGCGGAAAACGCTTTTAGTGCTCGGTGGTAGCCTCGGAGCACGCCGTATTAATGAATTAATAGCCAAAGAGCTGCCTTTTTTTGAGCAAATGGGCATTCAAGTGCTTTGGCAGTGTGGTAAATTATACTATGAGGAGTATAAAAAATACGAAAGCGAAAGCGTAAAAGTCGTGGCGTTTATTGATAAGATGGATGTGGCTTATGCAATGGCTGATGTGATCATCTCAAGAGCCGGTGCGATAGCTATAAGTGAGCTTTGTGTGGTGGGAAGACCCGTTATTTTCATTCCATCACCCAATGTGGCGGAAGATCATCAAACGAAGAATGCTAAAGCGATCGAAAGTAAGGGTGCAGCACTGCTTATTCCTGAAAAAGACCTCGATGAGGAGTTTGAAAAAGTATTCCGAAGGTTGATAACAAACCCTAATCAGCTGTTAGCGCTCTCTGATAATATCAAAAAGCTCGCTCGTCCTGATGCAACGAAGCGCATCGTGGATTGTATTGTAAAATTACTAAAATAAATGCGAAATATGAGTAGGATAAGAATCTTATTACTAAGTGTAAGCCTCTGTATTTCAAGCGTAATAGTCGCTCAGACGGCTTTAAAACAGTCCATCTTCCTCGATACGAAAAGCGAAGCCTTTAAAAAGGGGATTTTGGAGCTTAAAGAGTACTCGAATTACGAGGTATATCTCACCCTTCAACGCAATTTGAAGAGTGGGAACTCCGCAGCAATCAATAGCGACTTGGTAAAACAGGCTTACGTAACTAAAAGAGTGGCTTTAGCACCTGGAAAATACGTTATTGACAACGATATTCAACGTTTTGAGTTTGAAATAGACAATAATAATCAATTTATAGGTGAAGGGCATTACGTAAATAAGCGTAAGAACCTTAAATCAAACTATATTTTTGATGCAGGACGCCTCAAGGAAATACAAATATTCAACTCCGAAGGTAGATTACGCAAAAAAGATGTGTTCAAAGGCAATATTATTGAGGGAACAGTGTACGGATATGGTGGAAAAGTGGAACAACGCATCGAAACGCACACGGATATGAACCCAGGAATGAATCAGTTGGTTATAACATACCATAAGAATGGTAAACCGAGCAAAGAGGTCAATTCAATGAAGAACATTACGAAGGAATATTACCAAAATGGTAAGGTGAAACTCGAAATGATCAATTCAAGAGAGCGTACGACCTACGAACCTGATGGGAAACTGTCTGAAAAGTGGTATGTAACCGAAAAAGGGAACTGTAAGGAGGTTTATATTAAAGGTGTAATCACTGAAAAGAGCTGTGAGAATCGTGAAACGGGCGAAACTACGGTGGAAACTTATAAAAATGGTAAGCTAACAGGCTCTACGGTTACTAATACACGCAAAAAAGAGGTGAAAACGTACGATGCTACGAAGAAATTACTCAATACAAAGCAATTATAAGAATGGAAACGGACTTAAACAGCGTTAAAAACATATATTTCATAGGGATTGGCGGCATCGGTATGTCGGCATTGGCGCGTTATTTTAAGCACGCGGGTAAAAATGTCTGTGGTTACGACAGAACGCCTACTGAGATCACTGATGCGCTCATTAAGGAGGGTGTTGCGGTGCATTTTACGGATGATACGGCGAAAATACCTAATGAATTTAAGGATAAGGAGCGTACATTAGTGGTTTTTACCCCTGCAATACCCAAAGAACATAGTGAATTGTGCTATTTTCAGGGTGAAAACTTCAATGTGGTGAAGCGATCGGAGGTTTTGGGGCTGATAACACGCAATACTTTTTGCTTAGCAGTCGCTGGAACGCACGGGAAGACTACCACAACGAGTATTTTAGCGCATATTCTGTACGAAACAGGCGTAAAAGTAAGTGCATTTTTAGGTGGAATTGCTGAAAACTTTAATAGTAATTTGGTATTAAATGGAAATGAATACACAGTGGTAGAAGCGGATGAGTTTGATAGATCATTCCTTCGGTTATCGCCAAATATTGCCTGCATTACGTCAGTGGACGCCGATCATTTAGATATTTACGGTGATAAGGCACACTTTGAGGAGGGGTTTAGGCAGTTTACCGAGAAAATCAAGCCTGGTGGCAGCCTTATCATTAGAAATGGATTGGAATTGAAGGGTGAAACCTACGGATTAGAAGATAATTCTGATTATTCGTTCCGAAATATACGTGTAATAGATGGTTCGTACGTGTTTGACTTCCATCACGGGGGTAAAACATATCCTAATTATACTTTTACAAAGCCTGGGCGGCATAATCTGTCGAATGCCTTGGCTGCAATAGCCGTTGCGACCAAAGCAGACTTCGCTCCAGAGGGTTTATTAAAGGCTTTGGCGAGCTTTAAAGGCGTTAAGAGGCGTTTTTCATATATTATTCGCAGTGAAAAGCTTACTTTTATTGATGATTATGCGCACCATCCGTCTGAAATAAATGCTTTGTATCAGGCAGTGAGCGAAATGTATCCTGAAATACCTAAAACGATCGTGTTTCAGCCACATTTATTCACCAGAACACGTGATTTCTTAGATGGATTTGCCGAAAGTCTATCGCAATTTGACGATGTAGTGCTGTTAGACATCTATCCCGCACGAGAATTGCCCATAGAAGGGGTAACATCGGCAAAATTATTAGAAAAAGTGCACGCAAAGCAGAAGCAACTCGTATCAAAAGAGGCGTTAATCCCCTTATTGCTCGAAAAACAGCCGAAATTGCTGCTGACAGTAGGCGCAGGGGATATAGGAATGGAAGTAGAGAGGATAAAAGAGGCTTTCCTAAAGGCAGAAAAATTAGTTTGATAATAGAGAGAACCTAACTGATTAATTTTAATATAGATAATTCTTCTATAATTAAAAATGACAATAAAATAAATTGTCAGTATTAAAAAAAGATGTACCTTTGCGTGATAAAATCAAATAACGCTTATTATGGAATATTTAGATTTTGAACTTCCTATCAAGGAGCTTGAAGAACAATTGGAGAAATGCCAGCTTATAGGCAATGAGAGTGAGGTAGATATGACCGATGCGTGCAAGAAAATTGAGAAGAAGCTCGCACAGGTGAAAAAAGAAATTTACGGAAATTTAACCCCTTGGCAACGTGTACAGATATCACGCCACTTAGAGCGCCCTTATATGCTTGATTATGTCAAAGCTTTGTGTGGAAATACTTTCTTAGAGCTACACGGTGATAGAACAGTGAAAGACGATAAGGCGATGATAGGAGGTTTTGGTAAGATTGACAACCAAAGTTTCTTATTTATAGGTCAGCAGAAAGGGATAAACACAAAGATACGCCAATATCGTAATTTTGGTATGGCAAATCCTGAAGGCTATCGCAAGGCACTGCGATTGATGAAGTCAGCAGAAAAATTTAACATCCCAATTGTCAGTTTTATTGATACTCCAGGCGCTTTCCCAGGGATTGAAGCTGAGGAGCGCGGTCAGGGGGAGGCGATTGCCAGAAACATCTTGGAAATGTCGCGCCTGAAAGTGCCTGTGATAGTATTTATTATAGGCGAAGGTGCCTCAGGAGGTGCTTTGGGGATCGGAGTAGGTGACAAGGTGTATATGCTTGAAAATACGTGGTATTCAGTGATTTCTCCAGAATCTTGCTCTTCGATCTTGTGGAGAAGTTGGGAATATAAAAAAGAAGCTGCTGAGGCGCTGAAACTTACTGCTCCTGATATGAAAAAGCTCAAATTGGTGGATGAAATCATTAAGGAGCCTCTCGGAGGTGCTCATCACGATAAAGAAGCTATGTATGTCTCAGTGAAAAAAGCAATTCTCAGCGCATATAACTCACTGAAAAAGTTGCCTGTAGAAAAATTAGTTGAAAAACGTATGGATAAATACCTCAATATGGGAGTTTTTAAAGAATAAAATTTATAAACAACTTAATTAAGGCGCGTTTATCGCGTCTTTTTTTATCTAATTACTTAGTGGAGTGTTCTGTGCCTATTAACATGCATAGTTATAAACAATTCTTCAGACTTTTCAACAGCTTTTTAACAGTAAATGTGTATATTTTAATCTTTTTGTGAACATTCTTTTTTGTACTTTTGCCGTATGAATCAATTAGAGAGAACACCCATAGAAACTACTTTTCGCACAATGACTCCTCAAATTAGTTTAGAGAGAGGCAAGATTCCACCGCAGGCTTTAGATCTTGAAGAAGCTGTATTAGGGGCTATGCTTATTGATAAGAAAGGTGTAGATGATGTAATAGATATCATCAGCGCTGATGTATTTTATAAAAAGCAACACCAACTTATATATCAGGCTATCTTTGAGCTATTCCAAAACTCAGAGCCCATTGATTTGCTTACTGTGGCAGAACAATTACGCAAAACGGGAAATTTAGAAGCCGCTGGATCTGAGATTTATCTGATTAATCTTACTCAGCGTGTTTCCTCCTCAGCAAATGCCGAGCATCACGCACGTATTATTTTACAGCGATTTATCAAAAGAAGACTCATTGAGATCTCTTCTGAAATCATCGAAGAGGCTTATGACGAAACAAGAGACGTGTTTGATTCTCTCGACGCTGCCGAACAGAAGCTCTACGATGTCACACAGGGGAACTTAAAGCGCTCAAGCGAGTCAGCAGGGGATTTGGTGCTCAAAGCATTGAGAAATATAGAAGACCTTAGCAAGAAAGAGGATAAATACAGTGGGGTTCCTTCAGGGTTTACCAAGCTCGATGAGCTTACCTCAGGATGGCAAGCAAGTGACCTTATTATTGTGGCAGCACGCCCAAGTATGGGGAAAACAGCCCTCACGCTCTCAATGGCACGTAATATAGCAGTTGATTTCGGCGTGCCAGTCGCGTTTTTTTCGTTAGAGATGTCGTCCGTGCAGTTGATAACACGCCTCATCTCATCAGAGACAGGTATTTCATCGGATAAACTGCGTACAGGAAAATTGGAAGACCACGAATGGGTGGCGCTCAATACAAGAGTGAAAAATCTCGAAAAGGCACCTTTATATATTGATGATACCCCATCGCTTTCCATTTTTGACCTCAGAGCTAAGGCACGCCGACTTTCTACACAACACGGCATTAAATTGATAATGATCGACTATTTGCAGCTGATGACCATCGGAAATAAAGGCGCAGGCAACCGCGAACAGGAGATCTCAACCATCTCGCGTAACCTAAAAGCCTTGGCTAAAGAGCTAAACATTCCAGTGATCGCATTGGCGCAACTTTCGCGAAATGTAGAGTCGCGCCCAGGGCATAAACGCCCGCAACTCTCTGACCTTCGCGAATCGGGTGCTATTGAGCAAGATGCTGATATTGTTTCGTTCATCTATCGTCCAGAATACTATAAATTAGAGACTTGGGAAGACGATACTCCTACTACCGATCAAGCAGAATTGGTGATCGCTAAACACCGCAACGGGGCGCTTGATAATATCCGTCTTAAATTTCACGCGGGCAACTTCTCAAACTTAGATACTGCAGCAATGGGATATCAAGCGCAAGAGATAGGTTCGAAACTCAATGAGAATGTCGATTTTGCTGCTATCCCATCTGCGATGCCAGAGCAGGCTTTTTCAGCTCCTACCACCGAAGGTTCATCGGAGGTATTTAATGAAAGTGAGGTGCCTTTTTAATGTTTTATAGTGTGTAAAATGTCGCCGATAAGGAGAAAAATAAACATAAAGTTAAAAATAATTGTAAATTTATCTTTTTGATAAAGAGAACGCTATGTAATAGGGGTTGAAATTTAATAGATAAAATGTTTGGAGCTATTATTTTTTTTCGTACCTTTGCACCCTCGTATAAAATATAACCAAAAAATTAGTGCAGTTATGCGAAGAGAATTACACATCACAGGAGGTAAAAATACCACCGAAATGCTACGAAAAATCGCTCCACAGTCGGAGGTGATTACGTGGAATGAGATGCTTAGTGAAGGAAAAACTACCACTGATGTCGGGAGTGAACATTTTTGGCGCAGCCGATACGAATTCCTCAAAAGCGAATATAACACAGGTAAAAAATCATTTATTGACAATGTGCTTAAAGAGTACCGCAACCTCTGTCAGCAGAAAACCCAAGATGAGGCAGTACTTTGGTTCAGTGAGGATCTTCAAAGCCAAATCAATATGATCGCTGTGATGAGTTGGCTGAAAAAATACCGAAAAAACATTCATATCACTTGGGTTAAAGAGCCTATCTCAGCAAAAACAACTCAAAAAGATGCCAAACAGTATTATCAGGCACGTCAAGTTTTTAATACCGACGACCTCGAGTATGCCGATTATATCTGGCAGCTCTATTGTAGCAAATCTCCGCTGCAATTAGAAATACAAGCCAACGCCAACACAACTACCCATCTTACCGCCCTTCCTGAGGCTTTGAAACTACACCTACAACGTTTTCCTTCTGTAAAAAATGGACTTAGCTCTGTGGAGAATGAAGTTCTTACCACCGCATATACTTTTAAAGGTTCTGCGGAAGATTTAGCGCAACAAATGGTGAAATCACAACTCCATTTAGGTTATTCTTCCTTGCAATTCAGTGCGGTGATAGAGCGCCTTAAGGATTTATTCTCATCACTAAATCCTTTGAAAATCAATTTAGAAGGTGAGCAAGTTTTAGCAAATCAAATCAATATGTATCCAATTTTGCGCAATGATGACACTTATTTAGGAGGTGCTCTCAAGTACGACTTCCTGCGCTATGGTGACAGCGATAAATTGTTAAAACTTTGATATAAGAAAAATTTTCCCAATATTTAAATAAAGCTCTCTTTCCTCTGGGGAAGGGAGCTTTCGTTTATAGATTTTCATAGAGGAAGTAACACCCCGAAAAACTTTTAATATTGAGGGTTTTGAAAAAGGCGCAAAAAACTTTTTATATTGAGGGTTTTCAAAAACCCTCGAAAAACTTTTTATATTTGACCATTTCTGTAATTTTGGCGTCAGAAACTTTTTATATTTGACCATTTCTGTAAATTTGGTACCAGAAAATTTTTCTTTTTGGCTATTTTTGTAAATTTGGTGCCAGAAACTTTTTCTTTTTGACTATTTTTGTAAATTTGGTGCCAGAGAACTTTTCTTTTTGGTCATTTCTGTAAATTTGGTGCCAGAGAACTTTTCTTTTTGACTATTTTTGTAAATTTGGTGCCAGAGAACTTTTCTTTTTGATGAATTTTTGAAAAATGGTCAAATTGTAGCTTACAACGGCGGCTTTTTCAAAAAACTGCTAAACGCAATAGTTTTTTTCCACTAAGATGATCTGTGTGAAAATACGTGAAAAGGTTTTTCTGAAAATAATTTTGCCGTTATCTCATAAAAAAACTGTACCTTTGCCCTCGAATTTTAAATGATAAGAATATGTCAGCAGCAACAAAAGAAATCAAGCGCCTCTCGACCAAGACGCTCATCAATATGAAAGCCAAAGGTGAGAAAATTGCTATGCTCACCGCTTATGATTACACTTTTGCCCGCCTTGTTGATGGCGCAGGCATCGATGTGATCCTCGTGGGCGATTCTGCCAGCAATGTAATGGCAGGACACGAGACTACGCTGCCCATTACCCTCGATCAAATGATTTATCACGGGGCTTCTGTGGTGCGTGGCACTTCACGCGCGTTGGTGGTGGTGGATTTGCCCTTCGGCACCTATCAATCCGATCCTCAGGGAGCATTGCATTCGGCGGTACGCGTGATGAAGGAAAGCGGTGCCCACGCACTTAAATTAGAAGGTGGCAAAGAGATCGAGGAGTCGCTTCGTTGTATTCTCGCAGCAGGAATCCCCGTAATGGGGCATCTGGGCTTAACACCGCAGTCAATTCACCAGTTTGGCTCCTTTGCCCTCCGCGCTAAGGAGGAAGCAGAAGCGCAAAAGCTAAAAGAAGACGCCTTATTATTGGAAAAATTAGGTTGTTTTGCAATCGTTTTAGAGAAAATACCCGCAGCATTGGCTGAAGAAGTGGCAAAAAGCGTACGTATTCCTATTATAGGTATTGGTGCTGGGGCTGGCGTGGACGGTCAGGTGCTGGTAATGCAGGATATGCTGGGAATGAACAATGAATTTCACCCAAAATTCTTAAGAACTTATGCCAATCTTTACGAAGAAGTGCATAAAGCAGTCGGAAATTACGTGTCGGATGTAAAATCGGTGTCATTTCCTAATGCAGAGGAGAGCTACTAATGTTTCGGCATCAAGGCAAACGGCGATCGGCTAAGCACAATCTGCACATAGCCATAGTGCTCTCGGCGGTGGCAGGTATCGTGAACGTTACGGGCTTTCTCTTCATCGGGAGGCTCACTACCAATGTTACGGGGCACTTCGCATTGTTTATTTACGACGTCTCGGTGGCGGAGTTTTGGAAAGGCTTGATTTACTTCCTATATATCTTTGCCTTCTTAGCAGGCTCGTTTACTTCGGGGCTACTCATCGAGATGGCGAACCATCTGCGGACGCACAACAAGTACCTCGCCCCGACGCTTTTAGAATGTGCGATGTTGGTGCTTGCCATAGTGCTCAACAACCCAGAAACGCCTCCGCCAGCCGATGTAACTGCCTGCGTATTGCTTTTTGCGATGGGTTTGCAAAACTCCTTCGTTACGAAGATCTCCAATGCCGTAGTTCGCACCACGCACCTCACAGGCTTATTTACCGACCTTGGGATTGAGCTCTCGCAACTCACTTACGCACGGCGTAATCATTACCAGCAGCAGAAGCCAAAAATTAAAGCCAGCGTAAGGTTGCGTCTTGCCATCATCACTTCGTTTTTTGCAGGAGGATTGGTCGCTGGGCTGTGCTACATCAAATTTGGCTGGGGATTGCAAACGCTCTTTATCCCTGTGGGAATCTTGCTTGCGGGACTTTTTTACGACGATTTTAGGTTTATCTATTTAAGGAAAAAACGCCATTATGACCACCGACATCGAAAACATCGCCGTCATCTACGAAGACAATCACATCATCGCCGTCAATAAGCGTGCAGGTGATATTGTGCAAGGAGATAAAACAGGTGATACGCCACTGAGTGAGATCGTTAAGGCTTATCTCAAGAAGAAATACAGCAAGCCAGGGGAAGTTTTCCTCGGGGTGGTGCATCGGCTTGATCGCCCTACTACGGGAGTGGTTATTTTTGCCAAAACTTCTAAAGCCTTAGCGCGCCTCAACGCGATGTTTGCCGATAAAACTGCGGTAGAAAAGACGTATTGGGCAATGGTGGAAGGCAGCCCAGAAGCGCAGGCGACGCTTACGCATTATCTTACGCGCAACACTGAGCAGAACAAATCGCGTGCCCACATCAAGGAAGTGCCTAATAGCAAAAAAGCCGTCTTAACCTATAAAAAGCTACGACAGCTCGATCATTATTCTCTGTTGGAAATCACCTTGCTCACAGGGCGTCATCACCAGATACGTGCCCAATTGGCGGCTGTTGGTTGCTTCATTAAAGGCGACCTGAAGTACGGTGCACGTCGCTCCAATGCTGATGGTAGTATTCATCTCCACGCGCGCCGCCTGAGGTTTCTTCACCCCGTAAAGAAAGAGATGGTGGAAATTATCGCCGATGTACCTGAAGATGGGTTGTGGCAAAGTATTTAATTTTAGAGGTACACTTATTCCTATATTGAAGGAGTATTTTAATAGGAGATGGGGTACTTATGATAAGACTTTTTAGTGATACATCGCTTCAATTTCGTTGCTGTAATTTGCATAGATCACTTTGCGGCGAAGTTTGAGTGTTGGTGTAATCTCATTGCGCTCAATGCTGAAAGCAGCAGGCAGTAGGGTGAATTTTTTTATCTGCTCGTAGTCGGACAAATCACTCTGGAAACGCTGCAACTGCTTAGCGATGTATTCAATCACAGCACTGTGACGTATCATTTCGGCAGTATTTTTACATTTGATATTCAGCTCTTTTAAGGCTTGGGTAAGCATCTCAAAGTTGGGCACAATCAGCGCTGAGACGAACTTCTTCCCATCGGCAATGATAGCAATCTGCTCGATGAGGTTGTATTTGCCTACTTTGTTCTCAATAAGCTGCGGAGCGATGTACTTACCGTTAGAGGTTTTCATCAACTCTTTGATGCGCTCGGTGATAAAGAGGTTGTTGTGGGCATCAACGCTGCCAGCATCGCCTGTGCGTAGGAATCCGTCAGCAGTAAAAGCCTTAGCCGTTTCCTCAGGATTCTTGTAATAGCCTTTCATCACCATACCACCTTTGACTAATATCTCGTTGTCCTCACCTATCTTCACTTCTATGTCAGGCATTACCTCTCCTACCGATTGCAAATTAAAAGTATCGTCGCCCCAGCAGGATACAGTAGCAGTAGTCTCGGTCATTCCATAGCCTAACTTCACGTTAATACCTATCGACTGGAAGAAACGCCCGATACTTGGCTCTAAGTTTGCCCCGCCACAGGGCATAAAGCGTATGCGCCCACCGAGCAACGTTTTGAACTTAGAATAGACTAACTTATCGAATAAGTTGTATGCTTTTTGCAATAGCAGGCCTGGTTTTCTTCCTTCTTCCTTTGCTTTGAGCATTTGTCTGCCTGTCCTCACAGCTAATCTGAAGAGAGAACGCTTCGCAAATGAGGAAGCATTGGCTCTGTCGTGTACTGTAGCGAATATCTTTTCGTAAAAACGCGGTACGGCACACATCAGCGTAGGTTTCACCTCTGAGAGTGCTTCGCGTACTTGATTTGTATCTTCTAAGTAATAAACTGTTACCCCTTTAAATAAGCAATAGAACGTCCACGCGCGTTCATAGACGTGTGAGAGCGGCAGGAACGACAGCGAGCTATCCGCTTCGGATACCGATAGGCGCTTGTTGTGGGCTACCATCTGATGGGCTAAGTTTGCATAAGTGAGCATCACCCCTTTGGGATCACCTGTGGTTCCTGAAGTATAGATGATAGTAAATAGGTCGTCGAGGCTGCGTTCTGAGATGCGGTGGCTGAGGGCTTCCTCTTGTGCTGTGCCTTCTCCCAAAGCGAGGAAATCAGCCCAGTGCATTGAGCGCCCTCCATCATTTTCCAGCTGGAAATCATCTTTAAAAGTGATAATCTTTATCAATGAGGGGCAGTTATCTGCTACCTCAATAGCCTTCTCATACTGTGTTTTGTCGCCTACGAAAAGCACTTTCACCTCTGCGTGATTGAGTACATATAGTGCCTGTTCAGGGATGTTGGTGGTGTAGATGGGCACTACTCTTGCACGGATTTGGAGTGTTGCCAAGTCAGCCATCGTCCACTGGGGGGTGTTTTGTGAAAAAATCCCCACAGACTCTTGAACTCCTACCTCCAGCGATAGGAGTGCCTTTGAAAGACGACGCGTAATCTCACCGAGCTGCTGCCAAGTGGTGCCGCACCAAACCTCTCCTTCTTTCCCCATCAGGGCGTTTTTAGTGCTGTATTTCTGAGTATTCTCTTGAAATACGTTTATATAGTGATATGATATTAAATTCATTGCTACGGTTGTATTAGTTAGTTTTCGGGGGCAAAGGTACATAAAAATAATTACGCAAGCAAAAACAATATAAAAAAGCCTCACTCAAAAGTGAGGCTTTAATTGATATGAATACGGAATTAGTTAAATAATCTCCCGAAAAAGTTCTTGCGTTTTTCGTCCATTGATTCATCTACATTGTAGATGTCGTCAGGTACGCTTACGTTGTTACTGTCGATAGCGGTGACGTTTTCAGCAGTAAAACTGCTTTGTGTTTCGGACATCACACCGATAACGAAATCGACATAGTCTTTACCTTGTTTCGCTAAGTAATTCTTAAAGAATCGGCTGCTTAGGTCAACGCCTCCTATTTTTTCCAGTTTAAGGAGTGACTCATAGAAGGGGGCTAAGTAGTCGTTGATAGCTTTTTCAGGTACGGACTTGCGCCTACCGATGTAATGAGTGATATTGCCGCTGGCATCTCTACGCATTTCGAAATCGGTTACCACCCAATAATACTCACCTGTCTTAGCGAGGTTTTTGATCACACCAACGAAGTTGTTTCCTTGTTTGAGGTTATCCCAAAGGAGCTTGAAAATAAGCTTTGGCATATCGGGGTGGCGTATTAGGTTGTGCGGCTGACCGATAAGTTCAGCAGAGGAATAGTGAGAGACGTTGCAGAAGACATCATTCACATTGGTGATGGTGCCTGCTACATCGGTTTCGCTAATGAGTGTTTTAGTTTTGTCCCAGCTTACTTCTTTATCAATAGGGGCTGGACGTGGAATGGTTGGTACAGGGCTTTGAAAGTCTGCCATAATGATTTCTTTTTTTATTGTTATGTACTAAGATTCGGGGCTATTGGAATAGTTTGCCGAAAAAGTTCTTGCGTTTTTCATCCATTGAGCCACCAACACCTACGGTAACGATATCATCAGTAACGAGTTCAGGCTCTTTGTTGCTGCTGAAAGTAGCCATTGGTATTTCCTCAAATACAGCGTCTTCACGGTTTTTATTCATCACGTCGATGATGAAGTCCATATAGTCTTTACCTTGTTTTGCTAAGTAGTTTTTGAAGAATCGAGCGCTGAGTTCCATTCCCCCGATTTTCTCAAGTTTGAGGAGGGTTTCGTACAGAGGGGTAACGTAGTTGTCGATTACTTTTTTAGGTACTGACTTGCGACGTGCGATGTAGTGAGTGATGTTGCCTGAGGCATCACGGCGCATTTCGAAGTCGGTAATTACCCAGTAATACTCACCTGATTTTGCTAAGTTTTTTACTACTCCTGCGAAGTTGTTGCCGAGTTTAAGGTTGTCCCAAAGTAATTTAAAAGTGATTTTAGGCATATCGGGGTGACGAATGATGCTGTGTGGCTGACCGATAAGCTCATCAGCGGAGTAGCCACATACGCTACAAAAGATGTCATTCACATTGGTAATACGCCCATAGATGTCTGTTTCGCTAATAATTACCTTTGATTTGTCCCAAACGACCTCACGGTCGATAGGGGCAGGCCGTTGAACGGTTAGTTCGATGTCTCTGTAATCTTTAATCATTGCTTAAAAAACTATTTCATTAAACTTTGGCAAAGATACGGCTTTTTAGTGGATTACGTATAGGTTTTTTTGAAAAAAAATCGCAAAAAGTTATTGATTTTCTTCATAGGCTATGTAATTCGTTTGTTTACAAATACTTATATTGTCCTAAAACAGTGTTAAAATTTGTGTACTTTTTTTGCAGAATGGATTCGTTACGGATTCGTTACGGATCCGTTATGGCTTCGTTTGGAGATCGTTGGAGATAGGGGGGTGATGGCGTTTCATTTGGTGGAGGGTTGTATTTTTTTTTGAAAAAGTTTGTGTATAGGGCTGTTTTTTCTTGAATAAAGTAGTATCTTTGCCGCGATTTTATTCAGAAGTTTTATTTTAAAAATGATGAAAAAGAGCTTGTGGCTAATGGCTTTTTGTGGCTTTTTGGCTGTATCAGAGGTAGATGCGCAGCGCTTTGCGCCTTCCTATCCTTTGGATGTGCCTCCGCTATTGGCGGGCAATTTTGCTGAATTGCGCCCGAATCACTTTCACGGAGGTCTTGATTTTAAAACGCAAGGCAAGGAGGGGCAGTATGTGCGAGCTGTAGACGATGGCTACATCTCGCGTATTAAGGTAAGTCCGTTTGGGTATGGGAAGACGATGTATGTGACGCACCCGAGTGGCTATATCACCACGTATTCGCACTTGCAACAGTATGCGCCTGAGATTGAGGCTTATGTGAAGCAGCAGCAGTATGCGAAGAAGACGTACGAGATTGATATCTTTCCTTCAAAAAAGGAGTTTGTGGTGAAGCGGGGTGATTGGATTGCGCTCAGTGGTAATACGGGGGGCAGCCAAGGACCGCATTTGCATTTTGAGGTGCACGACGCGAATAATAACGGCTTGAATCCGTTTTTGTTTGGTTATCAGGATATGGAGGATACGATTGCCCCTGAAGTGTTACAGGTGCTTGCTTATCCACTGGGGGGTAACTCGCAGGTGGAGGGTAGTGAGCTGCCCCGAGTGCTGCCACGGACGAAACAGCCTGATGGTAGCTACCGCACAGCGAAGATAAGTGCCAGTGGAACATTGGGCTTTGGGATTGTTGCTTTTGACAGGATGAACGGTTCGTATAACCGCAATGGTATTTACAAGGTTACATTGAAATTGAACGGTGAGCCGCAGTTGCAAACTGTGTTTGATAAGGTGAACTACGATGATACACGCTATATCAATGAGTTGTTGGACTATCAGAGGCTTGTGGAGCACAAGGGTTATGTGCAGCGCTTGTTTAAGACGAAGGGCAACAAGCTGGAGTCGATTTACCCTTTATTGAAGCCTAATAAAGGGTATTTGCCTATTGAGGAGGGCGCCTCGTACGAGGTTACGATAGTTGTGGAAGATTTCAAGGGGAATGCAACGACGGTTCATATTCCTGTAGAGGGTAAGCCGATGGTAGTGAAGACGTTCCGCCCGCGTCCTAAGACGAATAAGCAGCTTGTAGCGGATCGGGATAATCTGTATGAGTTTGAGGAGGGCAGTGTGTATTTTCCTGCTAATACTTTCTTTGAGGATATGGCTATATTTTTAGAGAGCAAGAAGGATACGCTGCGGGTTCACGATTATAAAACGCCTATCAATAAGGCTTTTACGGTGACGATTAAGAATCAAACCTTCACAGAGGATGAGATACCCAAGGTGTTTATAGCGCGCTCATCGGGTGGGCGATTTGGAGCTGAACGGACTACTTATAAAGATGGGGTGTTTATGGCTAAGAGTAAATACTTAGGTAACTTTTATCTGAGGAAAGACGTTACCCCGCCTACATTGCGACCTCTTAATTTCAAGAATAATGGGGTGGTAAAAGGTAATACTTTGAAGGTGGCTATGAGTGATAATTTGACAGGGATTGCTTCGTGGTCGGCATCGATCAATGGGCAATGGGTGCTGTTTGAGTACGAACCTAAAAATCATACGCTTACATTTAATTTTGACGATATAGACACTACTAAAGTGGATACGTATCAGCTGGAAATGTCGGCTACGGATGGGGTTGGAAACATTCAACGTTTATCGGCTACGGTTATTAAGAGAGATTAAATACGATTTTTATATGAATAGAGTTATTTTTACAGAGAAAGCGCCTGCGCCTATAGGTCCGTATAATCAGGCTATTTTAGCAGGTAATACACTTTATGTATCGGGACAGATACCCGTAGATCCTACTACTGGTGAGGTAGTATGGGGCATTGAGGCTGCGACTGTGCAGGTAATGGAGAACCTCAGGGCGGTACTGGCTGAGGCTGGGGCTACTTTTAAGGATGTGGTCAAAACGACTATTTTTCTCAATGATATGGGGCAGTTTGCTCAGGTGAATGAGGTATATGGTCGTTATTTTGAAGAGGAGACTGCACCTGCTCGTGAAACAGTACAGGTGGCTAAGTTGCCTAAGGGTGTAGAAGTAGAGATATCCTGCATTGCGGTGATATAACCGATCTTTTTAAATAGGATATTTACAAAAAAAGGACTGAGATTGTTTGGGTGATAATCTCAGTCCTTTTTGTTATGTTTATTTAGGGGGTTATTGCTGCTTTTTCCAGTTTTTTAGGATATCCTTGGGTACGCCATCTTTGTGCACCATAATAGCAGTGGTTTTGTATTGTACGTACGCTTTGCTAACGTATATGAAGCCTTGGTAGTCGTTTTTTGCTCCCCAAGAGTTCTTGACGATGTAGTATTCGCGTCCTGTTTGATCTTTTGCCAGCCCGACGATGTGCATACCGTGGTCGTCTTGGGTTTCGTAATTATCAAAGGCTTTTTGGCGCATTTCGGGGGTGATGGTTCGTTCTGCTTTTGGTGGAGCAAGGAAGAGATTTAGCTGATCAGCCATTGAGAGTGTAGCGATATCCTGTTCAGGGACGAAGGCTACACCGTTTTTCCAACTGAAATAACGCTCGCTGACATCGGATGACCAGCCTACGGTAAAGCCTTTTTTCAAAGCGTTGTCGATGACTTTGGTAAGGTCGGTCATTGCGACATTGTATGCCCAATCGAAACTCCAGTTATCGCTAACTGCCATAAATACGTTTTGGTATTTAGGTTGATCTTCATAGGAAACCATCTCTACATAGTCGGCAGGGTTAATGCCTACGACTTCTTTTGCGAAGGATTTTGGTGTGTACTTTTTGCCCTCGAAAGTGAATGTTTCAGGTACTGCACCGAGGTAGGCGTCGACAGTGGCGGTGAATGCAGGAAGCCAGCTGGGGGTTAGTGGTTTTTTGCTGTCGTGCTTCATCAGCCCTTCTAAAAAGCCCTTGAATACGGCGTGCGACTCGCTGAAATCATTGCGATTGGTGCCGTAGTTGAGCCCTGTGTAAACGGACTGTGGCAGTGCCCCGTATTTGGCGTACATATTGATTACGTCGTGGAGCTCGCCACCTTGTCCATAGTCGAGATAGCCGTGCATACGTACGTATTGCTTGGCTTTCTCAATGTACGAATTGCGGGCGGTAAAAATTTCTGCCAGATCGACAGTTTTTTTGCCCATACGTATCATTTCACTTTCAAGAAATGATGCTCCTGCATAGCTCCAACAAGTGCCGCTACTGCCTTGGTCTTTTACCTCAGTATGGCTGAGGTCGATAATTTTAGTGAACTTAAACCCAGCATTATCTGTTTGATTACCAGATAATGAGTTGATGAGATTGTCCTGAGCACTTACGTATGATACTACTGAGAGTGCGATGAATAATGCTATTCTTTTCATAATAAAACTTAAAATAATAGGCGCAAAGGTATAATTTTTTTTTGTTATAAAATAAATTTTGGCACAATTATCGCTGTGAAAAAATAAATGTGAGAAATGATGAATAGAATAATTATCTTATTTATGATGCTCTTAGGAGGTCAGTTCTTGATGCAGGCACAGCCTTTCGAGATACAACGTCGGCAGATACCCGTAGTAGTCCCGCTGGAGAAAGCTCCTGAGGTGAATAAGCCCAGTAATTTGATGAAATTGCCTGTAGCTCCTAAAAATGAGAATAATCCTTTTATGAAACTTCCTGAAAAGCAAATTGATTTTACGGGGAAGAGCAACTTGGTGCATCGGAAGATTGATTTTCAGCCTAATTATGGGGTGCTTAACGATCATAAGCAGGAAGAGTACGATGCGCCGAAGGGAGATCAATTCTTCGGGGATTTTACCAATAATGGCAAGTATGTGAATGTGTATTGCAGAGATTTTCAAGCGATTGATGGTGACAGGGTTAGTATTTTCGTCAATGGAGTTGAAGAGGTGCGCGATATAATGTTGGTAGGCGAATTTCGAGGGTTTCAGATAGCGCTTAAGCCTGGGTTTAACAAGATAGAGTTTTTGGCTTTAAATCAAGGGGAGTCGGGACCTAATACGGCAGAGTTTCAGGTGCTTGACGACCAAGGGAACGTAATAGCCAAGAACCAATGGAACTTAGCAACAGGCTCGAAGGCACACTTTGTGATTATCAAGGATAAATAACCTAACGGAGACTGTTTTACTGATGAATTTTAACAACTTGTTTTATGAAATATATTTTATTGTCAATGACCCTATTAGCCCTTTCCTGCAAGAGCGCTCAGCCGCAGACGAAAGCTGAGCCTCAGCCGCAGCAAGAGGTAATAACCTTTAAAGAAATGGACATCACGGCTCAAAAAAAGGAAGCCCCTGAGCGCACTCGCAACTTGATCATCTATTACAAGGACGACGCCGATTTGCAACCTCTTTTAAACGTTGCAAAGAAAGAAAAGCTCGAGCTGATTTATCAGTATAAGAACTTCAAGGCTATTGCAGTCAAAGTCCCTGACGATCGCGATCTTGAAGGGGTGAAGAGCTACTTGCAAACACTTGCGGGGGTGCTTTCCGTCAATTATGATGAAGTAAATCAAATTCAAGGGGCAGGCACAAGTGAGGGTAGCTTCCAGCAATAACCTCCGTGAGGTAAAAACTTTAACAAACATTTAACGGAGTTCGCTGTTCGGTGAATTCTATTTTTTTTGTAATTTTGTCGCCGAAAAGATAGACATTGGGTCACTTAATAATTAACACTGTAAAAAGATATTATAAGGATGAATAAAACTTTATTAACACTCGCCGCCGCAGCTCTGGCGGCATCTTGCAACAATGCGCCACAGCAAAACGCAATGGGCGCGCCCTCGTACCCAGTCATTACTGTGGGCACGAGCAATGCCGTCTCCGATTTACAATACCCTGTAAACATCGAAGGCACCGTCAATAGTGCCGTCCAGGCGAAAGTCTCGGGCTACATCACAAAAGTTCTGGTCGATGAAGGCCAGAGAGTGGTGCAAGGGCAACCGCTTTTCCAGTTGGAAACACAAACGCTGAACCAATCCGCACAGTCGGCGAAGGCGCAAGTAGATGCGGCGCGCGTAGAAGTAAACAAATTAAAGCCCTTAGTAGAGAAGAACATCGTCAGCGCAGTTCAGTTGGCCACAGCCCAAGCCAATCTCGCACGCGCGCAAGCCGCTTACAACGAAGTCGCTGCCAATATCGGCTACGGCGTGGTGAAAGCCCCCGTGAGCGGCGTTGTGGGCGCGATAAACTATCGTGAGGGCGCGCTGGTAACAGCCAATAACACCGTGCTGACAACCGTTTCGGACGTGAAAGACGTTTATGCTTACTTCTCGATGAGTGAAAAGGACTATCTCCAATTTCTGGAACGCGCCCCAGGAAAGTCGCCCGCCGAAAAACTAAAGAATATGCCCCCCGCGAAACTTGTTTTGGCCGATGGACAAACGTATGCTCACTCGGGGAAAATCGCTGCCATAACAGGACAGATCGATAAAACCACCGGAAGTATGCAGTTCCGCGTTACCTTCCCCAATCCTGAGGGGCTGCTAACGAATGGCAACAGTGGCACAGTGCTGATTCCGCAGCAGTTCAATGACGTGGTGGTAATCCCTGAGGTGGCAACCTTCGAGCAACAAGGTAAGGTCTTTGCCTACAAGGTGGAACACGACACGATAAAGCAGGTTATCATTACCCTGAAGAATCGCGCCAACAACTTCGCTGTCGTGGAGGAAGGTATTAATAAAGGTGATGTCATCCTCGTTCAAGGGCTTAACGCCGTACGTACAGGAATGGTCATCAAGCCTCAGCAGGTAGATATGGACAGCCTTGTGAAAGCTATCCAGCCTATTTTTTAGAGATATCAACGCACTGATTACGGTCAGTCAGAAAATTATTTCGAAACACCCAATACATAAGAATATGAGCAAAACATTAGTAATCGTAATCCACCCTGATATAGAACACTCAATGGTCAATAAGCGTTGGATCGCCGCACTTGAAGAGCAGCCCGAAAAATACACCGTGCATCAGCTTTACAAGACGTATCCAGACAGCCGCATTGATGTGGGGCACGAGCAACAATTGGTGGAAGCCCACCAACGAATTATTTTCCAGTTTCCGCTCTATTGGTTTAGCTGCCCACCATTGTTGAAGCAATGGCTCGACGAGGTGCTTACCTACGGATGGGCTTATGGGAGCAAGAGCGGGTATAAGGTCGGAGGCAAGAAAATTGCTTTGGCGATTTCCGCAGGTATTGACGACTATGAATATGCTCACGGGCAGAAGTACAAATACACTTTGGAGGAGCTCACTCGTCCGTTTGAAATCACCTTTGAATATGTGCACGCTAACTACCAACCCCTGTTCGCCTATTATGGTATAGAGAGAAACCCCTCAGAAGAATGGGTGGAGAAAAGCGTACCTTTGTATTTGGCGTATTTAGAAAAATTTGGAGCTGACGAATAATAGAGGCGTTAAGCTCAAAAATATGGGCGACATATCAACGCACCGTTGAACCCTCCAAAACAATTTTCGGCGAACTATCAACGTATAGGGAACGTGTACTAAAAATTGTTGGCGACACATCAACGGGTAGTTGATGTGTGTAAAACAATTGTTGGGGAACTATTAACGTATAGGGGACGTACGATAAAACTTGTTGGCGACACATCAACGTATAGGGAATGTGTTCCCGACAAAAGTTTTCAAGCCGCCCACAGTTGTGGGCGGGAAGATAAAAATTCATCTTTATAACGTAAATAAGTATGTACGTAAAGCAGAAAATCGTTTTACTCATAGCCTTCATTGGGGGCGTGTTGCTTACGGGTGGTTTGCAAGCGCAAATTACGGTGTACGGTACGCTCACCGATCATAATAAACATCCCCTCGTTGGGGTGCGGGTAGACGTTGAAGGCGATTCGATACGTACCCATACAGATGCAGAAGGAAAATACTCCCTTACGGTGCGCCGCTGGCAGTTGGTGCATTATTGGATACAACCTTCGCGCTGTGTACCTATCACGGATAGCGGCACGCGTCAGCGTATCGACCTTGCCGAGCCGAAGATCGTTTCGGAGAGCGAACTCGAGGGCGGTCGCTGTCGTGTGGTATACGTACTCGACGGCAAAAAAGCAGATGCCCGCGCCTTTGGCAAGTTAGAAGAAGAAGGTCGGCTACATCAGCACTTAGTGTTGCAGGGGGCAATGCTTTCCGCACTCACCTCGGGACAGTATGGGGACGCGCGTACTGTAGTTCTTGGATTTACCGAAAAAGGATGGAGACAGTACCAACGCGATAAAAAGCGAAAGAAGAATGTATTGCGGTAGGGGAGAGGAAATTAGAAAAGTAGGAGAGTAGGAAGATAGAACACCCCCCTAATCCCTCTCAATGGGGGAATATCATACCGAGAACGTACTGAAAACATTTTACGAGTATATATAAATAGTAGAAGAAAAAACAGAAATAAAACCATTTTATGAAAATAATGATATATAGAACCATTGCCGTTATGGGCGTTACTATTGCCCTTGTAGCGTGTGCGGGGCGAAAACAATACGAACGCCCCGATGCGTACTCCGATAAACTGTTCCGAACAGAGACGGTGGATACGGCAAACACTTCGGCAGGGGCGATCGAGTGGCGTGAGCTCTTCACCGATAGCCAATTGCAGGGGCTCATCAGTCGGGCACTCGATCGCAACCTCGATGTGAAGGTAGCCCTCGAAAACGTGAGGGCATCGCACGCCTATTTGAAGCAGTCGCGGATGGCTTTCGCCCCCACGCTCTCGGCTTCGGCAAGCTACACGCGCTCTACGCCCTCAGTAAACGCATCGGGAGGAATGGGCGAACGCACTTATAATAACCTCTTCGACCTATCGGGGTCGGCTTCGTGGGAATTAGATGTGTGGGGCAAACTCACCGCACAAAACCGCGCACAATATGCCAGCTTCCTTGCCAGCGCAGAGGCGTATAAGGCAGCACAATCGGAGGTGGTTGCCACATTGGCGACTGCCTACTACCAATTGCTGATGTACGATGCCCAACGTGAGATTTTGCAGCACACGATCGATTTGCGACAAAAAAGCCTCGAGACCACCAAGGAACTCAAAAAGGCTGGAAGCACCACCGAGGTGGCGACACAGCAAACCGAAGCGTTGGTGCTCAATGCCCAATCGCAGCTTATCTCCATCGAAAATAGCGTGTGGGCGTTAGAGAATAGTATCTGTGTGCTCCTCGGTGAGGAGCCGCACCCCATCGAGCGGGGGAAGCTCGCAGAACAAAAGTTCCCAGCGCAGCTCCATACAGGCTACGCGATGACGACACTTTACAACCGCCCCGACATACGCCGTGCAGAGCTCCAACTCATCAACGCTTTTGAGCTCACCAACGTGGCGTGCGCTGGTTTTTATCCGTCGCTAACGCTCACCGCACGGGGAGGGGTTAGCAGCACTGAGTTGGATACGTGGTTCTCGGCTAAGTCGCTCTTTGCCAATTTTGTGGCGGGCTTGGCACAGCCAATACTCAGCGCCCGACAAGTGCGCACAAAGTACGAAGTACAGCGGTCGGCACAAGAGCAAGCGCTTTTAACCTTTAAAAAGGCATTGCTCACCGCGGGCAAAGAAGTTTCGGACGCGCTGCACAATTTTGCCGCTCAGGACGAATTTATCCGCCTCAAAACCCAAGAGATGGAAGCCTACAACAAGGCTACCGACTACTCAAAACAACTGTTTAACAGCGGTATGGTCAATTATTTGGAGGTAATCACCGCCGAGGTAAATCGCCTCAACGCCGAGCTTGCGGTCGCCAACGCCCAATTCACGAAGCTACAACAAGGCGTGGTGCTCTATAAAGCCCTCGGGGGCGCCTCGCAGGTGAATATCGACCCCGCGACCTTGAGTAGAGGACGTAAAGAAAACAAAAAGTAGCGAGACAATCTCACTACATTGATATATCGAAAATTTTAGGGGACGCGTTTGCCCCACAGTTATATTTATTAACCAATAATTGTTTTTGTTATGGCACTTAAAATAAAAGGCTTAAACATTAAGAATCTCCAGAATCACGAACACTACGGCTTCGTGACAGAGATTAAATTGATTTTAGACGCGGCGAATATCGAATCGCTGGCAACTCTTTTGGGTAGGTTCTCTGCCCTTGTAGAGGAGGAAAACAAATCGCTGGAACTGATCGTAAAGAGCGAACACACCCAACAATTGGCGTCGCTTGACAAAGCCACCGATCAGCTCTATCGCGGACTATCGGCGGCAGTGAGTGCAGCATCGTATAGCCCCGTGAAAGAGGAAAATGAGGCGGGAACCTTGCTTAGGATACTCATCAAAACTTATGGGCGAGTAACCTCCGAAAGCTATGAGTCGCAGCACAGCAAAATTGAGAACTTGTTGCAAGATATGAGGAGCGATAAGTACAAAGTTGCTGTGAAGAAGATCGCGATAGGGAAATGGCTCGACTGGCTTGAGGATGCGGATCGCAAGTTTATGGAGCTGTACCGAACTCGGCGCGATGAGAAGGCTACCGTAAAGAAGGACTTCCGCTCAGTAAAAGCTGTGCGTGCAGACATCGATGGGGTATACCGCGAAGTAATCGAGCATCTGAACGCCATCGCTGTGTTGCAACCTTCCGAAGAAATTAGCAAGATAGTCTCTCGTATCAATGTGCTCATCGAGAAACTTACTGCACTGAAAGCCAGCCGCAAGACTCGTAAGAACAATACGAAGAACAAGAAGTCCGACAATGGGGATAAGGGTGAAAACACTGAAAAGCAGGACGCTCCTCAGGATAAGAAAGACGCTCCGCAAACCGATCCGACCCATCCTCAGGGTGAGGGCGAACCCAAGGCTTAGCGCGTAGTGGAAGTATTTATATATAGAGGTGCCGCTGCAAATCAGTGGCGGCACCTTCTCTATTACACACTGCACGCAACGATTTTTATGAAGAGAACGTAAGATATAATTATATGATTAAAAATTTTATTAATAGACCCGTGCTCTCTACGGTGATCTCTATACTGATAGTGATTTTAGGGGTGCTGGGTATCATTTCGCTGCCGATTTCGCAGTATCCCGACATTGCCCCAGTTACGGTACAGGTGTCGGCAAATTACGGGGGTGCGAACGCTGAGACGGTATTGAAGTCGGTAGTTGTTCCGCTGGAAGAACAAATCAACGGCGTGGAGAATATGGATTATATATCCTCGTCCGCGAGCAATAGCGGGGCGGCGAACATTAGCGTATTCTTCAAACAGGGCACGGACGGCGACGTCGCGGCGGTGAATGTACAGAATGCCGTATCGCGGGCGAACGCTCTACTACCTGCGGAGGTGAAGCAAGCTGGGGTGACGGTTCGAAAACAAAATTCGGGGAACTTGATGTTCCTATCGTTTTACTCCGAAAATCCTAAGTTGGACGATGTCTTCTTGCAGAATTACCTCAACATCAATGTGATTCCTGCCCTCAAGCGTATCAGTGGGGTAGGAGACGCCAGCGTTTTCGGGGGTAAAACCTATTCGATGCGCGTATGGCTCGATCCGCAGAAGTTGCAAGCCTACAAACTTAGCCCCACAGAAGTTACTGCGGCGATTTCCTCGCAGAGTTTGGAGGCGGCAGCAGGTACGCTGGGGCAAAACTCTGGGCAGAGCTACGAGTACGTAATTAAATACAAGGGAAAATACAACAAGGTTGAGGAGTACGAAAACATCGTGCTCAAAGCCTTAGATGGGGGCAAGGTGCTGCGATTGAAGGACGTAGCGACCATACAGCTGGACGCGCTGAGCTACTCTGGTTTCTCGGAGAGCGGAGGGAAGGCTGACGTGGCGATGGGTATCAGCCAGACGCCCGGATCGAATGCCCACGAGATCATACAAAATATCGAGACGTACCTCAAAGAGGCTGAGAAGTCATTTCCTGAGGGGATCAGTTATTCGATCAATTACAACGCCAATACGTTCTTGGACGCGGCGATCTCTAAGGTGGTAAGCACGCTGCTCGAGGCGTTCCTCTTGGTCTTCCTTGCGGTATACTTGTTTTTGCAAGATTTCCGTTCGACCTTGATTCCGGCAATCGCCGTGCCCGTTTCGATCGTGGGTACCTTCTTCTTTCTCAACTTGTTTGGATATTCGATCAATATGCTCACACTGTTTGCTCTGGTGCTGGCGATTGGGATTGTGGTGGACGACGCGATTGTCGTCGTGGAAGCGGTTCACGCCAAGATGGAACACGGCGCGGGCGACGCCAAAGAATCGACCGTGGAGGCGATGAACGAGATTGCTGGGGCGATCATATCTATCACGCTGGTGATGGCGGCAGTTTTTATCCCCGTAACTTTTATCGGGGGGACGACCGGCGTGTTTTACAAGCAGTTCGGGATTACTTTGATGGTAGCCATCGCGATTTCTGCCATCAACGCACTTACGCTCAGTCCAGTCCTCTGTTCGCTTTTCTTGAAACCACACGGCGACAAGGCGTACGAGGAGAAGGGCTGGCTGGGAAAATTCTTCCACAAGTTTAACATCGCTTTTGCTGAGGGTACGCGCCGTTACGGGAAGGCGTTCACCTTCCTGCTCAGGCACAAATGGCTTACGTTGGTGATGTTCGCCGTTGCGGTCGGCTCGCTACTGTTTATGAACAAGCAGCTCAAGTCGGGGTTTGTGCCCAGCGAGGATCAGGGCTTCGTGATGATGAATGTGGAAATGATCCCCGGCGCATCGATGGAGCGCGTTGCCAATGTGATGCGACAATTAGAGAAAAAGGTGTCTAACATTCCTGGTGTCGATAGGGTTACCTTCGTAACAGGGCGCGGGATGCTCTCGGGCGAGGGTAGCAATAACGGGATGGGTTTCTTCCGATTAAAGCCCTTCGAGGAGCGCGCCAAGGCTGAGGGACAAGACATTCAAACTATCATACAACGTGCATTCGTTGCTACGGCGGGCATTAAAGATGCTAAGATCATCTTCTTTCAACCGCCTTCGGTGCCTGGCTTCGGTATTGGCTCGGGCGCGTCATTTGTTTTGCTGGATAAATCTGGTGGGGAAATCTCGCAGGTATCTAAGGACGCCGATGCCTTTATGGCGGCACTAATGCAGCGACCTGAAATACAATATGTACAGACGTCGTTCAACACGAATTATCCGCAATACCAGATGGACATCAATGTGGAAAGGGCGATGCAATCGGGCGTGAGCGTGAGCAACATCTTGGGCACCTTGCAGAATTTTATCGGGGGCTATTACGCGAGTGATTTCACCCTCTACGGCAAGCAGTTTCGGGTGATGGTACAGGCGTTGCCGGACGACCGCAAAAATGTGGAGAGCCTTTCGAGCATGTATGTGAAGACGGCGACGGGTGAGATGGCTCCGATCTCGCAGTTTGTTAGCTTGAAAAGGGTTTTCGGGCCGCAGTCATTGAGCCGTTACAACCTGTTTACATCCGTTGCGATGACAGCCAGCAACAATGCTAGCTACAGCACGGGTGATGCCATCGCAGCCGTTGAGGAGGTCGCCGCCAAAACACTTAACGCCAACTATTCCATAGATTATACAGGCCTGACGCGTGAGGAGCAGAACGCGGGCTCGCAGACGGTCATCATCTTTATGCTTAGTTTGGTGTTTACCTACTTTATTCTCGCGGCGCAGTACGAAAGTTACATCGTGCCCCTATCTGTGCTTCTCTCGCTGCCATTTGGTATCTTCGGAGCCTACTTGGGGCAATGGTTGTTCGGTTTGGAAAACAACATATACTTTCAGATTTCTCTGATAATGCTGATGGGTTTGCTGGCGAAGAACGCTATCTTAATCGTCGAATTTGCTTTGCAGCGGCGTCGCACCGGCGATAGTTTGTCCAAATCGGCTATCGATGCGGCAATGGCACGCCTGCGACCCATCCTAATGACTTCATTTGCTTTCATCGTAGGGCTTTTACCGCTTGTTTTTGCTAGCGGAGTAGGCGCCGCCGGTAATAGGTCGGTAGCAACGGGAGCCGCGGCGGGACAACTTATAGGTACGTTCTTCGGCTTGGTAGTGATTCCGGTGCTGTTCGTGGTATTTCAACACCTACAGGAGAAAATCACGGGCAAATCCCCTAAGAAGAAAGTGGTGGCGTGGATTGAGAAGGAGTAAATAACTAATAAATCTATCTGTGAAAATGTCTTCAGAGGAAGTAATTCTCTCTGAGGACATTTTTGCATTATGGGTGTTATCTGTTAAAAGCCATAGCGATATATAGAATGATTTTCTATCGAACCGTTGTCGATCCGTTGCTGAGCTGCTTTTGAAAGTGTTGCTGTATTATTTAATTTATGGAAGGTGGATACTTATTTTTTGATTGGGATAAATGCTTGTGTTGCACCGTAATCTATATTTTTTTGCAGAAAATACTTTGTCAGTAAATATAAAATATGTACCTTTGCAGATTATAATACATACTATCATATATTAAAAGAGAGAAAGATGAGTTGCAATACTTGCACTAAGGGAAATACAAATGATTATAGAACAACTGATTGCGGTGATTTAGGAGGTCCGAGCAGTTTTGGGAGTGTGAAGCTATCAGTTTTTGATTGGCTGGCAAATACGTCGTTGGCAGGTGGTTTAGATTTTTTTGATTGTGTAGAAGTGCGGTTTAAAAATAGCCGTAAAGAATACTTCCGCAATGTGGATAAACTTCCTCTGCAAGCGGGTGATGTTGTGGCGACTGAAGCTAATAGCGGGCACGATGTGGGGGTGGTGACTCTCACAGGGGAGCTGGTGCGTATGCAAATGAAGAAACGCAGTATCGATTGGAATAATGA
The DNA here is from genome assembly GCF_001553545.1 of Capnocytophaga haemolytica. Lineage (NCBI taxonomy): Bacteria > Pseudomonadati > Bacteroidota > Flavobacteriia > Flavobacteriales > Flavobacteriaceae > Capnocytophaga > Capnocytophaga haemolytica. The sequence continues at coordinate 2,176,062 of NZ_CP014227.1, read as the reverse complement.
GGATCTTCCAAGGGTGTATCGCAAGGCAAACCAGAAGGATATTGACGTTTGGCAGGAGTCGCGTAAGCGTGAAATATCTGTGCAGAAGCGCTCACGTGAGTTGGCAATAGCACTGGGGCTAGAGATGAAGATCTCAGATGTGGAGTTCCAAGGTGATGGCTCGAAGGCTACCTTTTATTATACGGCTGAGGGACGTGTTGATTTTCGTCAGTTGATCAAAGATATGGCGAGGGCTTTTGGTATTCGTATTGAAATGCGCCAGATAGGTTTTAGACAGGAGGCTGCACGTTTGGGGGGAATTGGTTCGTGTGGACGTGAGTTGTGTTGTGCTACGTGGCTTACGGACTTCAGGAGTGTATCGACTTCGGCGGCACGTTACCAGCAACTTTCGCTCAATCCGCAGAAGCTTGCGGGACAATGTGGGAAGCTAAAATGCTGTTTGAATTTTGAGCTTGACACCTATTTGGATGCGCTGAAAGATTTTCCAAAGACGGAAACAAAGCTCCACACGCAAAGAGGTTTGGCGACTTGTCAGAAGATTGATATTTTCAAGAGATTGATGTGGTATACTTACGATGAAAGTCCGATGACGTGGTATAAACTTTCGGTGGATAGTGTCAAGGAGATCATTGAGTTGAATAAGGAAGGTCAGCAGATTGAGGAATTAGAAGAATATACGATCATCAACGACTTGAGCAGTAAGCGCAGCTCTTCGTCGATGGGCTTGGAAATGAAGCCTGTGGAAGAAGATAGTATCACTCGTTTTGATACACCGAGGCGGAGGAAGAAAAAGAATAATCAGGCTAAAAAGGCACAGAATCGCCCTGATCGCGCATCACAATCACCAGAAGGAAAGGTTTCTCAAAAAGCTGAAAATGTTCAGGGACAAGGCAAAAAACAGGGGCAGAACCCGAACGCCCAAAAGCAGCGACGTGGACAAGGACAGCAACAGGCTGCTACTGAAGGGCAAAGCCAAAAGAGGAAGCCTAATAATAACAAAAACCAAAAACGACCTAATAATAACTCAGAGATATCGAAAGATGAGAAGAATTAGTTTACTATTGCTACTTATAGTTCTTGTGGGGTGTAATAAACAGTTGGAGTACGCACAGTATGTATCCCTTCCTAATGGCTGGGTTGAGCATCAGTCAATTCCATTTTATTTAGATGAAAATGATACGCTTACCCCTAAGAACCTGTTTATAATGTTGCGTAATGATGAGCAGTATGAGTTTAGTAATATATTTCTTATCACTAAAATGGAAGTGCCTCATAGTAATAAGGTGATCATTGATACTTTGGAGTATGAAATGGCGAATGCAGAGGGGCAGTGGCTTGGTGATGGATTTTCGGCAGTGAAAGAAAGTAAATTGTGGTATAAAGAGAATTTCCGATTTCCTGCTAAAGGTAAATATGTTGTAAAGATAGAACAGGCAATGCGTAAGATAGGAACTAACCAAGGTATTGAGGTATTAAAAGGAATTACAGAGGTGGGGCTTCGTGTGGAGAACCCACAGCTAAATAAATAAAACTTAATATGAAAAAGACAACTGAAAACGAGGAAACAGATACTTCAAAGAAGCGATTTTTGAAGTGGTTCTGGGGGGTATTTGCCGCTGGAGTGCTCTTAGTGATATTGTTATTTCTATCAGCTTCATTGGGGCTGCTCGGAGAAATGCCAGACTTCAAGCATTTGGAGAACCCTGATACAAATTTAGCTACAGAGATTGTTTCTGCAGATGGGAAATCGTTGGGGAAGTTTTATTTAGATGAAAACCGTACCCCTATCAAATTTAAAGATCTGCCAAAGCCTTTGGTAGATGCCCTCATAGCTACTGAAGATGAGCGATTTTACCAACACTCAGGTATTGATGTGAGGGGCACAATGCGAGCACTCTTCTTTTTAGGTACCAAGGGAGGGGCATCGACTATTTCACAACAGCTTGCTAAACAGCTTTTCCATAAAACAAAAACCAGAGGTTTGCAGCGTTATACTCAGAAGATTAAGGAGTGGGTGATCGCTACGCGTTTGGAACGTCAATACACAAAGGAAGAGATCTTGGCGATGTATTTTAATATTTATGACTTTAATAACAATGCTGATGGGATTCGCTCAGCAGCAAGGATATACTTTGGTAAAGAACCTAAGGACTTGAAAATTGAAGAAGGAGCAATGTTGGTAGGAATGTTTAAGAATTCTGCTTTGTATAATCCTTTGAAGAATAAAGAGGGAGTGACCAATCGCCGCAATGTAGTGCTCTCTCAGATGGCTAAGAATAACTATATTACACAAGAAGAAAAGGACTCGTTGCAAGCACTTCCGCTGAAAATAAAGTATACCCCTGAAAGTCATAATGATGGGATTGCGACGTATTTTCGCGAATATCTGCGCAGCTATATGAAGGCTTGGATAGAAGCAAATCCCAAACCAGATGGCTCTAAGCATAATCTGTACTTAGATGGGTTGAAAGTTTATACTACGATTGATTCGAAAATGCAGGCTTATGCAGAGGAAGCTGTGAAAGCGCATATGAAGCAATTACAGAAAGCGTTCGACGCTGAGAATAACCCTAAGAAGAATAAGACCTTTCCTTTCGTAAGAGTGTCAAATGATGAGTATAAATCATTGATGGAGAAGGCGATGAAGAACTCTAATCGCTGGATACACTTGAAATATTTGGGCTACTCAGAGGATGAAATACGTGCTACCTTTGATAAGAAAGTTGAGATGCGTGTGTTCAGCTGGAAAGGAGAAAAAGATACGATAATGACCCCTCGTGATTCTATTCTTTATTATAAGGCGTACTTACGTGCAGGCGTAATGTCAATGGAAACTAATACAGGGCATATCAAGGCTTGGGTGGGAGGTATTAACTATAAACATTTCCAATATGATCAAGTAATTCAAGGAGCACGACAGACAGGCTCTACATTTAAGCCTTTTGTGTATGCTACGGCGATTGACCAATTGCATTACTCTCCTTGTTTGGAGCTTCCTGATATACAAACTTGTGTAGAGGCAGGTAAATACGGAAATCCTCAACCCTGGTGTCCACGTAACTCAACAGGGAATTTTACAGGGAGGATGATGACCTTAAAATACGCATTGGCAAACTCAGTGAACTCAATCACTGTGAACCTGATGGATAAGGTGGGACCTATGCCTGTAATAAACTTAGTAAAGAAATTGGGAATCTCTACCAAAATACCAGAAGTGCCAAGTATTGCATTGGGTACATCTGAAGCTACTGTCTTTGAGATGACGGCTGCCTATGGTACTTTTGCTAACGAAGGAGTGTATGTGAAACCTGTGTTGATTACTCGTATTGAAGATAAAAATGGCACAGTTCTCTTTGAAAATACTCCTGAAACACACGATGTGGTGAGTGCAGAGGTGTCACGCGCTGTTATAAACTTGATGGAAGGAGTAACTCGGTATGGCTCAGGGGCAAGATTGAGGACTAAAGGTGCAGAGACCTATAACGTTATTTACAAAAATGTAATGACAGGCTATCCATACAGTTTTACAAATGCGATCGCAGGGAAAACAGGGACTACCCAAAATAACAGTGACGGTTGGTTTATTGCAATGGTGCCCAACCTCGTAACTGGTGTATGGGTTGGTGGTGAAGATCGCGCAGTACACTTCCGTACGACAGCTTACGGACAAGGAGCTACAATGGCGCTTCCTATTTGGGGCTATTATATGAAGAAATGTTATGCTGATAGAGATTTAAGTGTTTCAAAAGAAGCATTCCCTCCACCTCAAAATAAGCAGATACAGATAGATTGTAGTAAAGAAAAAGAAAGTGAAGGAGAAGAATCTCCACAGATAGATTTCTAACAACGAAGTTGATGGAGCGAAATAATTTTAAGATAAAAGAGCTTTTACGGCTGATAAATCTTAAAATTATAATAAAATAACAGTTGTAGTGTGAATTTTTAAGCTATTTACTTGCTTCGTATATACTTTTTTTAAGACTTTTGCAGAAAAGTAATTAACAATACTAAAACAAGTATTATGGAAGAAAGAGAATTTATAGACAATGAAGAGATTTTCTCAAAAGTGTTGAGAGCAGGTCGCAGAACTTATTTTTTTGATGTGAGAGCTACTCGTGCAAACGATTACTATTTGACAATTACGGAAAGTAAGAAGTTTACTCACGAAGATGGTTCCTTCCATTTTAAAAAGCATAAAATATACCTTTATAAAGAGGATTTTGAGCTTTTTAAAGAATTTCTAAATGAAGTTACTGCCTATGTCTTTGATGAGAAAGGTACAGAAGTAATTTCTGACACTCACCAAAGAGATTTTAAAAGAGAACCCTATGGGGCGCAAACACGTGAAGATAAGAGCTCTTCTTTTACAAATCTGAGCTTTGAAGATATTTAATCGCTAATTATAGTAGAGGAATGAGCTTTATTCAATAGTTGTAAACTAAAACATTTAACTATTGGGTAAAGCTCATTTTTTGTCGAGGATGGTATTTTACTAACATCTCTCTTAAGTACGATTTCTCTACGTGTACATACACTTCTGTAGTTGTGATATTTTCGTGACCTAACATTAACTGTATAGCTCTGAGGTTAGCTCCATTTTCTAATAGGTGTGTCGCAAATGAGTGCCTAAAAGTGTGTGGACTTATTTTCTTCTGAATTCCAGCCTGCTTAGCCACTTCCCTTACAATAGTGAATATCATAGCCCGTGTAAGTTGTTTTCCTCTTCTATTTAGAAAAACAATATCCTCAAAACCTCTGGCTATTTTAAGTTGTTTCCGTTGGTTGTTGATGTAGTTGGATATCTGTTGCTGGGTGAACTTCCCAATAGGGATAAGCCTTTGCTTGCTACCTTTCCCTATTACCCGTATGAAATCTTCATTAAAGAAAAGGTCAGAAAGCCGTAAAGAAGTCAACTCCGAAACACGTAGTCCACAACCGTAGAGTGTTTCAATGATAGCCCTATTACGATGACCTTCATCAGTGCTTAGGTCAATGCTATTAAGCATCATATCAATCTCTTGAAGAGAAAGAGTGTCAGGTAATTTTACCCCAATCTTAGGGCTGTCGATTAAATCCATAGGAAAATCCTCTCTACCTCGTTCGCTCATCATAAACCTAAAAAAACTCTTTAGGGCAGAAATCAAGCGTGCTTGTGAGCGTGCGTTGAGGTCTTTTGATACTTCATATACAAATTCTCTCAGAGTGTCTACTCCTATTGTATCAGGACTTTCATCAATCTCATATTGAGCTAAGTAGCCGATCAGTTTCTCAATATCTAAGCCATAAGAAATCACTGAATTCTTCGACATACCACGTTGCAAACGCAGATAGTTCTGATACGCCTCTTTAGTAGTATGCCACAGATGTGTTGTCATTATAGTTTTAGTTTCTCTAAGTCGTAATAATGCTTCTTCATCTTAATAGTCCCTTTATTGAGAATTATCACGCCAGGGTTAGATCGGATCATTGTTTTAAGCGTTTTCTCATCATTATAATAGAACCTAAAATTGAGCTCATAATCCTTTACTAATTTGTCTGCCTTGTCAAGAGTTGAAGTAAGCCCAATAACTGTATAGCCTTCTTTTAAAGCTCTGTCAGTAGTTACTTTTACAGCTTTAAATGCCTCTACATCAGCCTTTCCGATATCTTCAGAGACGACCATCATTAGTTTTTCTTCCTTCATAAAATCATCAAAGTAACTCTTTCTATCCTTGTCCTCAATATAAAAATCGTGAATAGGAGGTACATATCCCTTGTCAATCATCTCTGTTGTGACGTCCTTAAACTCACCGTTCACTTTCGGATATTTTCCGTTAGTAGTAACCACTTTCTCTTTGCCATTAACTATAAATCGCCAGTGATATTCATATTTAGGTAGAGGGGCTCCCTCTGGAACAACCATTCCCTCAGGGATATTGGCACCGATCTTATACGGACGGAAATCTTTGATAGGTAGATGTTTATAAGTGTAATTAACTACCAAGGCACTAACGATAATCCCTGCAAGAGTAAAGTACAGTGGAATCATTCCCTTTGCAATAGGTTTGATATACTTTTGTCCCCAAAACAGAATGAGTACTAATGCCAATAGCACCATATCCTTAGTAAAAGATTGCCAAGGGGTAAATTTAATTGCATCACCAAAGCATCCACAGTCCGTAACCTTATTAAAATAAGCAGAATAGAAGGTTAAAAAGCCAAAATACACCGTCATTGCTATCAGTAGCCATAAGGTTAGCTTTTTTAAATAACCAACCAATAGCATCACTCCCAAGGTTACCTCTGTGATACATACTAAGATCCCGATAGCCATTGCAAAAGGCTCAAATACAGGCATATTAAGCACAGGCTTACTGAAATACTCTTCTAACTTAATAGCAAAACCAACAGGGTCATTTAGCTTTACAAGGCCACTAATGATAAAAATAATACCAACTACAACCCTAATACAGTTAATTACATATTTCATAACTTACTACAAAAATAAACATTATTGTTTTACTTATATCAAAAACTATGCCAAACCTAAATGAATTAGTGCGAAAACAGCATAGTTGAGCATATCCTGATAGTTTGCCCTGATGCCTTCACTCACCAAGGTCTTACCCTCGTTATCTTCAATCTGTTTGACTCTCAATATCTTCTGCAAGATAAGATCCGTGAGCGAACTCACTCGCATATCACGCCAAGCCTCACCATAATCGTGGTTCTTATTCTCCATCAGGGTGCGTGTTTCAGCGATCTCTTTTTCATACAAAAGTGTTGCCTCTTCCGCATCTAAATCAGGTTGAGTAGCAATACCTCTATCTATCTGGATAAGTGCCATCACTGCATAATTGACAATACCGATGAATTCAGCCGTCTCATCTTCTTCAATTTTATGTACAGAATTCTCTTGCAACCCTCTGATACGTTGTGCTTTAATAAAAATCTGATCCGTTAAGGAAGGCAACCGCAAAATACGCCACGCACTCCCGTAATCTTTCATTTTTTTGCTGAAAAGTGCTTGACACTCTTTTACAACATTATTGTATTGCTCAATAGTTTTATTCATTTCTTTATCCTAATGATTCAAGTGCAAAAGTACAAAAAAAATATAAGACAGTGCTTTGTTTTCAAAAAAAATACTACCTTTGCCCTATTCATTAATTAAAAACAGTTCATTTTATGGCAAAAATTACATTCCACAATGAGCCTGCACATACCGTAGGCGAACTACCAAAAGTAGGTTCTACAGCACCTGATTTTAAGTCAGTTAGTGATAAATTGGCAGAAGTATCACTACACGATTTCAAAGGCAAAAAGGTAGTCTTGAACATCTTCCCAAGTGTCGATACAGGGGTATGTGCAGCCTCCGTTCGCCGCTTTCACAAAGAGGCTTCAGAGCTCAATAATGTAGCAATTTTATGCATCTCAAAAGATCTTCCTTTTGCGCTTGGTCGCTTTTGTGCTGCTGAGGGAATTGACAACCTAACGATGCTATCTGATTTTCGAGGCGATTTCTCAGCTCACTACCCAGTGGTCTTTACCGATAGCCCGCTCAAAGGCTTACTCTCACGTGCGATTATCGTATTGGATGAGAATGGTAAAGTAGTTCATACAGAGCAAGTTGCTGAAACAACTGATGAGCCAAACTACGTAGCAGCCTTGGCAGCACTTAAATAGTGTCATCACACACATTTGAGTTTTATAAATAGTATGCTTAGAACACAAAAATGTTGTAAGCATACTATTTTTATGATCTGAAAGGCTGTTGTAATTTAGTTGTAAGAGAAACGAACCCCTATCGAATCCGTATCGGATAAAAACTACAAAAATCCACTCATTTTACAAAAGTGATACAATGGAAATGATGCTATAAACGTTTGTTTATAAGTTATTTGTAAAAAATAAAACAACTCCTCCCCTTTATATTTGTTTTTATAAACTAAAAATTCGTATCTTTGCAACTTCAAAAAGAATGTCAAAATAGCTCGTCACTCTATTAGAGAAAAGACACTCAAAAGGTAATGACTAAGAAAAAAAATAAAAAATCAGATAAAACTCAAGAAACCAGCACAGTAGATAAAGCTAAGCAGCGCAGGCTCTTCTTCGGATTAGCCCTGATAATACTTACTATTTATTTAATGGTAACATTCTTGTCGTACTTCTTTACTTGGGAAACAGACCAAAGCGTATGGGATGATATCACCAACCGTGAAGAAACTGCTGAGAACCTTACTAGTAAAATAGGCGCTTACTTAGGTCACTTGTTTGTATATCAAGGATTTGGTGTAGCGATATTCATTCCACTTGCACTCCTTTTCCTCACGGGGATGAAGTACACTTTCAACCTCAAACGTCCACTACTAAATCGCTGGTTTTGGGGTATCCTTTGGATGGTTTTTATCTCCACATTCTTAGGCTTTCTCACTGGCAAGGCTACCGTATTAGCTGGGGTATCAGGCTATGAAGTCAACCATTTCTTGCAAGACTATTTAGGCAAGATTGGCACAGTGCTGCTGTTGCTACTCTTCTTGCTTTTCTATTTGATTTTCAAGCTTGATCTAACAGTCGAAAAAGTTACTTCCTTCTTTGGAGGAATGACTCATAAGTTTTCTAAAGAAGAATTCCCAGAAGAGAATGAAGACGAAGAAGTACAACACTCCGACGACGAAAGTGAGGTATCTCAAGAAGGAGATATCTTTATAAAACAAGAAGAAAACGAAAAGTTAGATCCTTTTACACACAAACGCGAAATACCTTTCTTAGACGTTGAGAATCAAGGAGATTTACTAATAACCAATCCACCTTCTGATGGGGAACTCAACTTCGAAGTGCAGAAGCCTATTCAAACAGAAGAGGTTGATCCAGAGGCGTTAGCACAGAAACTCGTAGAAAACTATGGCGAATATGACCCACGTTTGGATCTGAGCGATTACCGCTTTCCTTCTATTGACCTTCTCGACGAATCTAAGGATAGTGGTATCATTATCAATCAAGAAGAGCTTGAGGAGAACAAGAATACCATTGTACAAACGCTCCGTGATTACAAGATTGAGATCTCGCAGATTAAAGCTACCATTGGTCCTACGGTAACTCTCTATGAAATCGTGCCTGTGGCAGGTATTCGCATCTCGAAAATTAAAAACCTTGAGGATGATATAGCTCTCTCATTGGCAGCACTTGGCATCCGCATTATTGCGCCAATCCCTGGTAAAGGAACCATTGGTATAGAGGTACCTAACAAGAAGCCGACAATGGTGCATATGCGCACAATGATCACTTCTCCGAAGTTTCAACACGCCGAGATGGAGCTTCCGATAGCCTTCGGGAAAACTATCAGCAATGAAACTTTCGTGACCGACCTCACCAAGATGCCTCACCTCTTGATGGCAGGGGCTACAGGACAGGGAAAATCAGTGGGTATCAATGTGGTGCTTACCTCGCTAATCTACAAGAAACACCCTGCAGAGGTTAAATTTGTCCTTGTCGATCCTAAGAAGGTTGAGCTCTCTATATTTGAGCATATTGAGCGCCACTTCTTAGCGAAACTCCCCGATAGTGAAGAGGCGATTATCACTGACAATAAAAAAGTAGTTAATACACTCAATTCGCTCTGTATTGAGATGGATAACCGCTACGAGCTTCTTAAGAATGCACAAGTCCGCAATATTAAAGAATACAATGCCAAGTTCAAAGCCCGTCAGCTGAACCCCAACGATGGTCACCGATTCCTTCCTTATATAGTGCTGGTGGTTGATGAATTTGCCGACTTGATTATGACCGCTGGGAAGGAAGTCGAACTGCCTATTGCTCGTTTAGCTCAGCTTGCGCGGGCTATTGGTATTCACCTTATTATAGCCACTCAGCGTCCGTCGGTGAACGTCATTACAGGGATTATCAAGGCGAACTTCCCCGCCCGTATTGCCTTCCGTGTTACCTCTAAGATCGACTCCAAAACCATATTAGATGGCTCTGGTGCCGAACAGTTGATAGGTCGTGGAGATATGCTCTACACTCAGGGCAATGAGCCTGTGCGCATTCAGTGTGCATTTGTTGATACGCCTGAGGTAAAGCGCATTACCGAGTATATAGGTGCGCAAAAAGCCTACCCCGATGCGTACCTATTGCCTGAATATGTGGGTCCTGACGGTGAGTCGGCGGACTTGGACTTTGATCCCTCGGAGCGTGACCCTATGTTTCGTGAGGCGGCTGAGGTGGTCGTCAATGCACAACAGGGATCTGCTTCACTGCTACAACGAAAACTCAAACTGGGATATAATCGCGCAGGTCGCCTGATCGATCAATTAGAGCACGCAGGGGTTGTCGGACCTTTTGAGGGAAGTAAAGCACGACAAGTTCTTATTCAGGACATTACCTCGCTCGATAGACTGCTCGGCGGACAGGAATTCTAACAACTTTCTAACTCAAAAACACAGTTTGGAACGATAATTGATATATTTATACACGAAAAATTAAATTATAAAAGTAGTAAAAATAATGAGAAGAACACTAATAATGATGATGGCTTTCGTAGCCACAATCGCCAACGCCCAAAAAGCAGACAAAGCTAAGAACCTGCTGGATGAAGTCTACAAAAAAATGACCTCGTACGAGAACATTTACATCGATTTCAAGTATAATTTGGACAATATGGCTGAGAATATCAAGCAGGAGACTCGTGGCAATGTCACGATTGCTAAGGATAAGTACGTGCTCAACTATCTCGGCGCTACAAAAATATACGATGGCAACAAAACCTATACAATCGTGCCTGAAAATCAAGAAGTGACCATTGAAAAGAATGCAGGCAACGACGCTACTATTACCCCGTCGAAGATGTTGACCTTTTACAAGAAAGGATACACCTATAAGTGGGACATCCAGCAAAAAGTAAAAGGTAGAAAAATACAGTACATAGAGCTCAAGCCCCAAAAAGCAAACTCTGAAGTAAAGCAGATACTCCTCGGGATAGACACTCAGACCAAAAGTATCTACAATCTGATTGAAATAGGTAAAAATGGCACCAGAACTACTATCACGGTGAATACTTTCAAAACAAATCAGCCTATTTCAGCCAATCTGTTTAAGTTCGACAGAGAAAAATACAAAAAAGAAGGTTACGTGATCTCTGAATTGTAACAAAATAGCGCGCAGAAACCCCCTATGCGCTTCTTCTTTGCCCTAAAATCAACAAATTATTTACTCCCTGATATGAGAATATTAGACCGATACGTACTTTCACAGTTCCTGCGAAACTTCGTCGCCACACTCTCCGTGTTGATTCTTATCTTTGTATTCCACACGATATGGACTTACATCGATGAGCTGGCGGGGCGCGGGCTCGAATTATGGATCATCGGTAAGTTTTTACTCTTTTTCATCCCCCAGTTGATACCCATCATTATGCCTTTGGCGGTGGTGGTGTCATCGATTATGACCTTCGGCGCGTTTGCTGAGAATTACGAGTTCGCGGCGATGAAAGCATCAGGAATTTCTCTGCTGCGCGTTATGCGCCCCCTAATCATACTGATGACTTTGCTGTGCATCGGCACTTTCTTCCTTGCCAATAATTTGATACCCGTAGCCTACCGCGAGGTGCGCGCGCTCCGTGAGAATATTGCCAAAGTAAAACCCGCGATGGCCATTCCCGAAGGAATTTTCTCCAAAGTGGGTGATGATATCAGTATAAAAGTCGGTAAAAAACACGGTGATAATGATCAGTACCTCGAAAATGTCCTTATACACAAAAAAGCACCTGATCTGGTGAACAGAACCGTCATTAACGCTAAACACGGAGAACTGCGGAGCTCAAAAAACAACAATGGATTCCTTCAACTCATTCTGCGGGACGGTAGCTACTATGAGGATATCAAGACAAATAGCTACGAGAGAGAGCAAAAAGTGCCGTTTGCAAAGGTTCACTTTGATAAATACATCATTAATATGGATTTATCACACCTGAATGATGTCGATTTCAATGAAAAATCGGGGGTAACAACCTACCGAATGATGAACGTGGGGCAACTTTCGTACGCAATTGATTCGCTGAAGAGTGATTTCAAACAAAGTGTGATGGATTACGGCGATAATATGTTCCGAAGGATGCCTGTTTTCACCGAAAGAAATGATCCGAGCCTCAGCCAGACCCCTGAAAAGAAGAAAACTCCACCGAAGGAGATAAAATCGGTGCGTGAATTGATCCATATCGTTAAGCCCGAACGCCGAGGCATACTGCTCGATATGGCGATGAGCAACAATCAGTCGCGATTCGAAAGTGTTGACTTTAGGCAAACCGACGTTGAGTTCCGCTACAAGCAAATGAACCTGCATATCATCAACCTGAGCGATAAATTTGCCCTTGCCGTGGCGTGTTTTGTACTGTTCTTCGTCGCCGCACCCCTTGGCGCGGTCATTCGCAAAGGCGGGATAGGCTTGCCCTTAGTGTTCGCGATGATTCTTTTCTTGACGTACTACTTCCTCGGGCTATTTGTGAAGAATATTGCTGAGAACAACACCATCAACCCTGCGCTCGCACCGTGGATTCCCGCACTGCTGCTCTTGCCCTTAGGGATTTACCTCACGTATATGGTCACGACCGATAAGGCGGTATTTCAATTTGAGTGGGCACATAAGCTGGGCGTCTTCTTAAAGCCGTATTTCAGGTGGGTTGGCGTGCTGCGCAACTTCATCAAGAAAATTTTTAGGTGGCTCTTTGCCCCGCTGCGTTCCCTCAAAGGATTATTTAAGAAAAAAAGAGCATAGCTATCATAAGTTGGTAAATAGAAAAGCGAGATCAGTAATCTGGTCTCGCTTTTCATTTGAAAAAACTATTAGCTATGAAAATCTCGCATTAGCTGCAAGAGAAAATCCGTTGAGTAAATCAGCCGCGCGCATCCGCTTCTTGGCTGGAAGCTGTAGCTCGCGTATTTCTAAGTAGCCGCCCTTTACCGCCACCTTTAGCTGTCGCTTTTCTACGCAGAGACTCCCTATCGCCTCTTGCGACGGCGATGGGTGGAACTTCGCATCGTAAATCTTCACGTCAAATTCCTTGTCGCCATTGTGCAGCACAGCCCACGCAGTAGGGTAGGGGCTCATTCCGCGGATCAGCAGCTCAATCTTATGCCCCTCATCTTCCCAATTGATTTTGCAGGTCTCCTTAAATATCTTAGGAGCGTCCGACAGCAAATCCTTATTGGGTTGCTCCGTTGGTGCAACCTCACCGCTCTCGAGCAGATCGACGGTTTTTAACACTAATGCAGCGCCGACCTCCATCAGCTTATCGTGCAAGGTGCCCGCCGTTTCGCTCTCGGTGATCGGTACGCGTTCTTGCAGGAGGATTGCCCCCGTGTCGATCTTCTCATCGATGAGGAAGGTCGTTACGCCCGTCTCGCGCTCGCCGTTGATGATTGCCCAGTTGATCGGTGCCGATCCGCGGTACTGCGGCAATAGCGATGCGTGCAGGTTGAAGGTGCCGAGGGTGGGTAGCGCCCAAACTTTCTTAGGGAGCATCCTGAATGCTACCACCACCTGCACGTCGGGGGCGAGTGCTTTTAGCTCGCTTACGAACTGGTCGTCTTTTAAGTTGGTGGGTTGCAACACGGGGATGCGCTGGCTTTCTGCGTACTGCTTTACTGCCGAGCTGTGTACTTTCTGCCCTCTGCCCGAAGGTTTGTCAGCCACCGTAACTACGCCGACCACATTGTAACCGTTTTCGACGAGGGCACGCAGACTTGCCGCAGCAAATTCAGGCGTGCCCATAAATACTATCCGAACTTTTTTCATTGATATCTATTGTTTTCTACGGGAAAGGACGTCAGCGTAATACTTTCTGCTGTTGTTGATCACGTCCAGCACTTTTTTGTAGAACTCGTCTTGCTTAATGTTGGCAAGCGTTACTACGTAGTTGCACAAGCTCTGGTATATTTCGCCAATCTCTTTGCGTAGCGTGCGAATGCTAAACGTCTCTTTTTGCAATACTTGGAATGAGCGATGTGAAAAAAGCTCGTTGAATTGATTGTTGGAAGTCTCCAGCTCATCGATAAAGTTCTTGATTGATAGCTCTTTGACGTGCGCCTTACATTCATCACCTTTGAGGGTGGCGATCAGCGAGTTCAGCTCACTGGTTTCCTCCTCGTAAGTGTCCTTGCTGACTTCTTTGTATTTGTCAAGCACTGTTTTTAGGGCTGAGTAAGCCGCCTGCTTAGCTTCCGTCTTTGCATTTTTATATGGGCGGATGCTATCGCGCAAAGCCTGCATATCGTAATCTCTGACTCTGTCGAGCTGGGCTAATTTTTTGGTCTCTTCATTTGCCCTGATCTGTTGAGAGGCTTTGTCCAAGGTCGGGATTTTAGCCTTTAAGTTGTCGAAGAGTGCTTTAAAGTCAGGATCTGTTTCGGTGCTGAGTCCTGTCTTATCAAAATCTTCAAAAAATCGAGTAAAGAACTGTTTAAACTCTGCGTTGTGAAGGTTTTGAAGGTTAAATGTTATTAGTTTTAGTTTGCTCATAATAAAAATTGATTAAAAATTTCACTTATTTTCTCTTTATTTGCTCAGGATATTGGTGTTTTCTGAATATTTTTACCTTTTCCCTGCTCGGGATTTTTATTTTCTGAACTTTTTCTGTCTTGCCCTGCTCGGGATTTTCATTTTCTAAACTTTTTCTGTCTTGCCCCGTTCGGGATTTTCATTTTCTGAACATTTTTGGACTTGCCCCGCTCGGGCAAGCTACAAAAAAAATATTTTTACGTTTGCCTTGCTCGGGCAAATCATTCAAAAAACATTTTTACATTTGTTTGACTTAAAAAAAATATCTTTCATTAAAGAAACATCTCCTCGGCTAAATAATCAAATTTTGAAAAACAAATTTTTAAGATGATGACATCCTTGGTTGTGAAGCCGAAGGAGATGTTCTTACTTGATATGAAAGATAATTTTTAATATCTATAGGGCTGGTCAGCCTTCTATAGCGTTGTATAATCGTGGCAAAGGTACGGAGATTAATTTTTATATGCAAATTTTTTGCTGGAAAATTTTTTGAAGAAATTTTAATGATGTGATGATGTAAATTACTCCGTATTCAATAAATCCCCCTTTGAAGAGGGTGAGCCGAAGGTTCGGGGTTGTTGGCTTACACCTATTATTATATAGCTGTACCGTTCCTACTGCGTAATCTTGCCGATCACATTGGCGCGGGTGAGGATGATGAGCAAATCTTCCTCGCCTAATTTTAAGTTGGGGTCGGGCGTTACGTTCATCTTGCCGTCGGAATGCTTCACGGCGAGGATATTGATGTCGTATTTGTGTCGGAGATTTAGCTCCATCAACGATTTGCCGATGTACACCCTCGGCACTTTTAGCTCGTAGATGAAATAATCTTCGGAGAACTTAAAGTATTCGATCACGGTGGGTCGCAGTACCGAAATAGCGATCTTTTCTCCCATTGATTCCTCGGGAAAGACTACTTGCGTGGCACCGATTTTCTCCAATACCTTGCCCTGCGTATGGTTCACCGCCTTGCATATAATGTTTTTCACGCCCAGCTCTTTTAGATGCAGGGTGATCAGGATGCTGGCTTGGAAATTGTCGCCAACACTCACGAAGGCAGTCTCGAAATCGTCCTTCACCGCGTTTTTTAGGGCGATTTCATCGGTGGCGTCGAGTATGATTGCCTCGTCGGTGATCTCATCGTGCAAGGCTTGCTTGATGCGGTCTTCATCCGTATCGATGGCAAGCACCACGGCTTTGTTGTTATAAAGGGTTTTGGCGACGGATTTCCCGAATTCGCTCAGCCCGATTACTAAATAATTATTCATTGTTTATCCGATTAATATTTTCTCTTTTGGGTATTTGTATTTTCCTTTATGGCTCTCGCGCGAGAGGGCAAGTGCGATGGTGAGTGGCCCCACACGCCCGAGGAACATTGTTGCCATCAGGATGATTTTCGAGGCGGCGCTCAGCTCGGCGGTAATCCCCATCGAGAGCCCTACGGTGCCGAATGCCGAGACGAGCTCGAAGACGATTTTCATTATGTCGATCTCTGGGTCGAACTGTGCCATCAGCAAGATCATCGCGCTTACGTATATCATCGCGATGAATACCAATGCCGATGCCTTGTTGAAGACGCGCCACGAGATGCGTCGCTTGGAAAATTCTATGTAGTTCTTGTTCTTCAAGGCAGTTCGGATCCCTAAAAATAAGACGCCGATGGTGGTGGTCTTTACCCCACTACCTGTAGAGTTTGGCGAGGCACCGATGAACATAAATATTGCGCAGAACAAGGCTGTCGCGCTAGTGAGTCC
The DNA here is from genome assembly GCF_001553545.1 of Capnocytophaga haemolytica. Lineage (NCBI taxonomy): Bacteria > Pseudomonadati > Bacteroidota > Flavobacteriia > Flavobacteriales > Flavobacteriaceae > Capnocytophaga > Capnocytophaga haemolytica. The sequence goes on along the minus strand of NZ_CP014227.1, from coordinate 2,159,779 downwards.
CGTCATCGGCATCGTGTTAAAGCCTGAACAGCGCAGCGCGGTGGAATGAAAGAAGCTCACCAATACCTTCTCGAAGAAGTTTAGCCCTTTAAGCGATAGAGGATTGTTATATTCAAAAAGGAGGAAGAGCAGCGTGCCCAGCGCCAGCAAGAATAGCGTGATGGTGATTACAAAACGGCTGTAAACTGAGATGTGGCGCTTGCAGCCCTTTATATATCTGTACAAATCTAAGATCACGATGAAGCCCAGCCCGCCAAATATCACTAAAAACGATATCACGAGGCTGGTGTAGGGGCTGTACTCATAGCCGACGAGGTTGTCGGGGAAGAGCGAGATACCTGCATTGCAAAAGGCTGCCACCGAGTGGAAGATCGCATAAAAAATTGAGGTGAAGAAATTATGCTCGCCGATGAAGGAGAAGAAAAGCAAGACCGCACCCAGCGCCTCGAAGCACAGCGTGATGGCAACTACCTTCTTGATATAGGAGTAGATGTCGAATCGCGCCTCGTGATTGAGCCCTTCAGCCACCACGCGCTTGGTGTAGTAACCGATTTTCTTTGCGATAAATATCATTATCACCGACGAGAAGGTGAGTATGCCCAAACCTCCTAACTGGATGAGTATCAAGATCACACTTTTGCCAAAGAATGTAAAGCTGCTGCTGATGTCCACTACGCTCAAGCCCGTTACCGTTACGGCGGAAGTGGCTGTGAAGAGTGCCTCGAAGAGAGTCACGTGGCAGCGCTCCACCGTGGCGAAAGGCAGGGTGAGCAATGCCGCCCCGACGCATATCAGCGCGATGAACGAGAGGATGATAAGATTGTAGGGAGATATATTGCGTATCATTTCAGTGATGAATTGAAATCGGCTGCAAAATTACACATTTTCTTTTGAATGAACAAATGAAAAGCCAACCTGCGAGAGGTCGGCTTTTCTTTGAAGCTATGAGTTGATCTAACTTGATCCTAAATTAACTACCTAAATAAAGGTAGATGACAGGCGTACCATCTTTTTCATAGCCCTCGACGTTGATTCCTTCGAAGAAAATATGGTCGCCAAGCTCTTTGTTGTAGAGCAGATTGTGTATGTTCCACAATAGTTCGAGTGCGCCGAAGTTTCCTTCTTGCCCAGCGCTGAGTTCTGCGATGATTTCCACCTCGTTCTCTTCTTCATCAACGAAATCTTCCTCACCGACGATCTGCTCGAAGTCGTAGAGTTGCTTTTTACTATCGATGATTGCCTCGTAGATAACTTTGACTTTCGGTGTATTGAAGATGGTGCCGAACGGCTTGAAGTATTCAAGGTCGCGATCGAGATCTTCGTTGTAAGAGCGGACATCGTCCCAAAAATTCATCAGTGAGCTATAGCTCTGACCGCCGAAAGCCCACGCGATACCTTCTAATAAAGAGGGGTCGCTACTGAGTTGGAACCCTTCGCAGGCGTTTTTGCGGTGAATATCTACCACGGGAGGGAATGCGATGCCTTTTTCTTCGAACTGCTCGAAAAGTTCATCGGCGCTATGCTCTAATTTGTAGTTCATCTCCTCCTCATATATAGGTATAAGCGTGTAGAAGATCACCCGCTCGCCATCTTCTTGGTTGAAAACATTTTTTTCAGCCAGCGGCAGTAGTGCGCCTCCATCGTCCATCAGTTCGCCAAGGACAAATCCTTTGAAAGGAGTGCCTTCCAAGGCGTCGCCAGTGGGAATAGAATGCCCAGCGCCCAGCCACGTGTTGCGCTCGATAGGCAGGCGTGCGAGGTTCTTCAGCCAACGGATAGGCCAGTAATCCTTCTCATCTTCGCTCTTGATATTCCACGTAGGCGGTAAGAGGATCATCAGCTCGGCACGATTAAAAGGGTAATCTTCGGGCACGTCCATCGGATAGGCGCCCATTCCGCCTGTTATCAGTACGTAGAAGGGGTTCTTCTCGGTAGGATTGACGATGTATATATCGCAGTGAATATCAGGTGACTCAATCTCGTGGAATACTGATTCGAAATGACCTATATTCTTTTCGATATAAGCCTCGAGCGCCGTCCTTTGCTCCTCAGTGTAATAATAAGGCTCGTCGTCGTCATACTGGGGGAAGTCCAGCGTACCTGTTTCCTCGTTGTAAGTTAAGTAGCCGTTGTTGATGGCATCTTCCGAGAAGTTGAGCCAATCGGTGATCGACCAAAAGGCGAAATCCGTAGGGAAAGCTTCCTTCTCCTCAGGGCTGATCTGAATGGTAAGCACCTGTCCGAAGGCTCCGTCCTCATCGGGATCCAAATCCAAGCACAGGTAAGAGTGATTCTCCCCAGCGAGAAACGGTATCCACAGGGGATTGTAAGGCGCATTCTTCACGCCCACCGACTCGGCGTATTCTTTTTCCTCGGAAGCCTGCTGCCAATCTGCTCCATAGGTTTTTTCTACACAGGCGAGCCACTGGGCTTGTACTTCTTCGATTTCCTCTAAGCTGATGAAGCGCTGGTTGTCAATCCCGAAGAAGGGCGTAGGCAGCACTTGCCCGTTGAAGGTTCTGTACAGTTGTTTGTAGTCCTCAGGAAGTTCGACGCCTAATTTCTGCTCTAATGCGCTCAGCTGAGCATCAGTGGCACCTTTAAGGTTGAGGTTGTTATATAGTTCAGGGGCTTTTTCTTGCAGATGTTTGAACCAGATTTTGAGTGTGTACTCTATGCCTCCCTTGCCGCCTTGCATAGCCTGCTCAATGGTAATGCCTTTGCTCTGTGCAATCTCGATGTTGCGGAGCATTGCTTTGGCGTCATTGCCCTCTTGCCCTTGGAGGAGGTGCTGCTTGGCTTCTTCAAGCTGGTTGAGGTAGTAGTAAGCGTACCCGATACGGTAGTGCCACGAAGGCGTGTCGCCCAAGTCTGGCTGTATATATTTGAAGATGCTCACAGCTTTTTCTAAGTACTTTTTGTTCTCCTCGGACTGATCTTCCCAGAAAATATTATTGCAGGCACGTGCCATCTCACTGAGCACGGCAGGAGTTTTCTCCTCGATGGGTAGTTTATCGATAAAATCAATGATGGCGAGGAACTTATCTTCATTGTCCCAAGCGTCAATCTTGCGTAAAATGGCTTTCTCTGTCATTTATTGTTATGTTTTTAATATGTGGGTGCAAAGGTACGTCGCAGCACTGAGAAAAACAAGTTTTCAGCTTGTAAATTATCTGGAAAGTCAATAAATTAAGAAAGATTTAACAAGTCGCCGTTTTTCTTTGAGGAGAATGCAGTGTATTATTTTTTCTTTTCAATCACCTTGCCACCTTTTTTGAAGATCTTTTGCATCAATTCCTTAAAGGTACTAAAATCAACAGTGTAGGTAATGCCAGCGCCCTGTGCGTACCCAATGCGATCGAGCATATATTGTTGCCATTCGTTCTCCCGATTGAAGATCTTAGCAGTGAGGCTACCGTCGGAGTTGAGGCGGAACTGAACCTCTACGTTGCCTGCCACGGCGGTACGGCTCACGCCTCCAACAGGGATACCAACTTTGGCATTGACACTCGCCCAGTCGGTGATCTGCGTAGAAACAGTGAAGCCGAGACGGTCGCTGTTGTAGTCCGAGGTGCCATCAGTAGTCCCTGCCTCGTACGACACGCCAAGATTCAGCTTGTTATCCTCGTCGGAAAGCAGCTGATTGAATAACCCCGCCGCCGTCTCGAAGAGGTTGTATGCCACCAAACGATTATCGGCATTTCGATCACTCATAAACGAGCCCTGTGCCAAGAGCGAGAAGGCTTGCAGTTGCTTGCGGTCTTGATCCTCTAATTTATAGTTCAGCTCGGAAACCAAGCTCGGGTTGCTATCAGGGAAATTGATGTCGAAGAGCGTCTCGGGATGCATCAGTTCTCCTTCGAGCTTGATGACTACCTGCGTGGCAATCTTGCGGTTGTACTGCGAGTTGTCGAGCAGCGCACTTGGGTTAGCGTACAAGGTATAAGCAGCTTTTAGGTTACGCAGTACGGCTTTCATCGGGTCGCCACTCCACGATATGGAACCCCCAGGCAGCACCGTGAAGCGCTTATCGATCACGTTTTCATACTTGAAGTTATAGAAACCTGAATATGTGATAAAGTCACCCCACATATTGAACTTCCCGTTGGTATTAATCTCAATGAGCAGTGTGCCAGCCCCGCGCCCCACAAGGCTACTACCCGTTTTTCGGTCCATTACTATCTCCACCTCGGCAGTAGGCAGCACATCCAGCTGGAAGTTGAGTTCCAGCCCTTTAATCGACTCTAAGTCGCGCTCTATCTTCACCACCTTGTCAGTTTTGTCAAGGAAAGTAATGAAGGAATCGTCGCCAATGTTCTCGCTATCACTCAGAGGAATTTTGAAGGAAGTGCCTTCAGCAGTAGAGGCATTCACTTTTATGGTGATTTCGTCCAGTGCCCCTTTGATGGAGGCATTTCCCTTGATGAACGCCGTCCCGTAGAACATAGCATCGTCGGTAAAAGGCGTATTGAGCACCATAAAGCGCTTGCCCAAAGTCTTGACTTTTAAGTCGAGGAACCAATCCCTGAGTTTATTATGGCGAATGGTACCGCTGAGGTTCGCCTGCGTTTTATAGGCGGTATCTGTCAGCAGCCAGTTATCCAGATCGAAGGTGCGATTGGTTACTTTTATAGTCGCACCGTCGGCAATATCGGAATTGAGCTTTAAGTAAGTTACCCCGATACCTGCCTTGTTGAGTTTCAGCTCGCCATTCATCTGCGGATCGCTTACATTGCCTTGTATCTTCACATCGCCTGTAACCGTACCGCGTAGGTTGTAGAAGATCCCTTCTAAGAAAGGGTTCAACGGTGAAAGGGCAAAGTCTCTAAAGCGTGCATTGAGGTCTAAGAGTGTGCCTTTATTCTTGTCCAAAAGCACTTTTCCCCGCGTGGCAAACCCCAGGCTACGCCCATTGACAAAGTGAGCGTCCACATCAAAGGATGAGAGGTCGTTATTGCCATAGATGCTTGCCTCCAAATCGCCATAGTCATAACCATTGAGTTTGAAATAGCGTATGAAAAGGTCGGCTGAGGGGTAATAGAGTTTGCCTTTCTGGGTGAGCGATAGGCTACCGTTTACCGTCCCTGTGAGGTTCAGCCCCTTCATCTCAGGGGTGATTTTATCCAAAGCGACGTTGTGTGCCACCAGATGCAAGTTCTTGTAATCCTTAGTGGTAAGCAAGCCGCTGAGGTTGATGTACTGGTTCTGGTGTGCCATCTTGAAGTTGCTGATCTTTAGCGTATCGGCAGTGCGGTTAAGCACCAAGCGATTGTATTGATCTACTGAGTTCTCACGATTGATATACCACTCATTGCCTTTAAAATTGATGAGCGACTTCTTAATCCCTATGATCGACTCCTGTTTCTTGTTGAGTGTGTGATAGAAATTGAGCTCGTAGTTATCGGCCCCCGTCTCGCCCCCTCTGAACTCCGTGCGGAAGAAGAGCGTATCCTTGATTGTAGTGTTGATAAGGTTGAAATCTTGCAGCTTGTAAGCACCCAAGTCTGCCCTTTTGACCTCGACATAGGCGTTGTACAGCGGGTTTTTGTTGTCAATCTCAATGTTAATACTGTCGATCTGCTTCTTATAAGCGTTAATCTCAGGGGATTGCAACTGAAACTTAAAGCTACCATTATCGGCGTCAATAGCTCCTTTGATGAAGGTGTTACTGCCTATTTTCACCTGTGGAACAAAGATCTCTATGATTTTATTATAGATGTTGAAATGGAAATCAACGTACTGATTCTTAGCAATCTTGTAAGGGTTATATTGGGTGTAGATACTCCCCACAGCGTTCTGCAATACCTTTTTGAGCTCTGCTATCCTGAATTTTCCCTTTACATTTCCACTGATGATGTCAGGCGAATTGATCGTAATCTCCTTAACACCGCCGTTGATCGTTGAGGTAATCTCAAAATCGTCGAAGGTAAACACACCTGCCGAGTTGGTGTACTCAGTGTTCTTAAAGGCGATTTTCCCAACGATGTCGTCGAGTTTATTGCCTTCAATATCAATGATTACCTTCCCTTTTAGTTGTGAGATGCTATCCATCTCGATGAATTTCAGCGCACGGAGGTCCGCTTTGTCTATATCCGCCTGAAAATCGAACTTGTTGTTGCGGCGTGAGAGGTCGGCAAGCCCTCTGAAGCGCATTCTCAGGTTCGGGTCGTTAGCGTTGATATCGCCGTTGAACACTTGATTTTGTAGCTCGCCATTCACCTGAATGTTCTGATAATCATAATCGTTATAGCCTACAGAGTAGATAGTGCCATTGGCGTAGAGCTGCATTGTATTAAGGTCGAAGCCCTTGCCACGGATGATCAGGTCGGCAGTCAGGGTGCCTATGCTGCTCTCGTCGAGAAGCTTGCCCAGTTCAAAGTCGTTCGTATTCACCGAGCCTTTATAAGTCGTCTCTGCTGTATTCTGGAGGTTGTCCATCTCCCCATCAATATGCGCCTCCCCATCAGTAGTATTCAGAGTTATGTTTGCCTTCAAGCCCGTAGTGTTGTAAGTGAAATCGCCGTCGATGGAGAACATCCCCAAGCCCTCTATCTGCTGAGGGAGGTTTTGCCCAATCTCCACAGGCATCAGCGTAGCAAGGTCGTTATAGATGCTCTCAGCATACATATCCGTAGCGGTGATGATGATAGGTTGGTGCTTGTCCAAAAGGTTTTTAAAGGAGAAAACCCCATCGATTACCGTGTTCTGATAGCTAATCACCCCCTGAGGAATGTCGAAGTTATTGAGCGTGCCGAGCATCTTAACATCTTCAAGCTCAATAGTCTTATCCCTGCCAAAGCCGTTGTAGAACGCATTGAGGTCGTTGGTGCTCACACGCGCCTTCGGCAAGCGCACATCCAGCACTACCTTATTGACAAAATCGCTGTAACTCTTCTTGTGAGGATAGAGCCGCACTTCGCCCTCAATATCCGAAAGTGCCGTTTTCAGGCGCAGGTTCTCGGCACTCATCAGCGTATCTGTGTAAGAGAAGTCAGTGTCCAACTCATTTACCTTCAACGCGTTGTTGTACGTAAGCGACGCCTTTCGCGCATTTACGTACACCTCAGAACCCAATATCTGAAAATCCTCCAAGCGCGCACTCAGCTGGGTGATGCTCAGCACCGAAGGGTCAGCTGCATTCTCATCGCGTATCTTAAAGGAACTCTCGAGCAGGTTAATTCTCTTGGCTTTCATTATAAAATGCCCTGTGCTGGGCTTGCCCGAGTCGAACTTCGCCACGAACCTATCCAGATTGGTCAGCGAGTCGCCTTTGTGAGTGATCATATTGAGTTTCAACCCACTGCCATCAACCTCACCGAAGAATAAGTTACCGCTTATCAATTGTCTGAAATCGAGAATCGAAGCCGTAAGTTTCTCTGCGGCAATAAGCGTATCCTTTGCCTCGTCGCGGATGAGCACCTGCTTTATATCGGCAAAGCCATTAGGCTTGATATGCACCCGCTCAATCTGTATGTCGATACCGTAATCCTCATTGAGATAAGCCACTACCTTTTGGGCGATAAAGCTCTGCACCACAGGTAGCGTCAGCAATATGGCAATAACCCCCAGCAAGAGCAGGGTGATCCATAGGCAGCGAAATAATATTTTGATGAACCTTTTGATAGCGCTTCTTTGTTTTCAATGAGGGTGCAAAAATAATGATTTATTTACGATTATCAAAAAAAAAACACTAACTTTGTCCCCAGAATTTGTAATAAAAGAAAAGATAGTTTTGTAATACACTGGTAAACAGGTTAATATATAAACACAACATACAGATACCCTACTTTCATATATCGCTGAGGATTGCCTTTATGCACCGCATTGCAAAAAGATACAATCACTATAACACCCCCTTTCGCATACCGCAAAACAATAACACTACTTCTCCATTAAACATTCATCATTGAACATTCATCATTAAAAAAATGGAATATTTCGAATTACATCACCGTCTGAAAACCGCCTTCGACACAGGCGTAGACTGTCGCTTGCCCGACTTAGGCATCAGCATCACCCATCACAGCTTCTTCTCACAAGGGGCAAACGATTATCTGCCTGGCAGTCACCACCTTTACTGTAAGCAACACGACTGCTGCTTCGAGTCCGAATACTACCGCACGATCGACGACCTCGGGCTGCCCGACTCCGATGTCGATTGCAACGTACACTTCCCCTACCATATCCTCCAGCCCCTCGGCGAGGCGAAAGCCAAAGGCGTGGTCATCCTCATCCACGGGCTCAACGAGAAAAAGTGGGAGAAGTACCTGCCTTGGGCTCACGGCATCGCCACAGCCACAGGCAAAGCCGTAGTGCTCTTCCCCATCGCCTTCCATATGAGTCGCGCCCCCGAGATTTGGAGCTCCCGCCGCGAAATGTTCGCCATCGCAGCCAAGCGCGCCGCCGATTTCCCCGACAACTCCGAAACCTCCTACGTCAATGCCGCCATTAGCACCCGCTTAGACGCTTTCCCTCAGCGCCTCTTCTGGTCGGGATTGCAAACCTATAATGATGTGGTACAGCTCATTACCGACATACGTGGTGGCGCACACCCCACCATTAGCCCTCAGGCGAGCGTCGATCTCTTCGGCTACTCCATCGGCTCTTTTATCTCCGTGATCCTGATGATGGCAAACCCCCAAGGCTACCTCAGTACCTCCAAGCTCTTTTGCTTCTGCGGCGGAATGACTATCGACCGTATGTTCCCCATTTCCAAGTATATAATGGACGGGCGGGCTGCCATCACAATGCAAAAGACCTTTGCCGAGCTACTCAGCACTAATTTCAAAACCGACGATCGACTACGCCACTATCAGGATAGTGCCCTACACAGCGGTGAAGGCTGGTTCAAGACGATGTTGCGCTACAATTACTACCAAAAAGAGCGCGAGGCACGCTTCCGAGCCCTTGAAAATCAGATCAAAGCCTTCGTACTCGAGCAAGACGAAGTAACCCCACCCATCGAGGCACTCAACACCCTAAAAGGCGGCTATCGCAACATTGAGATCCCTGTGGAAATCGACGATTACCCTTATCCCTATACCCACATCAGCCCCTTTGCCCTGACCACCAAGAACGCCGCTGAGGTAACCGCCTGCTTTGAGCGTTTCATCAGTAGTGCTGCCCAGTGGTTTGAATAGCATTGAAAAGGCAACTCCTTATAGATTGTTACACAGTGGTTTAGTAACTTTCTATAAGGAGAATGAAAAAAAATACGCCCTTATAGCGATTACGTAATAAAAATGTATTACCTTTGCAGCGAAGGTTTTCCGCCTTACCAGCCTCCGCGTGCCAGTAATCATTCTTCAAAAAAAGCACAAAGCCCCCCTGCGGAGCGAAAAAAATCACACAAAAATAAGCAAATCCCAATTATTTGAGTTCGTTCTGACTTCGTTCTGACTTCGTTATGAATCCCAAGTGAGCCCCAAGTGAGTCCCAAGTGCTCCCTATGTTTCCCCACTGATGGCAGCGCGGCAGTCCTCATTGAAAAGAGTAAAAATACATTTTTTTTGCGATTTGCTTTGTTTTTGGAATTTTTTACGTATCTTTGCCGCTGGATAATATCAGTAACGAATGGTTATAACAGATACACATACACATCTTTACAGTGAGCAGTTCGTCGGCGATCGCAAGGCGATGATTGAGCGTGCGCTTGCCGCAGGGGTTACGCGTTTTTTCCTCCCTGCTATCGATTCGAGCTATACTGAGGCTATGCTCACGCTGTGGAAGCAATACCCTGAGAATATGTTTCTTATGAACGGGCTACACCCTTGCAGCGTAAAGGAAAACTACCGTGAAGAGCTCGCTCACGTCGAGGCATTAATGGAGCAGTACAAATGCTACGCCATAGGTGAAATAGGCATTGACCTCTACTGGGATACGACCTTTTTAAAGGAGCAGCAAGAGGCTTTCCTCACTCAGATACGTTTGGCAAAACGCCACCATTTGCCTATTGTGATTCACTGTCGCAATGCCTTTGACGAGGTGTTTGAAGTGCTTGAAGAAGAGCGAGATGCGTCGCTATTTGGCATATTTCACTGCTTTACAGGCACAGAGGAGCAGGCGCATCGTGCCATTGGTTATGGATTGCATCTGGGCATTGGCGGGGTAGTTACTTTTAAGAATGGTAAGATTGATACGTTCTTAAAAAGCATTCCTTTGGAGCATATCGTAATGGAGACAGACAGCCCCTACTTAGCCCCTGTGCCTTATCGCGGAAAGCGTAACGAAAGTGCTTATATTGTGGAGGTTATGAAGAAGCTCTCGGATATATACGAGCTTTCGGAAGCGGAGGTAGCGCGTATCACTACGGAGAATAGTGAGAAAATTTTTGGTGTATAATGCTGTTGTTTCATTTCTTTTTTGTATCTTTGCCGTAAATTTGGTAACTATAGATAGGTTGGTACTGCCTAAGGGATGCAGCCGAGTGAGGGTGTGATATGGCAGTGCTTAAAATAGAGAGCGTAATGGAGGATAAATACAAGTCGATACGCCCTTTTTACGACGATGAGGTGTTGGGGGCATTGTACGAAATCAAAGATAGCCCTTTGATAAAGGCAATGTTGGCGTACACCTTCCCTGAGTGCAGCGAGGAAGAGCAGCAGGCTAAGTTGCTTGCCTGTAAGAAGGTATCTGACTTTCAGGTAAATATAATGGTAAATGTCGTTACAAAGGCAATAGAGAAGAGTATTACTAATTTTACGTGGGAGGGTTTTTTAGATTTAGATCCTCACCACGCGTACGTTTTTATTTCCAACCATCGTGATATTGTTCTTGACACCTCTTTGCTGAATCTTGCGCTTTACAACAATGGCTTGGAGATGACGGCTTCGGCTATGGGTGATAATCTGCTAAAGAAGAAGTACTTGAAGATATTAGCGATGCTCAATCGCAATATTATCATTTATAGGAGTTTGCCACCACGTGAGGCGCTGGAACATTCGCGCTTGGTGTCGGAGTATATTTACGATTGTATTACTTCGCAACACCGCAATGTGTGGATTGCGCAGCGCGAGGGTCGCACGAAGAACGGAGATGACCGCACGCAGCAGGGGGTGCTGAAGATGCTTTCACTCAATACGCCTGAGGGGATATCGCCTTTGCAGTATTTGAAGCAGTTGCATATTGTGCCGATGGCTATTTCGTATGAATTTGACCCTACCGACGCGATGAAGCTGCCTGTGCTATTGGCAGAGCACTATGGTGTGGATTATAAGAAGGACAGTCAGGAGGACTTTAACAATATTATTCAGGGGTTGCTCGGTCAAAAGGGGAGGGTGCATATCTCTGTGGGACAGCCTTTGGGAGCTGAGATGGATGCTATAGAGGCTGAACACACGCACATCAATAAGCAGTTGCAGGCTTTGGCGGAGTGCTTGGATAGGTCAATACATCAGCAATACAAACTTTTCCCAGCAAATTATATTGCGTATGATATGTTGTACCACACCTCTATATATAAGGATTTCTATAATGAGAAAGAATATCGGCAATTTGAACGTCGCTTGAGCAATAGGGCTAATGAAAGTAATCTATCGCAAGAAAAGTTCTTAGAAATGTATTCTAACCCCGTAAAGAATAAGGAAAATGGAAGTAGATAAACCAAGGGTGCTGTTGATATACACAGGAGGTACGATCGGGATGATGAAGGACTATAAGACGGGGGCTCTCCGTGCTTTTAAGTTTGAGTATATCTATGACCGCATCCCTGAGCTTTCACATTTGGATTGTGTGATTGAAACAGTATCGTTTGAGAAGGCTATTGATTCCTCAGATATGAACCCTCAGCATTGGGTGGATATTGCTGAGATGATTGAGCAGCATTACGATAGCTATGATGGGTTCGTGGTGCTTCATGGTAGTGATACGATGAGCTATTCGGCTTCGGCACTGAGTTTTATGCTGGAAGGGCTTACGAAGCCTGTGATTTTTACAGGGTCGCAATTGCCTATTGGAGATTTACGTACGGATGCTAAGGAGAATTTGATTACGTCCATACAGTTGGCGGGAATGAAGGAGAATGGGGAGGCAGTAATTCAGGAGGTGTGTTTGTATTTTGAGTATAAGCTATATAGAGGTAATCGCACTACGAAGATTAATGCAGAACATTTTCAGGCGTTTGCCTCAATGAACTACCCTACATTGGCGGAAAGTGGTGTGCATTTAAAGGTGTGGAAGGAGTATTTATTGCCTCGAAAGAGAAATGCTACATTGAAGGTATGGAAGGAGTTTGATCAAGATGTGGCTATAATAAAGCTTTTCCCAGGTATTACGGAGGTAACTCTCAGGGCGATGCTGAGTATTCCTACTTTAAAAGGAGTGGTATTAGAAACTTTTGGGTCGGGAAATGCCCCTACGCAGCAATGGTTTTTAGATGTTGTAAAAGAGGCTATTGACCGTGGTGTACACATTGTGAATGTGACGCAATGTTCGGGAGGAAGTGTGATTTTGGGGAAATATGAAGCTAGCGAAGCCTTAAAAAGGATGGGAGTTATAGGAGGAAAAGACATCACAAGTGAGTCGGCAATTGTAAAATTAATGATTTTTCTTAAAAAAAATATTTCATCTAAGGAGTTCAAAATCAAGTATAAGGAGAGTATAGCAGGAGAAATTTAATAAAATTTTATGAAAAAAATTTGGTAGGTAAAAAAAATATTCGTTACTTTGTCCGTTAGAAATAGAGAGGTGTCCGAGTGGTTGAAGGAGTACGCCTGGAAAGTGTATATACGTCAAAAGCGTATCGAGGGTTCGAATCCCTTCCTCTCTGCTTCGAAGAATTAAATTATTTATAAACATTAAATTAAATTATTAACTAACAATTTAAAAGATTAAACAAATGAAAAAAATGTCATCTAAGCTACTTCTTGTAGCAATGTTAATTTTGAACGTCGCTATGGCTAGCGCTCAAGATGCAGCAATGGGGGGAACAGCATCAGATACTTCGTTCCACCAAATGTTTAAAGAGCGTTTTATTGAGGGTGGTCCAGCGTATATGGCACCGATCCTATTGTGCTTAATTCTTGGTTTGGCAATTGCTATTGAAAGAATTATCTATTTGAATATGGCAACAACCAACTCTAAGAAGTTGCTTTCAGAAATTGAAACAGCTTTAGATACTAAAGGTATTGAGGGGGCTAAAGAAGTGTGTCGTAACACGAGAGGTCCTGTAGCTTCTATCTTCTATCAGGGGTTAGACCGTTCAGCAGAAGGTATTGATATGGTTGAAAAATCAGTAGTATCTTATGGAGGTGTACAGATGGGTCTGTTAGAGAAAAACATTTCTTGGATTTCTCTATTTATCTCTATTGCTCCGATGTTAGGGTTTATGGGTACGGTAATTGGTATGATTCAAGCGTTCGACAAGATCAGTTCAGCTGGTGGGTTGGATGCGTCATTGATTGCGGGTGATATTAAGGTTGCCCTGCTTACTACAGTATTTGGTTTGATTGTTGCGATGATTCTTCAAGTGTTCTATAACTACATTATCGCTAAGGTTGATGCGATTGTGAATGATATGGAAGATGCTTCAATCTCGTTAATTGACCTATTGGTAGCAAAGAAAGTTAGATAATTCAATCACCTTTTAAGAAAATTAATTATGTATAAAATAGCAAAATATGGAGCACTTGCTTTAGGGGCTATTTCAGTGATTTTGTGGCTTGTGCTCTCAATGTCAGATGCGCAATCAGTACAAGAATTTATGAATAATGCTTCGTTGCAATGGTTATTTATCCTTATGTATGTGCTATTGGCTATTGCAATAATAGCAGTTGTAGTATCAGCATTGATAAATATCTTAGCATCGCCTAAAGCATTGAAAAAAACACTTATCTACACAGGAGGTTTTATTGTTATTCTTCTTCTTTCATATGTTTTCTCATCAGGGAATGATGCAACAGAGAAGTGGGTAGGTGCAGGTTTAATCGCTTTTTATATATTAGCGCTTGTGGCTGTTGGAGCTTTAGTAGCGGCTAATGTTAAAAAAGCACTAATGAGATAAAATTATGTCAAAACGTTCAATACCAGAGGTTAATGCGGGGTCTATGGCTGACATAGCATTCTTGTTGCTGATATTCTTCTTGGTAACAACAACAATTGAAAGCAATTCAGGGATTTCTGTAAAATTACCTCCTAAACAACCTGAAAACGCACCGCCACCACCACCTGTTAAAGAGAAAAACGTATTGGTTGTGGTAGTGAATAAGTACAATCAGTTACTAATAAATAACCAAGTAAAGGAATTAAAGGATGTTAAGCAAACAGCTCTTGATTTCTTGGATAATAATGGAGATGGTACCTGTGCACACTGTAGAGGAGCAAGGAACCCATTATCATCAGATAATCCAGATAAGGCTGTCATTTCATTGCGTAACGACCGCGAAACATCTTATAAGACTTATATAGCAGTACAGAATGAATTGATTGCTGCCTATAATGAGTTGCGCGAGCGTGAGCGTAAACGTCTGTATCCAAATGAAGTGCCTTATGTAGAAATAGAGGCTGAATTTAATGCTGCGAGAACGCCTAAGGCTCGTAAGGAAGCTTTGGAACCTAAGATTCTAAAATTACAAGAGTTATTCCCAAGGAAATTGTTAGAAACTGCACCTAAAAAGAACTAAAATATAGAATAATATGTCAAAATTTACAAAAAAGAAAAGTGGTGAGGTACCAGCTATTTCAACGTCATCTTTGCCTGACATTATTTTTATGCTTTTGTTTTTCTTTATGACAGTAACGGAATCAAAAGATAGTGATTTGATGGTTCAGAATAAGCTGCCTTCCGCAGACCAAGTACAGAAATTGGATAAGAAAGACCCTGTAGTTTATATTTATGCGGGGAAACCTCTTCCTAAATACCAAGCTAAGTTTGGTGAGTATGCCAAAATTCAAGTGAATGATAGATTCATTGATGTTTCAGAAGTAGGTCCTTATATTTTGAAATATAAAGACGGAATTCGTGAAGAACTTCGAGATGTATTTATGACAGCTTTGAAAGTAGATGCAGACACAAATATGGGGCTTGTAAGTGATATTCGTGAGAAATTACAAGATGTAAATGCTTTAAAATTAACTTATATCACTCGAGAAGGTTCTCCTCTTAATCAACAGTAAATTACGAGCTTTCTAAAATAATAAAAGAGACACATAGAAAAATATGTGTCTTTTTTTTGCTATATATAATTTTATGTGTACCTTTGCACTGTTAAACAAATTAATAGTAATAAAGAATGAAAAAAATTATTTTACTTTTCGGTCTATTCTTAGGAATAGCAACAGCCTCAGCGCAAGATTCAGGTGAGGTGCAAATCAATGGTGGATTAGGGGTTTCTGGTATGGGGTCTCCTATTATTTACGCAGGAGTTGACTTTGGAGTTGGCTATAATATTTCAGTGGGTGCGGAGCTTTTATTCCGTACGAAGTCGTATGACAGTACTAATTATACTAACTTTGGGTTCTTAACACGTGGTGATTATCACTTTGCAGAGCATATCAGAGCCATCCCTTCAAATGTGGATTTCTATGGAGGGCTTAGCTTAGGTTATTATTCTTGGAGTAATGACGATGATAAAAGACATCCTTATTATGACTCAGCAGTGGCATTTCGTATTCAAACAGGAGCCCGTTATTTCTTTACAAATAACTTTGCTGTGAACGCTGAACCTTTTATAGAGTTTAATAACTCAATTAGTTCAGGAGGTATTAAAGCTGGGGTTACTTACAGATTCTAATTAGCTTGATTTCATAATGTTGAGGGCTGAGATTTGTTCTCAGCCTTTTTTATTTTTTTAGCAAGTGAGCTTTAAATAAGCGGAGTTCATCCCAAGTGTATTTTTCATTAGAACTATCATAAGCACTTTGTAGGCTTAGTTCTTCTGCTTGGCTAAAAATGTGATTAAGTTCTGAGATAGCTTCCTGAGAGAGGACTTCCTCAATGTTTATTTTTCCTTCTTCAATAAGTTTACTTATATGTTTATAAATAGTTGAAGCAGTGAGTGTTCGAGCATTTGCTACAGTTGTGATATCTTTACTTTCTTTCCAAAGTTGTAGTGTTGTTTCATAAGTGGAAGTTTTCTCTTTAGTTGTTTTATCTGTTTTCTTAGTGGGTGTTTCATTGATAAATAGATGTTTGGTTTTTAGGTGCTCAGTGATTTTATTACTTATTTTTGAAT
This sequence comes from Capnocytophaga haemolytica, assembly GCF_001553545.1. Taxonomy (NCBI): domain Bacteria; kingdom Pseudomonadati; phylum Bacteroidota; class Flavobacteriia; order Flavobacteriales; family Flavobacteriaceae; genus Capnocytophaga; species Capnocytophaga haemolytica. The sequence continues at coordinate 2,143,610 of NZ_CP014227.1, read as the reverse complement.
GTAATTCTATTAGTTTTGTGGTAGTTATAAGGGTATTGTTAAAGGGTTTGTGCTCTATTTCTAAGTTGATGATTTGTTGCGTTTTAAAGAGTTTTTTAACAATTTCTGCGATGGAGAAATCAAGCTCTTTTAGTTCCTCTTTGAATTGTTTTACTTTTTTATGGTAGGTAATTTCTGCATCAATGCGAAGTACTTCATACCATAGATTTTCTAATAAAGGTGAGAAATAGTTAAAGGCTTTCTCAAATCTGGAGGCTATGTAGTTAAAATCATTATCAGATGTAAAGTAGTTTTGCAGTTGTTTTGTAAACTTTTCAGCAATGGTTGCCAGTTCTCTTACCTTACCAAGTTGCTCAATAGCCCAACTCTTATAGAGATTTTTGTTACCGATATCACCTGAGTAGCTACTGACGTGTAACACCCATTGCTCTAAGAGTTTATTCCAGGAGAAGCAGTCGATAAGGAGGTTCTCTAAGAATTGCTTTTTACCTATATGATACTCATTAGTAAGTTCTTTTCCACTGACTTTATTGTTGGCATAGCGTTTTACCTCTTCACTATTATTGATGCCTTGAGAGTTTATAGATGAGAGGAGTACTAATCCCTCTAAGGAGCGCAAACGAGAGAAGGCAACGTACGCCTGCCCAGCTGAGAAGACGCTTTTCAGGTCGAGGGTGGCTTTTTCAAAAGTGAGTCCTTGGCTTTTGTGCACTGTGATGGCCCACGCCAATCGCAAGGGATATTGTGTGAAAGTACCTAATCGCTCCTCTTCAATTTCTTTGGTATTTTCGTTGATTTTGTAACGGATGTTTTCCCACTCGTATCGCTCGACGTTGATAGAGCCTTCACCGTCTAATTGCACTACAATTTCGTCGTTTTCAAGTGCTGTGATAGTTCCCATTTTCCCGTTGAAGAATAGGCGGTCAGGTGAGGGGTCGTTTTTTATGAACATTACTCTGGCACCTTCTTTTAGGGTAATGTTTCTGTCGATAGGATAGAGATACTCGGGGAAGTCACCTGCTATATGTGCTTCATAATGAAATGCTTTTGTTTTGAGCTTCTCCATTTCTTTGCTGTTGATAGCATCAGCTTTGGCATTGTGGGTGGTAAGGGTGATATAGTCGCTATGTGTTTCGGCATTGAAGTTGGGTTGTACATATTTATCTAAGAGGCTCAGGTCGTCTTGGGTGAGTTGATTATCGCGTAAGTGGTTGAGAATGTTGATAAAATTAGCGTCGGATTGGCGGTATATCTTATCTAATTCAATGTAAAGAGGTGGGTTTCCGTTTACGACTTTTGATTGGAAGAAGTACATCCCTGAGTAGTATTGCTTGAGGATTTCCCATTCTTCTTGTTTTACAACGGGAGGAAGTTGTAGTAAATCGCCTATAAAAAGCACTTGTACCCCTCCGAAAGGCAAACGGTTCTTGCGAACAGATTGTAGTATATAGTCCATTGCGTCGAGCACATCGGCACGAAGCATACTCACTTCATCAATGACTAAAAGCTCTAAATTTTGTATGATTTGTTGCTTTTTTTTGTGCATTTTGAAGTGTTTTCTGAGGGTAATGCGATTTTCGAAGCGAATATGTTCACTGACAATAGGGGGAGAAGATAGGGTGGGCAGGAAGGCGGCAAAGGGCAGTTGGAAGAAGGAATGGATGGTTACGCCACCAGCGTTGAGGGCTGCAATGCCACTGGGGGCTACAACAATTGTGTTCTTGTAGCTGGTGCGGATGATCTTATGCAACAAAGTTGTTTTCCCTGTACCAGCTTTTCCTGTGAGGAATACATTTCTGTTGGTATGGTTTATTAATGTTAGTATTTGGTTTTCCATTAGTAGAAAGATGTCTTGATTTATTTGCGACAAAGATACGAGTTTTTTTGGATTTGGTGTGTTTTTTCAACGATAATTTTGTGTTAGGTGGGTTTATCCGTAGTGGATCCGTTTGAGCTTCGTTTGTTGAGGGTAAGGGGTAAACTTTTAGAGGGTTACCTTACTTATTGGTTTTAAAAAGGGAAATAGATACTTTATGAAATATTTAACATTTTGTATATCGTTGAATATCAATAATATAAATGGGGGGGGGTAAAAAGTGCTAATAATATTTGTGTTGTTCATATATTTAGTGTGTTTTTGCCGCAGTAATTTTAAATAATAAGTTTATGTTTGCAGCATTAAAGCGTTTTTATGAGCGTTTACAAGGGTCGGATAGGATAGACCCTAATTCGACTCTGACAGATGAGCAACTGCGGGTGCTCACTATTGGTAATGTGTATGCTTGGCAGCAAGAGGCAGTACTTAACTCCTTGGATATGAAGCTCAGCGACTCGAGATTGGATTTAATTCTCTCCAAATGGTGGGGGATTGATAATCGTGAGGAAGCCATTGATACGTTGGAGTATCTGACACAAGGTACTTTCTCACTTACTTTTCCTGATTTATGCGAGGCGTGGGCACTTTATGATCTGAAAAAGGCCTTTAACTTTCTAAAATCAAAGTATGATGAGGATATGTTACAGCGCTTGTGGGAGCAATACAATAATTTGGGCACTGCGTGGGATGATTTGAGGAGGAAAAAGATCTTTAAAGACTTTGAGGAGATGTGTGCCCTTGGCGTGATGGGCTGGGATGCAGGACGCCTTAACTTCGTTGCGCGTGCGAGTTTTAACAAAGAGTATATCAGTGAAGAAGAGTTGTGGCGCTATATGCAGCGCGCTTATGATATGGCGCATAGTGAGTTACATAGTTGGAAGGAACTCGCTAATAGCTATGTGCTGGGGCGTGCGCTTTGGAATGGATCTACTGATATAGCTACTTTTGCTGGCATTGCATTGGAGAATAAATACAGCCCTTGGACGTGGTTAAAATGGTAGTTTATGACCTAGAGAAGGTGTTACTTTAAATATTTTTATCTATTTATTTTCTTTATAATCAGTGCTTTGAAGGTGTTTTTAGCAATAAAAGTAAAAAAATATTTGTGTAGTTCAGATAATTGTCGTACCTTTGCCGCACTTTTGAAATAGAGAAAATTTTAGGTATCATTTGATTTAATTAAGATTTACAAGCAATGAAAAGAACATTTCAACCTTCAAGAAGAAAAAGAAGAAATAAACACGGTTTTAGAGAGCGTATGGCTACTGCCAACGGACGCAAGGTGCTCGCACGCCGCAGAGCTAAAGGGCGTAAGAAATTGACCGTTTCATCTGAACCACGACATAAGAGATAATCGCCAATGTCAGTGAGGAGTAAAATATGAATGAAGTGTTATCTTTTGTAATAAAAGGGTAACACTTTTTTTAATGGATAATGTATAATTGTGGTGAGCTATGGGTGATGTGCTGATATGGCTTAGTGAGGAATGGGCGATGCAACTGCGGGGCGGACTGTATATGTCAATGGTACTGGTAGTATGTGATATTATGCACGATACATTATCAACTATAAATTATAAAAAATGCCAAAGCGAAAAGATTTACACTGTGTCCTGCTGATAGGTTCAGGACCGATTATTATAGGGCAAGCCTGTGAGTTTGACTACTCAGGCTCGCAGTCGCTGCGTTCGTTGCGCGAGGATGGTATCCAAACGGTGCTTATCAACAGCAACCCTGCGACTATTATGACAGACCCCTCAATGGCTGACCACGTCTATTTGAAGCCACTGACGACTGCCTCTATCGTGGAAATCCTTAAAGCACACCCCGAAATAGATGCGGTGCTGCCTACTATGGGTGGGCAAACGGCACTGAACCTCTGCATTGAGGCGAGCGAGAAGGGCATCTGGAAAGACTTTGGGGTAGAAATTATCGGTGTGGATATTGATGCGATACAAATCACTGAGGATCGGGAGAAGTTTCGTGTGCTCTTAGACGAGATTGGTATCCCTATGGCACCCTCAGAGACGGCAAACTCTTTCCTCAAAGGCAAGGAGATCGCCCAGAAGTTTGGCTTTCCGCTGGTGATACGTCCGTCCTTTACGCTTGGTGGCACAGGGGCGTCTATCGTCTATAAGAAAGAGGACTTTGATGCACTGCTCAACCGTGGTTTGGAGGCATCGCCTATCCACGAGGTGCTTATAGACAAAGCATTGCTCGGCTGGAAGGAGTATGAATTGGAGCTATTGCGCGATAAGAACGACAATGTAGCGATCATCTGTACCATAGAGAATATGGACCCGATGGGTATTCACACAGGCGACTCTATCACCGTTGCCCCTGCGATGACGCTCTCTGATCGTACTTTCCAGCGTATGCGAGATATGGCTATCAAGATGATGCGCAGCATTGGCGACTTTGCGGGAGGCTGTAATGTGCAGTTTGCTGTATCGCCTGATGAGAAGGAGGATATCATCGCTATTGAGATCAATCCACGTGTATCGCGCTCCTCAGCGTTGGCGTCAAAGGCTACGGGCTACCCGATTGCTAAGATTGCCACTAAGCTCGCTATCGGCTATCACCTTGATGAACTGAGGAACCAAATCACAGGCTCTACCTCAGCGTTCTTTGAGCCTACGCTCGACTATGTGATTGTGAAGATACCACGCTGGAACTTCGATAAGTTTGAAGGCTCAGACCGCACTATTGGCTTGCAGATGAAGTCGGTAGGAGAGGTGATGGGCATCGGACGTTCGTTCCAAGAGGCGTTACAGAAGGCTACTCAATCGCTGGAAATAAAACGCAATGGCTTAGGGGCTGATGGCAAAGGCTATAAGAACTACGACCAGATTATTGAGAAGCTCGCTAATCCGAGTTGGGATAGGGTCTTTGTAATCTACGATGCCGTGCAGATAGGCATACCGCTGAGCCGTATCCACGAGATCACCAAGATAGATATGTGGTTCTTAAAGCAATATGAAGAACTATACGCCTTAGAAAAAGAAATCTCTACCTACAAGATAGATAGCCTACCCAAAGAGCTGCTTTTAGAGGCAAAACAAAAGGGCTTTGCCGACAGGCAAATAGCCTATATGCTGGGCTGTTGGGAAAGCGAGGTACACAAGAAGCGCGGGGAGCTGAACATACAGCGTGTTTATAAGCTCGTGGATACGTGTGCAGCGGAGTTTAAGGCACAGACGCCTTATTATTACTCCACCTTTGAGGCACCTATCCGCACGGCAGACGGCAAGGAGTACACTGCCAACGATAGCGTAGTGAGCGACCGTAAGAAGATAGTAGTGCTCGGCTCAGGACCCAACCGCATTGGGCAGGGTATTGAGTTTGATTACTGCTGTGTGCACGGGGTGCTGGCGGCAGCAGAATGTGGCTATGAGACCATAATGATCAACTGTAACCCAGAGACGGTATCCACAGACTTTGACACCGCTGATAAACTCTACTTTGAGCCTGTGTTCTGGGAGTATATTTACGACATCATACGTCACGAGAAGCCTGAGGGAGTCATCGTGCAGTTGGGAGGGCAAACAGCCCTAAAGCTCGCGGAGAAACTCCACAAATATGACATTAAGATTATAGGCACCAGCTTTGCGTCTCTTGACTTGGCAGAGGACAGAGGCAGCTTCTCAACCCTGCTTAAGGAGAACAACATCCCTTACCCAGAGTTTGGAGTAGCAGAGACCGCTGAAGAGGCATTGAAGTTGGCTGATGAATTAGACTTTCCGCTCTTGGTGCGCCCTTCGTATGTGTTGGGTGGACAGGGGATGAAGATCGTCATCAACAAAGAAGAGTTGGAGGCACACGTGGTAGACTTGCTGCGCAAGATTCCTAATAACAAGCTGCTCTTAGACCACTACTTGGACGGGGCTATAGAGGCAGAGGCCGATGCGATTTGCGATGGAGAGAACGTTTACATCATCGGGATAATGGAGCATATCGAGCCTTGCGGTATTCACTCGGGGGATAGCAATGCTACGCTGCCGCCATTTAACTTAGGTGAGTTTGTATTGCAGCAAATCAAAGACCATACCCACAAGATAGCCCTTGCGCTGGGCACAGTAGGGCTTATCAACATACAGTTTGCCGTGAAAGATGACAAGGTTTACATCATTGAGGCCAACCCAAGAGCATCAAGGACTGTACCATTTATAGCCAAGGCTTATGGTGAGCCGTATGTGAACTACGCCACCAAGGTGATGCTCGGGGAGAAGAAACTCACCGACTTTGAGTTCCACCCACACTTAGAGGGCTTTGCCATCAAGTGTCCTGTGTTCTCCTTCAACAAGTTCACGAACGTAAACAAGGCGCTGGGACCCGAGATGAAGTCCACAGGAGAGCAAATACTCTTCATCAAGGACTTGCGGGACGATGCTTTCTACGATTTATACACAAGGCGAAAGATGTACCTCAGCAAATAATAGGAGATCAATATACAGCAAATGAAAGCTACCTTATATAAAAAGGGTAGCTTTTTTTGTTTGTTTTATTTGCGAGATTTAAAAGAATGTCGCATCTTTGCAGCACGATTATGAAACGATTATTACACACAATTTTCTCTGTAAAAGTATCAATGTTACTGCTGATGGTGCTGGCAGTAGCGATGGCGGTAGCGACGTTCGTGGAGAGCAGCTACGGAACCCTCGTTGCGCGGGCAGTAGTATACGAAGCGTGGTGGTTTGAAGCCATAATGCTTTGGGCTGCAATCTGTTTTGTAATGCAGATACCGCGTTATCACCTGTTGTCGCGGGGGAAACTACCCATAGGGCTGTTCCACTTGGCATTTGTAATGATGATTGTAGGGGCGGGCATCACACGCTATATCAGTAAAGAGGGGATTGTACATATTCGCGAGGGTGAGAAGGTACAGCATTACCTCACCAACGAGCGGTTTATTCAATTGAAGACGGATAAAACGCTTTTCTACCAAAAGGCACAGCCTATCCCTTACCGATTTAAACCTGAGGAGCTGAATGTAACGCAGGGCGATACAACGTTCCGCTGTGTGCTTACGCAGTACATCTCTAATGCGAGGCTTACCTATGCCGATGGATCGCAGACCTTTGTAAAACTTACACTTTTTGCAGGAAGTAAGAAGGAAGAAACACATTTGTATGCCAATGCTTCCGTAAAAGTAGGCAAAGTAACCCTCCACTTTGCACAGGAGGCACCCGACAAACCTACTGCAACAACTCAGGCAGCGGTATACATACAAAAGCGAGCAGGTAAATGGCAATTGTACACCACTGTGCCACTGCGCTATATCAACGGAAAGGATGAAAAGATGGGCGTTATCGATCCTTGGGAGTGGATCACCTTGCCACAGGAGGGGCTTTACCAGTTTGGTGACGACTCCTTTCGCATTGGAGGGCTCTACGAAGGGAAAAAGATCGTCTACACTTCGATGGAAGGCGACCGTAAGAACCAAACTGATGCCGACCGCGTGAAATTAGAGGTGCGCATCGGTGAGCAGACCCACAGTGAGGGCTATTTTAATCCCAGGACCAACGATCCACAGTGGCAATCTTTTATTTATAAGGGGCGCACTTACGCTTTCACCTATGCACCTCGCCAAATACGTCTGCCATTCGCTCTGGAGCTCACCCGTTTTGAGCTAAAACGTTACCCAGGGAGTGAAAGTGCTGAGAGCTACAAAAGCAGGGTGAAGGTGATCGATGGGCAAATCACCTTCCCCTATGAAATCTATATGAATCACATTTTGGACTACAAGGGTTACCGATTTTATCAGTCGTCGTACGACCCAGATGAGCGCGGCACCCTCTTAGCACTCAATAAAGACCGCTGGGGAACGTGGGTAACTTACGCAGGTTACGCCTTGCTCTTCATAGCGATGGGGTGGACACTGCTTAGCTACGGGAGCAGGTTCCAATTTTTAAGTAGACGGTTAAAGAAGATGAAAGGCGATGAATAGAACGACGAAATATAATGGTAGTAGAGAAAATACCCGCTCTTTTGAAGTATGCGCTCCCTCTTTGAAGGGGGGATGGGGGGTTGTTTGCAGATTGGTAATATTCTTTCTATTAACACATTTTACTTTTGCTCAATCTGTATCGCAGATAGCACCCTATGTTGTGCCACAGGAACAAGCAGCACAGTACGGCAGACTTATCGTACAAGGTTCGGATGGGCGGATGAAGCCTTTGAGCACACTATCCTACGAAATTGTTAGAAAACTCACTGGGAAAACAAGCGCTGTGGTTGCTGGGCAGCGACTCTCGCCCGAACAATTCCTCCTTGCATTGCAATTGAGTCCAGAGGTATTGAGCAGAGAGCCGCTGATCCAAGTCAGCCCCAGCAAGCAAGCCCTCATAGCCCACGAGCTACACCGCAGGGAGCTCCCGCCACAGCTTTCGTTTGACGAGTTGCTCGACGGGAACGGAGTGTATCGCTTGAAGAATGCTGTGGAAGAAGCGAATCAACTTAAGCCTTCCGAGCGGTCGGAATTTCAAAAAGAATTGCTGAAAGTGGATGAGCGTTTTAACATCTTGTACGCTATTTTCACAAAGAGTTTCCTTAGAATTTTTCCCAATAAAAAAGCAGAGAACCACCGTTGGTATTCCACCAAAGAGTTTACCGAGTTCGATGGGGAAGAGGCTGACTTTGTGAAGGATATTCACAACTTTTATTTAGAGGGACTCCTGAAAGGAAACCGTACGCATAGCTATGCGGAAGCCGAGCAAGCCCTCGGATACATCGATACCTTTCAGCGAGAGGCTGGGGCGAGCGTTTACCCCTCAAAGGCGGCTATCAAGGCAGAGTTGTTCTACACAAAAGTACGCCTAAGCAACTATCTCTTTGGGCTGAATATGCTTTTGGGGTCGATTTTACTCGTTTTTGCCATCGCAGCACTTTTTTTCAAACGGCGGTTGATCACTACCGTACTTATAATAGGTGAAAGGCTCTCGTGGGGACTCCTGTTGGTATTCACGTGCGACCTTTTGCTTCGCTGGTACATCGCCAAACACCCGCCGTGGAGCGATGGCTTTGAGATGTTACTCTTCGTCTCGTGGGGCGTATTGCTCTTCGGGCTGTTGTTTGCGCGAAAATCCACCTTTACCTTGCCTTTGGGGCTGCTGTTCTCGGGCATTTTACTCTTGGTGAGCTTTCTCGACTGGCTGAACCCCGAAATCACAACGCTGAAACCCGTCCTGCACTCGTATTGGCTCAAAATTCACGTGGCAGTCATCGTGAGCAGCTACGCACCGCTGGCACTTTCGTGCACAGTAGCGTTATTATCACTATTGTTGCTGATTTTCAAACCCTCAGCACCTACCGAGCGATGGTGGAGAAGTATGCGCGAGATGATTGTCGTGGAAGAAATGAGCATTACCATTGGGCTTTTTCTATTGGTAATGGGCACCTTCTTAGGAGGCGTGTGGGCGAATGAAAGTTGGGGGCGCTATTGGGCGTGGGACCCCAAAGAAACGTGGGCGCTCATCTCTATCCTCGTGTATGCAACGGTAGCGCACCTGAGGTTAGTGCCTTTCTTTAGGAATGCTTACCTCTATCATACGGCTGTACTGTGGGCTTTCTCAGTGATTGTAATGACCTCTTACGGAGTGAATTACTATTTAGTGGGGTTACACTCATACGCTACGGGCGACCCTGTTCCGATACCTTCGTGGGTGTATGCGACGGTAGCGTTCCTCGTGATTGTAAGCGTGTTTGCTTATTTCAAATATCGAGGACTACCCCAAGAAGCACAAAAACGACTTTTTTAGGCAAAAATACGACTAAAATACACAAAAGTACCGCGAAAATATACGAGAGTAACGCGAAGGAACACGAGAGTAACGTGAAAAAATGCAAGAGTAACGCGGAGCAACACAAATGTAACGTGTAGGAACGCGAGTGTAACATGTAGGAACGCGAGTGTAACGTGTAGGAACACAAATGTAACGTGTAGGAAGACGAGTGTAACACAAAAAAAGGCAAAAGTAACACCAAAATGAGTAAAAAACGCGAAAAAAGTACAAAAAATGCTCAAAAATGAAAATGGGGTACCGAAATACGATGCGATGCTCCACTAAAAGGGAAGGTGATGGCTTTTTTTGTGGAGGAGGTTTTTGAGAGGAAAATAAAAAAGTTGATAAAAAGTTTGGCTGTATGATAAAAAAGCTGTACTTTTACCGCCTGAAAAGAAAACTTAACGATCTATAAAAATGACATTTATGCAAAAACTACTATTTTGTGTTCTTGTCGGATTGCTTGCAACACGGCTCTCAGCACAGGATTTTAAGTTCAACATAGATCTCAACTTAAAAGGGATACGCCCCTATATATCGGCACCTCAAGTGAGTAAAAACATAATGCCCGAACCACTTTTTGGTAGGCAGTTTCGCTTGGGGAGTAGGTTTGAGTCGCGTGGGTTTTCCCTTCGATTGCCTCAATAGCGAATTGTAAAGTGGAGCGATGTAGGGTTGCGCTCTTTTGAACAGCCGACCGTTATCGGAGGATATGAAAAATGGGGAAAGATGCGCCTGAACGAAGGTTGGAGTGCTAAAGTGGGGCGTGCGGTGCTATCGTACAACCAGCAGCTACTTTTAGGAAATGCCGAGGGGGTAAAGTTCACAGGTGGGCAACCTTCGGGAATGCCTCAGTATGCGGCGCCACCCGAAGATAATATACTAAACTACAAAACGATGCAGTTCATCGGGCTGAACAAAACGTGGGCGAGTGATAATTGGAGTGGGAACAACGTGTTGAGTTTCTTGTTTACCAATAGCGGCTATCAGTACACGGCTGGCGGAGCGGCGTCGAATATGCAGACGACAGGGATCCACGGCTGGTTCCCAATGGGTGACCTGACAATGGAAGCGAGCGCTTATTATCAGTTCGGGGCTTATTATACGATGCAAGTGCAAGCCTATCAACTACACCTGAAAGCCGAATATTTGATCAATGACGATGCGCTGGTAGGGGCGGGAGTGGAAATGATCGGCGGTTCAAAGGCAGAGGACTATGCGCAATACACCACGAGGAGCTTCATCGCACAATACGGTACCAATCAACGTTTCAATGGCTTTATGGAGTCTTTTTATGTAGGGTCGCTTTACGCTTACACAGGTTTGAACGATTATTTTGGCAAGCTACACCTGCAACTGACCAACGATTCCGGCCTTTTGCTGATGCCGCACGTTTTCACCAAGAATGTGGCTTACACTACGGGCGATCCGCGCTACTTAGGCACTGAGATTGATTGCATTTACAACTGCAATCTCTCGGAGGATGTCACCCTGACTTGGGATACTCACATCTGCTACCTTCAAAGGCGTATACGACGAGCCTTACAGGGGTGCAGAACTGAGCTTATGCAGGGCTGTACTTGCGCCCGAGTTTATTTGTTCGTAAGAAAAACACTGAGAAAATAACAACAGAATTAAAGTAATCAATTAAAAAGGAACGAGTATGAAAAAATTAGTTTTGAGTGCATTGTTTGTTGCGGCAGCAACGACTTTGTCAGCACAAGATTTTAGCATTGATGCTAATTTGAAGTCGCGTGCGGAGTATCGCCACGGTCAGGGGGCAGTGTTTCCTTCGGGGGCAGAGCCTGCATTCTTTGTGGGGCAACGCGTACGTTTGGGCGGCACCTTTGAAAAGGATTGGCTAACGCTGCGTCTTTCAGGGCAACAAATCTTCACGTGGGGGAGTGCAGGGCAACCTGTGGGCGAACAGCCTACACAGTTCGGTGTTTACGAAGCGTGGGCTGGCTTGCGATTGGGTGATAGCTGGGGCTTGAAGTTAGGGCGTCAGGTGTTCTCGTACGATGATGAGCGCGTATTGGGCGAGCTCGATTGGTCGCACTACGGGCGTTTCCACGATGGGGCACTTGTGAGGTACAACAGCAACGGCTGGGATGCAGACTTGGCACTGGCTTTTAATCAACAAGGGCAGCCTACCGTAGGAAATGATTATCTAATTGTTAAAGGAACGAGCTATAAGGCGATGCAGTTCTTGCATTTGAACAAGAAGTGGGACGGTAATACGGTGAGCTTCTTGTTTATGAACACAGGGTTCCAGAATGTAGCAAGCCCGACAGGTGCTGATGGGGTATCGCAGATGCAAACCACAGGGCTGTACGGCAAATTCCCTATAAATGCACTGACTTTGGAAGCGAGTGCTTATTACCAATTTGGAAAGTACAACAAAACGGATGTATCGGCTTATCAGTGGCGTTTAGAAGCTACCTATCAGCTACCAAAGGTGTTAGTGGGCTTAGGCGCTGAAATGCTCAGCGGCAAAAAGGATGGCGATAAGATCAAGAAGTTCAAGCCACTTTTTGGTACGAACCACAAGTTTAATGGCTTTATGGATTTGTATTATGTAGGTAGCACCGAAGGAGATACTGGTCTCAATGATTATTATGCAAAGGCAAATGTGAAGTTTAATGAGAAATCGAGTTTATTGTTTATGCCACACGTTTTCACACGTAATGTCACCCCAAGTGGGGCGAAGAGTTACTTAGGCACCGAGTTGGACTTTGTGTACAGCAATAAGTTGATGCAAGATGTAGTATTGAACGTGGGTTATTCACATCATTTTGCTTCAGATGAGTTGGGTATAGGCAAAAGTGGCGTACAGAACTGGGCTTATGCAGAGTTGTTAATTCGTCCGACTTTATTTAGCCATAAAGCACCTAAGCAGGTAGAGGAGGTGATGATTGAGCAAGTAGAAATGCCTACTGAGGCTCCTGCACAAGCGCAATAGTTTTTTAAGAAAATATAAAAAAGAGAGCTAACTTTAAAAGTTGGCTCTTTTTTATTATAAGGAGAGTGATTATTTTTTTCTTGTGGAATAGGTGCTTGAAAGCATTGCTATACCTGACAAAATGGCAGTTTTGAGAAGGAAAAAAGTCTCTTACTTTAAGGCTAAAAATATATGTTTTAAAAATATTTTTACCTAAAAATGTTTGTAGTATTAATTTTTTTTGTAATTTTACCGCCGAAAACTGGAATTGTGGAAACTGACAAAATGTACGGTAGGGCATAAATGGAATGGTTTTTGCGGAGGCTCATACAGTTTTCAAAAAGAAGGAGATTTATTATGAATGACAACTTTTCACCAAGAGTTAAACGAATATTTACATATAGCAAAGACGAGGCAATCCGCTTAGGACAATCGACTGTAGGCACAGAGCATTTTATTTTGGCAATGCTACAGGAAGGCGAGGGGAGAGCCATAGAAATACTCCAGAATTTAGGAGTTGATATAGAAAAACTTCGTCAGCAAATACACACGCTAACTTCAGTGCGAGGGCTCAGCCCCGCAAACTATAATTCAATACATTTTACCATACAAGCTGAGCGTGCGATGCAGACTACTTACTTGGAGGCTAAACGTACACAGAATGATGTTATCAACACAGCACATTTATTGCTGAGCATCCTGCGTAATGAGAATGACCCAACTACTAAGATATTTAATAAAATAGGGGTTAATTATGATTTGGTACGCAATAACTTACAGTCTTCACAGCACGAGGGAGGCTATTTAGTGAATTCAGTAGAGGAGTTTGATAGTTATGAGCGCGATTATCGTTTGCCTCAGAACGACAGAATTAATAGGGTTAATAACGATAAAGATGCCCAAGAGAATGATGCTAATGGACAACGTCAGCGTAAGCTAACGGTGCTTGACAACTTTGGTCGTGACTTGACTACATTGGCTGAACAGGGTAAATTAGATCCAGTAGTGGGGCGTGAAAAGGAGATTGAGCGTGTGTCGCAAATCCTGAGTAGACGTAAGAAAAATAACCCACTGCTCATCGGTGAGCCAGGAGTAGGGAAGAGTGCTATTGCAGAGGGGTTGGCATTGAGAATTTACGAGAAAAAAGTGTCGCGAGTGTTGTTTAACAAACGTGTGGTTACTTTGGATTTAGCTTCATTAGTAGCAGGCACTAAGTATCGCGGGCAGTTTGAGGAGCGGATGAAGGCTATAATGAATGAGTTGGAAAAGAATAACGATATCATTCTTTTTATTGATGAGATTCATACCTTAGTAGGGGCAGGAGGAGCTTCAGGAACTTTGGATGCATCGAATATGTTTAAACCTGCTTTGGCACGTGGAGAAGTACAGTGTATTGGAGCTACAACCTTAGATGAATATCGGCAATCAATTGAAAAAGATGGAGCTTTGGAGCGTCGTTTTCAGAAAGTAATTGTAGAGCCCACTAGTGTAGAGGAGACTATTCAGATACTTCGCAATGTAAAAAGACAATATGAGGAACATCATAATGTAACTTATACTGAGGGGGCAATAGAAGCGTGTGTGAAGCTCACAAATCGCTATATTACTGATCGATATTTACCAGATAAAGCATTAGATGCATTGGATGAGGCAGGAGCACGAATACATATCAATCATTTGAAGATTCCCAAACATATCACTGATATGGAGGAACGTTTGTCGCAAGCGGTAAAGGCTAAAAGTAATGCAGTACAGCACCAACAGTTTGAAGAAGCAGCTCGTTTGCGTGATAATGAACGCGGTCTTGAGCAAGCCTTAGCTGAGATGAATCAGAAATGGCAAGAGGAATCCAAATTACATCGTGATGTGGTCACAGAAGAGCATATTGCAGACGTTGTATCAATGATGAGTGGGGTGCCTGTGAATCGTATTGCACAGACAGAGATGAATAAACTTGGCACATTGGCTCAGACGATGAAAGCTAAGATTATTGGGCAGGATGAGGCTGTTGATAAAGTAGTTAAGGCTATTAAACGCAATCGTACAGGCTTGAAAGATCCTAATAAACCAATAGGTTCATTCATCTTTTTAGGGCAAACGGGAGTAGGAAAAACACAGCTTGCGAAGGTTTTGGCACGAGAATTGTTTGACTCAGAAGAGACGATGGTACGTATTGATATGAGTGAGTATATGGAGAAATTCTCTGTATCGCGCTTGATAGGTGCGCCTCCTGGCTATGTAGGCTATGAAGAGGGGGGGCAGCTCACAGAGAAGATACGACGTAAGCCTTATTCAGTGGTCTTATTGGATGAAATTGAGAAGGCACATCCAGATGTATTTAATATGCTGTTGCAAGTGCTTGATGACGGCTTCCTAACTGATAGTTTGGGGCGTAAGATTGATTTTAGGAATACAATTATCATAATGACTTCAAATATTGGTGCCCGACAAGTGAAAGACTTTGGACAGGGGGTAGGATTCGGGACTTCTGCGAGAGCATCACAATCAGAGGCTAACGAGAAATCAATCATAGAGAATGCTTTGAAGAAAGTGTTTGCTCCTGAGTTTCTGAATCGTGTAGATGATGTGGTAATGTTTAATCCACTTAGCAAGGAAGATATCTTTAGAATCATTGATATTGAGTTAGGTAAGTTATACTCACGTATTCAGGATTTAGGCTATGCAATTAAGCTTAGCGATAAGGCTAAGGAGTTCATTGCTGAAAAGGGATATGATAAGCAATATGGAGCCCGTCCACTTAAGCGGGCTATCCAAAAGTATGTGGAAGATTTGCTTGCTGAAGAGATTGTAACCAGCCAAATCAAACAAGGCGATTACGTACATTTTGATATGGATGAGGCAAATGAACATTTAATGATAAAAGAAAGGACATTTATTTAATATAAGAGCTCAGATTGAATAACTGAGCATTAAGAAATTAGTATGCACATAGTAAAATTTTTAAGATTAGTTACGTTAGTTTTTAGCTTAGTATCATTTGTAGCAATGGGTGCTGAGCGAGGTAATGTTAGTAGTTCAAAGGCTGATGAGGTAATAACAGCCTTAAAGGGAAAACCTAAGAAGAAGTTTGCTCCCCCAAAGAAAAAAAGGTCAGCAAGAACAGTGGCAGCAACTCATAAGAAAAGAGCAAAACTTTCCCCAAAGAGAGCTGTAGCCTCACGAGGAAGTGCTAAGAAAGCATCTGCGCGCAGAGTAGCTGTCGTCTCTAAGAAGGCTAAAGTACATAAGAATATAGCTGATGGTGATAACACAGTGGTGAAGAAACGATATGCTTCAGCGCGCAACACTAAGGAATACGCTGCAAGAATGCAAGAAGACACCGAAGATGACGATACTTTCATTGAGGAACCAGAAGGTCTTGATATGACAGATATAGCAGTGCCAATGTCAAGAAGAAAGGCAGGTACACAACAGCAAAAGGTGTTGTTGGATACAGCCTTCTCTTACTTAGGTACGCCCTATAGACACGCGGGTGTAACACGTAATGGTATGGACTGCTCAGGTTTTGTAAGCACAGCCTTCAAGTCGATTGACATATCGCTGTCACGTTCATCACAAGAGATGGCTACGCAGGGCAGAAAGATTGATTTAGAGGATATTCAGGTAGGCGACTTGTTATTCTTTAAAACAGAGAGAGGTAGAAGTATCTCTCACGTGGGTTTAGTGGTAGATATTGATGGCGACATTAAGTTTATACACTCGTCTTCACGTAGAGGAGTTGTAATTTCTTCACTAAGTGAGGAATACTACCAAAAAACATTCAGATTAGCAAAACGAGTTATGTGAGATTTGTAAATACTGTCATATTAGTTATCCTGATTGGGGTTGCCAGTGGAATTGCTCTCTCTGAGGTAATTCCCATATCTTGGCAAGTTAGTTTATTGGTTTTTATTACCTTTATTGTAACATTGATACTCCATCAGTTATTAGCTCTTAAGCAGTATAAATTCTCTAAGGGATTTGAGTTACATACTTTTGTAGCTTCTTTCTTTTGTGGTATATTATTAGTAAACTTACACAATCCCACTTCTGAAAGATCACATTATACGTACCAACTTTTAGAGAATAAACCTTATATATTGCAGGCTGAGATTATAGAACGTATCTCAAAGCAAGACTATGGCATAACTTATAAAGCCCGACTTCATTCTGCCGATGGCAAAGCGATGTCGGGCAATTTACTTTGCTTCTTTCCGAGTAAAATTGTTAAAAACTGTAGCTTGGATAGTCTCCCACTACAACGAGATACTCAGATTACTTTTATAGGTACGTGTCAGACGATTGCTCCTCCTCAGTATCAGTTTCAATTTAACTACAAGCGCTATATGGAGCACAAATATGTGCATTGGCGGGCGAAAGTGCTTTCTTATTCTGATAAAAATACGGTGGTAACGGTGAGTTCCGTTAGAGGTTTTGCAGATAAGATTCGCAGTAAGTTGAAAACAGTGTTAGAGGATTCTTTTCCTCGAGATACTTCGGCGATTTTGAAAACGCTTTTACTTGGTGATCGTTCTGATTTAGACCAAGAGACTTATCAGAATTACATTAATGCTGGGGCAGTGCATATCTTGGCTATCTCGGGACTACACGTGGGGATCATTACTTGGATATTGCTTTTATTTTTGCGAAAGTTACCTAATATGGGGGGTTACCGATATGTCCGTTACGCCATTTTACTACTTGGATTAGGCTCTTTTGCTTTTATAGCAGGTTTATCGCCCTCAGTTTTAAGAGCCACCATAATGTTTCTCTTCATTGGATGGGCACAATTGCTCAATCGGAGGGTGGGGCGCTTCGATGCGTTGATGATCTCAATGCTTCTGCTATTACTTTGCAACCCTTACAACCTCTACGACGTTGGATTTCAGCTCAGTTACGGCGCTGTATTTTCTATTTTGACGTTTTACCCTTGGCTGAAGCAATTATGGGAACCTAAAAACAAGTTCCTAAACGCAGTATGGTCATTGTTATTGGTAAGTTTCTCCGCCCAGATCATAGTCTTACCGCTGAGCCTCTATTATTTCCACCAGTTCCCTGTGTTGTTCTTTTTGTCAAACCTAATTGTAGTCCCGCTCTTGTATCCAGTGCTTGTAGGAGGTATTTTTGCTCTATTGTTAGGTGTTTTAGGTGTTTTACCTTCTATTTTGGTGTCTTCTTTGAATGAATTAGTACATTTGATGGGTCATTTCACAAGGATAATAGCAAATCAGGAGGAATTTATTGTTAGAAATATTCATTTCAACACAACTTTATTTCTTTTCTCCTTACTAATCGTATTCTCGTTACTTCTTTTCAGGCATTTTGCACATTACAAGACCTTCCTTGTGATGATGATAACCGTTTTTCTCTTCCAAGGAATGCTCTTTTATGATAAATACACCTTAGAAAACTCTGAAGAAATGCTCATCTTAGGCAGAGGTCGACAGAAATCAGTTGTAATTAGGCAAGGAGCTCACATTGAAGTCTTTCAGCAGGACACTTTGTCCCCTGTTGCGGTCAGGAGCTACATCAGGAGTCAAGGATTACAAGATGTCCACCGCCAGCCGATGACCTCCCTACTACATTTCCACAAAAAGAACTACCTACTCCTCGATGTATTAGGTATTTACCCCCAATCAAGGCAGGCAGAGATCGATAGCGTTATCTTCTTACAACGCCCTAAAATCAACTTCCAAAGAATGGAACAGCAATTATTTCTTCAGCAGGGAGAGCACCACATATAAGATGATAATCAGTGGGATAGCAATCATCTTCAGAGCAATTAGCAGCAGTGCGCTCAATCCTAAGAACACGTACTTCACTTTGTTGTTCGCAAATGAGTAGTCCTTGAACTTCAGCGCGAACAATCGGATCTCAGCATTTAAGGCGTAAGTGCTCAGCAGGGTAATGCCGAGTAAAAACCACGTGTTTGTCAGCGCCAGCGCCAAAAAAGGTATCGGTTGATACTCCAATATCAACGGCAGCGAGAGAATGAAGAGCGTATTTGCAGGGGTTGGCAGCCCGATGAAGCCAGAAGTCTGCCGAGAATCGATGTTGAACTTCGCCAGACGATAAGCCGAGCCCAGCGTTATCAAGAAGCCCAAGTAAATGACGATAACGTTCAGCGGCGATGGCATAATCCACACGGCATTACTCATAGAGAGCATCTTACACATCACAATCCCAGGCACTACGCCCGAAGTTACCATATCCGCCAGCGAGTCCAGCTGCAAGCCAATCTCCGATTTCACGTGCAATAACCTCGCGAAGAAGCCATCGAAGAAATCAAAGAAGATACCTAAGGCAACGAAGAGCCCAGTTGCGCCAAACTGCCCCGTAACTGCCATCCCCACAGCCACACAACCGCAAAAAAGATTGCACAACGTGATCAGATTCGGAATGTGCTTTTTCATTTGCTATTGAATTAAGATCTTGTCAATTATTTACACTTAGGATCCAGATAATCTGGCGTCTGCGTGCGCTCATTATCCGCATTGCAGTTCGGGTAAGTGATGATCCCGAACTCATCGCGCTGAATTTCGTTAATAGATGCCTTCCCGTCGTGGTCGTGGTCGGCTCTTTTGGTTTTTCCTAAGCGAATGGTAAATATAAGAGGTGAATACGCAGGTATTTTTGCCTGTCCAGAGCTAAAATAACCCAATCCTGAAGGGATAATAAAGACCCCCACACCGCCATCAGTCGGCATATTGAGCGTTCCATCGCTATTCTGAGTCATTTTGCTTGAAGAATCCTTCAATTTGGCGATTCCCTCACTAAAACCCTTGATAGTTCCGCCAGGTCTTCGCGTTACGACGTTGCCAATCAGGTCAATCCAGTTTGAAGTTGACTGTCCTTCGGTTTGATCGAAGATATTGAGGTTCAGCAATTGCCCCTTGTAGTTCACATACACCGAATCGGCAACCGTAGTTGTCGTCCCCGTACCCTCCTGCAGGATCATATAGTACATTTTATGCCTTACGCGCTGGTTGTTTGCGTCAATTACGTCCAGCTCCAGCGTCTTCAGCCTCACATCCTTAGCAATTGACTGCGAAGTATTGCTCGTTGTGGAGAAAACCACCGTTTCCGAGATCGTAGCTGTGTTGGTAAAGGTCAGCGAATGCGTATTTAAGAATGTTTCTATCGCCGCATTGTTTTCATTACGCACTTCTGTAACATCACGCGGGGGAGTTACGTTGCTCTCGTCCTTTTTACAGGAATAAAACACTGAGAATGCACTGATTACACCGATAATGAATATAAACTTTTTAGTCATAGAAATCTTTTGCTTTATTTTGAGGGCGCAAGTTACGAATAATATTTATATTTGCACCTATTTTCTCAATAAAAATTATAAAAAATTATGCGAATAGATAAATTCTTGTGGTGTATCCGCCTTTATAAAACCCGCAATATCGCCACTGAGGCTTGTAAAAAAGGACACGTGAAGGTCGGGGGCGAAATTGTAAAACCCTCCCGCGAAGTCTACGCAGGTGATAACCTTATTGTGCGTAAGAACCAGATTAACTACCAGCTGAAGGTCCTCGATGTGCCTCCGTCGCGCATTGGTGCTAAGCTCGTGAGCCTTTATGTGGAGGATCACACGCCTTCTGAGGCTTTTGAGCAAGCCGAATTGCAAAAACTTTCACAAGATTACTACCGCCAGAAGGGTGAAGGGCGTCCAACTAAGAAGGATCGACGTGCAATTGACAATCTTTTGAAGGGTTTTCAGGACGAGGAGGTCTAAAAAACGCCATAATGAACGAAAAATCCCATTCCTTTGAGCAAGAAACTGGGATTTTCTATGAATAAATTAGCATTTTTCACTATCGGAGCTTCGGAAACCTCTCAGGATTGGCTTCGTGCATTATGCCGTACACTTTTTCAAAGATAGAATCCGCATTTGGCTTCGAGAAGTAGTCACCGTCGGGCGCATACGCAGGGCGGTGCTCCTCAGCAGATAAAGTTTGAGGCGCGCTGTCGAGATATTTGTACGCTCCTTGCTCTTCCACTATCTTTTGCAGGATATACGCCGAAGTGGCTCCTGGCATATCCTCATCAATCACCAGCAGGCGATTGGTTTTTTGTACGCTCTTTACAATATCGTGGCGAAGGTCGAACGGAGCAAGTGATTGTACATCGATAACTTCGCAATCGATACCCACTTCTGCCAATTCTTCGGCTACTTCTTGCACGATCCTAAGGGTAGAACCGTAAGATACCAGCGTAATATCCTTCCCCTCGCGGAGCGTCTCAACAACTCCGATCGGAGTTTTGAATTCCCCGAGGTTGGCAGGCATTTTTTCCTTCAAACGATAGCCGTTGAGGCATTCTACCACCACAGCTGGCTGCTCACCTTCCATCAATGTGTTGTAAAAACCAGCAGCTTGCACCATATTTCGCGGTGTGAGGATGTAAACCCCACGCATTGCGTTGAGCAATACCCCCATTGGCGAGCCAGCGTGCCAAATACCTTGCAGCCTATGCCCGCGCGTGCGGACAATCATTGGAGCTATCTGCCTACCAAAGGTTCTGTAATGCAGCGTAGCCACATCGTCGCTCATCATTTGCAAGCCGTAGAGGAAATAATCCAAATATTGGATCTCAGCTATCGGCCTGAGCCCGCGCATTGCCATACCCATCGCCTGACCTATGATGGTTGCCTCGCGGATCCCCGTATCGCCTACCTTTATTTCCCCGTATTTCGCTTGAAGACCCTCTAAACCTTGATTAACATCGCCAATATAACCCGTATCTTCGCCAAAAATGAGCATTTTTGGGTACTTCTTCAATAAAGCATCGAAATTATCTCTTAGAATTATCCTCGCATCCACTAATTCTGAAGAAGAATTATATATAGGAGCGACTTCCTTGGCGTCAAGACAGTTTTTCTTGCCCTCAGTATAGACAAAGCGATCGTATTTTGGTTTATTTTCTGCAATATAAGCCTCTACCCACTCTCGTAGCGGTGCTGTTACTGCATTTTCCTCTGAAAGCAGATGGCGGAGCGCTTTTCGGGCAGCACCCAAGAAGCTGCGGCGTTGCAGTGTGGTAAGTTCCTTTACTGATTTTGCAATTTGGCCTACGAGCTCCTTGTTTTGCTCATTTTTTATCGCAGGCAGCAGCTCATTGAAGAGGTTTACCAACTCTTTTTGCTCCTTTTTCAGCGGAGTGAGGTAAGCCTCCCACGCTTTTTTCTTGCCTTCCATCACGCGCTTCTTGGCTTTGTTCTCAATTTCGGTAAGTTCAGCCTCAGTGGCGTATTTGTTGGCGAGGATCCACTCGCGCATCTTCTTATTACAGTCAAATTCGCGTTCCCATTCCAACCTTTCTTTGCTCTTATAGCGTTCGTGCGAGCCAGATGTGGAGTGCCCTTGCGGCTGGGTGAGTTCTTGCACGTGTACCAGTACAGGCACGTGCTCCGTACGAGCAATTTTAGCAGCTTTTTGGTAGATTTCGTACAAAGCGGCGTAATCCCAACCCTTAGCTACGAAGATTTCATACCCTTTCTTGTTTTTGGTACGCTGAAATCCTGATAATATCTCCGAAATGCTCTCTTTTGTGGTCTGATATTTGGCAGGCACCGAGATGCCATAGGCATCATCCCATACGGACATTATCATCGGCACTTGCAGCACGCCAGCTGCGTTGATAGTTTCGAAGAAATGCCCCTCACTTGCGCTGGCATTGCCGATAGTTCCCCAAGCTACCTCGTTACCCTTATTAGAAAAGCCCTTACTTTCCAGTCCTGGCATCTCGCGGTACACTTTTGAGGCCTGTGCTAAGCCCAATAGACGTGGCATTTGCCCTGCTGTGCACGAAATATCACTACTACTGTTCTTCTGTTTCAATAAATCAACCCAGTTTCCCTTCTCATCAAGGCTGTGGGTGGCAAAATGTCCCCCCATCTGTCGCCCTGCGCTCGTCGGCTCGGCATTGATATCTGTATGTGCGTATATTCCAGCGAAAAAGTGCTCAACTGTATAAGCACCTATCGCCATCATAAAAGTTTGATCGCGGTAATAACCGCTGCGGAAGTCCCCGTCCTTAAAAGCACGTGCCATCGCTACTTGGGGCACCTCTTTTCCATCGCCGAAGATGCCGAAGCTCGCCTTTCCAGTGAGTACTTCCTTACGTCCCATCAAGCTACATTCCCTACTGAGGACTGCCGTAGCATAGTCCTCTAAAATCTCCTTTTTATTCATCTGTGATAGAATTACAATTTGTAAATTTATATTAATTTTTTGGTTATTTTTATTTCTACTTCACCTTTTTATTTTATTCTCCAAAGCGCCGACAAAATTACACTTTTTTTCTTAAACAAACAACCTTCTCCTAAGAATTTTTCTTATTAGAAGAAGGCTGACGTCGCGCCATCGTATCCGAGAAGTACTTGCGGCTGTTGTTCACTACCCCCAATGCCTTTGTAAAGAACTCATTGCCTTTTACTTCTGCCATCGCAAGGGTGTAGGTAGCGAATTTTTTGTACAAATCGCCCAATTCCGCACGCAGCTCCTTAATATTATAGCTCTCTTTTTGGAAGCCCTGTACCGAACGCTGGCTGAAAAGTTCCTTAAACTCCTTGTTTGCCTGCTCAAGCTCATCAACAAAGTGGTCAATTTTTAAGCTCGCCAAGTGAGGTGCCAAATCGCTACCCTTTAATTTCGAAACCAGAATGTCAATATCCTTAGTTTCCTGCTCATAAGCCTCGCCTTTAAGCCCTTTGTACTCTTCAAGAACGATACTTATGGCGTGATAAGCCTTCTGCAAGTCGTCTTTCTTCGTTTTTTTGTACGGTAAGATGCTATAATGCAGCGCTTGCACCGCATCATCGCGCAATAAATCCAATTTTGAGAGTGCTTTCGACTCTTCTTTGGTCTTTATCTGCTCCAAAGCCTTGTCGTAAACAGGAATTTTCGATTTTAAAGTTGCAAGCATTGCTTTTAGGCTTTCATCTTCCTCCAGATTGAGCCCCGACTTGTCAAAATCATCTACCAATCGAGTGAAAAACTGACTAAACTCAGAATTGTAAAGCCTTCTGTAATCCAATGATACCAATTTGTTCTTTTTCATAGTAAAAAGATGTTTTTTAGGTTCTTAAATCTGTTTATTAGTTTTGAAATCTCCCATATACTATATAATAGGTGTAGTTTCGATTTCATTTTAATCCGATGCAAAGATACGGATTTTTATAGTAAAAACAAATTTTTACGTAAAAAAATGAAAAATATTTTTTGACTTTCTTTTTGCGAGGATATAACGTACTGAAAGATAGTTTTATCCCGATATGTGATGTTTGAAGATAAAAACGCTCAAGAAGGAAAAAATGCAAAAAGTCGGATTTTTTAGTCTCGGTAGAAGGTCAGAATATTTTATTCTCACCTCTGGCGTGTCGCAAGTCAGAATATTTTATTCCGAGCCTCAAGTGCGCCGCAGCCCAGAATATTTTATTCTGGTGAGAATGTAATTAAAATACGCTCAGAATATTTTATTCTGGTGAGAATTTCATCAAAATACGCTCAGAATATTTTATTCTGGTGAGAATTTCATCAGAATACGATCAGAATATTTTATTCTGACTTAAATCTTACATAAAACACTTCAGATGAGTTTCAATCTTGTTTGTTTCTGTCGAGTTTTTCATAAAATAGGGTTCATTTTCCCGATTTCCTGACCTATTTTCCTAAAAACCTACTAAAAATTCCCTTCCATCGGTATTGGCGCACCCATTTTCCTTCTTCTTCTGTCAATAAATAAGGTTGCTTTTCGCGTTTTGCCTTCCAATATCCTTTGAGGTAATTGCCAAACTGACGAATGCTCTTCTTTTTTAATGCCAACTTCGCCGAGGCAAGCAAGCTCAGTACCCATCCGTAGCGCAGACGATAGAAAACGCTCCCTTGCAGATACTTAGCGCGCTGTCCGTAGCCTGCACCAGTCGGGCGGAGGTGCTTTACGCAGAGGCTGGCATCCGTTTTTACGCGCCATCCGTGGTATCTTGACAGCAGCTCATCGGCAGTATCCCAGCCCATTGCCAATTTCAGCCCCCCG
Organism: Capnocytophaga haemolytica; assembly: GCF_001553545.1. Taxonomy (NCBI): domain Bacteria; kingdom Pseudomonadati; phylum Bacteroidota; class Flavobacteriia; order Flavobacteriales; family Flavobacteriaceae; genus Capnocytophaga; species Capnocytophaga haemolytica. Next base: position 2,118,968 of record NZ_CP014227.1, on the reverse strand, counting down.
ATATCCTCAAAACACTTTTTCCGATACGATTTTACCGCCCCGCGCAGATGATCAGCGTTGGTGAGGTTCTCAATCACCCACTGCCCATCGCGTTCTACGTAGCAAAAGCCTCCACACATCCCCAGCGCAGGGTCGGTGCGGTAATGTGCATCCAAAACGGCGAGATAGTTCTCAGGGAATATCAAATCCGCATCAAATTTGCAGATAATCTCCGTTGATTCACTCAAAAAAGGAAGTCCAACGTTGAAAGTACGTACCACTTTTCCCCCAGGGAGATGCTCACCCTTCTCTTTTTTCTCAATAAGTTGTAAATTTGGATGCGATTTGGCGATTTCAGCTACAATTTCAGCAGTTTTGTCACTCGATCCGTCGTCCACCACGATGATTTGATGTGGTTTTAGGGTCTGATTGAGGAGCGACTCGAGCGTTTTGCCAATGCTTTCTTCCTCATTGTAAGCTGGTATGATGATGGAGAAATTCATAAGTTAAAATTGTTTGCTGCTGATTTCTAACACTACATCTGACTTTCTTTTTTGCTGTCGTCGCTTTCAATCATCCCGTCCTTCAAGCGGATAATGCGCTTGGCGTAGTGGGCGATATCTTCCTCGTGCGTTACGAGGATCACGGTGTTGCCAGCGTTGTAGATGGAGTCAAAAAGATTCATAATCTCGTACGAAGTCTTCGAATCGAGGTTGCCCGTAGGCTCATCGGCGAGGATAATCGACGGATGGTTCACCAACGCACGTGCCACAGCCACCCTTTGCCTTTGTCCGCCCGAGAGTTCGTTTGGTTTGTGCAGCATACGGTCCTCCAAGCCCACCATCTGCAGCACCTCGCGGGCGCGCTCGCGGCGTTTTTCCTTGTTTACCCCCGCATACACCATCGGCAGGGCAACGTTGTCCAGCGCTGTGGTGCGCGGCATCAGGTTGAAGGTTTGGAAGACGAAACCTATCTCGCGGTTGCGGATGTCTGCCAATTCTGAATCCGACATTTTGCTCACATCCTTGCCGTTGAGGATATATTGCCCCGAAGTTGGCGTGTCGAGGCAGCCGAGGATGTTCATCAGGGTTGATTTTCCCGATCCTGAGGGTCCCATCAGGGCGACGTACTCTCCTTTTTCGATGCTCAGGTTGATACCCTTCAAAACGTGGAGTATTTCATTGCCCAACTTGAAGTCGCGCTTGATATCTTTGATTTCTAATAGACTCATATTTCTGTCATTTTTAATATTTTATGTGTAAAATAGGGTGAGTGAGAGCGCTTAGGAGGCATTGCGGGCTCTTTCTTTTAAGAACCTGAGTAGCTGCTCGAAAGTCTTGCCCCGATGGCTGATTCTGTTCTTCTCATCAGCTGAAATTTGGGCAAAAGTTTGGGTGTATCCCTCGGGGAGGAAGGCAGGGTCGTAGCCAAAACCGTTCCCTCCGATGGGCGCCTCGGTGATGCTGCCACGGGCTATCCCTTCGAAGGTGTGGAGGGCGCCGTCCAAGCTAAGGGCTATCACCGTTCGGAACTGTGCCTTGCGATTTTGCACGCCTTTCATATTGCTCAGCAGCAGGGCGAGGTTGTCGGTGTCGCTTTTTTGCTGCCCCGCATAGCGAGCGGAGAAAACCCCAGGCGCACCGTTGAGGGCATCGACCTCTAAGCCTGTGTCGTCAGCAAAAACGTCGTATCCGTATCTCTCAGCGACGTATTTTGCCTTCAGGATGGCGTTCCCTTCGATGGTTGGCGCCGTCTCGGGGATGTCCTCCTCACAACCGATGTCGGTAAGGCTTAAAAGTTGTATATTTTTAGGCAGTAAGGCTTGTATTTCCTTTAATTTATGTTGATTATGGGTTGCAAATACGAGTTTCATATCATATTGAATTAAAAATATGCTGGGAGTGACTTAAAAAAAAGAGGTTACAAGTATTTATAACCTCTCTTTCTCTATGAAATGATAAAAAATTAAACTTTTTCTTCCTCTGCTGCTGTGTTTTCCTCAGCTTGTTGTGATTTTTGTAAGTTTTTGAGTTCGCGCAGCTTGTTTTCCCACGTCAATAGGTTCTCTTTTTGGTTGTTGATGTTTTTCAGAACCTCTTTTATCAGTGGATTCTTCTCGTCGATCTTTCCAAAGAACGATAAGTTGTTCTCCAGCTGCAAAACTTCTGATTTGATTTCCTCAATGCGGCGTTTTACGTATATTACTTCGTTGTTGAGGGAATTCTCGTTATCATCGTTGATCAGGCGCTCGAGTTTGTTGTTGTATTTCATTATCTCGATCTCCTGCTTGTCGAAATCAAGTTTTTTGAAGAGCCCGTCGATAATTTTATGGAATTTGATGTCAATTGACTTCTTTGAATGTGGCGTTCTCCCCAGTTCGTCCCATCTTCGGGCGTACTCTTGCAAGTCGGCGATATTTTTATCCTTATCTGAGCCTAACTGGTAGGCTTTTAGCTCATCTAAGAGTTCTTTTTTCCTATCTAGTGATGAGAACTCCCTATCTTTGTTGGCTTTTACCGCTTCTCCATAGTGATTGAAGTAATTATCGCACGCTTTTTTGAACTCTTTCCAGATTTTCTCACTATTTTTAATAGGTACTGCCCCGATTTCCTTCCATTCCCTCTGGATTTTCTTCATCAATTCGGTGGTTACTTCCCAGTCGGTGCTATCTTGGTTTGCTTTTGCGATCTCCACGAGGGCTAACTTCTTAACTAAGTTCTCTTGTTGCTCCTTCTTGCTTGCTTTATAAAAATGATTTTTCTTTTTATCGAAGATGCGGAAAGCAGCTTTAAAGTTTGTCCACACGGTGTCGGCTTCCTTCTCAGGAACACGTCCTGCATTGAAGTAACTTTCGCGCAGGGTTTGCATTTCTTTGGAAAGTTGCTTCCAACCGTTGTGAGTGGTAGGCTCTTTGGCAGCAAGAGCATTCATTTTTTCAATAATGGACTTTTTCTTGGCTAAGTTTTCCTCGAAAATTTTGTCTAAGTTCTTTAAATACTCTTGTTGTTTATCTCTAATTTGCTTGCTGAGTTGCGTAAATCGCTCCCAGATACTCTCACGATGCTCTTTGTCAACAGGTCCGAGCTCTTCCTTCCACGTACGGTGGAGTTGTTGCAACTCTCGGGCAGCTTTCAGTCCATCAACCTCATCACTGAGCAGCTCTTCAGCCCTTGCAATGAGCTTTTCTTTCTCCTCTAAGTTGCGTTTGAAGTCAATATCACGCAAATCTTTGCTCAGGTGGATATAGTCGTAAAATCTCTCAACGTGATGATGGTAGTTGTTCCACAGATCTTCGTAATCTGCTTTGGAAACAGGTCCTGCATTGCGCCAGCGCTCCTGTAACTCCTTAAATTGTTTGAAGGTAGTGCCTATATTCTCTTCAACATTGATGAGGTTTTTCAGTTCCTCAATTATTTCACGGCGTTGTGTGAGGTTTTCTTTATGTTGCTTCTCCATTTCTTTGTGAAGCTCACTAAATCTCTCGCGATATTCTTTTAAAAGGGCATAAAATTCCTTATGGATAGGGCTTTCGTACTTAAAATCATAGTCTTCACCACCATCAGCCAGATATTCTTCTCGTTTTTCTTCTACGAGCATTTCATATTTGGCATCAAATTCCTTCCTGATAGCATTCACCTCGCCTCTTATGGCTTGAATCCTATCTGTTTCAAGTAATTTTTTAAGTGCTTTGGTTAAATCCTCTAAACTCATTGCCTCGTATGACAATGTATTATCCTCTTCTTGCACTTCTACTGATAAGTCATTTTTCTCGTCTAGCATATCTTTCTGAGATTTAAATATTACGGTAATCCAAAGGTTCTCCAACTAAATGGAGGCACTAAATTACAGCAATTATTTATAACTGCCAAACTTTTTTAAGATAATTTTTAAAGAAAAATTACAATACCTTGGAAATCAACTGTAAAAGGCAGAAACTTTTTTATGAAAGCTCTATTTCCTTAAGCATTTTTATGGTGAAATCTACCTCTTCCTGAGTGTTGAAAGTTGACAAGGAAAAGCGCAAAGAAGGGTATTTTAGCTGTTCCTCAGGTAGAATGGTTTTTAGTACGTGTGAAGTTTGTACGCTACCACTCTGGCACGCACTTCCTTTTGAGCAGGCTACTCCTTTCATATCCAGAAGAAATAATAAAGTGTCATTCTTATCTTTTAGAGAAGGAAATCCCACATTGATAATACAGTACGAACTTCGCTGCATATCTGTACAACGCCCGTTAAAGATTGCCTCGGGGAAATGCACCTTGATTTGGGCTATAAAATACACTTTCAGATCCTGCAAATAAGCTGTGCGTTCATTGAGTTTCTCATAAGCTTGATTAAAAGCCACTTCCATTCCTGCAATATCGTGAACTGACTCAGTGCCAGCTCTTAATCCTTTCTCTTGTTCTCCTCCGTAGAGCGAACTGTGTAGTGCATTTCCTCTTCTAATGTAAGCAAATCCTACCCCTTTCGGTCCGTGGAATTTATGGGCTGAGGCTGTGATGAAGTCCACTTGTATCTCTTCTAAATCCAACGGATAGTGCCCAATGGTCTGTACAGTATCAGAGTGAAAATAAGCACCGTATTGCTTGCATATACGCCCGACACGCTTGATAGATAGGATGTTGCCCACTTCATTATTTACATGCATCAGGCTTACTAATACTTTCTCCTCAGGATATTCTAATAGCAAGTTTCGCAAGTCTTGAAGATCAACCGCACCTGTCTCAGATAGCTTTACATAGCGTATCTCTATTGTGTACTCCTTAGCCAATGCTTCCACTGTATGAAGCACAGCGTGATGCTCAATAGGGGAGGTGATGATCACTCGTACGCCCAAATCGCGCACACATCCCCTGAGTATCAGATTATCAGCTTCTGTTCCTCCAGAGGTGAAAATGATTTCCGAAGGGTGTACATTCAGCCTCTTAGCGATATTCTTACGGCAAAGTTCTATCACTGACTTGGCGCTGCGCCCGAAAGCGTGTGTTGACGACGGATTGCCAAACTGCTTACTGAGCACTTCCGACATCCGAGTTATCACCTCTGGTAGTACAGGGGTCGTGGCTGCATTGTCAAAATATACTTGCCTTAAACTCATTCTTTGATGAACCTACTGAGCCCCAGTTCTTTTTCAGGCTCTTTGGCTTGTCCTTTTTTATTTCTGTTGTTGCGATTTCGCCCGCCTCTGTTATTCTTGCGGTTCTGGTTATTATTGGTATTTACCTTTTTGCGTTTAATTAACGATAGCCCCAATAACAAACCGATGATAGACACCGAGAACCCAACTGTGCAAAAGGTTGTTCTTTGTTCTTCTCCTATGAAAAGAGGAGCTACAATGCTTGCTGTAAATACGTATTTCGATACGTCTAATAAAAACTCTGAAATTTTCTCTCTCATTCTATTTTGTTAAATTTTGGGCAAAAGTACAACAAATAGTTGTAATAGCCAAAACTTTTTTACAATAATTGTATTCAGCAGCTTCCTCCTATAAAATTTCTATCTAAAACGGAAAAAGCATCGGTAACACGAATATCATCACCAAGCCTAAGATGATTTGCAACGGTAAGCCCACTTTTACGTAGTCCATAAAGGTGTAACGCCCCGCCGACATCACCAGTGCGTTCGGTGGGGTTGAAAAAGGTGAGGCGAAGCACATACTCGCTGCCACTGACACAGCAAAAAGAAAGGCGTGCGGCTGTAATCCTAAGGTTTGGGCGGCTTTCATAGCGATGGGCGCCAAAAGCACTGCCGTTGCCGTGTTGCTGATAAACATCGTCATCAGTGAGGTGGTGAAGTACACCCCTGCCAGCAAGATGTACGGACTTTTATCGCCCAGATTCGTTACTAAAGTATTGGCTACCAAGCCTGAAACGCCCGTCTTGTCCAAAGCTACAGCCATCGGCAGCATTCCGGCGATGAGTATCACGCTTTCCCAATTGATGGTCTTATAAGCTGCCTCCACGTTGCGCAATGCGCCGGTGAGCACCATTAGCAGTGAGGCGATGAGCACTGCTGTTACAGGGGCTATCGGTATGAAATCAAACATCATCGCCACTACCATTGCCACCATTATCACTGCGGCTATCGGTGCCTTGTGCGTGAGGGTAACCTTCGAGGCTTCTGCCAGCGGTTGCCCCAACACCACGAGCTGACTGCGTTCATCACCGAGCTTGCTGATCGATTCCCATCGCCCTTGCACCAAAAGAATATCGCCGGCGAAGGTTTTTTCGTCCTTAAGGTTCTGCAAAATATAGCTATCCTTGCGCTGAATGCCGAGGATGTTCAATCCGTAGTGCTCACGCAGCTTACTTTCCTTGATGGGCGTGTTCACGAGTTTCGAGGCGGGCATAATTAGCACCTCAGCAATGCCTATATCGTGAAAACTCAGTCCATTTTCCTCTTTTTCCTCTGCCTGATGGGTATTGAGCAGACTTAAATGCTGCTCGGCTACCATCCGCTCTACGTCCTCGAATGCCCCGCGGAGGTAGAGGATGTCGCCTTCATAAATCACCGTGTCGGCATTGACAACCTCTTGGTTAATTGTCTTAAAGAAGGGGTTATTAGAGGTGGATTTACGCCTAATCTCGAGGATACTGAGGTGATATTGCTGCGATATGTTGATTTCTCGTAGGGTTTTGGATATAAAAGGCGAGTTTTTTTCTATAAGTACGCGGTAAAGATTGCTCGAAAGCTGATATTCCCCTACTAAATCGTGCAGACTCTTGCCTTTGCTACCGTCAGTGGAGTTGCCACTGTCTTTCTTCGATAAAAAATACTTGCTGGCGGGCAAAAGAACTAACAATCCCACTACCAAACATACCAAGCCTACGGGCGTAAAGGAGAAGAAGGTGAGTTTTTGGTAGCCCGCCTTTATCAATTCTCCATCGATCACCAAGTTGGGCGGCGTACCGATGAGCGTCATCATCCCACCGATACTGCTGGCAAAAGCCATCGGCATCAGAAGACGGCTACTGCTCATATTAGCCCCCATTGCGATGCTAACCACTATGGGCATCATCAGTGCCACTGTGCCCGTGTTGCTCACAAAGGCGCCTATGAAGGAAGTAACGAGCATTAGCAGCACAAAAAGCCGCGTTTCGCTATTGCCTGCAAGCCTCAGGATACGGCTACTGATCATCTTCGCCAATCCCGTTTGGAAGATCGCCCCGCCGACTATGAACAGCCCTATCATCATCACGATGACGTTGTTGGAAAATCCCGATAGTGCTTCCTCAGGCGTGAGTATGCCTAAAAGAACTAAGAGCACGAGCGAACACATTGCCACTAAGTCCGAACGCACTTTTCCGCTCATAAAAAATAGGGCAGAGACGAGTAGTATTCCGAGGGTAAGGTAAGTATGTAACGTCATATTTATTTAGAAGTTAGAAAATTAGGAAAGTAGAAAAGTAGAAGTAATTATCCATTTTGCACTATCCATTATCCATTAACTCAAAAATGCTTTATAGTCTCCCTCGTCAAACTCCACAGTGATATGCTCTTGCAGGGAGGTAGAGAGCGAGATGCCCTTAAAGTCCGCCTTGATAGGGTACTGCTTGTGGTTGCGGTTCACCAGCACGGCTGTGGTAAGGCTCCTGAGCGGCACTTCAAGGAAATGCTTAGCCCCATACATCAGCGTGCGGCCTGACTCGAGCACGTCGTCCACTAGCACCACTGCCTTGTCGCGATACGCCTCTGTGGGCAATGAAGCGCTGCTGCCTGCCAAAGGCTCTCGCTTGTTTATGGAGACCTTGCACAACTGGACTTCTAAGGGCGATATCCCCCTGAGCTGCTCGGCAAGCAAAGTGGCAAAAATATACCCATTGCCATCAATCCCTGCAAGGATAAGAGTTTGCTCATCAATATGCGTCTCGTAAATCTGGTAGGCAATACGCCTAATCTTATTGGTAATATCCGTATGGTTTAATATCTGTGTCATAACTATGCTGAAATTTCGCCAAAAGTATAAAAAATAACTCAAAAAACAAAACCACATACATATACTTTTGGTAATATGTATGTGGTTAAACCATTTTGTAAGCTGTATATTAATATCTTATAGAATGAGCATTGCGTCGCCGTACGAGTAGAATTTGTACTTCTCAGCAACAGCCTCGTGATAAGCACGCATCACCAATTCGTGCCCGCCAAAAGCCGAAACCATCATCAGCAAGGTCGATTTCGGCGTGTGGAAGTTCGTAATCATCGCATTGGCAACACTAAAATCGTAAGGCGGGAAGATAAACTTATTCGTCCAGCCATTGTACGGATTCACATTGCCGTTAGGTGCCACCGAGCTTTCCAGCGCACGCATCACCGTAGTGCCCACAGCGCATACACGCTTGCCACTTTCCTTAGCCTTATTGATGATAAGTGTCTGATCCTCTGGAATGATAATCTCCTCACTATCCATCTTGTGCTTAGAGAGATCCTCCACCTCTACCGGGCTGAACGTCCCCAGCCCCACGTGCAAAGTAATCTCTGCAAAGGATATCCCCTTGATCTCCAAGCGCTTCATCAGATGTTTAGAGAAGTGTAACCCTGCCGTTGGTGCAGCTACAGCACCCTCGTATTTAGCGTAAATCGTTTGATAACGCTCCTCATCCTCAGGCTCCACAGGGCGCGAAATATACTTTGGCAGCGGCGTTTGCCCAAGCTCTTTGAGATACTGGCGAAACTCCTCATAGGTGCCATCGTACAAAAAACGAAGCGTACGCCCACGCGAAGTAGTATTGTCAATCACCTCAGCCACCAAGCGCGCATCCTTGCCAAAATAGAGCTTATTCCCGATGCGGATCTTGCGCGCAGGGTCTACAAGCACATCCCATAGGCGTTGCTCAGCACTTAGCTCGCGCAGCAGAAACACCTCAATACGCGCCTTCGTCTTCTCCTTATTGCCAAACAAACGCGCAGGGAACACCTTAGTATTATTAATCACGAACACATCACCATCGTCAAAGTAGTTAATCACATCTTTGAACAACTTGTGTTCAATCTCGCCCGTCTTGCGATGGAGCACCATCAGGCGAGCCTCGTCGCGGTTCTCACTCGGATACTCCGCTAATAATTCCTTAGGAAGATCAAAATTAAAATTCGAAAGTTTCATAATCTAAAAAGAAAGTCGGGATGACTGGACTCGAACCAGCGACCACACGCACCCCATACGTGTACGCTACCAACTGCGCCACATCCCGATTAGTTTTTAATTCAGGCTGCAAAAGTACAACCTTTTTACAAAACAAAAAAATAAATCACAAAAAAAATGTTCCCAACCTCCTTCAAACCCCCTCCCGTATCCCATCGCAATCGCAGCCCCTTTGAGTAAAACCCCCAACAGAAAATTTTTCTTTCGGACTCATCTCGAACACTGCTCGAACACATCTCGAACACATCTCGAACACATCTCCTACATTTTTAGGATCTCCTAAAAACTGCGTATGCAGCTAATTCCAGACAAATACACTAACAATTTTAAAAAATGTAGAAAAACGAAAAATTGTATATTGAGTATTATCCGTTATTCATTAAAAAATCGTACCTTTGCCCAAAAATTGCAAATTATGACAGCAGTAATCATAGGTGCCACAGGAGCCGTAGGTAAGGATTTACTACAATTATTACTAAATGACGACACCTTCACCGAGGTGCGCGCATTGGTGCGAAAACCGCTCTCCTTGCAACACCCCAAGTTGCAAGAACACATCGTCAATTTCAGCGAGCCCCAGCAGTGGAGCCCATTAGTAGTCGCTGATGTAGCCTTTTCCTGCTTAGGCACCACTCTCAAGCAAGCGGGCAGCAAAGAACGTCAGCGCCAGATCGACGTGCAATATAACCTCGATTTTGCCAAAGCAGCTGCTGCTAACGGGGTGAAAACCTTTATGCTCGTCTCCTCAGTTGGGGCGAATAGCCATTCGAGCAACTTCTATCTCCAAATAAAAGGTGAACTGGAGGATGCCGTTAAAAACTTAGCTTTCAGCAGTATGAATATCTTTCAGCCCTCAGTGCTCAAGCGGAAAGACTCTGATAGGGTGGGGGAGAAGCTATCCATTTCAGTACTCAATTTCTTTAACACTATCGGTCTTTTTCGCCGATACCAACCGCTCTCTACCGAGCGCTTAGCCGAGGCGATGCTCACTACTGCTAAAGCCGCCCAACAAGGGGTCAACACATTCACAGGTAACGAAATACACAAGATATGAAAAACCTTTCAACAGAACAATATAGAGAAGAGTTCTTGCACTACCTCAAGCAATCTCTCACAGCAAAGCAGCCCACAAACCTCTATGAGCCAATTGCCTATATCCTCAACCTCGGAGGTAAACGTCTGCGCCCAGTGCTCACAATGATGGCTGCCGATCTCTTTGGCGCCGATTATCACGAGGCACTCCCCGCTGCCACTGCCGTTGAGATGTTCCACAACTTTTCCCTCGTCCACGATGATATTATGGATAAAGCACCGCTGCGACGTGGCTGCCCCACGGTGCATCACAAGTGGAATGTAAACACTGCCATCCTCTCAGGCGATGCGATGCTCATCCTCACCTACCAGCTATTGGAGCACTATCCACCTGCGGTTTTTGGACGTTTAACACAGCTTCTTAGTAGGACGGCTCTCGAAGTGTGCGAGGGGCAGCAATACGATATGGATTTTGAAGTCCGCTCTACCGTCACCACTGAGGAATATCTGCTGATGATTCGTTATAAAACAGCGGTACTTATCGGGGCAGCACTCCAAATGGGCGCTATCGTAGCAGCTACCTCCCCCGACAATCAGCAGCACATTTACAACTTCGGGCTACAGCTTGGGCTTGCCTTTCAGTTGCAGGATGATTACCTCGACGCTTTTGGTGATGACACATTCGGCAAGCAGATCGGCGGCGATATCTTGGAGAACAAAAAGACGATGCTCTACCTCAAAGCCTTAGAACTATCTGATGCAGCGCAACGTACAGCCCTATTGCAGCATTACGCAACTACCGATCAAAGCCCCGAGAAAGTGGCTGCCGTCAAGCAACTTTTCCAGCAGACGGGTGCCGACACAGTAGTCCGCAAGGCGATAGCCCATTACACCGATGAGGCACTCGCATCTCTTGACTCTCTTGCTATTGATGAAGAAAAACGCACCCAGTTGCGTACTTTTGCCATCGACCTAATGGATCGCAAGATATGACAAAAACCAGCATACCCTACTTATTAGTGCTCTTGCGCTTTTTGCTCGCACCTACGATACTCCTTTTGGCTTACGGCTATCGCGATAGCGTGCGAGGGCTACTCATCGTGCTGATCGTTATAGGGTTGCTCTCGGACGTCTTTGATGGCATCATCGCACGCCGATTGGGGGTAAGCACGACAAGGCTTCGTCGTTTGGATAGCCAAACTGATCTCATCTTTTGGCTGTCGGTGGGCGTAAGTGCTTATGTGCTCAATCCTGAGGTTATTAGGGCTCACGGCTATGAGGTGGGGCTACTTTTTGTCTCCGAAGGCTTGTGTTATGCCATTAGCTTTATCAAGTTTGGCAAGGAAACCTGTACTCACGCCTTCCTATCGAAGCTCTGGGGGGTATGTCTGTTCATCGCCTTTATAGCACTCATCGGCTGGGGCTATGCTGGGGTTACCTTTGCACTGGCTATCTATTGGGGGTTCTTCTCCCAAGCGGATGTAATCCTCATTTTGCTGCTTTTGCCCCATTGGCAGAACGATATCCCCAGTGCTTACCACGCTTACCTCATTCGCAAAGGTATTCCATTTAAGAAAAGTAACTGGCTTAATAGTTAATGAGTAGTGAGTAGAAAGTAATGAGTTGCTCCCTATTCTCTTTACAAAAAAATTATACATTATACATTGTTCATTATTCATTAAAAAATTGTACTTTTGCCCCGTGGAATTGAATGACTGTATTTCCCTTTAATATACTTATTAGATCTATGTATATCAAAAGATTCTTAAAATTACTTACAATAGTACTATTACCTTTAGCGGTACAACTTTTTGCATCAACACGGCACAAGATGCGCCCTTTAAAAGAGGTAGTTGTGGATCATCAGAGTGAGGATTTATATGTGACAGAAGAGGCTGTAAAACGCAATTTGTTTAAGGATCCACAAGCAATAACTCCCGTAGGGCTATTGCGTCTGGGAGAAATGGAAAACCTTTTGGACAACAACGTGATGATTGAGAAGTCGCAGGTGTATTGCACAATCGACGGGGTGCTGAATGCTAAGATCAAGCAGCGTCAGCCTATTGCGCGGGTCTATCGCGAGGGGCGGGCTTTCTATATGGACGAACAGGGCAAGGAGATGCCGCTGTCGGCGTCGTTCTCGGCGCGTGTGCCTATCCTCAGAGGCGATATACGCCCCAGCCATTGGCAACCTTCATACGAACTGATGACTTTTATCAAAAACGACCCTTGGATGGCTGAGAACATCACCGAAGTGGCAGTAAAGCCCAATGGGGAGTACGAGTTCTTGATGCGTGTGCCGCATTTTAGGGTACTCTTTGGTACCTTTGAGGAAGCGGCTTTGAAGAAGGCTAATCTCAAAGCCTTCTATAAACAATTAGAGAAGACGGGGAAGTTGGGTGAATACAGTGTTGTAAATCTGAAATATACGAACCAAGTGGTCTGCACGCGATAGCTTTCAACTTATCGCTTTTAGAGAGTAGTATGCTGTTTTTGGAATATAAAAAAAGGAGTTGCCCGATACACAGGCAACTCCTTTTTTTGTCAATTTTAGAATGTATTTAAATTTATATACCAATGTTGTTTTTTACTGCTCTTTATCGTTGTGCAAGATACCAAGCTACGGTTTTGGCAATACCTTCTTCAAATTGCAGTGAGGGTTGCCAGCCGAGTTCGTGGGTGAGTTTAGAGGCATCAATCGCATAGCGGAAGTCGTGGCCTGCGCGGTCGGTAACAAAGGTGATGAGCCCGAGTGATGTGCCTTCGGGGCGACCGAGTTGCTTGTCTACTTCCTTGATGATGACCTTTACCAAGTCGATATTCTTCCACTCGTTGATGCCACCGATGTTGTACGTCTCGCCGTCCTTACCACAATGGAAGATAGTGTCGATAGCGTGGGCGTGGTCCTCAACAAAGAGCCAATCGCGGATGTTCTCCCCCTTGCCGTAGATAGGCAGCGGTTTGTTCTCACATATATTGTGGATACACACAGGAATGAGCTTCTCTGGGTACTGATGACTGCCATAGTTGTTGGAGCAGTTGGAGAGCACCACAGGGAGCTTATAGGTGGTGTGATACGCCCTCACAAAGTGGTCGGACGAGGCTTTAGAGGCTGAGTAAGGCGAGTGGGGGTCGTACTTAGTCTCCTCAGTGAAGAGAGGGTCGCCGTGATGAAGTGCGCCATACACCTCATCGGTAGAGACGTGGTAGAAACGCTTGCCAGCAGTGTCGTTGCCCCATACCTCACGCGCTGCTTGCAGCAGGCTGAGTGTGCCCATCACATTGGTTTTGGCAAAGATGAAAGGGTCTTCGATACTGCGATCGACGTGGCTCTCGGCTGCCAGATGGATGATGCCATCAATATGGTGCTCGGCGATGAGTGCCTTCATAGCCTCAAAGTCGCAGATGTCTGCCTGCACAAAGCGGTAGTTAGGCTTATCGGCAACGTCTTTTACATTGTCTAAGTTGCCTGCGTAGGTGAGTTTGTCTAAGTTGATGATTTCGTAGTCAGGGTATTTGGTAACGAAGAGTCGTACCACGTGCGAGCCGATGAAGCCTGCTCCCCCTGTGATCAATAGGTGTCTTTTCATTTGTTATTTATTAGTCATTTCAAAAGTGAGTTCACCGCCTTTAAGGATAGTCTCGTGGCTGATGTGCCATTCTTTGTAAGGGTTCCCATCGAGACTTACGGATTTGATATACTTATTCTCCTTAGAGACGTTTTTAGCTGTAATGGTAAAAGTTTTACCATTAGGCAGTTTGATAGTTACCTTATCGAAGAGTGGACGACCAAACTCGTACTCGGTAGAGGCGGGGTTCATAGGGTATAAGCCCATTGCACTCCATACGTACCACGCCGACATCTGTCCGCAGTCCTCATTGCCACTGAGTCCGTTAGGGGTGGTGTTGTACTGCGTTTGTAGGATGCGGTCTACCCAATATTGAGTGCGTTTAGGCTGCCCTGCAATGTTGAACATATAGGCGATATGGTGGCTTGGCTCGTTGCCGTGTGCGTATTGTCCGATAAGCCCTGAGATGTCAGGAGAGGTGTTGTCGCCTGTGATCTCTGAACTTTCAGTGAACAGTTTCTCTAAGTGTGCTGTAAAGGCTTCTTTGCTGCCGAAGAGTGCTATGAGCCCTTCTACATCGTGAGGCACAAACCAGCTGTGTTGCCAAGCATTGCCTTCGGTGTAGTCGGTGCCTTGACGGTGGTCAGAGCGTTTAGGATCAAAAGGTGTACGCCACTTACCCTCAGCAGATTTACCACGCATAAAGCCTGTTTCTTTATCAAAGAGGTAAGTGTAAGCCTTAGAGCGTTTGAGGAAGAAGTCTGCATCCTCAGCTTTGCCCAATGCTTTTGCCATCTGAGCTACACACCAATCATCATAAGCGTATTCCAAAGTGATGGTTACTGATTCATCTACGGCGTTGTAGGGTATATAGCCATATTGCTTATAGGCTTTCAGTCCGCGCTTGTCTTGTATCATAGTTGCTTTCATCGCCTCGTAAGCCTTCTCGGCATCAAAGCCACGAATACCTTTCAAATACGCCTCAGCGATCACTGCCACAGAGTGATACCCCGTCATCGTGTCGGTCTCATTGCCATAGAGCGTCCATACGGGCAATACCTTATGCACTTCATAATAAGCCAGCATTGAGTTGATAATCCCTGATACTTCTTGCGGACGTATGAGGTTGAGCAGTGGGTGCTCAGCCCTGAAAGTGTCCCACAGCGATAGGGTAGAGTAGGCGGTGTAATTGCCTTTGGCTATCTTATCATTCTCTAAGCGGAATTGTCCATCTTTGTCGCTAAAAGTTACGGGGGCTATCTGCGTGTGATATAATGCAGTATAGAAGATTGTTTTGAGTGAATCCACAGGGGTTCCCACTACTATACGCGAGAGGGCATCTTCCCACTGTGCTTCGGCTGATAAGCGGGTCTTATCAAAGTCTATCGGTGTACTTATTTCTAAATTCTCTATAGCACTTTGCTCACTTACTGAAGAGACCGCTACTTTTACCAAGAGTGTATCACTATCTTCCTCTTTAAAGAAAAACTGTGCTGAGGTTTCTTCCCCTTTATTCTTTTGGATTACCGCCTTATCAATAGGCTTAGAGAATTGTATTGCATAGTACACTTTCTGGTTCTTTGCCCAGCCAGTACTAAAGCGTTCTCCTGTAATGATACTTGTGGTTGATTGTGTACCCTTATACTCTTTAATAGAAGTCTTTGTAGGGCTATCCCAATTGATTGCATAACCTAAGTTCAATATTACAGACTGCTCAGCACCCTTCTCAAAAGTATAGCGATGTACCCCATAACGCTGTGCCGCAGTGAGCTCTACGTTTACCTTTGGCGTTTCCAAATACACCTCGTAATACCCAGGGCTTGCCTTTTCATTTTTATGGCTGTAAAGCGATTTGTAAGGCACCATATCGCGAAACTCTTGTGCATTAACGGGGTATTGCTCCTTTCTGCCATATTTGAGTGTGGAAAGGTCGTAAGCCTTTGTGGCAGGCATTAGCAAGATGTCGTTTAGGTCGCCGATACCTGTACCACTGAGGCTCAGATGCCCAAAGCCCACTACCAAGCTATCCGAGTAGTGGTAACCCGAGCACCAATCCCAATGGCTAAGTCCGTTTACAGGGCTTACTTGTATCATCCCCATAGGAGTTGTCGCCCCAGGGAAGGTATGCCCGTGTCCCCCTGTACCAATAAACGGATCTACATAGCTGATAAGCGGCTTTTGAGGCTCATCTTTCACCTCTTCTTTTGTTTTCTTCTGTTCACACGCTGCGAGCAATGCTATCCCTGCCACAGCAAGGGCTATATTTCTTAATCTCATAGTTTGGTGATATAATTTATTTAGGCGACAAAGGTAGGGAGAAAATCATAAACTCACAAGTTTTACTATTATTTTTACAACTTTTTTCTAAGGAATATCTTCAGAAAAGCTGCTATAAAACAAAAAAACGGTAGTCTGAGAAAAGACTACCGTTTTTGTAATCATATAAAAAATATAAAATTAACCCCTTCTGAAAAGTCTTGCGATTTCACCAACCCATAGGACGAAGCTTGTCCCTCCAATAATTATTAGCCAATCATCAAGTTGCAAAGGCGTTACGTCAAACATCTCACCACCAAAGGTAGTGATGAATATCTGCCCGATGATAATAGCCATTGCGATAAGAATAAACCCTTGGCATTCACTGAGGTTGTAGAAAGTGCTCTTCCCTGTACGGTAGGCTTTGGCGTTAAACATATTCCAAAATTGCAGCATTACAAAGATAGAAAAGAAGAGTGACAGTTCGTAGGCTGATAACTCTCCTTGAGCTGCTCCAAAATGGAAGAAGTGGCTAAAATAATCTGTGATGGAGAAGCCAGCAAGTGAGGTGATATCTTCGTTCTTGAAGTACTGTAACAGACCGAAGAGCAGTAGAACGAAGAAGCCTCCTACACCAAAAATTCCTTTTACCATTGTACGCGAGATGATATTAGCCCCTTTAGCACGTGGCTTGTCGTTCATCACACTTTTGCTCGGAGGTAAAGAGGCTAAGGCTAAGGCGGCAAACGTATCCATAATGAGATTGACCCATAGCATCTGGGTGACGGTTAGTGGCGACTGCACTCCTAAGAAGGCGCCGATAAGCACGATGATACACGCTGCGACATTGATAGTCATCTGGAAGAGTATAAAGCGCTGAATATTAAGGTGCAGTGAGCGTCCCCACATCACAGCTTTGCCAATGCTGCTGAATGAATTATCGAGGATGGTAATATCGCTTGCCTCTTTGGCTACTGCGGTGCCATCGCCCATTGAGAGCCCTACTTGAGCGGCTTTGAGAGCGGGGGCGTCGTTAGTGCCATCGCCAGTGACAGCTACTACCTCGCCGCGTTGTTGCAAGAGGTTTACCAAGCGGGCTTTATCCAGTGGACGTGCACGCGATACGACCCTGATATCAGCTAAGCGCTCTTTGAGTTCTTCATCGGGCATAGCGGCAAACTCAGTGCCTGTGATCATATTGCGCTCGTCGGTGCAGGTATCGTCCCAGAGGCTGATTTGTCGGGCGATTTCTTTAGCAGTAGCCGAAGTGTCGCCTGTAACTATTTTGATCTGAATGCCTGCGTGTAAGCACTCGCGTATTGCCTCGGGTACATCAGCGCGGACAGGGTCGGAGATGGCAGTGATACCCATAAAGTGCAAGCCATTTACTGCAAGTTTACCATTCTCGAACACGGGAGTGTCAGCCTCGAGTTCTTTATAGGCAAAGCCTATGGTGCGCATCGCTTGATTCTGATACTGCAAGAGTTTTTCTTCAAAAGCTTCTCGGGTTAAGGCTGCATTGAGTTTCCCAGCAGTTTGGCAGAAATTCATTACGATTTCAGGAGCTCCCTTTACGTAGAGCACGCCTTTGCCTGTTTTGGGGTGCTTTACAAAAGTAGCCATATATTTACGTTCGGTGGAGAAGGTCAGCTGGCTGATGATCTCAGCTTTCTCGCGCAGTGGTAGGTAGTTCACGTCTTGCTTGCCAAGCCACAGCAGTAGTGCGCCTTCTGTGGGGTTGCCGAGTACTTTTACCTCAGTGGCATTCGAGGAGAAGTCGAGGTAGGCGGTTGAGTTTACTGCCATTGCCTCGGCTAAGAGCTGCCCAAAGTTATCATCAAATCCTTTGAAGTCAGGGAAGAAAGGCTCGTAGACGGTCATTTGGTTTTGGGTGAGTGTGCCCGTCTTGTCGGTGCAGATTACAGTGGTAGCGCCCATCGTTTCGCAGGCGTGCATTCTACGTACCAAGTTGTTGGTTTTCATCATACTGCGCATACTGTATGCCAACGATAGCGTTACGCTCATCGGTAATCCTTCGGGGACGGCTACCACAATGACCGTGATGGCAATCATTATGGTATTGAGAAGGTAACCACCAAAGGCAATCCAGTCGAATGAGGTGTGTAATCCTTTGAAATAGAGGAGCAGGCGACCGATAACTACCAAGACAGCAATGGCGTAGCTCACCTTAGTGATGATGCTTGCCAGCTTATCGAGTTGCTCATTGAGGGGGGTCTTGACGGTGTTGTCGATCTGTACGCCTTCGAAGACCTTGCCGTACTCGGTGGCGTCGCCTACCTTGGTGACTTCATAGATGCAGTGGCCATCGACGATGGAAGTGCCACGGCAAATGTGGTTGGAGGGGTAGGTGGCTTCCTGATCGAACTTATTGCTCTCGATGGTCTTTTCTACGACAGGCTCGCCAGTGAGGGTGGACTCGTTGACTTGTAGGGAAATAGCCTCTAAGAGATCGCCATCGGCGGGGACTTCTTCGCCTGTTTCGAGGATGATGGTATCGCCCACGACGATATCGTTCTTGAGCACTTGGGTGACGCGCTCGTTGCGGATGACCTTGTAATAAACCTCATCATTGACTTGGTTGAGGAGCTCGAACTGCTTATTGGCTCTTTGTTCGAAGTAAAAGGCTACACCTGTGGCGAGCAGGATGGCGAACAAGATTCCGCAGGGCTCGAGGAAGGTGTGGAAACCGTGGTGGTTTACGAAGTACTCGTAGCTGGAGGCTCCGAAGGAGAAGAGTAGAGCTACCAAGAGGATAATGATGATCGGGTCGGTAAACTTTTCTAAGAATTGCTTCCAGAGGGGTTCACCTTCTTTCTTAGTGAGCTGGTTATTGCCGTATTTTTGGTGGTTTTCGAGTACTTGGGTGTCCGTAAGTCCTTTATAATGATGTTTTTCTGCCATAGATAGGATGTACTTTGTTTAGAGTGCAAAGATACATCTTTTTTTTGACTTGGAGGCTGTTGTGGTGTTATTTTTGTGTTTTTTGTCAGCGATAGGAGGGCGAGGGTGTAGGGCTTTTAAGGGAGGTTTTTCTGTTGGGGTACTGAAAAGATGGGGGACACTTGGGAAGCACTTGGGAGTCACTTGGGAGTCACTTGGGAAACATCTTCTCCCATCTTTAAAATTTGACAGTCTAAAAAATGGGTGTTTTGTGGTGTTTTTATCTTTGAAATATGGTTTTGTTAGTAAATATAATTTTATTGAATAGGGGTGTTTTTCTGAGGGAAAAGGGGGTCGGTTCGTTACGTGTCCGATTGGTGTTCGATTGGGGTATTTAAGAGAAAGGGGTGTTTTTATTTGTGTGTTCGGAATGGTTTTTGTACTTTTGCGGCTTTAAAAGAGAACGCTAATGCAACAGAATGTACCTGAGGGGCACCCAGTTCATACGTATTTGCTTGAAGCAGAGCTTATTCACAGTTTGCTTGACGAGCTAATGGGTGTGGATCCTCACACGGATTATCAAAAGTTTTACAATATTTTTAACCATCTTTCGACGGTGGAGAAGCATTTTGCACGTAAGGAGAACCAGTTGTTTCCGTTTTTGGAGCAGCGTGGTTGGACGGGGCCTTCGCAGAATATGTGGTCGTTTCACGATACGATACGCGATATCTTCCGATTGGTGCGTAAGAACTTGGAGGAGAATGATTTGGATAGTGCACAGGCGAATGCAGTGTATATTGCGGAGAATTTGTCGCGCTTGCTGAATGTGGAGGCTAACATATTGTTTCCGCGTTCGTTAGAGCTTTTGGAGGATGAGGATTGGATCAAGATGCGTGAAGGTGAGGAGGAGATTGGCTGGATGCTTTCGCAGGCGCCTGCTTCGTATCCGAGTGAACAGGGGTATGTGCATCCGTCAATGGATACGCAAGTGCGTGAGGATGTGGAGTTTGACAAAACGGCACAGCATTATGATGAGGGGTATATGACGGTGGAGCAGGTGAATTTGCTGCTGAAGACGCTGCCTGTGGATATTACGTTTGTAGATGAGCACGATAGGGTGATTTTTTACAACCGAGGCGAGGAGCGTGTTTTTCCGCGAAGTGCGGGGATTATTGGTAGGG
The DNA here is from genome assembly GCF_001553545.1 of Capnocytophaga haemolytica. Lineage (NCBI taxonomy): Bacteria > Pseudomonadati > Bacteroidota > Flavobacteriia > Flavobacteriales > Flavobacteriaceae > Capnocytophaga > Capnocytophaga haemolytica. The sequence continues at coordinate 2,098,908 of NZ_CP014227.1, read as the reverse complement.
AGGTGAAGTTTTGTCACCCGCCGAAGAGTGTGGGGACGGTGCTTCGCATTGTGGAGTCGTTCAGGGCAGGGACGCAGAATGAGGCGAACTTTTGGTTTAACTACCGTGGTAGGCTGATTTATGTGCGTTATTTTGCGGTGCGTGATAAGGATAAGAATTACAAGGGTGTGGTTGAGATGTCGCAGGATATTACGGATATTCAGCAGATTAGCGGTGAACGCAGACTCTTGGAGTGGGATTAGGGGGAGTGAATAGTGAACAGTGAACAGAGAACAGTGGTCAGGGAATAGAGATCAGGGGTGAGAAATCAGTGCTTAGTTACTGATTTCTGACCCCTGATTTTTGATTTCTAATTTCTAATTTCTAACCCCTGACTTCTGATCTCTCATTCCTCATCTCTGATCTCTGTTCACTGTTCACTGGAATTTTCGTTGTCTTATGGCTTCGTATAGGAAGAGTGAGCAGGCTACCGATACGTTGAGGGAGCTAATGGTGCCGAGCATTGGGAGTTTAGCTTTGGCATCGGCGATTTTCAGTAGGGCGGGGGCAATGCCTGTGTCCTCAGCGCCCATAATGATGGCTAAGGGGTCGTGCATTGGGGTGTGGTAGAGGAGTGTGTCGGTTTTTTCGGTGGCGGCGAGTACTTTGATGCCGCTGCCTTTTAAATAGTAGAGGGCGTCGATGAGGTTATCGACTTTGCATATCGGTACATTAAAGACGGCACCTGCGGAGGTTTTGACGGTATCGGCGGTGATGGAGGCACTGCCTCGCTTGGGGATGATGATGCCTGAGACGCCTGTGCACTCGGCAGTGCGGATGATGGCGCCGAAGTTGCGCACGTCGGAAAGGTGGTCAAGGACGAGGAAGAGGGGGTTCTTGCCGCTTTCAATGACTGTGATGACTAAGTTTTCGAAGTCGTAATAGGTGATGGGCGAGAGGTTGGCGACTACACCTTGGTGGTTTTTCTTGGTCAGGCGGTTGAGTTTTTCAACAGGGACGTAGGAGGTGGGGATTTGTTGTTCTTTCAATAGGGGTAGTAGCTGGTGGAAGAGTTCGCCCTTGAGCCCTTTTTGGAGGAAAACTTTGTCAATAGTTTTGCCTGCATTGATGGCTTCAATGAGGGCTCTGATGCCGTATATTTGATAGGTTTCTTGCATATAAATTCTTTTTTGCGGCAAAGATACGAATTAATGGATAATGAATAATGGATAATGGATAGTTTTTTATTAGTGAACAGTGAACAGTGAATAGTGAAGAGCAGAGAGTAGAGAAAACATTAATTACTAATTACTGTTCACTATTCACTGTACACTGATCACTGTACACTGATTACTAATCCCTAATCCCTGCTCATTAAAAAAATATTTGGCGGTTTGTAAATATTGTTATACTTTTGCGGCTATGATTGAGACGATAAAAAAATACCGCATTGTCATAGGGCTTATGGTGCTCTCGCTTCTGCTGTGGCAATGTGCCAGAAGGGGCTCACCTACGGGAGGTCCGAAGGATACCACAGCACCTGTGTTGCTACATGCTACGCCAAAGTCGGGTCAGCTGAATTTTAAGGCGAAGAAGATACGCTTGCAGTTCGACGAGTTTGTCGTAACCAAGGATGTGCGCAAGCAGCTCATCATCTCGCCACCGATGGAGACCTTTCCGATTATCACACCTACTTCGGCTTCGAAGTGGTTGGAGATCACTATTGTGGATACGCTAAAGCCCAACACTACCTATGTGATGAACTTCGGCAATAGCATTCAAGATTACAACGAGGGAAATCCTTATAACGACTTTATGTACGTATTCTCCACGGGTTCGTACTTGGATTCGCTGTGGGTAGAGGGCGATGTGGAGGACGCTATTGCCCCCGAAGCAGATCACTTCGTTACGGTGATGCTCTACGACTACAACGAGCAGTACAACGACTCGCTTGTGTACAAGCAAAAACCTAAGTATGTTACCAATACGCTCGACAGCCTCTACGAGTTCGATTTTGACTTTTTAAAGGAAGGCAAGTACAAGCTCATAGCCCTGAAAGACAAGAACGGCAATTACCTTTTCAACCCCAAAGAGGATAAGATCGCTTTCCTCAAAGAGCCGATCACGGTGGCGCATCTCAAGGACAGTATGAGCCCTGTGTATCGCTTGCGGCTTTTCAAGGAGGTGCCCCCTTACAAGGCGCATCGCCCTACGCAGGTGGCGGATAACCGCATTGAGTTTGGCTTTGAAGGCAAGGCGGACAGTGTGGTGATTAAGCCCATCAGCAAGGTGAGTGCCGACTTTAAGTATACCCTTTCCAAAGACCCTAAGAAGGATACGCTAAACCTGTGGTATAGCCCCAAACAGAAAGATTCTGTGCTGTTTACAGTGGCGCATCAGCAGAAGATAGATACCTTTAAAGTGCGGCTGAAGGAACTGAAGAAGCTCGACAGTTTGCAGGTGTCGGCAGCCTACTCAGGCGACCTGCCTATGGAGCGAGATTTTGCCTTTAAGAGCAATATCCCCATTGTGGCAACGGATGCGAGTAAGATAAAGATTTTCAAGGGGAAGGACTCGATACCTATCCCTTTTAAGGCGTCCTTAGAGAAAGAGGGATTAGAGCTGAGGCTCGCCTTTGAGAAGCAGCACGGCGAGAGCTACCGCGTAGAGGCATTGCCCAAGGCACTGACGGATTTCTTTGGCAATACGAACGACACGCTGAAAGTATCGGCATCGACTAAGAAGGAGGAGGATTTGGCGATCTTTAAGCTCAAACTCACGGCTGAGAAAGTGCGTTTCCCTGTGATAGTGCAGCTGACCAATGAGAAGGGCACGGAGGTGGCGCGTGAGCTTTATGCTGAGAAGCCCGAGGTGCTATATCTCTTTAAGGATGTGCTGCCTGCCAAGTACCGACTGCGGCTTATTGAGGATAGGAATGCCAATAAGCAGTGGGATACGGGCGACTTCCTCCAACAGCGACAACCCGAGCGCGTGTGGTACTTTAAGGATTTGGTAGAGCTGCGTGCCAATTGGGAAGTAGAGGAGACCTGGCAGGTGAGCTATACTGAGGGGAGTTAGCACTGTGATACTTACCGAATGATATAAACCAAAATACCAATGAAAACGATGCGGCTATTATTCTTTTTGCTCACAGGGTTACTACTGTGGAGTTGTAAGGCACCTCGCTTTGCAAAGCACCCCGATTGGAGCGTCCTTAACGGGACGTATTACGCTTATGCGGTGAATAAAGACGAACCGCAGCAGCATTATTTTGATTTGTTGCCCCGTAAATACTATAATGAGTCGCCTAACACACAGCGACCTACAGAGTTTAACTTGGCATTGCGAGGCGATTCCCTCTTTGTGAGCTATAAACAGCTGCGCGAAGGGGTGTTGCAGGATACGACAGCTGTGTTTAAAGGAAAGAAAAAACGCAGGTGGTGGAAGTACTACCTCAGCTGTAAGGTATATCCCTTCTATCCCCCTTTTTCTTTATGTGGATATAGATAAATTGAGGATTGGACTTGATGAGAATGGTGATTTATTGGTCAATAATTATTACGATAGGGAAGGAGCTATTCTTATTCTTAGCGATGGACATTCAGGAAATATTATCTCCATATATCAGAAGAAAGATAAGCTGCAAAAGGAGATTACCTATCCTTTTACAGAAGGCGAGCGTTATGGGATTAAGAATGGTCAAGAGGTGGTAGCTCCTCCTAAATATCAGTATATTGGTGCTTTCATAAATGGCTTTGCCCTGATGGAGCAAAATAATAAATGGGGCACTATCAATGAAAAAGGAGAGGTGCTGATACCACCGAGATATGATGCCCTCTATAGCTATAGCGATGAGCACGCCTTTTTAGCCAAGAAAGATAGTTTGTGGGGTGTGATTGATGAAAAGGAACGAGAGAAGCTGCCTTTTGCTTATGAGAAGGTGCAATGGCTATGCGATGGTGGTGTAATTACCCCTATATTTTTAGTGAAGAAGGGTAACAAGTGGGGTATATTAAACAAAGAAGGAGGCGAGATTTTACCTCCGATTTACGATGAGATAACGCAATTAGGTTGGGCTTATTTCTCGCTGAAAAAAGATGGGAAAGAAGGGCGTTACTTTCAGCAAGAGGGGCGGCGCGATGGCTTTATACCAGCAGTGTTTACGCGTTTTGAGCAAAAGGGTGAAAGCTACTATAATCGCGTAGGAGGGCTTAGAAAATATTGGTTGGCATACCAAGGTGAAGAGGCTTGTTTTGTGGATGCTGAAGGCTATCAATACAAAGCGATTGCGACCCCTAAAACCTTCTTTGGCAACCTGATTTTGGAAGATACACATCACAAGAATGCTATATGGTTAAAAGGGATACTCTATGAGCCAGACCTCAGCACAAGGCAAAAGATAAAGGATTAAAGACAATAACCATTTAACTGAAATATAATGAAAACGAGACGATTACTATTACTCTTTTTAGCAGGATTGCTATTGTGGAGTTGTAAGACACCTCAGTTTGCAAAAGACCCTGATTGGAGTGCCTTTAATGGTGTATACACTACTTATGCCAATGATGAGAAGCAAGCGTTGGGAATGCCTTTTTGGGTATTGGATAAGGAGTACAAAGGAGGGTTGTATCCTCCTGCGGAGTTTGCGCTAACCCTTAAAGGCGATTCACTTTACGTTACCTACAAAGAGCCTTCGGATACGGGGATACGTGAACATACGATATTCCTAAAAGGCAAGAAGAAAAAGAATTATTGGCAGTATACCTACCATTGGTCGTTAGTGCCTTTGTTGCCTATTTTCCTGTATTACGACGTAGATAAGGTGCGTATAGGGCTTGATGAGGAGGGCAATCTGTTGGTAAAGCCATTTGTGTACACGACTACTTTCTTTTTGATTGCCCAGATGCAAAGTGCTTACGAGCCTACTTTTGTGCATCCTAAGATGGATAAACTTAGGGCTACGCTGCCCTACCCTTATGTGGAGGGCAATCGCTATGGAGTAAAGAAGGGAGATGAGGTATTGCTATCGCCGATGTACCACTATATCAGTGTGTTTTCTGATGGCGTGGCTTTAGTGGAGAACAATAAACTGTGGGGAGCTGTCAGTGAGGTAGGGCAGGAGGTGATCCCTATAATGTATAACGAGCTGTTTTATGTGGGGGAAGATGGTGTATTTCTCGCAAAGAAAGGCGGGTATTTTGGTCTTTTGGATAAAGCAGGCGATGAGTTAAAACCTTTTGTTTACGATGAGGTACGCAGGCAGCATAAGGGTAAATATGTTTTGAAACGAGGGGGGGAGAAAGAGCATTACAAGATAGGTGAGGAATAAATAGTGGCTTATAGACTTGCAGGCGTAAGTAAATAATCGTAGATTTGCAGTTGTGAATATTTATTTTAGGTATGGATAGAAGGATTATTATAGCAATAATTGCAGTGATAGGCGGCGTGCTGGCTACTTATCTTATTGCCAATGCGGTGATTAATCGCAATGAGGACACTCGTACAATTACTGTTACGGGCTTGGGCAGCAAGGAGTTTACCTCAGATCTTGTGGTGTGGAATGGGCGTTTTGCACGTCAAGATAAAGACTTGAAGCAGGCGTATGAGGCATTGGAACGAGATAGGAAAGTGGTGGAGGGCTACTTGCTATCACAAGGTCTTAAGAAAGAGGAAATCGTTTTTTCGGCGGTGGATATCTCTCGTAATTATCAATCAGAACGTGATGACGAGGGGCATTACTCACAGAGATTTATGGGTTTCGTTTTAGAGCAATCAGTATCATTGGAGAGTAAGGATATTGCCAAAATAGAGGCAGTATCGCGCAATATCAGTGAGATTATCAACCAAGGAATAGAATTTACTTCGCTCTCTCCACGCTATTACTATACTCGGTTAGCAGAACTCAAACACGAGATTATCGCCAAAGCAACCGAAGATGCCCGTATTCGGGCGGAGAAGATTGCACAGAACTCAGGAGGTCGTTTGGGGCGGCTTACCAAAGCCACTACGGGAATCATACAGATTACAGCTCCTTACTCTGATGAGGAATATTCGTATGGAGGTACTTTTAATACATCTTCAAAAGAGAAGGTGGCGAGCATTACCATAAAATTAGAATACAAAGTCAGATAATTTTTAATATGGCAGAGAATAAGAATCGTTTAATGCTATTTATCAAGCATTTTGTGCTGCTTGTAGGGTTATGTTTGCTTATCTTTTTGGTAGGCGTACTGTTAGATACTATGAATAGTGTTCTCATCGGTTATATAGGAGCCATAGCGACATTTATTGCAGGGGTGCTCTATTTAATTCTTGAGGTGGCTTTTCTGTATAAGGAATCCAAAGGTGTGAGGCTATTTGCTTTTATAGTACTATGGGTACTGTCTATAGCATTTTTCTTCCTTTGATTTTTACTCGAAAGAGTTTGCACAGCTCAGTAAATAGTTGTACTTTTGCGCCATCGAATTTTGAATATTTTGAAGATGAAGAGATTATTAACCACAGTACTATTAGGGGCGGCTCTGTGTGGCTTTGCCCAGAGTGAGCAGACTCTTGAAAAGGGTTGGCGTTTTACACGTGAGGATAAGGCAGACTTTGCTGCTGCGACATTTGACGACAGTAGTTGGCAGAGCGTAACAGTGCCCCACGATTGGGCTATTTATGGTCCGTTTGATATTGAGAACGATGTGCAGCGTACGGCTATCAAGCAAGATGGGCAGGTGGCTCCGATTGCGCATTCGGGGCGTACGGGGGGCTTGCCTTTTGTAGGGGTAGGCTGGTATCGCACGCACTTTAAGGTAGACGACTTTGAGGCGGGCTCGGGTAAGAGTGTATTTGTACAGTTTGACGGGGCTATGAGCAACCCCGTGGTATACGTCAATGGGCAGAGGGCTGGCGAGTGGCATAATGGCTACAATACTTTCTTTTTGGAGATTACCCCTTTTATAAAGCAAGGTGATAATACGCTGGCGGTACGCTTGGAGAATCTCACCCAACAATCGCGTTGGTACCCTGGTGCAGGGCTTTACCGCAATGTGCATATCATCGTAAAGAACGATACCTATGTACCGATATGGGGGGTGCAGATTACTACCCCTGAGGTTAATAAAGAGTTTGCTAAGGTGAAGGTAAAGACGGAGGTGGAACTTACGCCTTCTTTTGTAACCAATCCAAAAAATATAAAGAATACGCCTATAAAGGTTCGCACTGAGATTTATGCCCCCGATGGGAAGCGGATAGTCTCTGGGGAGAAATCCCTTGATGAGTATAGCATAGAGGGCGTAGAGCAAGAGCTTATAGTCGATAAGCCTGCGCTTTGGGATGTTGGTAAGCCTAACCTCTACAAGGCAGTGAGCATTATCCTTGAAGAGGATAAGGTGAGGGATAGGGTTACCACTACTTTTGGGATACGTTCCATTGAGCTAAGACCTAATGATGGGTTGTATCTCAATGGGCGAAAGATACAGTTTAAGGGGGTGTGTTTGCACCACGATTTGGGTCCGCTGGGGGCAGCGGTAAACGAGGCTGCAATACGCCGGCAGATAAAGATAATGCAGGATATGGGGGCAAATGCCATACGCACCTCGCACAATATGCCTGCCCCTGAGTATGTACGCATTGCCAACGAGATGGGTATGATGCTTGCTGTGGAGAGCTTTGACGAGTGGGCAATCCCTAAGGTGGATAATGGCTATCACTTGTACTTTAAGGATTGGGCAAAGGAAGACCTGAGAAACCTCGTAAAGCACTACCGTAATGACCCCTCAGTGGTGCTATGGTTTATTGGCAATGAGGTAGAGGAGCAGAGCGTAGAAAGCGGCTCGCAGGTGGCGCGCTACTTGCAGGATATTGTTAAAAAGTATGACACTACGCGCCCTGTGTGCAATGGTATGGACAGACCTGATGATGTGATGAAGAACAATATGGCAGCTACGATGCAGGTAGCAGGCTTTAACTATCGTCCGTTTAAGTATGAAGAGGCGTATAAGCGTTTGCCACAGCAGTTGCTTTTGGGCAGCGAGACCGCCTCAACACTGAGTTCGCGCGGGGTGTATAAGTTTCCTGTGGAGCGCAAGTCGATGCCGAAGTATGACGACCAGCAGACCAGCTCGTACGATGTAGAGCACTGCGGTTGGTCGAACCTACCCGAAGACGACTGGGTGCACCAAGATGACCTCCCCTATATGTTGGGTGAATTTGTGTGGACAGGCTTTGACTACCTCGGCGAGCCTACGCCTTACTATGTGGAGTGGCCAGCACATAGCTCTTATTTTGGTGCGGTGGACTTAGCAGGGCTGCCCAAAGACCGCTTCTATCTATACCGCTCGCGTTGGAATAAGGACAAGGAGACGTTGCATATCCTTCCACATTGGAATTGGGAAGGACGCGAGGGCGAGACTACCCCTGTGTTTGTATACAGCAATTACCCTATGGTAGAGCTGTTTATCAACGGCAAAAGTCAAGGCAAGCGCAGCAAGGATACGAATGTGAAGATAGCAGGCAGCGACAGCGAAGCGGCTAAAAAGAGCTTTGAGCGACAGAAGCGTTATCGCCTGATGTGGATGGATACGAAATATAAGCCAGGTACCGTAAAAGCAGTAGCTTATGACGAGAAAGGCAAGAAGGTAGCCACTACGGAGATACATACCGCAGGCAAGCCTTATGCGCTGCGCCTTACCGCCGATAGAACGCAACTAAAAGCTGATGGTAAGGATTTGGCGTTTATCACTGTGGAGGTGGTGGATAAGAAAGGCAATGTGTGTCCAACCCCTAAGGATTTAGTACATTTTGAGGTAAGCGGGGCAGGTACTTACCGCGCGGGGGCTAATGGCGATGCTACCTGTACGGATGTGTTCCATCTGCCACAGATGCACCTTTTTAGCGGTAAAGCCGTAGCGATAGTGCAGGCAGCTGAGCAGGCAGGTAAGGTAGTGCTCAAAGCCAAGTCAGAAGGGCTAAAAAGTGCGGAGATAGTGATGAATGTACAATAATAAGTAATCAGTAAAAAGAAATAAGAAAAGAGGCTGTCCAAAAGTCGGACAGCCTTTCTTTTGTGTCTTTACCATACAATCACTTCATCTACGATTTGACGTTGTTCGGTAGCGGTGCGGCGGAGATAGATACGGGTGGTCTCAATGCTCTCGTGCCCCATAAGGTCGGCAAGGAGAGCGATGTCGCTAAGGCTCTCTAAGAAGTTTTTAGCAAAGCGATGCCTAAATGAATGAGGATAGACCACCTCGGTGGGTATGCCGTACTTTTGGGCAAAATGCTTGAGCTGGTGAGTAATGCCACGCGGACTAATGCGTTTGCCAAAACGATTGAGGAAGAGATAGCCTGAACTGCGCCCACATTCACTGAGCCACACCTTAGCTTCTTTTTGCAAAGTTACAGGAATATAGAGCCGCCGTACTTTACCCCCTTTGCTATAGATATCGAGGTGCCCCGCGAGGACGTGCTCTACTTTGAGTTGTAATAGCTCACTCACACGCGCCCCTGTAGCAGTTAAGAACCATATCACAAAATGCCAATAGGTGTGTCCATCGGCTTTTAGCTGTGCCTTTAAGAACTCGTAGTCGGCATTGGAGATGACATTTTCTAAAAAGTTCTTTTGCTGCACCTTTACGAACTTGAGTTTTAGGGTGTCTTTCCCTTGAAACTCTAAATACTTGTTGAGTGCTTGCAAGCGCAGATTGACCGTTTGCGGCTTAAAGTGTTCCACCAAATAACCCTTGTAAGCCAAGAGGTTTTTTCGGTTAAGTGCCTTGTAATGTGTCTTAAAATACTGTACTGAAAAGAGGTACGACCGCTGTGTACTCTCAGAGAGCTCCTGCCCTTGCAGGAATTTCTTAAATGAATCTAACATCTTTAAATAATTTTTAAATAAGGCACAAGATAGGAAATTAGAAGTTAGGAATTAGAAAGTAGAAATGCTGTTGATACGTCTCATTATCAGCAGTACCCCCCTTTTGAGCTGCCTAAGGGGTGGGTGTGGTGTAAGTTAGGGGAGGTGTGCGATGTAGAGAACGGATATGCTTTTAAAAGTCAAGATTACAAAGAAAATGGAATTCCTTTAATAAGGATCTCAAATATACAAGAAGGAAAAATATCTCTTACTAATACCATATATATTGATAAAACAGTTAATGAACAGTTTATTGTGAAAAGAGGAGATTTATTAATCGCAATGTCAGGAGCTACGACAGGTAAAATGGGTATATATGAAAATGAAGAGATTGCCTACCTTAATCAACGTGTTGGGAACATAAGGATTAAAAATGAAAAACTTATCAATAATCAATATAGAGACTATTGTCTAATGAGTCAGAAAGATTATATTTTGGAATTAGCATATGGAGGTGCTCAGCCCAATATAAGTAGTGCCATTATTTCTTCTTTAAATATTCCCCTTCCACCTCTTGCTGAACAACAGCGTATTGTCGCAGAAGTTGATAAACTCTTTACCCTTATAGATCAACTTGAAGAAGACAAAACCGCTTTACAGCAATTAATAACCCAGCTTAAAAGTAAGATACTAAGCCTTGCTATACACGGGCAATTAGTGGCACAAGACGCTAATGATACCCCTGCAGAGGAGCTATTAAAGCAGATAAACCCTGAGTATAAAAGTAGTGGTAATTTGCATTATAAGAACTTGCCGAAGGGGTGGGCGATGTGTAAGTTAGGGGAGGTGTGTGAAGCAGAACGAGGTATAACATTTCCTTCAAGTGCCAAAAAATTTCAGTTTGAAGAAGGAACAATAGCCTGTTTACGAACGGCTAATGTACAAGAGCTATTAGACATAGAAGACTTGTGGTATATTGATGAATCTTATTTGAAAGGAAATAAAAGGAAGTATATTCAAATAGGTGATGTTATGATGTCTACTGCTAATTCAAGAGAATTAGTGGGTAAAGTTTCTTTTGTTAGAGAGTTGGATAAACCTATGTCTTTTGGTGGTTTTATAATGGCTTTAAGAGCTAAAGGAATTCATTCTGAATATCTGTATATTGTATTACGTACACTATTTTTAGAAGGATATTTTTCAAAAATAGCTTCTCAAACAACAAATATAGCTAACTTAAATACTCGTAATTTAAATGAAATCGATATATTGCTTCCTCCATTAGCAGAACAACAGCGTATATCAGAGAAAATTACAGAGTTATTCAATATTATTGATACCATTCAAAACGCCTTAAATAGCTAAGGCGTTTTGAATAGCATCTAACTGTTTAAAAAGTTTTTCAACTCGTTCTACAATGCGCTGCTGCTCAACAAAAGGAGGTAAAGGTAATTGTAATTCACCAAATAGTTTCTTATTAAGGTGAGGAATAGCAGACCCTACTTTATTTTCTTTTAATTCTTTCTGGTATGATTTTATAAAATGTAGTATATACGCTCTATCTACAATAGGCTCAATTTCAAGTATCTTCATAGTACTACCTTGGTATCCTTCGGCTGAGGCATAAAATATTTCTCCAGAGTTCTCACCATCAACTAAGATAAGCGTTGTGTTTTTGGGGATATATTTACCATTTTCTTTAATAGTGCTTGTTGCTTTTCCTCTAAAATATTTAACATCAAGATAAGGTAATTTTACATTTTCCTTCTTTTCGCCATCTTTTAATTTGCATACCATTTTGACGGGGATAACTTCCCACCCCTTCGGCAAGTTCTTATAATGCAAATTACCACTACTTTTATACTCAGGGTTTATCTGCTTTAACAGCTCTTCTGCGGGTGTCTCATTAACGTCTTGTGGCACTAATTGCCCACGTATAGCAAGGTTTAGTATTTTACTTTTCAGTTGAGTTACTAACTGCTGTAAAGCGGTTTTGTCCTCTTCAAGTTGGTCTATTAAAGTAAATAAACGATCTACTTCTTGGGTGATACGTCCTTGCTCAGCAAGAGGTGGAAGAGGAAATAAGAAAGAAGTAATATTTGAATTATTAATAGAAGGAGAATTATCCCCTTTCATAAAAGCATTTAAGCCCATTACTACATAATCAGATGTCATTAAATAATAACAATATTTTGAATCCATAGCCAAATTAGGCTTACAGATAAAGAAACCTGTTGAAGCAATGCAATCTTCCTCTTCAACCAAGGCTATATTACGTAAATAAGGACGAACCATAGAGAATAGTATATCTCCAGTTTCAGTGTGCCTTGTGGCACGGCTTGGGGCGTCTTCTATATTAATTATTTTCACCTCATTAATCTTACACTTTTTATTATCAATAGAATTAATGTCAATATACTTAAAAGGATTGGTTTTAGGCTTAGTACTTACCATATTATTAAATACCTCCCCTAACTTACACCACACCCACCCCTTAGGCAGCTCAAAAGGGGGGTACTGCTGATAATGAGACGTATCCTTAGTTATTTTTTGCTTTTTACCTTTTGGGACGTTGGCGGTTTTCTCAGCAGCGATACGTTTGAGTAGCTCGCTGGCAGGCTCATCGGTGGGGTCTTGGGGTACTAACTGTCCACTGATGGCAAGCGACAGTATTTTTTGTTTTAATTGTTTGGTATTCATTCTGTTGCTTCATTGATATTTGTTAATAACCCTTGCAGCTCACCGACTGCCTTTGCGATACGCTCACTACGCTCCCTCAGTTCTGCCATTAGCTCAGAGAGGGGGCGGTTGGCATCCTCATCTTCTTCGCGTATCCAACTGATGTCGAGGCTGGTTTTATCACGCGCTAAGAGTTCTTCTACGGTGAACTTACGCCAACGCCCATTGGGGTTGGTCTCAGGGTGATAGGTTTCGGTGCGTTGAAATCGGTTTTCAGGATTATAGCATTTTACGAAGTCGGCTAAATCTTCTTCTTTTAATGGGTCGCGTTTGAGTGTATGGGTTACATTGGTACGATAGTCATAAAACCAAATCTCCTTTGTGTGATAATTAGGACTTGCTTCTTTATTTTGGAAGAAAAGTACATTTGCCTTTACCCCATTGGCATAGAAAATACCTGTTGGCAACCTCAGTATGGTATGTAAATCAGTTGTTAGCAGTAATTTCTTACGGATAATCTCACCTGCACCACCTTCAAATAGCACGTTGTCGGGCAAGACCACAGCAGCAGTTCCTCCAACTTTTAATAAGGTATGGATATGCTGTACAAAATTTAGCTGTTTATTAGAAGTAGTTGTAAAAAAATCTTGCCTTTTATAGGTGAGTTCTTCTTTTTCAACCTTGCCTTCTTCATTTGTAAAAGTTAGCGCCGATTTTCTACCGAAAGGGGGATTGGTAAGTACATAATCAAAGCGTTCTTTAGGGTCAGAGAGGAGGGCGTCATTACGAACAATGGGTGGTACCCCATTAAAATCGCTAATGTTGTGGAGAAATAAATTCATTAGACACAAACGATAAGTGCTTGGAACGATCTCCCAGCCTCTAAAGGTCTTGAATTTCAAAAACTCTTTCTGGTCACGGTCTAAGTTCTTGCCTTCGTTTTGCTCTATAAAATCCTTAGCAGCAAGTAGGAAACCGCCACTGCCACAACAAGGGTCGGCAATGGTTTTCCCTGCCTTAGGTTGCACACATTTTACAATGGTTTTAATCAGCGCGCGGGGTGTAAAATACTGCCCTGCCCCTGTACGTGTGTCCTCTGCTATTTTGGCTAATAAGCCCTCATAGATATCTCCTTTTACATCAGTGGAGAGCTCTGACCAGTTTTCTTTATCTACCATCTCAATGACCTTAGCAAGCATTGCTGGTGTACTGATCTTGTTTTGCGCCCCTGCATAGATTTGCTGTAAGGTGCCTTTCTGCTGGGCAAGTGTATCAAGTATATAGCGATACTGCTTAAAAAGATCATCTCCACTCCTTGAGGTCAGCGTCTCCCACTTGCAATCATCAGGGATTTCAATTCGCTTATTAGGGTTTTTGCCATACTCATCTGCCATTTTTAAGAATAGCAAATAGGTTAATTGCTCAAGATAATCACTATTTGAGATGCCATCTCCCATTAAATAGGTCGCCATTGACCATATTTTTTGATTTATTGCTCCTATACTCATATTTTTATGCTACTAATGCGTAATTAATATCTGTTAAAATTGTCTTATAGTTATCGCCAAACAATCTATAGAACTTATTCCATCCTCCTTTTTCATCAAAAGGACTTAAATCCAAGTCTTCTTCAGTTATATTCACCGAGTTTTTTATATGTTCTCTTATCATCTGTAACCAAGCAGTTTGTTCTTCAGTAAACTGCCCATACCCTTTATTTTTATCGAATATCCATTTTTTAAATCGCTGATTTACCTCTTCTGCAAAAGGGGTAAGTTTTTTAGTTTGTCCTAACTCAAAGCGCAAAAGTGAAACGATGTCTACTAATTTTCGTTCTACTGATGAAGGTCTAGCTTTTATATCTTTTACAAACTCAAAAGCATTCCACAATTTATTGACACTTAATAAATAAGGAGAATGCTGCATAGCCTCGTGCACTTCTTTTATCATATCAAGGGTAAGGGCTCTTTGCTGATAGGATTGGTTATAAATAATGTTAAGTGCTGTGATTTCATCCTTATTTGCTTCGATAAATTCACGGAAGGTAACAATAGCTTGTTTGGCTGCGTTTTCGTGATCTGTATCAAAGCCAGCAAAGGTTACAGTGTCGAGTGTTGGGTCTATCACTTGGTCGTGTGTTTCACGGAGCTTAATGATATAGTTTCTAAATTCGGCAGGATAAATAGGTTCTAATGCCTTCTCTATTAGCTGATTTTGTGCTATCTCTCTTTGTTTTACTGGAGAAAGGTCTTCTTTATTGGGGATTGTATCCACTACTTCTTCTATCTTATCTTCATCGAAAGCATCTAAGAGATTGGCAGCGATATTTGATAGTGAAACTCCTCCTGTGAGTGCCCTAACTTTCTCTTCTTCTTTGGGGTCAAGTACATTTTGCAATTTAACCAAGCGATTTGCCAAGCTCGTCAGTACATCCTCATCCTTGTTATTAGAAACAGCCATCAAAAGCAACTGTTTTAGCGAAACTCCAAATTTGCGTTCCAATTGCCTTGAAGTTGTTTTTTGAGATCGCGTAACGCCTACAGCATCTACCACTACGTAATGCAATTTTTTCTCTTTGGCTGAAGGTGTTACCTTCATTAAATCCTCTTTGCTGATGGTGCGCGTTGCCCTACCGAGCATTTGTTCAAAATAGTTTTTACTGCGTACATCGCGCATAAAGACGAGGCACTCTAAGGGTTTTACATCTGTGCCCGTTGCGATCATATCCACTGTAACGGCAATCCTCGGATAGAACTCATTGCGGAAGCTGCTCAATACGGTTTTAGGATTATCCTCTGAGCCATAAGTTATCTTCTTGCAAAACTCATTTCCCTCACCAAATTCTTCACGAATAATGGTTATAATATCGTCTGCGTGGCTATCTGTTTTGGCAAACACTAAGGTTTTAGGCACTTCCGCTCTACCAGGGAATAGCAATGGTAAATTTTCTTTAAAAGTACGGATCACATTCCTAATTTGAGAGGGGCTAACCACCTTTTTGTCTAACTCAGAGGCGACATAGTTAAAATCCTCATCTAATTGTAGCCATCGTTTTCTGCGTGACAATCTCTCGCGCACTTCCACTTCTTGCTTTAAGATGCATCCACCATTTTTTGTTTTATCTGTCTCAATCAAAAAAGTACCTTCTCTACCGACATTTACGCCATCTAACACCGCTTGCTCGTGGGTGTATTCACTGACGACGTTTTCATCAAAAAAGGCAAAAGTACGTTGGTCGGGAGTTGCTGTAAGTCCGATGAGGAAAGCATCGAAATAATCTAACACCTGCTGCCATAGATTGTAGATACTACGGTGGCATTCGTCTATTATGATAAAGTCGAAAAACTCGGGAGGGAATTTAGGATTGTACACCACTTCCTTTGCTTTTTCTCGGTTATAGTGTAGCTCATTTTGCGAGATTTCTTCTGCCGCTTCATTGAGTTCTTCGCCCTTAAGGATCGCATACATACGCTGGATAGTGCTGATGCATACCTTGGCATCATTAGGAATAAACGAAGAATTTAATCTATGGACTGTATAAAGCTCTGTAAATAGGCGAGCATCATCATTAGGTTTGTAATTTCTAAACTCTTCCTCCGCTTGTTCTCCTAAGTTTTTAGTATCAACAAGGAAAAGAATTCTTTTAGCATTAGCGTATTTTAACAAGCGATATACACTGGTAATAGCGGTAAAAGTCTTTCCAGCTCCTGTAGCCATTTGCACTAAGGCACGCGGTTTGTTTTGCGCAAATGACTGCTCTAAATTGATAATAGCATTCACTTGGCAAGCTCTGAACCCCTCTTTGTTAAACTCAGGAAAATGCTTTAGATTATTGCGCAGCGTATTGTTTTCTTTTATCAACTTCTGTAAGTATTCTGGGCGATGAAAGGAGAATAACTTACGCGTTCTTGGCTTTTCATCTTTAAAATCACAAAAATGAGTAAGGACATCAGTAGCTTCATAAGTGAAACGCATTGGCTCTTTCTCAACAAAGTATTTTAGCCCTGAGTGGAGATAACTACTTGATTGCTCAGCCGCCTGTATTTTAAGCTTATGTCCATCGTTACTTTTCTTTGCCTCAATGACTCCTACAGGTTTCCCTTCTATAAAAAGAGCGTAATCAGCTTTATCTCCATCATTGGTCATAAACTCTCTCACAGCAACGCCTAAAGACGCTTTGGGGTTGTACTCATCCATATCTTGTAACACCCAGCCAGACGCTTCTAACTTTCTGTCTATCACTAATCTTGCTTTTTCCTCTGGATCCATAATCTGTGTATTTATAAATCGTTTCTATATAGCTTCCGATAACACTACATTATCAGAAGTTGCAAAGGTACGGAATAATTTATAACAGGCAATGGATACAGCTAAAATTTAGGTCAAAAAATTACGTAATAGAATTAAAAAAGTAATATGCGGTAAAGTCCATTCAAGAAGTCTGTTTTTCTGTAAAATTGTGTTTTTATAGATTTTCGATTAGCAAAAAACAAAAAAAATGAACCTCAAGTGAACCCTACTTGAACCTCAAGTGAACCGCACATAAGCCCGACAAAAATTTTCCCTGAGAGAAAAGAAAGACACAGCACTCACTTTTCGCTTCTTATTTCTGATTTTTTTCGTACCTTTGCCGCCGAATCAGAAAACCATTTACAGCATAGCAATATGAAAAAACTGATTTTAGCAGCCTTGTTTGCGGTGATGCCCCTCTGTATCTCGGCGCAGCAGGATACAATTCCTCTGGCAACAGACACCCTGCAACTCGCCAAGGCTCATATTACCGAAAAATCACCCTCCGAGCGTTGGTACAAGCCCTATGTCGCGCCCGCTGCCTTGGTTAGCTTTGGGCTCATCGCAAATGCTACGTATATCAACAAGTACGTACAGCAGCAGGCTTACCGCTACTCAGGAGGACACAAACTGCGCTTCGAAGACTATATCCAATACGCACCCATCGCCGAGGTGTTCCTATTCAGCAATTTGGGCGTGAAGGCAAAGCATTCCCTACGCGAGAGGCTTCTTGTTAGCGCAACGGCTTACGCCATAATGGGCATACTTGTCAACGCCACAAAATACAGCACCAAAGTGCGTCGCCCCGACGGATCGGCATATAATTCTTTCCCTTCGGGGCATACGGCAACTGCTTTTACAGGGATTGAAATCCTTTGGCAAGAGTATAAGGACGAAAATCTGTGGATTGGCATCAGTGGCTATGCCATTGCAGCCACCGTTGGCATAATGCGGCTACACAACAACCGCCACTGGCTCGGAGACGTATGCGTAGGGGCGGGTATCGGCATACTCAGCGCAAAGCTCGCGTATATGACCCTTCCGTATACCTCGAAGTGGCTTTTTGGCAAGAAAACAACCTCTGACAAAGCTGCGATGCTATATCCTATGATAAGCCAAGAGGGTAGAGGTGTGGGACTTACTTTAATCCTTTAATGATGAATATTAAATGTTTAACAACTCATCATCTAAGAAAAATAACACCCTATGCGATTCATCATTGAACAATCATTATTGAACATTGTGTTGTAATGACTCTATTTTCCAAAATATTAAACACCGTTCCTCGTCCGTGGCTTATCAAAGCCAGCTATTGCGTGCGTCCCGTCCTTTCGTGGTGGTATAAGGGCGATCGCTTCGAAGATCCGATTGACGGGCGGCGATTTCGCAAATTCTTACCCTACGGTTACGCCTCTGAACGCCCAAACGTGCTCTCGCCATCGACGCTCTCCTTAGAGCGGCACCGTTTGCTATGGCTCTACTTAAAATCATCCACCGACTTTTTTACCCAGCCTTTAAAAGTATTGCACGTGGCTCCCGAACAGGCATTCTACACGCGTTTTAAAAAACAGCCGAATTTGGACTACACAACCACCGATCTCCACTCGCCATTGGCTGACGTAAAGGCAGATCTCTGCGCCTTACCCTTTGCCGATGCTTCCTTCGACGTGGTGCTTTGTAATCATGTGCTCGAGCATATCCCCGACGACGAGAAGGCAATGCGCGAACTTTTTCGAGTAATGAAAAAAGGCGGATGGGGCATTTTTCAAGTACCTTTAGACAATGCACGCAGCGAGACCTTTGAAGACGACAATATCACCGACCGCAAAGAGCGAACACGCATTTTTGGGCAGTACGACCACGTACGCGTTTATGGAATGGACTATTTTCAGCGGCTGCGAAGCGTTGGTTTTCAGGTAGATGCCATTGCTTACGGCGCGCAGTTGCCGACAGAGCAAATCGAGCGATTTCGTATCGTGAAGAGCGAACTCCTACCCGTAGTGCACAAAATTTAACTACTTTTATTTTTAAGATTAGTAATTTAACTTGCATAAACATAAAGAAAATGAAATATTTAACCATTACAATGGCGTTGTTACTCATTGCCTGTAAGCAAACTTCAACGCCTTCAATACACAAAATAGCCGGTGAGGCGCAAGGCAGTACCTACCATATCAAATACATATCGGCGAGCGATGAGGACTTGAAACCTGCGGTGGACTCTATCCTTCAGGTGATCGACCGCTCGATGTCGGCTTATCGTCCTGATTCGATGATCTCGAAGATCAATGCGGGGGAAGCACAGACGCAGGTAGATGCGCATTTTGAGAAAGTATTCCGTGCTTCGGAGCAGATATGGAAGGAGAGCGGCGGGCTGTTCGACCCTACGGTAGGCGTATTGGTGCGCGCTTGGGGTTTTGGCAATAAGCCTATCAGCGAGCAGGAGATTCCTTCGGCAGCGAAAATCGATTCGCTTAAAGCCTTTGTGGGCTTTGAAAAGGTGAAGCTCACCCCCGATCATCGCATTGAGAAGGCGCGTCCTGAGATTATCTTTGACTTTAATGCTATTGCGCAGGGATATACCTCGGATGTGATCGCTGATTTTCTTAAGGCGAAGGGGATTACCAACTTTATTGTAGAGGTGGGCGGTGAGATGTATCTCAGTGGGCGAAATACGCTTGAGGATACGCCGTGGACTATCGGTGTGGAGAACCCTGTAAAGCCACTCGATGAGGCAGAGCTGATCGCAACGGTGCAGTTCACCGATGCGGGGCTGGCGACTTCGGGCAACTACCGCAAGGTGTGGACAGATAGCAAGGGGCGTCGCTATGTGCATTCGATCAATCCGCTGACGGGGCTCGCCACGCAAAGCGATGTGCTCAGTGCCACCGTCATTGCGCCTACTGCGATGCTCGCCGATGGCTACGCAACGATGTTTATGGTGATGGGATTTGAGAGGAGCAAGCAGTTCCTCGAGGCACACCCCGACTTCAGAGTGTTGTTAGTATATACCCATCCCGAGACAGAGAAGGTAGAGGTGTTTAAGACTCAACCTTTTGCTGAATTAATAGCGGAATAGTCATTTTCTCTCACTTTCTTTATATTCTTTTTCCATGGTGTCTCCGTAGTGTATTCGTTTGGGATCCGTTGTGTGTTCGGTGGGGATTTTTCCTGTTGGTAGTTTTTTAGAAGATTAGCTGGTGAGGTGTTAGAGCATAGAAGTATAGAAAGTAGGTAAGTGTTAAATTGATTAAAAGTATAAGTATATGAAAATAGGTGTTATAGGGGCGATGGAGCTTGAGATTGAGAGCCTTCACGCGGCTATTGAGGGCTGTAAGGAAACGAAGGTCGGTCGGTTTGTGTTCTATGAGGGTACGATGGCGGGCACTGAGGTAGTGCTGTTGCTTTCGGGTATTGGCAAGGTGAGTGCGGCTGTGGGTACGGCGTTGCTTATTGAGCGGTTTGCCCCTGACTTGGTCGTTAATACAGGTACGGCAGGTGGGCTTGGTGATAGCTCGGTTTACGACCTTATCCTCGCCTCTGAGGTGGCATATCACGATGTGGACGTAACGGCTTTTGGCTATGCCTATGGTCAGCAAGCGCAGATGCCGCCAACCTATCACAGTGATGAGACGTACACGGAGCGGCTTCGTGAGGTAGCGTCAAAGCATAGCGGAAGACTACACTTTGGCGAGGTTGTCAGCGGTGATTCCTTTATTTCTGACCCTGAGCGGCTACGAGGTATTGAGGCGTTATTTCCTAAGGCGAAGGCGGTGGAGATGGAGGCGGCTGCCATAGCGCAGACTTGCTATCTGTTTGCGGTGCCTTTTGTGATGCTTAGGGCTGTTTCAGATAAGGCAGGCGAGGGCAATACGGTGTCGTATGATACTTTTGTCAATGAGGCAGGACGGCTGTCGGCTGCTATTGTTAAAGACTTTATAGTGCATAGTGCATAGTGTACAGTGTATAGTGCATAGTTCTCAGGGCTATTCTAAAAACTAAAAGTTAACTCCTAAAAGCTAAAATAGATGATACATAATACAATAGAAAGTAAACCTCATTATGTTGTGCTTGATGCACTCAGGGGTGTTGCTGCCTTTATGGTGCTCTTTTTTCATATATTTGAATCGTTTGCCACCTCTCCGCTTGATCAGGTGATTAATCACGGGTATTTGGCTGTGGACTTCTTCTTTATGCTTTCGGGTTTTGTGATTGCGTATGCGTATGACGACCGTTGGGATAGGTTGTCGGTAAAGGATTTCTGCAAGCGGCGATTGATACGCTTACAGCCAATGGTGGTGATAGGTGCGCTGATAGGGGCATTGTTGTTTTACACACAAGGCTGCCAAATGTGGGACGTGTCGCAGGTGTCGATAGGGGTGCTACTGGTGGCGATGTTGCTCAATATGCTAATGATACCAGTTACGTCTTCGGTAGAAATACGAGGTATTGGAGAGATGTACCCACTCAATGGGCCTACGTGGTCGTTGTTCTTTGAATATATAGGGAATATACTTTATGCATTGGTGCTCAGGCGTATGGGGACGAGGGTGCTTGCGATCTGGACAGTACTGATGGCTGTAGGGCTTTGCTGTTTTGCTGTGGGTAGTCCGTGGGGATATCTCAGTGTAGGTTGGGCGATGGATAGCACGAATATGCTTGGAGGTTCACTGCGTTTGCTTTTTGCTTTTTCGTGTGGGCTCTTGCTCAGTAGGTTATATCGTTATAGAGGTGTTAAACACGGTTTTTTGTGGGCAGCGTTACTGATTGTTTTGGTAACGGCAGCACCGCGCATAGGTGATAAAGATACGCTTTGGATGAATGGGCTGTACGACTCATTGGTGATTATACTTGTATTCCCGTGTGTAGTGCTTTTAGGGGCTTCGGCAAGTGTGAAAGGGAAGGCTATGGCAAGAGTAGCTAAGTTTTTGGGTGATATTTCGTATCCGCTTTATATGGTGCATTATCCTTTTATATATTTGTATTACGCTTGGGTAAAGAATAACGAACTTACTTTTTGGATGTCGATACACGGTGCTATAGGGGTAGTGGTAGGCTCGGTATTATTGGCGTATTTGTGTTTGAAATGGTATGATATCCCAGTGAGGCGATGGCTTGCTGGGCGTTTGAAGTAGGTTAGGCTAAAAGGAGTGTTGTTCTGTGTTTTTCTAAGCTATTGATTATAAATGAACTGTAAAAATAATTTATTTTTTTAGTAAAAAAATTGTGAAATTATTTGCAAGGAATGAAAAGTAGTTATACCTTTGCACCCGCAAAAAAGAAACAAAGACGTTCATCATAATATTAGGAGAGGTGCCGGAGTGGTAACGGAGCAGATTGCTAATCTGTCGGCGGGTAACTGTCGCCTGGGTTCGAGTCCCAGTCTCTCCGCACATAAAGAAAAGGTTATACAATAGATAGAGTTTTCGGGGCGTAGCGTAGTCCGGTCATCGCGCCTGGTTTGGGACCAGGAGGTCGCAGGTTCGAATCCTGCCGCCCCGACGAAGAGAGTATTTCAATAAATGTTTCATTTTGCATTGTTGAGATACTTTTTTTGCATATTTAAAGGTTTTAAAGGGTTATTTGGGGTCACGTAGCTCAGTTGGATAGAGCATCTGCCTTCTAAGCAGACGGTCACAGGTTCGAATCCTGTCGTGATCACGAGAATTTGTTTCATTTTGTATTAAAATTTATGTTCGAAATAACGCAGGGTTTACGCTCTGCGTTATTTTGTTATAGACGTTTTAGATAGAGAAGGTTATTGCTTTTTGTGTTGAAAGACAATGATATAAGCTACTGTTAGGTTTCATTGTTTAAAAATATATTGTCTTTTTAGCTTGTTAATTTAAAAGAAAGTCGTACTTTTGCCTCCTATGAATGTATTGGATATAGAAACGGTAAAGAACTTACTGTCTAAGCAATTGAAGATTAGTATTATACCTCATAAAAGTCCTGATGGCGATGCTATTGGGAGTTGTTTGGGGCTGTATCATTATTTAAAGATGAAAGGTCAGGACGTTACGGTGGTTTCGCCTAATGATTTTCCTGAGTTTTTGAAGTGGATGCCAGAGGCGGAGAACATTGTTATTTATGATACAGATAAAGAGCGTGCTACTAAGCAAATTGAGAAATCGGGGCTTATTTTTACGCTCGACTTTAATTCGCTGAGCCGTGCGGATAGTTTGACCCCGTTGTTGGAGGCTTCAAAAGCTACGTTTGTGATGATTGACCACCATCAGCAGCCTGATGACTATGCACGGGTGAAGTTCTCAAATCCAGAGGCGAGTTCGACGTGTGCGATGCTCTATTTATTTATGGATGCGATGGGAGATAAGAACCTTATTGATAAGACCATAGCTACTTGTCTTTATACGGGTATTATGACTGATACGGGCAACTTTAAATATCCAACGACGACTAGCA
This sequence comes from Capnocytophaga haemolytica, assembly GCF_001553545.1. Lineage (NCBI taxonomy): Bacteria > Pseudomonadati > Bacteroidota > Flavobacteriia > Flavobacteriales > Flavobacteriaceae > Capnocytophaga > Capnocytophaga haemolytica. The sequence continues at coordinate 2,075,696 of NZ_CP014227.1, read as the reverse complement.
ATACGTTGAGGATCGCATCTTTCCTCATTGATAAAGGGGCTAATAATGCTAAGATTAATAGTGATGTATTTGATACACAGAGCTATGATAGGTTGCAGCTTCTGAGTGTGGCTATTCGCAATATGGTGTATAATCAGGAATACCAAGCGGCTTATATCACACTTAATGCTGAGGAGATGGCAGCGCATAACTGCCAAAAGGGTGATACTGATGGCTTTGTAAATTATGGTTTGAAGATTGATGGAGCTAAGTTAGCAGTGATTTTTATTCAGGAAGGGAGCTTTGTGAAGATATCACTGAGGAGTAAATATCCTTATGACGTGAATGTATTTGCACGTAAGCACTTCAATGGTGGGGGACATATCAATGCAGCAGGAGGAAGATTTGATGGGACAATAGAGGAAGCGGTTGCTTACTTCAAAAAGGTGTTGCCTGAAATACGCTATACTGTGTAAGTAAGTTCATTTTAGGTTTTTACAGTATTTATAATGATAAATTACAATACAATGAATATACTAAAAAAGATACCCCTGTTGATGCTTTTTGGCACGTTTTTGGTGGGGTGTGGTGATAAGCCTGCTCGTCATCCTGTGATGAAGAAGACAAGTACTTTTCTGAAGGAATCGGCGAAGAAGAATAAGGCTTTGCTCAAGACGGAAGAAGCACTGATTGATTCTATTATTAAAAGGGATACTGTGCATACTTTTGTAGATTCGCAAAATGGCTTTAAGTTCTATTACACAGAGCAGAAGCCAGAGGCGAGTTATACGGCTCAGTTTGGTGATTTGGTGACTTATGATTACAGTCTGTCGGACTTACGAGGAAAGGAAATCTATCAAGAGAAACCTGATGGAGAGTACACTTATAAGGTAGATCAGCAGGAGCTTTTTCAAGGGCTAAATTCAGCGCTAAAGCTGCTTAAGGAAGGCGAGAGTGGAGTGTTTTATTTTCCTTCAAGTATGGCGTACGGCTATCGAGGCGATAAGGATAAGATCGGCACTAATCAGCCTGTGATAGCAAGAATACAGGTCTTCAAAATAGAAAAGAACAAAGAGAAGATAGCTCCACGACCTGAGTAAAAAATGAATTTAATTGATAAATTATATGAAACGAATGAATTTTTTGATGCTGCTTGCATCGATGCTTGTATTTTTTAGTTGTAATTCACAAAAGAAAGTTTACAACGATTTAGGAGATGGCTTATTTGCTGACATCCAAACTACCAAGGGCAATATGATAGTGAAGTTGAACTATAAATTAGCTCCTATTACGGTAGCGAACTTCGTTAGCTTGGCTGAAGGGACTAACACTTTTGTAAAACCTGAGTATAAAGGGAAACACTACTACGATGGCACTACCTTTCACCGTGTGATTAAAGACTTTATGATTCAAGGAGGTGACCCTACTGCCACTGGTATGGGTGAGCCTGGTTACCGTTTTGAAGATGAGTTCTCACCTGAGCTGAGGCACGATAAGAAAGGGATTATCTCAATGGCTAACTCAGGACCTGCTACTAATGGTAGTCAGTTCTTTATTACACATAAAGCAACTCCTTTCTTAGACGGTCGCCACGCGGTGTTTGGTGAAGTGGTAAAAGGTTTAGACGTACTTGACGCTATTGCTACTACTGAGACAGGACCTCAGGATAAGCCCGTACAAGATGTGAAGATCAATAAGATTGTTATCGTTCGCAATGGCAAAGATGCAAAGGCTTTTGACGCACCCAAGGTGTTTAAGAAATACTTTGACGATATTGCTAAGGTTGAGAAAGAGAATGCAGCTAAAGCTGAGGCAGCAGCTACTAAATTCTTAGCAGAAGTAAAAACACAAGAGCCACAAGCGAAAGCACTTCCTTCAGGAGTGAAGATATTTACTCTTAATAAGGGCACTGGCGCACAGCCAAACCACAAACAATCGGTATTGGTGAACTACGCAGGTCACTTAAAGAATGGAATGCTCTTTGATTCAAATGTTAAGGAAGTTGAAGAGGCTTATGGTAAATATAACCCAATGCGTGAACAAGGAGGAGGTTATCAAGCCTTCCCAATGCCATATAGCAGTGATGCACAGTTGATACCAGGCTTTAAAGAGGCTTTACTGACAATGAAAGTAGGTGATAAAGTAAGAGTATTTATCCCAGCAAGTCAAGGATATGGCGAGCGAGGTGCTGGTGATGTAATCCCACCTAATAGCGACCTTATCTTCGATATTGAGATTACTGGTATCGCAAAGTAATTAGAAATCACGGATCAGGAGATAGAGATCAGAGGCAAGAGATGAATGCTGTTACTAACAGTTGTACTCTTGCCTCTGATCTTTTTTTGGATTTCTTTTTCTGTTTGATAAAAAAGTCGTATCTTTGCAAAAATATTTAGTAAGGAAGATGGTATATAAGTTTAGAGTAATACTTGATGTAAAGGAAGATGTATTTCGAGATATTGCTATACAAGGTGAAGATAGCCTTGAGGATTTTCATAATGTGATTACACAGTCGTTTGGCTTTGCAGGTGATGAGATGGCATCGTTCTATCTTTCAGATGACGATTGGCAACAAGGGGAGGAGTTTACCCTTTTTGATGTTTCTGAGAGCGGTGAAATCCGCCTGATGGAAGAGACGCCCATTGACGAGGTAGTAGATGAAGAAAATCGCCGATTGCTGTATGTGTACGACTTTATGTCGATGTGGACTTTCTTTGTGGAGCTTGTAGAAATAGATGAAGAGGCAGTAGGTGTGAGCTATCCGCTGTTGCTGAATGCTGTGGGCAGTATTCCCGCAGAAGCCCCTGAAAAGGAGTTCGTAGCTGATGACTTCAATGAGTTCGACGATGAGTTCAACGACTTCGATATGGATGAGGAGGACTACGGGGCTTTTGCCGAAGATGCTTATTACTAATGTACAATTTATAATGTATAATTCATAATAAAAGGAATGCTTAATTTATATACAACGAATATAGAGACGCTCTCCATTCACCGTGTGGGGAACCAAAGCAAAGGAGAGCCGATATTTCTCTCTGAGCAGCCTTATGCCCTTAATGATGAGGTAGTGGGTTTGCTCAAGGAGTATTTTTTTAGACCTTTCCGTGAGAAGGAAGAGAACTACTACCGCTTTACGCACGAGGTGGATGTAGAGGGGAATGAGTTATACCGATTGGTAAGTGCTATTTTTGAGGATGAGCGCACCGTGCACGAGCAGTCGAAGAAGATTGCTGAACTGCTCTACCGCCAGAGTAATCACCCTCATATCAAGAGTGGTGAGGTGTACGTAACCCTGCTGCACGACTCGTATTTGGATAATGAGAAGGTGCACGCGGTAGGTATCTTCAAATCGGAGGTGAAGAACCCTTTCTTGCAGTTTGAAGAACACCAGAACCAGCTGGATATGATTGTGCAAGAGGGGGTGAATATCCACAAGCTCGACAAGGGTTGTATCGTGTTCAATGTCAATAAGGATGAAGGCTATAAGGTGCTTTCTATCGATAGCAATCGCTATGATACCAAGTATTGGCTTGAGAACTTCCTCGGGGTAGATGCGCTTATTGATGATAATTTCTACACTAAGAAGTACTTAAAGTTCAGTCAGGATTTTGCTAAGGATGTGGTGCTCCCCGCTGAGGATAAGAAGCAGGAGGTACTCTTTATGAACCGCGCTATCAATTACTTTGCTAAGAACGATGAGTTTGAAGAAACACAGTTTATGAACGAAGTTATAGACAACCCCGATCTGATCCCTGAGTTTCGCAATTATAAGGTAGAGAAGGGACCTAAATACCAGATTGAGGACGTTTCTGCCTTCCCCATAGCCAATAAAGCGGTGTCGGACGTGCGCAAGAAGATTAAGAACGTCATCGACCTTGATACCAACATACAAATCCGTATGGACTTCGTAAACCCTGAGTCGGCTGAGAAGTTTATTGAGAAAGGTTGGGATGAGGAGCGCCAGATGTACTATTACTTAGTGTATTTTAATAAAGAACAAAAAGCCTGATGACTGAGCTTTGAGGTCTCAGGTATGAGTATAGAAAGATAGCTTTGAGTGATCATAATAATCGCTCAAAGCTATCTTTTTATGTTCGTGCTACACGGATGGTAGCTACTTATTTACGTTTTAATACGCGCTGTACGGCAGCTATTATCCCATCTTTATCAAGCCCGTATTTGTGCATTAGCTCAGCAGGGGTGCCACTTTCGCCAAAGGAGTCATTTACGGCTACCAGCTCTTGTGGAGTAGGACAGTGAAGTGCCAATACGCGTGCTACACTCTCGCCCATCCCGCCGTAGTAATTGTGTTCCTCACAAGTAACAATGCAGCGAGTTTTGTTCACTGAATGTAAGATGATACTCTCATCCAAAGGCTTAATAGTATGAATGTCAATCACCTCGGCATTGATACCCTGAGCCTCCAACACTTCAGCGGCTTGGAGAGCTTCCCAAACTAAGTGCCCTGTAGCTACGATAGTAACATCATTGCCCTCAGTGAGCCGTAAGCCTTTGCCTATTTCAAAAGTCTGTTGCTCAGGTGTGAAGTTAGCTACCGCAGGGCGACCAAAGCGTAGGTACACAGGTCCTTCATAGTCGGCAATGGCAATGGTAGCCGCCTTTGTTTGGTTGTAGTCGCAAGGGTTGATCACTACCATATTAGGCAGCATTTTCATCAAACCTATATCTTCTAATATCTGGTGTGTTGCCCCATCTTCACCGAGGGTGAGCCCAGCGTGTGAGGCACATATTTTCACGTTTTTATTAGAGTAGGCTATCGACTGGCGTATCTGGTCGTAAACGCGCCCTGTGGAGAAGGCTGCGAAAGTGCCTGTGAAAGGTATCTTTCCGCCGATAGCTAAGCCTGCGGCAATGCCCATCATATTTGCCTCAGCAATCCCTACTTGGAAGAAACGCTCAGGGCATTCCTCGATAAATTGCTCCATCTTCAACGATCCGATGAGGTCGGCACAGAGGGCTACTACACGCTCATTGGTGCGCCCGAGTTCTGCTAAACCCGCGCCAAAGCCGCTGCGGGTGTCCTTTTTTCCTGTATCTGTATATTTTTTCATTGTAATAATTTGGTATCTAAAATGGTGTATTTGTTAACAGTTTGCAAATTTAAACTTTTTGTCTTTAATCTTCCAAATTTTTCCTAAATAATTTTTGTTAAGGATTAAAAAAGGATGTCTCCGTTCTCGCTTCGTTGTGGCTTCGATGGTGACTTAGCATCTCAATAGGGTAGGGGGGAGGGCTTCTTTTTAAAAAAACGTATAAATACTTTCGTATGTTTGTAAAAAGTATTATTTTTGCGCTTTCATTTTAGGATAAGACAAGCAAATGACATCACAAGAGATACGACAGAAATTCTTACAATTCTTTGAGAGTAAGGGACATACGATTGTTCCATCTGCGCCTATGGTCATCAAGGGCGACCCTACGCTTATGTTTACCAATGCGGGGATGAACCAGTTTAAGGAGTATTTCCTTGGACACTCTAAGTCGCCGATGAAGCGCGCTACCGATACGCAGAAGTGTTTACGCGTATCGGGTAAGCACAACGATTTGGAAGAGGTGGGGCGCGACACCTATCACCATACAATGTTTGAGATGCTCGGCAACTGGTCGTTTGGGGATTATTTTAAGAAAGAAGCCATTACGTGGGCGTGGGAACTGCTCACTGAGGTGTATGGTATCCCGAAAGAAAACCTCTATGTAACGGTTTTTGAAGGCAGTGAGCAAGACGGCGTGCCTTTCGACCAAGAGGCGTTCGATATATGGAAAGGGCTGGTGCCAGAGGAGCGTATCCTCTTTGGGAATAAGAAAGATAACTTTTGGGAAATGGGCGACCAAGGTCCGTGTGGGCCTTGTACCGAGATACACGTAGATATACGTTCGGCAGAAGATAAGAAGAAAGTCGCTGGGCGTGAGCTCGTTAATAAAGACCATCCGCAGGTGATTGAGATATGGAACAACGTGTTTATGGAGTTCAATCGTAAGGCAGACGGCTCATTAGAGAAGCTGCCTGCGCAGCACGTCGATACCGGTATGGGCTTTGAGCGACTTTGTATGGTGCTGCAAGGCAAACAATCGAACTACGATACAGACGTCTTTACGCCGCTTATCCACAAGATAGAGGAAATCACAGGCACTCAGTACAGCAACGGCACCGACCTTACTGAGGGGCAAGAGGCGGTGAATATCGCTATCCGTGTGATTGCCGACCACGTGCGCGCCGTATCCTTTGCCATCGCCGATGGGCAGCTGCCCTCTAACAATGGGGCAGGCTATGTGATACGCCGCATTCTGCGTAGGGCAATACGCTATGGCTTTACCTTTTTGGGGCAGAAAGAACCCTTTATCTATAAGCTCTTGCCAACGCTTGTGGCGCAAATGGGTAGCACTTTCCCTGAGATTGAGAAATACCAGTTGCTCATTGAGAATGTGATTCGTGAGGAAGAAAACTCGTTCCTGCACACCTTAGAGCAAGGACTTTTGATGCTCGATGTGATGATACAGAACACCACCGACAAGGTGCTCTCAGGCGGCAAGGCGTTTGAACTGTACGATACCTACGGCTTTCCGATAGACCTCACCGCACTGATACTCTCAGAGAAAGGCTTAACCCTTGATGAGGCAGGATTTGAGGAGCATTTGCAGAAGCAGAAAGAGCGTTCGCGCGCCGCAGCCCAAGTGAAGACAGACGATTGGGTGGTGCTTCGCGATGACGATGAAGAGGAATTTATCGGCTATGATACCCTTGAGGCAGTGGTGCGCTTGGTGAAATATCGCAAAGTGGAAAGCCAAAAGGACGGCACATACTACCAATTGGTGTTCAACACTACGCCTTTCTATCCCGAAGGTGGTGGACAAGTGGGCGACAAGGGAACGCTTACCGATGCTAGCGGTACTATTACCTATATCCTCGATACTAAGAGAGAGAACAATCTCATTGTACACCTATCGGAAACCCTCCCCGATAACCTCACCGATCCATTTCAAGCACAGGTACACCCCGCAGCACGTGCGTTAGCCGCTGCCAATCACTCCGCTACCCACCTGCTGCACCAAGCCCTGAGAGAGGTATTGGGCACGCACGTAGAGCAAAAAGGCTCAAAGGTAGATGGCCAAAGTTTGCGCTTCGACTTCTCGCACTTTGCCAAGCTAACCGATGAGCAACTCGCTGAGGTGGAACGCAGAGTAAATGAGCGCATTATGCAGAAGATACCGCTACAAGAGCACCGTAATATCCCCATTCAGCAGGCAGTAGAGCAGGGGGCTATGGCACTCTTTGGCGAGAAATACGGCGATAAAGTACGTATGATACAATTCGGTGAGAGCCGAGAGCTTTGTGGGGGTACACACGTGAAGAATACAGGTGATATTTGGTACTTTAAGATCGTATCAGAAGGGGCAGTAGCAGCAGGGATACGCCGTATTGAGGCCATCACTGCGCTGGCAGCTTTAGAGCACTTTAAGCAACAAGAAAAGCAGCTCGCAGCCGTGAAACACACCTTGAAGAATGCCCAAGACCCTGTGAAAGCCGTGAGTCACCTACAACAAGAGAACGCACGATTGCTCAAAGAGATAGAAGAGCTCAAGCACGCCCAGGCGTTGCAGAAGAAAGGAGAACTGAAAGCCGCCTTTAAGGAAGTGAATGGTGTGCAGCTCCTCACCCAAAAGCTCGATATGGATATGGCTACCTTAAAGGATTTGGCCTTTGCCCTCGGTGCTGAGGTGCCCAATGCGTTTATCCTCTTTGGGGCAGAGCAAGAGGGTGGTAAGGCGTTGCTCTTGTGCTATATCAACAAAGAGCTGGCAGCAGCCAAAGGCTTAGACGCAGGCAAGGTAGTGCGCGAATTGGGTAAGTATATACAAGGAGGCGGTGGCGGACAGCCGTTCTTTGCCACAGCAGGCGGTAAGAAGCCCGAAGGCATTGCTGAGGCACTCGATAAGGTAGTGGAATTTATATGAACTTCTTAGCACATATTTATTTATCAGGAGATGATGACCCGCTGTTGACGATCGGCAATTGTATTGGCGATACAGTGCGTGGCAATCAGTATAAGGAGTACCCCGAGGCGTTGCAGCGGGGTATTCTTTTGCATCGGCGTATAGATACCTTTACCGATGCGCACCCTGTGTTCAGGCAGAGCAAACGCCGCTTGGTGCCGCGCTTTAATCACTATGCGGGGGTGATAGTCGATATTTTTTATGACTATCTGCTCGCTAAGCATTTTGGGGAGTATTCGCCTATATCGCTGCACGATTTTGCGCTGCGGTTCTACACCTCAGTGCAGCAGAATTGTCAGCTATTGCAGCCCGAGGCACAGCACTTGTTGCACTATATGCTCCGCGACAATTGGCTGGAACGCTATGCCACAGTGGAGGGCATCACCCGCACATTCCACCAAATGGACGCTCGCACCGACTTTAAATCGGGAATGCAGCACGCCCCAGAGGTGCTCTTTGCAGAAGAAGAGGCGTTTGAGGCGGAGTTTAGGGTATTTTTTGAGGAGGTGCGAGGAGGAGTAAAACTAAAATAGCAATCTAAAAGTTTGTATATCTCAGTGCAAATGTGTTATTTTGCAATTCTAATTTACAATAGCAATGCTGGAGAAGATACGTTTAGAGGATATTCTTTTTTTTGATATAGAAACGGTACCAGAGTACGCGGATTTTGCCGAGCTTTCAAATGAGGAGCAGACATTGTGGGAGGAGAAAACGCGCTATGTGCGCAAGGAGGAGTTCAGTCCACAGGAGTACTACGAGCGTGCTGGGATATGGGCAGAGTTTGGGAAGATTGTTTGCATATCGGTGGGGGCTTTTTCGTTTAGAAATGCACAGCGCACGTTTAGGGTAAAGTCCTTTGTGGGTCAGGAGTGCACTATCTTAAAAGGTTTTGCACGCTTGCTCGAGGAACATTACAGCAGGGCACAGCAGCTGCTCTGCGGTCACAACAGCAAGGAGTTTGACATTCCTTACGTGGCGCGGCGTATGATTATCAATGGGTTGCCATTGCCTCAGAAGTTGCAACTCTTTGGCAAGAAACCGTGGGAGATTCCTCACATTGATACGTTGGAGTTGTGGAAGTTTGGTGATTATAAGCACTATACCTCGCTGAAACTCTTGGCACATATACTGGGTATTCCCTCACCTAAGGATGATATTGATGGCAGTGAGGTGCGGACGGTGTTCTATGAAGAGAGTGATATAGACCGCATTGCGACTTATTGTGAGAAGGATACCATCACAGTGGCACAGATACTGCTCAGGCTGCGCAATGAGCCGCTGTTGGAGGATGATGAGATATTAATTATAGATTAAGGAGAGTGGTTACTTAACTTTATCAAGGTGGGCTTGAATTCCTATATAATTAAATTTTAATTGCTTTATTCCTCAGATAAAAATCTACCAGCACCAAGGCCGTCATCGCTTCTACGATAGGCACGGCTCGCGGCACCACACAAGGGTCGTGTCTGCCTTTGCCTTGCATTGCCACCAATCTGCCGTCAGTGCTGAGGGCTTCTTGCTCCTGCATCAGCGTTGCCACGGGCTTAAATGCCACGTTGAAATAGATGTCCATCCCATTGCTGATACCGCCCTGCACGCCACCCGAGTAGTTGGTACGAGTAGTGCCATCGGCATTGAAGCGGTCGTTGTGGGCACTGCCACGCATCCGTGCACCTGCAAAGCCACTGCCATACTCAAAGCCTTTCACAGCGTTGATGCTCAACATTGCCCGCCCCAGCTCAGCGTGGAGCTTATCAAACACGGGCTCGCCCAAGCCTATGGGTACGCCTTGCACCACACAGCTGACTACCCCGCCTACCGTATCGCCCGCCTTGCGCACTTCCTTGATGTATGCCTCCATCTGCGCGGCTATCTCCACATCGGGACAGCGTACGGGGTTCGCCTCCACAAGCGATAAATCCAATTGCTCGTATGGGGTTGCTAAGGCTATTTCGCCCACGGCAGAAGTATAAGCAGTGATGCTTACGCCTTTGAGGAGTTGCTTACCGATAGCTCCCGCCACTACACGAGCCGCCGTCTCACGGGCTGAGGACCTGCCCCCACCTCTGTAATCGCGTATGCCGTACTTTTGTGCGTAAGTGTAATCGGCGTGGCTGGGGCGATACACCTCCTTAATGTGGTCGTAATCTCCTGAGCGTTGCGCTTCATTCTCAATAACAAAACCAATGGGGGTACCCGTAGTGCGCCCTTCAAATAGCCCCGAGAGGAAGCGAACCCTATCGCTCTCCTTGCGCTGGGTTACGATAGCCGACTGCCCTGGCTTGCGCCGATCGAGTTCTCGCTGGATAGCCTCAAAATCCAAAGCCACATTGGGTGGACAGCCGTCAATCACCCCACCTATCGCCTCACCGTGCGACTCACCAAAGGTCGTCAGCCTAAATAACCTGCCAAATGTATTCCCTGCCATTACAATTCCTGCATTTTACTAACAATCGTCTCTATGAGTTTTCCTAGTGGCGTCTTTACCATCATCGCGATGAGCGGGTTAAAGTCGCCATTGAAGTGCATTTGCACCTCCGTACTGTCCTCACTCAGGGCGTTCAGGTTGGTCGTCAGCATAAAAGGCAGTTTTCCCTCAGGAGCCCCCAATACCAACTGCGTAGCAGGCACTTCGCTCTTCTTCTCCAAAGTGATTTCAGGCATACCTTTCAGCGCAAAGACAAAAGCATCGTCCCTAAGCATCTCAAACTTTACGAGGTTATCAGGCATCAGTCGTTCAAAGTTCCGTACCTGCGCCAGCTGCTCAAAAAGAGCCCCTTGCGACTTCCCCACCACAATTTTCTTACTTTCTAATTCCATACTTCCTTATTCCTTATTTCTTATTCCTTATTTCTTATTCCTTATTTCTTATTCCTTATTCCTTAACTATCATCGTTTCCCATCCATCATATTCCCCGTTATTATCCAACGCCACATCTACCAAATCCCACGTATCGACGTTGATAGCTACGGGCGTACCCACCTTCGATGCCAAGATGCGATACCCCAAATCCGCATTAGGATCGTCCTCCTCATCAGGCTCCACCTTGCCCACATCGATAATCTCATAGCCCAGTTCGCGCATCTTATCCGCAGCGCGCTGTGTATCCTTGTCGGTTTCAAAATAGAGATAATGCTCTATCGGGCGAGGCACCTCCACTTGGTCGCCTACCTCTCTGGCGTGATCCCTCACTTTGTCATTTTGGATTGCCTGCATCTCGTAAATATTGGGGTAGAGGTAATCGAAATACACCTCCCAAGCCTCATTGGCAGCTATTTTCACCGCAAGCGGATAGTCAGAATATTGCCCCTCTACAGCCTTTACCGCCTCTTCCAACGCCTTCCCATTGGCGGCATAGCAATGCCACGCCACTTCCCCTTGGTAGGTTACCACCCCAGCGAGGATAGCCCCCTGCGCCTCAACCACTGCTGCGATAGCATCGTCAATAGCATAAGCAATCTCCCGTTCTTCTTCATCGTAAAAACCATTCTCATCAGGCTTTTTCAGCTGAATACTCACCCGCACCGCCTCGGGATACCCCTCAAGGGGCAAGACCTCAGCCAGCCCCAAATTCACTCTAAAAACCGCAGACTTATCATCTATATCACCGATATAGACCGCCCAATTCTCAGGTATTTTAACATTCTCCATAAAAAGTCTATTATAAGTAAGTTATTTTTTCCACGTTTCTGGACTCTTCCTCCACTCCTGAAGCGTTTCCAATTCGTCATTTTCAATGTACCCTTCTTTTAAGGCTGCTTTAAGTAGGTGATCATAATCACTTAACGTCTGTAAAATGACATTTTCCTTCTGGAAATTCTCTTCCGATAGCTTAAATCCGTAAGAAAATATAGCAAGCATTCCCAATACATCTGCCCCAGCATCTCTTAAAGCTCGTACAGCGTTAAGACTACTCATTCCAGTGCTTATTAAATCTTCAACAACAATTACCTTAGCTCTCTCTTCGAGCAAACCTTCTATCTGGTTTTGTCTTCCGTGTTTTTTAGGTTCCGGGCGAACATATATAAAGGGTAATTTAAGTAGATTTGCCACTAACATACCTATGCCGATCGCTCCCGTAGCTACCCCAGCAATGACTTCGGTTTGCGGATAATTTTGTTGTATTTGTAAAACTATTCGCTGAGCTACAAATTCTCTAATCCCTGGATATGAGAGAATTATACGATTATCGCAATAAATTGGCGAATGCCAACCGCTCGCCCACGTAAAATAATTTTCTGGTTTCAATTTAATTGCGTTAATTTGCAATAAATATTGAGCCGTTTGTTTAGCGGTATACTCATTAAATATCATAATATATGTGTGTAATTTACTTAGACGATAAGTCTATTATTTTGACAAATGTACGGGAAAATATCGGAACCAACAAATTTTTCGAGCTAAAAGATATCTCCTTTGAGGTAATCCTCTCGGAACTAAGTAGAAAGGATGTAGACAGCCTCTATCTTTTTCATCCTAAAAAGGGGAAACTTCTCAAAAAGTTTAAGAAATTGATCCCTACCATAAAAGCGGGAGGAGGCATCGTGCGCAACAAGAAATCCCAGATTCTGATTATGAATCGACGTGGAAAATGGGACTTCCCTAAAGGAAAGAAGGAAAAAGGAGAAAATATTGCCACTTGTGCACTTCGGGAAGTGGAAGAGGAAACTGGAGTGAAGAAATTGTTAATTGACCGCTATCGTACTACAACTTATCACATCTTTAAACGTGATGGACAGTACTTTCTCAAAGAAACGGTGTGGTATGATATGCATACTTCTTTCAAGAAAAAGCCTGTGCCTCAAACCGAAGAAGATATCGAAAAGGTCTGCTGGAAGGATGAAGAAGAGGTAAAACTGCTTATTAAGGATTCCTACAAGAATATCCAGCAAATCTTTGAGGAGGAGACCTCTAACCAATAGAAGAACACTATGCTCAAAGCCTCATTACTCGTTTTCCTTGGCAGTGGCGCGGGCGGCGTGCTGCGGATGCTCCTCGCGGGGGTGGTGAACCTCAAGCTACAAAAGTCGATGGCTTTCCCCATAGGCATTTTCACAGTAAACCTACTCGGTTGCCTGCTGATGGGCATCGGGTACGCCTATTTCAAGCAGCGGATCGCCCTTAGTGAGATGCAAATACTCCTTCTACAAGGCGTTTTAGGTGGTTTTACTACCTTTTCAACCTTCTCCGTGGAAGCTTTACAGCTGCTACAAGAAGGAAATCTGCTAAAATTCCTCATTTATAGCCTCGGAAGCATCGTTTTAGGAATAATAATGTGCTTTCTGGGAGCCAAATTAGTCGTTTAACAAGAAAATAACTTCGTATGAAAAGATTTATACTTGGAGCACTCGCTGCCCTGGCAGTAGTAGCCCTACTTTATTTTGTATTTAAGAAAAAGGAAAACAAAGAAATCCTTGAGGCTGATACGGCACTCATCCAGACGCAAATCGAGAACGTTAGCAAGTTGGTGGTAACCGAGGGACACTTTGCCGAGGTCATCTCCTACACCGAGAGCCAAAAGTACTTTATGGATCTCTTCACCGTTGATAAGAAGATACTCACCGTAGTAAATGCTGACGTTACAGTCGCTTACGATTTGAAAAAACTCCAATACGAGATCGACGAGGCGCAGAAGAAAGTCGTCATTAAATACATTCCGCAGGCAGAAATCAAGATCTTCCCAACGCTCAAATACTACGACGTAAGCCAAAGTCAAATCAACCCCTTTAAGGCTGAGGATGTGGAGAAGATCCGCAAGAAGGTGAACCTCCAACTCCGCAAGAAGGTAGAGGCATCTAACCTGAAGTCCAACGCCGAAAACCGTCTCCTCTCCGAGCTCTCCAACATTCTGGTGCTCACCAAGTCGATGGGATGGACGCTCGAATACAACAGCCTCCCCCTCAACGATTCGCAAGACCTAAAACTCATTGAGAAACCTTAACTACACTTCACTTTTAAAGCAATCCAACGATGAAAATCATCTGTATAGGTAAGAATTACACCGATCTATTAGCCGCAGAAGGCGCACCAACTCCCACAGAGATGGTGCTATTTACCAAACCCGATACCGCAGTTCACAATACCGAATTGCCTTATTACATTCCTGAATTTACTTCTGACTTGCTCTATGAGGCAGAAGTAGTGCTGAAAATCAATCAAAACGGAAAGGCTATCGCACCTCGATTTGCCCATAAGTATTATGAAGAAATCACTGTGGGACTTGATTTTACCGCCCGCGATGTGCTCGCACGCTTACAGCAAGCTGGATTATCGTGGGAGCGAGGTAAGGCATTCGATGGATCGGCAGTAGTAGGCACTTTTCTACCTAAACAAACCCTTGGCGACCTCTGCGCACTGCCTTTTTCACTTCAAAAGAACGGTGCAACAGTTCAAAATGGCAATACGCAGCGTATGTTATGGGGTTTTGATGCTATCGTATCGGAAGTTTCACATTACTTTACCCTCCGCAAAGGTGATTTAATCTTCACCGGAACCCCCGCAGGCGCCGCTCCTGTTAGCGTAGGCGATGTTTTAGAAGGATTTTTGGGTGATACATCTGTATTTAAACTCAAAATAAAAGGATAAACTAATGAGTAGAGCGTAGAGAGTAATGAGTAATCTTGTAGAACGTGTATCATAGTTTGATTATTTCATAATTCTACTCATTTTTCTTTAAAACTAAGTCGTTTTTCTTTAAAATTACATCGAGAACGCTTTTCTCCACTTGTAGATAACGCTTCTCCACTTATAGATAATACTTCTCCACTTGGAGATAAAGCTTCTCCACTTAGAGATAACGCTTATCCATTTGGAGATAACAATTCTCCACTTCAATTATCACATAATTCTACTTATTTTGTACAAATCTTACCTATTTATATACAAAATAAGGTAGTTTTTCTTCAAATCAATATGGATTTTCTTTAAATTAATGTGTAGCAGCACTAAATCAATGTAGATTTTCTCCCGCTCAATGTGGATTTACTAAATCTAAACATTGAGATTTGTTTTCTCAACATTGAGATACACTTTCTCAACATTGAGATACACTTTCTCAACATTGAGATACACTTTCTCAACATTGAGATACACTTTCTCAACATTGAGATACACTTTCTCAACATTGAGATACACTTTCTCAACATTGATATTTACTTTCTCAACATTGAGATTTACTTTCTCAACCTAAAAATGAGCAAAAAATGACTGTTTTTGTCAAAAATAAAATAGTTTTTGTCAAAAAATAAGTGTAGTAGATCTTCCTACAAGTGTAGTAACTCCTTCTACAAGTGTAGTAACTCTTCCTACAAGTGTAGGAACTCCTCCTACAAGTGTAGGAACTCTCCCTACACATAAAAAAACTCCTCCTTCAGGTGAAGGAGGAGGTTTCTAACCAAATTTTCAGATTAATTTAACAAAAATTGAAGAAAATCGATTTTATTTTAAGCCTCAGTAAGTATGCGGACATCTCTGAGGTAGATTTCGGCGTTGGGTCCCTCGTGGAAAAGCAAGTCCAACACTGAGAGATTGGCGATATAGCCGTGTTTGTCGGCAAAAATCTGATGGTAGGGCGGTGCCTCCACCTCGATGGGCTTCTTCGCCGTGCTGAGAAAGCGGTAATCTTGTACGCCCGAGGGGTGCTCCTCATAGGTGGAAGTGCGCGAAAAGTTGATATCGATCTGCATACACGCCAGAAGGGTTTCCACCGTGTCGATATTCACGTCCAAGAGGTAATCGTAATGCTTCTCGAAGAGGGGGGCGAGCTCATCCTCATAGTACTCGAAGTAAGGCGAAGTGCGGTAGGCGGTCTCAAGGCTTTTGAAGTGTTGCCGCTGCCAAGGGAAGTGGTTCTCCACCTTGACGTCCTTGTAATACTGCCTTCCGGTTTCGCCCCCAACGTGTTTTATGGGCACGCTGAGCATCTGCTTGCCGTTCGCACCATAGATATAAGCGCGGTTTCGAAGGGTTTGCTTCTGGTAATTGTCGCTTACCTCGAGGATACACAAGTTATTGAGCATTACGTGGAATGCGGCAATCGAAGGGAAATAAGTAGGATGTATAACGACTTGTCGCAGCATATTATTCTTTTTTCTTTTTCTTCAGTAGACTATACGCAGCCCATAATCCAAGTAGGGCGAAGACGTAGTAACGATAGGAAACGGGTTCTCCTTCTCCATTAACGGTGGTGAAAAGTCGCTCCCAACGCACCTTACGTAACCCTGATTCATTGCGATTTAAACTCATCCATACCAGCACTGGTTTGCCCACGATGTGATCTTCGGGAACGAATCCCCAAAAACGACTGTCCTCTGAATTATGTCGATTATCGCCCATCATCCAATAATAATCCTGTGCGAAAGTATACTTATCGGTTGGCTTACCATCGATGAGGATTCGTCCATCTTTCACAGCCAATTGGTGATGTTCATACACGGTAATGATACGTCGATAGAGGGGCAAGTTATCCGTAGTAAGCGCCACGGTAGTTCCCTTTTGAGGTATGGTAACAGGTCCGTAATTATCTTCATTCCAAGCGAATCGCTCGCTATGTGGGAATATCGCTGGGTTATATACGCCGGCCTTTTCGAGTTGTTTCTCCACGGATACCACCCCTGGGAATTGCCTCAACTGACTTGCGGCAAGGTCTGTGAGCGATGGAATGAGGTATACGTTTTCTTGATAACGGAACAATCCATCTGTCGCGCCCAGCTGTTTATATAGCGTATAAGGATCGAGCTGTAGCCCATCCTTTACGGTAACAAAATAAGAGGTTTGGAGCTTTGCTCGAACGGGATATCGCTCTTTCGCACCGTTAATATAAACATCGCCAGCGCGTATTTCAAGTCGATCGCCAGGTACGGCAACTGTGCGCTTCACGTAGTTAGATTTCTTATCGATTGGTTTATCAATATGTATCTTTGATTGATCACGGAAGAAGCGTACGGTATCTGTCGGCCAGTTAAATACAGTAATATCATTGCGCTGTACCTTTTGCAGGGCTGGCAATCGAAGGTAAGGCAACTGTGGGCTTTTTAGATAGGACTTTGTGCCAATCAGCGGGACGGAGTCGTGCACCATTGGCAAGGAAAGCGGCGTCATCGGCACGCGCACCCCGTAGTGGATTTTGCTTACAAAGAGGAAGTCGCCCACTAAAAGCGTCTTTTCCAAGGAGGAAGAAGGTATCATATAGGGCTGGATGAAGTAGGTATGGATTGCCGAGGCTGCGACCACGGCGAAAATCACTGCGCTGACCCACGAAGAGACGTTTTTCTTGATGACCTCCACGTCTTTGCCCACATAAGTGGCACTGGGCAGGTAGCTAACGTAAGCGGCGAAGAGCCCTAAGGTGAGGAGGGAGAGCAGGGTGTAGCGTTTCTTGCGGTACCCGAAGACGTGGAGCCATTCGTAGGTCATCACCACGACCATAATGTTGCCGATCACGGGCAAATACAGTAGGAATACCCACCACCACGGGCGCGAGATGATCCGCAAGAAGATGACGGTGTTGTAAAACGGCACGAACGCCTGCCACGCCTTGTAGCCGGCTTTCTCATAGCCTTTCCAGAAGAATAATCCGTTGAGGATTTGGGTAATTACGATGATGTAAACGTATATCATAAGTGTGATTTCTTTTTATGAATAATGATTTTGCAAAAGTAGGACTTTATTTTTGATTTGCTACTAAATGTTCCTTTAAAAAGTGCGCTACGCCGTCTTCTTTGTGATGTGTAGTGATGTAATCGGCAACTTGCTTTACTTCCTGACGAGCATTGGCAACAGCTACGCCACATCCCACACCTTCTATCATCTCAAGATCGTTGTAATTATCACCAAAAGCAACTACTGCGCTCAATGGGAGATGGTATTTCTTCTCAAGGAGGAGCTTTATTCCTGTGAGTTTGGAGACTTTAGCATCTGATACCTCGATGTAAGTCTCTTTGCCGCGATAGATATGCAAGTCGCTGGAGAATTGCTCAATAAGGAGGCGAAACATCTCGTCGATGAGGGCTTCTTCACCCATTAGCATCAGCTTGTGAACGCCTACGCCCTCGGCTTTCCACTGCTCGATGGCGGCTCTGTTGGAGAGGATTTGAGGCTCAGTGCGTGTGTTATGGGCTTCGCACTTTGCCCAGAAGTCGTCGGCAGGGGCATACCAGAGGTCGTTGTGGTAGAGGCTGATGTGTATCTGTCCGTCAAAGGTTTCCTCATTGTGTAGGACGATCTGCTCTGCGATGCTTAAGGGTATCTCGGTGGAGTGCAGCACTTGCTCGCCTTCTCGCACTAAGGCACCGTTGTAAGCGATCAGAGGCAGCTCAAGGATCCCTAATTGTCGCTGTAGGTACTCCATTTGCTTGGGCATTCGCGAGGATACCAGCACAAAGGGGATGTGCCCCTTGAGGTGTTTTACAGCTGAAATGGTGTTGTGTGAAAGTCCGCGCTCGTTGTTGAGGAGCGTACCGTCTACGTCGGAGAAGATAATCTGGTACTGCTTCATATTCCCAAGACGTCGTTCATAGTGAATATACCTTTTTTACCAGCGATCCACTCGGCTGCCATCACGGCACCTATGGCGAAGCCTTTGCGCGAGTGTGCGGAGTGTTTTATCTCGATGGTATCGACCTCGCTACGGTAGGTAATGCTGTGTATCCCAGCCACATCGCCGATGCGCTTAGCTTCTATGGGTATCTCATCTTTGGGGGCATTGCCGAGCTTCCATCCCACCTTGTCGGAGTGTGCGATGATGCCCTCGGCAAGGGTGATGGCAGTGCCGCTGGGGGCGTCGAGCTTCTGCGTATGGTGGATTTCCTCAATAGCGACATCGTAGTCCTTCAGGGGAGCCATCAGCTTGGCAAGCATCTTGTTGAGGGCGAAGAAAACGTTTACGCCCACACTGAAATTGGAGGCGTAGAGCAGGGCACTGTGGTGCTGCTGGCATAGCTCTACGGCTTTGTCATAGTCGGAAAGCCAACCCGTAGTGCCCGCAACCACAGGCACTTGGTGAGTGATGCAATTGGTGATGTTAGCAAAGGCGGTAGCGGGGGTGCTAAACTCGATAGCAACCTCAGCTTCCTCAATATTGTAAGGCGCGGAGTCCTTATCGATCTTCAAGACCACTTCGTGCCCGCGCTCCACGGCGATTTGCTCAATGGCTTTGCCCATTTTTCCGTATCCTAATAAAGCTATTTTCATATCTTACTGGTCAATCTCTATTGTGAGGTGCAAAGGTACGACATTTGGCTGAGTTATCAAAATGATTTGTGAAATCTTTGTGAAAAATAGAGAGAAATTGCATTAAGGTGCATTTCTGGAAATTTTATGTATTTAAGTTTATTTTTCCTTATATTGACCTTTAATTAGATTTTAGACGAGTCTAAAAAGGTGGGAGATGTGTTCGAGATGTGTTCGGGATGTGTTCGAGTAGTGTTCGAGATGAGCTCGAAAGAAAATTTTTCTGTGAGGAGGGGTGGGTTGTTTCGGCCTTTGATTAGGGGGTAGTGGGGTAGGGTAGGGGTAGGGCGATTTTATACTTTTTCGTATTTTTTAATGGTTTTATTTTGGTAGTTTGGTGCGAAATGCTACTTTTGCGCCCTCAAAATAACTAAAAGAATCACTAATGAAGAGAATTTTATTGCTATTGGTAGTAGTAAGTATCTCATTCCTAACGAGTTTTGCTCAGAACAAGCTCAGCAATCCAGAGATGTATACCGACCATAACAAGGGTAAGTTTTTCCTGTTTTGGGGTGGTAACCGTGATTATTACACCAATTCGGACATCCGCTTTAAGGGTGCGGATTACGATTTTACGATCTACGATGTGGAGGCGGTGGATAAGCCCAAGGGATGGCATATCGACTATATCAACCCTTTGCGTATGACTATTCCGCAGACGAATGTGCATTTGGGCTATTTTGTGAGTGATCACTACTATATTTCGGCGGGGGTAGACCATATGAAGTATGTGATGAAGCAGGATCAGATGGTGCGTATGAATGGGTATATCAATAACTCGGGCACTGCCCACGATGGGGTTTACAACAATGCGGAGAAGGTGCTCACTGAGGATTTCCTGACTTTTGAGCATACAGATGGGCTTAATTACGTGGTGCTTGAAGGGGCGCGTGTAGATGATATTTCACGCTTGTTTGGCATCAGAAACACCGATGCTTTCCAAGTACAACTCACTGAGGGTCTTGGCTTTGGTATGGTTTATCCGCGTTCTAACACTAAGTTGCTCAAGAAGGAGCGTTACGATGAGTTTCATATTGCTGGGGTGGGTGTGAATGCCAAAGCGGGCTTGCACCTTACGTTCTTAAAGCATTTGCTCATTGTAGGCGAGCTGAAAGGAGGCTACATTAATATGTACGACGTGCGCACTACTTACAGCATTGCAGACAAGGCGCAACACGATTTCTTCTTCTTTGAAACTGTGCTTGGTATTGGCTGGACTTGGCGGTTTTAAGAGTGTAAAGTAAAGATTAATAGGAGAGGCTTTTTAGCCTCTTTTTTTGGCTATATGGGTGATTTATGGTAACTTTGCCGTCATAAAGGTTTTTGTTATGAAAGATTACAGTACAGAGATCGCAAAGTGCTCACTATGGCTAATGGGGATAAGTGTTGTAGGGGTGTTGCTGTGTGTTATTTTTGATGCTGCGAATAGCTTTATGCGCTTGCTCATTGGGGTTGAGGCTGTATTGCTGCTTCTATTGCTCTTTGGTTTTCCGCTGTATTATCTTTATCACTTGGTGTTGCGGTTTATCTTTAAGAAAGAGCGTAAAGGCTTCCGACTGCTATGTTACGCAGCTATTTGCTATCTTGTGAGTATAGCCTTCTACGTAGTGCTTTTTTGGATTATCTATAATTACTCTTATAATGATGCAATAAGGCGACACCACCCGTAGCAATTAAAATGGGCTAACACACCGCTGACGTATTGGTGTGTTAGCCCATTGATTTTTAACGGCTATCTACTAAACTCTGATTAGGTATAGAACAACTGCGTAATCACTGAGTTAGAGAGTATAATCACGATGCTCGTCCATACGAAGGAGACGGTACTTGCCTTACCCACATCGAGGGCGCCCCCTTTCATATAATAGCCGTGATAGGAAGGGATGGTAGCCAAGAAGAAGGCAAAGACAATAGTCTTGGTAAAGGCATAGACGAGGCTATAGGCCTTGAAGTCGTACTGTACCCCCTGCACGAACTCGCTTGAGGTGGTATAGCCACTCATCACTGAGGCTGCCCATCCGCCCAGCACCCCGAGATACATCCCCAGAGCGATGAGGAAAGGCAGGAGCATCAAGGCTACTATCTTCGGAAATACCAAGTAATTGACAGAGTTTACCCCCATAATGTCTAAGGCATCGATCTGCTCGGTTACGCGCATCGTACCGATGCTTGAAGTAACGAAAGAGCCTATCTTACCAGCGAGGATAATCGCCGTGAAGGTAGGAGCAAATTCCAGCACAATGGATTGCCGTGTAGCAAACCCGATGAGGTACTTTGGTATAAAAGGATTGTCGATATTCAAGGCTGTTTGTACGGCTACTACACCCCCTACGAAGAAGGAGATGAAGGCTACTATGCCTATAGAGCCAAAGATGAGGTCGTCGATCTCCCTAAGTATTAAATCCTTGGTGATTGACCAACGCGTGCGCTTGCGAAATATGTCGTAGAGCATAATAAAATAGCCCCCAACCGCTGCTATGTGTTTCATTATCTAATGATTTTTTTAATGGGTAATGAGTAGTGAATAGAGAGTAATGAGTGTTATCGTTGTCTTGCTACTTGTTTCTCGCTTCTCTCTACTTATCCTAATGTTTAAAGTGTCGTATTCCCGTAAATACCATTGCCACGTCGTGATGGTTGCAGAAGTCAATACTCTCTTGGTCTTTAACAGAGCCTCCAGGTTGAATTACGTCCTTAATACCCTCATTGTAAGCGATTTCTACGCAATCAGGGAAAGGGAAGAAGGCATCGCTTGCCATTACAGCCCCACGAAGGTCGGCTTTAAACTCCTTAGCCTTTTCAATAGCCTGCTTTAAGGCATCAACACGGCTGGTTTGCCCTACCCCGCTGGCGATGAGTTGCTTATCCTTAGCCAGCACAATGGTGTTGGACTTGCTGTGTTTGCATATCTTTGAGGCAAAGAGCAGATCCTCCATAGCTTTGACAGTAGGCTTGGCAGATGTTACATAAGTAATGTCCTCTTCCTTATCTGTCTTTAGGTCTTTTTCCTGCACGAGATAGCCATTCAGGCAAGAGCGTAGGCTCATTTTAGGCAAGTCAGCCGAACGCTTCACAAGGATAATGCGGTTCTTCTTTTGCTCTAAGATGGTGAGAGCCTCATCGCTATACGAAGGGGCGATAATCACCTCAAAGAAAAGCGGGTGAATGAGCTCTGCAGTAGCTGAGTCTATCTTCGTATTGGAGATGAGTATTCCCCCAAAAGCTGACACAGGGTCGCCTGCAAGTGTCGCTTGGTAAGCCTCAGCGATTGTCTTTCGAGTAGCCACTCCACAGGCATTGTTGTGTTTGAGAATTGCAAAGGTAGGGTCATCGTGGCTGAACTCTGCCATTAAGTTTACAGCTGCATCTATATCAAGCAAGTTGTTGTAAGAGAGTTCCTTGCCGTGCATCTTCTTGAAGAGAGCGTTGAGGTTGCCATAGTACTCGCCCTTCTGGTGGGGGTTCTCACCGTAGCGGAGCACTTGCCCCTCGCTCTCGCTAATCTTAAGGCAAGGTATTTGCTCCTTTTGGTTAAAATAGTTGAATATCGCCGTGTCGTAATGTGAAGAGACTGCAAAAGCCTCAGCTGCAAAGTGGCGACGCTCTTCAAGGGTAGTAGCCCCGTGTTGCTCTACTAATATATTCAAGAGGGCATCATACTGATTCACAGAGGAAATACACAGCACATCGGCAAAATTCTTAGCGGCTGCCCGTATGAGCGAGATGCCGCCTATATCAATCTTCTCAATGATTTCAGCCTCACTTGCCCCTGAGTGCACGGTCTTTTCAAATGGATACAAATCTACAATTACAATGTCAATCTGTGGAATGGTATATTGCTTCATCTCCTCTACATCATTATCGTTGTCTTGACGGTTGAGAATACCGCCAAAGATTTTAGGGTGCAGCGTCTTCACTCGCCCTCCTAAAATAGAGGGATAATCGGTAACACTCTCCACGGGAATAACCTCAACTCCGAGATTTTTAAGAAAACTTTCAGTACCGCCAGTAGAGTAAATAGTGATGCCTAAAGTTTTCATTCTGTGCACAATAGGTTCTAAACCTGTCTTGTCAAAGACAGATATCAATGCAGATTTTGCTTGTTTTGTAGTGCTCATTTGAAATAAATGTCTTAATTTTGGCTACAAAAATAATACTTTTTTACGAGATAACGCCTATAAAGTTTAAAAAAAATTACAGCCATCGCTTATGTTTATTTATTTACAACTACTTAAAGAGAGCTTTAACTTCGCCATCAAATCCTTGCGCGATAATAAGCTGCGCACTGTCCTTTCGCTACTGGGGGTAACGGTGGGCATCTTCTCCATCATCTCAGTGCTCGCTGCGGTGGATTCACTCAACAAGATGATCCAAGACCAGCTCTCGGGCTTGGATAAGAATATGATCACCCTCTGCAAATTCTCCTTCGCCCCTACGGATGTGCCTCAGTGGAAGCGCTTTCAGTTTCCGCAAGTTACCTACCAAGAGTTTGAGCAGTTGCAACGCGAAATGACCAACACAGAGGTAGTGGTTTACCAAATATTTGGTGTAAATAGTAGCTTAAAATACGGTGGGAAAACCATAGAAAATGTTTCGGTAGAAGCCGTGAGTGCAGGGGTGGAAATGCTCAATGACATTAAGATCGCCAAAGGGCGTTTCTTTACGGATACAGAAGCCAATACAGGCAGTGCAGTGATTGTACTTGGACACAATATCGCACAGCAACTCTTTGGCAGTGAAGAGCCTCTGGACAAAGAAATACGTGCCTTTGGTCGCAAGATGCGGGTCGTAGGGGTACTGAAACGTTACGGTGATATGGGCGATGATACCGATGAGAAGGCCTATACAGACGCCAACTTTGTGCGTACGTTTATCCCCACAGGTCCCAATGGTTACCCTGCCGCCGTTACCTTTAAACCCAAGAAGGGCACCGATGCCATCGCCTACGAGGAGACCCTCCGCGCACGCGTCCGCACAATGCGAGGCTTAAAACCTGAACAGATCGACAACTTCTTCCTCAACAAAGTCTCTTCCTTTACCGATATGATCGATGAGACCATCAGTATGATGAACCTCATCGGTTGGATTATAGGGGGCTTCTCTATCCTTGTGGGAGGCTTTGGCATTGCTAACATTATGTTCGTAAGCGTCAAAGAACGTACGAACCTCATCGGCGTACAAAAATCGCTCGGGGCAAAGAACCAATTTATTCTCTTCCAATTCCTCTTTGAGGCAGTGCTCTTGGCAATCATTGGGGGCTTAGCTGGGCTCCTATTGGTATGGTTGCTCACCTTTGCACTCTCGGGCATCAGCGAGACCTTCCATTTTATCCTTTCCTTTAAGAACATCGCCATAGGGCTGGGCATTTCCTTTGTCGTAGGGCTACTCTCGGGTATTATCCCCGCCTCGTCAGCCGCACGCCTCAACCCCGTAGAAGCCATTAGAACAGGACAATAATATATGAAAAACCTTTACGCACTCGTAGGGCGCAACATCGCCTATTCATTCTCAAGAGCCTACTTCGCTGAAAAGTTTCAACGCGAAGGGCTTGCCGATTGTCAGTATGTCAATTTTGATATTCAGCGCATTGAAGAATTACCTGCGCTCATCGCCGCACACCCTCATCTCAGGGGCTTTAATGTTACCATTCCTTATAAGCGTGATATACTGCCGTTGCTTAGCTCTATTGATCCTGTGGCAGAGGCTATTGGGGCGGTAAATACCGTAAAAATAACCCCCGAAGGTTTAGTGGGCTACAACACCGATGCCTATGGCTTTGCCGAAAGCCTGAAACCACTGCTCAAACCGCAGCACACCCACGCCCTTATTTTAGGTACAGGAGGAGCTTCGCAGGCAGTGGCTTATGTGCTCAAAAGTTTAGGTATCGCTTACCGCTTTGTATCGCGCACACCTCACCTTGGGCAGTTTGCCTACACCGACCTCAACGGTTCCTTACTCAAAAAATATACTCTAATTATCAATTGCACCCCGCTGGGTACTTTTCCTAACACAGAAGCCTGTCCACCGCTGCCTTACCAGCACCTCACTGAGGCACACCTATTGTATGACCTCATTTACAACCCTGAAAAAACGACATTCTTACAGAAAGGAGCTGCAAAAGGAGCACACATCTGCAACGGTCAGCAAATGCTTGAACTTCAAGCCGAAGCTGCTTGGGGAATATGGAGACAACCCTGAGGAAAAACAACATAATCCAACGTAATGTCCGTAGGTGACATCACTGCACTCATATCGTCCTCAGGAGGAAAAAAAGAAAGCCCCACCTTCAAAGTCTCATCCTTACATTCTGATAGAAAGCGGTCGTAGTAGCCCCCGCCGTAGCCTACGCGGTTTCCTTGACGGTCATAAGCCAGTAGTGGCACAAATACTACCTCTATCGCATTAGGGGGTACTTCAATACCTCCATCGGGCTCAGCAATGCCCCAGCTATTGAGGCGCAGGAGCGTCTGCTCTGTCAGCAAGATACTGCTAAGGCGCTTCTCTTTAGTGTGCATCTTAGGCACTACCACATTTTTATCCTTCCCGTAGAGAATATCCAAGAGGTACTCCGTATTGATCTCGCCCAGTCGCTCCACTGTCAAGAAGATGTGGTAAGTACTCTTATCCCATATTGGCAGAGTGAGCAGGCGATTAGCGATTTGCATACTTAGGTTATCGCGCTGCTCTTGCGTAAGAGCCAAACGCAACTGCATATAGTGCTTGCGTAGTTCTTTTTTAGTCATAAATGCGCTGGAAAAGAGTTATTTTATCAAGATAGCCTCCATTTCTTCATAGGAACCGTTGTAGATGTTCAAATCTATCTTCACTTTTGCACCAGGGCTGATGCCATTCTCAGTGAACTGCCACATCTGCCACTTAAAGATAGTGGTCGGTACCTCTACATTGTTGTAATTAGCCACCCAAAAAGGATATTTCTTGAACTTCTGAGAGAGATAATCCTCGTAGAAGCTGATATAAGTGTAAATAATAGGCTTGCGTTTGTATTTCTGCTCTACTATGTCAAGCCACTTTTGTATATCCGCCAAGAAAGCCTCTGTTGATTTCTTCTTAGGCAACTTCTCCACATCTAAGATAGGAGGCAAATCGCCCTTCTCCAATTGAGCATTCTTCAGATAAGAGCGCGCCTGTAGCTCTGGGTCTTCATCGGGGCGGTAATAGTGGTAAGCCCCCCTGATAAGGGTGTGTTGCTTAGCCTCCTTCCAGAAGTAGGTAAAGTTCTTATCACTGCCATCATTGCCCATCGTAGCGCGAAATACAGCAAACTGCAAAGGGTATTTATGTTCATTCACCTTTATATGTAGGCTATCCCAGATGATTTCCCCTTTATCTTGGTAATGCGATAGGTCAATACCGAGTATCTTATCCGAGTGGAGACTGACGATGCGCTCAATGCGTTGGCTCTCGTAAGTAGTATTGATCTTGCGAGAAGAAATCTTATTGAGAATCTTTTGGTACATTGCTGGGTAATAAGTCCGTATGTACAAAGCTCCTCCTACGCCTACAACAAAAATGCACAGAAAGAAGCCCCACAGGAAACTTTTCCAATGCGAACCTCCTTTGTGCGCAGAGCGGCGTTGCTTTGATGATTTTCTTCTCATACGGCAAAAGTACAAAAAAAACTTAGATGTACCAAAAATAATGCGATAAACTTTCTATTTCTTTATAAAACCACCCTACGGATACAGCAGGTATTTCTTTCTCACTTCCTTGAATTTCTCTATGTCTTTCTGCCACGAAGCCCTAATCTCTTGTTCGCTTTTACCATCGATGAGCTGCTGTTTCAGGGCGGGAGTGCCTGCTATTTTATTGAAAGAAGCGGTGAAGAACGCCATCTTCACACCCTTGCTCTGCTCGTAGGCTTTCTTGAGCCACGAGAGGTTAAGTGCTGAAAGGCGGACACTGCTGCTGAGGTCTTCACCATAGCATAGTTTGCCGTTGAACTTAGGGTTCTTATCGCCCGCATTAGGCTGGGGTGTAAAGCTAAAATCGGTCTTCTCAAGATAGGGTGAGCCGTAAATCTGGAACTGCTTATCAGTGCCACGACCCATACTCACCTCAGTGCCTTCAAAGAAACACAGGCTTGGGTAAAGGTTGATAGCCACATCGTTAGGTAGGTTAGGCGAGGGCTTTACAGGCAGATGGTAAGCCTTCTGGTGGGTGTAGTGCGCCAGCGGAATGACCTTCAAGTCGCTTTTAGCACGCTGAGCGAGCCATCCCTCACCGTTGATCATCTGTGCGTACTCGCCGATGGTCATTCCGTAGACCACAGGCACAGGGTGCATCCCTATAAAGCTCTGGCACGAAGGCTCCAATACCGCTCCATCGATGTAATGCCCATTAGGGTTAGGACGGTCGAGCACAATAAGCGGAATGTGTTGCTCCGCACAGGCTTCCATCACATAGTGAAGTGTAGAGATATACGTGTAGAAGCGCGCCCCAACGTCCTGCAAGTCAAAGAGCACCAAGTCGATCCCCTTGAGCTGCTCTGCCGTGGGCTTCTTGTTCTTGCCATAGAGGGAGATAATCGGCAAGCCCGTACGCGCATCCTTACCATCTTTCACCACCTCGCCCGCATCGGCATCGCCACGGAAGCCGTGTTCAGGGGCAAAAACCTTCGTGAGCTTCACCTTCTTCGCCAGCAGCGTATCCACCAAGTGAACCAGCGAGCCGTCTTTGCGCTCCACCACACCCGTTTGATTGGTAACTACAGCGACGTTTTTATCGCGTAAATCTTTGATGTAAAGGTACATTCTGTTTGCCGCAGGAATAATCTCTTTCTGCTGACTTTCAGTCTTTTGAGTCATAGAGCTACGATGCTCTTGTCCATTATTTTTGCACGAAAGCAGTGCAATTAATAAAAAAAGTGTAACTTTGGCACCTCTAAACTCGCATATCGATTTGAACTTTGAATATTTCATAGCAAAACGCGTTATATTTAATAGCGGGGGCAAAAGTACAATTTCTTCGCCAATTATCAAAATGGCAATCACAGCTATTGCCGTCGGTGTGGTGGTGATGCTCATTGCCATTGCCACAGGCGTAGGCTTGCAACAGAAGATCAGAGAGAAGCTCGTCGTCTTCCACGGGCATATACAGATCTTCAATTACGACAACAACGCCTCTGAGGTATCCATCAAGCCCATATCCCTTGAGCAGCCCTTTTATCCACAGTTTAAGGATGTTCCCGCTGTAAAGCACATACAAGCCGTAGCCACCAAAGGAGGTATCCTCCGCACGCCCACCACTTACGAGGCTATCTTAGCCAAGGGCGTCGGCAAGGACTACGATTGGCACCTCTTGCAGGACTTCATCACCGAAGGGCGCATCCCCGACTTTACCACAGACGAAATCAGCAACGAAGTGCTCATATCCACCTACTTAGCCAACCGTTTGGGCTTAAAGCTCGGCGACAGATGTCAAGCTATTTTCCTCAAGGACGAAAGCGCACAAGTGCCCTCGCAGCGCAGTTTCGTGATTGTTGGGCTTTACAACAGCGGCTTTCAGGAGTTCGACGCCTCATACCTCTTCGTCGATCTCCGACAGATACAGCACATCAATAAGTGGAAAGCCGATGAGATCGGTACTTTCGAGCTCTTTATCGACGACTTCAACCACATTACCGAGGTAGGCAATGAGGTATACGCCCGCACCAACTCGCACCTCGATTCGCAAACCATCTTGCAGAAATATCCCTTTATCTTCGAGTGGCTCAGTATGTTCGATTTCAATATATACCTGATTATCGGCATAATGCTCATCGTGGGCGTCTTTAATATGATCACTGCCCTGCTGGTGCTCATCTTAGAGAAAACCCCGATGGTTGGCACCCTCAAAAGCCTCGGTGCTGCCGACCGCAGCATACGCAACATCTTCCTTTACAATGCCACATACATCATCACTTTGGGCTTACTTTGGGGCAATGGCATTGGCTTTGCGCTGCTTTGGCTACAACAGCAATACGGCATAGTGAAGTTAGACCCCGCCACCTACTACGTCAGTCAGGTGCCTATTGCCATTCCGTGGGTAGGCGCCCTGCTGGTAAACGTAGGCGTGCTAGTCGTATGCCTATTGATGCTCCTATTGCCATCCTTTGTCATTGCCAAAATATCCCCTACCAAAGCAATGAAATTCGACTAACAAAACAGCACTACGACCCTCAAAGCTCATACCCCACACCTCAGACCTTCAGCGCTATAGCAGTACACAACTAATTGGCTGTCGCCCTGCGACCCCTCATACCTCATACCCCGCACCTCACACCTTCAACGCTGTAGCAGTGCACAACTAATTGGCTGTCGTCCTACGACCCTCAGACCTTCAGTGCTGTGATATACTTATCGATATACAGCTCCTTTTCCTTCGACTTATACTGCTGGATATAGCGCGGATGTTCCAGCACCACCATCTGACCGAATAGCGATGCCTCCTTGTTGAGCTTTGCGATAAAATCCGCATTCTTCTTCCCTAAGATATACACCTTTGCCGTATCCAAGCCCAGCGTAATATGCTTGCGGAGCGTCTCAATCATATAGGGGCGTACACTGGCAAACAGCGCATTATCGTCGTAGTAATTAGCGTTGAGCCAATTGCCATCGCTGCCCCTACGCACGATTGCCAGCGGGAAAGGCGAGTTGATATAAAAATCCTTATAAAACGCTGCGACCCCACCATAAGCGGCAATCATCTCATACAAAAACACCGACGACACCTCGTGCGTATGGGCGGAGTGCATCACAATGCCACAGGCACTCTCAAGGCGCTTCGTATCCGTAAAAGGTACCCCCGTAACGCCCGCCCCGTTCCTACTCGGGTTGATGCCAATGATAAACCTCCGCGGGGCGTTGTCGCTGTAAAAACGCTCGTAGAACGCCCGCATCACCTGCATTGTCTCAGGGTTATCCACATACGGATTGAGCACCGCAAAGCCCTCGGGCAGTGCCTCGTCGTATCTCAAATGGCGATTAAAGTCAATCACCCTTTCACCAAAAGTAGCTTTCATCAACTTCTATTTTAGGCAGCAAAGATACATCTTTACCCTCAAATAGCCAACCCTTGCCCACAGAAAAATTTTCTTTCGGACTCATCTCGAACACTGCTCGAACACATCTCGAACACATCTCCCACCTTTTTAGGCTCCCCTAAAATCTAATAAAGGGTATATTTTTGGTAAATAGTACTAAAAAATAGGTATTTAGTGGAAAACCTCGTAGTGTCATCCAAGGTGCTTTTACCACTTGGTAGGAGCCCACAGCATTTTACCTTCCTTTATCACAGAAAAATTCTTTTGCAAGAGGGGTAAAGGGGGCTCATCAATTTCCACAACAGTGTCTTAGCCAACGGCAATGCAGGCTGTATCGGTTGCGTTTGTAAAGATGAAGATAAAGGCAAAGGTTTCTCAGCGGGCAACTTCAAGAGCTTTGAGGATTTAGACCGCTTTGATATCGACTTCTTCTGCCACGAACTCGGTCACCAGATGGGTGCCAACCACACTCACAATCTGCAGATTGAAGGCTATGGCGTGCAGATTGAGCCTGGTAGTGGTTCTACCATTATGGGCTATGCAGGTATCACAGGGGCGAATGACGTGCAATCGCGTACCGACCCTTACTTTAACCATATCAGCGTAAAGCAGATCGTTGATTACATCAAAACGCAAAAATGCCCTACTACCAAGGATCTTATTAATACCCCTCCTGAGATAGACCCTCTGAAAGGTTATACCATCCCCAAAGGTACCGCCTATGTGCTTAAGGGGTCAGCTACCGATGCAGATAATGATAAGCTCTATTACACTTGGGAGCAGTCCGATGATTTGGGGAGCATCACTGCCGATCGCTTCTCACCTAATAATACAAGGTGACCGATAGCGCGCTCTGTCTCTTCTACAACCACCCCAGTGCGCTACATACCCCGTATGTCGCGCATCTTAGAGGGTAGGCTTACTGAGAGTGCCCCTAATAGGCGTTCCTTTTGGGAAACCGTCTCCAACGTCAGGCGAAAACTACACTGGTCGTTGATGGCGCTCGACAGAAAAGTAGGTGAGAACGACGACCAACTGACAGGTAGCACCAGCTATGCCACTGTAGAAATTGATGTGGAAAGCGGTGCAGGACCTTTCGAGGTGACTTCACAGACTGAAAAATCCTATTGGTTCATCGGTAAATCGCAAACCATCAAATGGAGTGTAGCCAATACCGATAAAGCCCCTATCAATGCCGATAAGGTGAACATCCTCTTCTCTACTGATGACGGCGCTACCTTTAGCCATACCCTTGCCTCAGGCGTCCCCAATAACGGGGCTTACACCTTTACTGTCGATGCCTCGCTCACTACCGATAAGGGGCGTATCCTCATTGAGCCCACTAACAATATCTTCTTAGCCGTCAATATGGGCAGTATCATTGTAAGAGATGACGCTGACTTAGATGGCGACGGAGTAAAAGACAGTCAGGACAACTGTATTGAGACCCCTAACCCCGACCAAAAGGATACCGATGGCGACGGACTTGGCGACCTCTGTGATGAGGATACCGATGGCGACGGGGTGCCTAATGATCGCGACAACTGCCCGAACAATTACAATCCTGACCAAGCAGATGCCGACCGCGATGGCATAGGCGACGCCTGCGACCCTGATAAGGATGGCGACAGCATTGACAACGATAAGGACGACGAGTTCGACAAGGTGCTCATCCCTAACGCGTTCAGCCCTAATGGCGACGGCATTAACGATACGTTCAACATCCGCCGCATCACTCTCTACAGAAAGAACGTCTTGCAGATATTCACCCGTGAAGGGCAACTCATCTACGAGTCGCACGGCTATAAGAACAAATGGGGAGGCATTGGCAACGACGGACAGAAAGTGCCGCGTGGCTTCTATCGCTATAAATTAACTTTACCAGAAATCAAAGAAACCAAAGAAGGTTGGATATACATTAATTATTAAACTATTATGAATAAGATATACATTTTACTTTCAGCGGTGTTATTTTGTGCTTACAGCCATATAATGCAAGCGCAGAATATGAATTACGTTGATTATATTTTCTATACTGAAACCCAGAACCTCATCAATCCTGCCGCCGTAGGGGGTGAAAAAGGACATACTATTATGCTCAATCTGCGCAATCAATGGCTGCAGTCCTATGACTCTGATGCCCCCCAAGTGCAGAGTCTAATTACTACCTATAGGCTTACCAAGCGCATTGGGCTGGGAGTTTCTGTGGTGAATAACAAAGTCTTCATTCAGCGAGAAACAGCCTTCCTTGCCGACTTCTCTTACTCCATTCCATTGAATGAAACCTCCGAAATCTACTTAGGGCTCAAGGCAGGAGGCAACCTGTTCAACCTCGATGGCAGTCGCATCAAGACTTACAACGAAAAAGGGCAGTACGACCCACTCCTCAATGGCTACTCAGGGCGTTTTCAGCCTAATGTAGGGGCTGGAGTATATTACAAAACGGATCGTTTCTACGTCGGGTTATCGGCACCCAACCTCTTAGCTTCTGATGTAGTAAAGAAGAAAGATGGGATTGTCACTTCCGTAGCCGAACAGATGTACTTCTATGCACTTGGTGGTTATTACCTCCCCATCACTCAGGATATAACCCTTTGCCCTTCAATGCAAGCCTATCTCGCTAAGGATACGCATTATCAAGTCTGCGCAACTGCTGCAGCCCTCTATCGCGATTTCTTAGAGGTGGGTATTGGCTACCGCACTGAAACAGTGATGAATGGCTATGCGATGTTCAAGGCTCCCGACTGGCACTTATCAGTAGGGTATGGCTTTGAGACCAACGAGATCCCAACCTGAGCAGTAGCGTTCACAATATCCACGAGTTTATGGTACGATTTAATTGGTAAATAAAATTTTTAGGAAATATTTTGTCTATTTAAAACATTTGCCTTACCTTTGCCCCCAGTAACCATTAAAAACAAAGTGAGTATGCAGACTTTTTTACCTAATATGTTTTATTATGGGTTTCCTGTGGTGCTACTCAGTACGGTAGATAGTGAAGGAAACCAGGATGTTACACCTGTATCTTGCACTTGGACGCTGGGCAATAATGCCGTGATCGGGTTGGTGAGGCTCAACCAAGCCTATGAGAATGTAAAGCAAGTGCCTGAGGCGGTGTTCAACTTGCCGACAGCTACAATGTGGCAGCAGGTGGAGGGCATTGCGCGCTATACGGGGAAGAACCCTGTCCCTGAACAGAAAGCAGCTAAATACACTTATACGGACAATAAGTTTGCCATTGGAGGTTTTACTACCTTGCCCTCTGAGAAGGTGAAACCTTTGCGCATTGCTGAGTGCCCCATACAGGCGGAAGCTGAGGTGTTGCGCATCAACGAGCGCGACAGCTATGCCATTGTAGAACTGAGGTTCTTGACGGTGCACGTGGCGGACGATCTGGTAATGGAGGGCAATAAGATCAACCCTGAAAGGTGGCATCCATTGATATACAATTTTAAGAACTATCAGGAAGTAGGTGCACTATTGGGAAAGAATTTCAGTATCAAATGAGTTATCCCAGATATACATATAAAGCTGGGAAATACCTAACTTCTTTTGAATTTGTGAGTGTTGGGAAGAGAGGGAGTATAAAAAAAGTGGTGGGGTATGCGCCTATGTCTAATCCAAGGATATATAATTTAGGTTTTGGGGATTGGAATGAAGAAACACAAGAGGTTGATGATAGTAATGGAGATATGGTAAAGGTATTATCAACAGTTGTAGCAACAATGTATGAGTTTACAGAGGTATATCCTGAGATAGCTGTATATGCAACGGGTAGTAATGAAACTCGAACAAGGCTTTATCGTATCAATATAGCAAAACACTTAGCAATATTGCAACAGGATTTTTATGTCTATGGACAGAATAGTGATGGCTCTTTTGAGACTTTTGAAGTGAATAAAGAATATATAGGATTTATGGTAAAAAGAAAATGATATGACAGTAGGTAAAGCAGCAATAGAAATAGAAGGGGCTGATATTCAGTACAGTGAATTTTTAGATTCCTTGAAAGAGAAACTTGGTAGGAGCAATCTTTTTCCAAAGAAATTAGCTTTGGCAGAAGAGCAGTTGCGTAATGCTGTACTTCCTTGGGAAACAAAAGAAAAACCTAAAGGTGTAGGCAAAAAGCGTGTAAAGGAATAGTAATTTATTTAATTTTACGATATGAAAAAGATCAATAGAAAAGTGATGGTGCTCTCAGCAGCTTGTCTTTTAGCGGCTTGTGGCACTAAGAAACCAGTAAGTACAACCACTCCAACAATTACAGAAACAGTGAGTACAACAACAGAAATGACCACTCCTGAGAAGGGCTTAGACCTCTCGGCGATGGACCCCAGTGTGCGTCCGCAGGACGACTTCTACAACTATGTGAACGGCGGCTGGATGAAGACCGCTAAAATACCAGCAGACAAACCGCGATGGGGTGCCTTTGATATGCTCCGCGAGGAAACCGATAAGCACTGCTTGCTTATCTTGGACGAAATCCTTAAGGAGAACTACCCCACAGGCACCGAAGGGCAGAAGATTAAAGACCTCTACGCTTCGTATATCGACTGGGATAAGCGTAATGCTGAGGGCTTAAAGCCTATTGCGGCGCGCTTGGCAGCTATTGAGAAGATTAAGACACTCTCTGACCTGCAAGCCTATCTCGAAAAGACGACTCCACAAGGTGGCAACCCTATCTGTGGCTGGGGTGTATATGCCGATATGAAGAACTCTTCACAGAATGCTGTTTATCTCGGTGCTTTCGACTTGGGTATGGGGCGTGATTACTACCAGAAAGAAAGCAAGGAAAATGCAGAGGCATTGGCTAAGTATCAAGAGTTTGTAGCCGATATATTCAAAGTGCTCAAAGACCCTAAGGCAACACAAAAGGCTAAGCAAATTGTAGACTTTGAGCGCAGTGTGGCAAAGCTAATGCTCACCAATGAGGAAGATCGCGACCCTAACCTGAGCTATAATCCTCAGACAATGGCAGAACTTAAAAAACTCGTAAAGAGCCTTAATATCCCTGCTTATTTAGAGAAAGTAGGTGTAAAGACTGACAAAGTAGTGGTAGGTGAAATACGCCTCTATAAGGAGTACGACAAGTTTATCAATAAGAAGAATTTGCCCCTGCTGAGAGATTATCTGCGTTACACCCTTGTAGCAAATAATACAGGTAGCCTCAACAAAGAACTTGATGAGCTTTCGTTTGAGTTCTACAACAAATACCTACGCGGGCAGCAAGAGCAACGCGCAATGAACAAACGCGCTTTAGACCTTATCAACGGCATACTTGGGGAGGCTTTCGGGAAGCTCTATGTTGAAAAATATTTCCCTGCACAAGCTAAAGAAGAAATGGTAGAGCTCATTGGTTACCTTAAGAAGAGCTTTGCACAACATATCAATGACTTGACTTGGATGTCTGCTGAAACAAAGGAAAAGGCTTTGGCTAAGTTAGATAAATTCAAGGTGAAAGTAGGCTATCCCGACAAGTGGAAGGACTACTCTAAGCTCACCATCTTGCCTGCAAGCGAAACGGTGTATTACGATAATCTGCAACAAGTGATCAAATGGGCATACCAGCGCAAGCTTGATAAGGTGGGCAAGCCTGTGGATAAGAGCGAGTGGGAGATGAGTCCGCAAACCGTCAATGCGTATTACAATCCGCTCAACAACGAGATTGTATTCCCTGCGGCGATACTCCAACGCCCATTCTTTAGCTTTGAGGCCGACCCTGCGGTGAACTTCGGCGGTATCGGTGCCGTAATTGGTCACGAAATGACCCACGGCTTTGACGATAGCGGGGCTGAGTTCGATGCTGAGGGTAACTTGAAGAATTGGTGGACTGCTGCCGATAAAGAGAACTTTAAGAAGGTTACTAAAGCCTTAGCAGAACAATACGACAAGTACGAGCCTGTAAAAGGCGTATTCGTAAACGGTACCTTTACTAGTGGTGAGAACATCGCCGACCTCGGTGGGGTAAACATAGCTTTCGATGCGTTGCAGATGTACTTAAAGGATAAGGGAGCGGTAGATAAAATCAGCGACCTTACCCAAGACCAACGCTTCTTCATCTCTTGGGGAACCGTATGGCGTACGCTCTCTACGGAGAAATACCTCATCAACCAAACCAAGACCGACCCGCACACACCAGGGTATTACCGTGCTTTCGGTCCTGTGGTGAATGTGGATGCTTGGTACAAAGCCTTTGACGTAAAAGAAGGCGATAAGCTCTACAAAGCCCCTGAGCAAAGGGTGAAGATATGGTAAGATAAATACATACAAACATACAAAAGAGGCTGCCCGACTTTTCAGGCAGCCTCTTTTTATTATCCATAAACTCACTCAAGGAATTACCTCAGCACATACCACCGCTTTGATAGTTACCCCCACTAAGCCGTGCATCCCGATGCTTTGCCCTGTCAGGTACAAGTTTTTGATGTGCGTCTGGGGCATAATAACACTTTCCATTATACGGTCAGCGTTCTTCTGATAGCCGTAGATAGCCCCCGTAGGGTTGCCAATATAGTCGCGGTAGGTCAGTGGGGTAGAGGTATAGCTATAGGCTATTGCCTCGCGCAGGGTGGGGTATTTCTCGCAAACTACTGCCAACAATGCCTCAGCCTTAGCTGCCTTAAATGCCTCATACTCCTCAGTGCGATCGTTAGGGGCGTTCTTCGTGTTAAAGGTATCTGCCCACGGTGCTACCTCTTCAGGCGACATATAGGTAAGGATTGTAGCATTATCGCTGTAGCCATCCTCTTCACGTGGTGGACTCATAGAGAGCATATAGGTGTGGGGTGCTGCTCCTGCCTCGGGATATGTGCGGTATACGCTTGCCTCGTCGCTGAACCAATACACATTATAAGGCAGATACGGAAAGCTCTTGGGCTTCAAAACCAAGTGCAGTGAGAAGACCGATGCCACAGGTTGTAAGCGCATCACCCGATTGTAGAACGAGGGCTTAAAAGGAGTTTTGCCCGTAAGCTGCAACAATGCCTTGATGTCGATAGCCGATACAAAACTATCTGCTTCAAATACAGCGTTATCTGCGCTTATAGCCCCTGTAATAGAATGCTGTGTATCAAGCTGAAAACCCGTAATCTCAGTGTTCTTAAAGAGCTCTACCCTCAGTTTTCTCAGTTGCTTTATGAGCAAGTTGGTGATCTGCGAGCCCCCTTTTTTGAGTCGCCACGCACTTTGTATATACGAATTGACGCTTAGGGCGTGCACATAGAGCGGCGTTTGCTCACTCACCCCCGCATAAAGGAAGTTCGACCCTAAGAGTACTGCCTTTAATCGCTCGTTGGTAGTGATGGCATCTAAGAAGGGCAATAACTTACGCGAGAGCAGGTCTATATCATAACGCTCCGTCTCTCTCCTGTTGCGATACAGTGGGAAACGGTCGCATACGGCTTGCATCTCCTCAGCATAACGCCTGAGAGCAGTCTCCTCCTCAGGGAAATATACCAGCAATTGCCGTATAAAATTCTCATAACCCTGTGCGTGCGGATACTCAATAGCAGGTGTATCGCCAAAGCAAATACGGTCATAAGCATCAGTATTGAGCCTTTCGAGGGTTAAATCCTCCATAATACCCACCTCTTTGAAGTAGTTATAGAGCACTTCTCCCTCGGCGAGGCTCCCCAGATAGTGCACCCCCGTATCAAAAAGCACCTTATTACGCGAAAAGGTCTGTAAGTTACCCCCATATTGATTGTTTTTCTCTACAATAGCCACCTTCTTACCCCTCTTTGCCAACAATAAAGCGGTATACAAGCCCGAAAGCCCACTGCCTATAACAATTGTATCATAACGATTCATACGCTGATTTACTTCTCTGGCTGCAAAGATAGTGTTTTCTAGGAAAAGAACTGAAAAATAGCCTCTATAAATTTGTTGTTGCTTCGTTATTGCTTCGTTGTTGCATTACCTATGCTTTATCCTTACTTTATCGTTGCTTTTTGTTGCTTTATGTTAGGTTAGTGAGTAGTCTATTTATAATATATGTGGTGATGATGAATATATACTTAGTAATGAATGACTTAACTATATTATACAATTCTGGTGAAAAAAATGGCAGAATATTTGCAAAGCTTGCGAAAAATACGTTATTTTGCACTCTGAATGAATCGCTACAATGTTGTATATATGGAAATAACAGAACAAAAGATTGAAGAGCTGGCTCCCAATGCCGAAGCCGCTAAGAAAGGGCGTGAGCTCGAGAAGAAAAAGAAGTTTGTGAACCTGAAAATCAGTGCTGAGGGCGACCTGATTTGGGGCGAATGTGCGGGGAGCGGCAAGAACCCCTACTACTGCTCGGTGGACTTTAAGGATGCGTATAACCCCATATCGCGCTGCAATTGCCCCAGTAGGCAGTTCCCTTGCAAGCACGGCTTGGGGCTGCTATATTGCTATGCGGCTGATGCATCGCAATTTACGGTAGGTGAAGTGCCTGAGGATATACTCTCTAAGCGCGAGAAGATAGAGAAGAAGCAGGAGAAGAAAGCGCAAGAGAAGGAGAGCATCAAGGAGAAAGCCGAGAAGCCTAAGAAGGTGAATGTGGCGGCTCTCACTAAGAAGATTGACGCGCAGCTCTCAGGGATTGCCATTGCCCAAAAGCTCTTGCAGGACATCGTGCACACGGGGTTATCGTCTATTGATGCCAAGCTGCGCAAAACGCTCAGTGAGCAGGTGAAGGAGCTGGGCAATTACTACATCGGCGGGATACAAACGGCGTTCAACAAGTTGCTATTGCTCTTAGAGGAAGTAAAGGGCGAGGAGTACACCCCTGTGGTGGATCAGCTCAACTACATTGGGGCCTTGCTCAAAAAGGCAACGGATTACCTCACCGCACGCAAGGAAGACCCACAGTCGCCGCCCGAGCTCAATTCAGCCATTGAGGAGCAAATAGGCACGGTGTGGAAGCTCGTAGAGCTGATGCAGAACGGGCTATACGAGGAGAATGCGGAGCTATTGCAACTGTCGTTCAACAGCTTGGACAAGGCGGCGCGCCGTGAGTTTGTAGACGAGGGGATATGGCTGAACCTCAAATCAGGGCGTATCTTCAAGACGCTGAACTATCGCCCCTATAAGGCAGCGAAGTATGTAAAGGAGGACAATAGCGTGTTTAACGTACTCTGCTTGAAGGATTTGTACCTCTACCCTGGAGATCAGAATCCGCGTATACGCTGGGAGGCTGAGGCTGCCTCAGAGCGCAAGGTAGGGGCTGAGGATTTGGCAAAGGTGCATCAGTTTGCCTCTGCGAACTTTGCGGAGACCATCAAGTCGGCAAAGAACACGATGAAGAACCCGCTAATGGATAAGAACCCTGTGGTGCTGCTTGCCTTGCACAAGGCTTATCGCTTTGGTGAGGACTTGGTGGTGGAAGACAAGCACGGCAATGCGCTTACCCTCCGCGACC
The DNA here is from genome assembly GCF_001553545.1 of Capnocytophaga haemolytica. Classification (NCBI taxonomy): domain Bacteria; kingdom Pseudomonadati; phylum Bacteroidota; class Flavobacteriia; order Flavobacteriales; family Flavobacteriaceae; genus Capnocytophaga; species Capnocytophaga haemolytica. The sequence continues at coordinate 2,036,024 of NZ_CP014227.1, read as the reverse complement.
TCAGTGATGCCCCTGTGGCGAGCACTATCGCCCTGAAGGCTATCCTCCCCGCTGATGCACAGGGGCTTGCCCTCACAGTGATGCTGCACAACGATGTCGCCAGCGGACTGCTATCGGGACAACCGCTGTCGCTCATCACTAAGGAGAAGATAGTGAGGTTGTTGTATTAGAGGTCTGAGGTTTGGGGTCTGAGGTCTGAGGACAGGATGAGAACAATATATGGGTTTAACTTTTGAATGATAACAAATATGGATACAGAAAGAAATACTTATGGTGAGGTGTCCACTTCAAATGAAGCTTCTCCTTGCTGTGTAGCGGAGGCTGCGGCTACGTACGAGGTGGGTATACCTTATGCCCACAAGTTGATTATTGATGAGCGGTTAAAGGAGTTGGAGAAAGACCCTACCAGAGGGATACCTCTTGAGGAAGCTGCAAGAATGATAGAGGAAAAATATGGTATACGAAGTAATTTTAGACCCGCTGGCTTCTGATGAATGGATAGCTATCCTAAGTAGATATAATGCTATACGAGAGGGCTTAGGCACTGAGGCGTATGATGAGGTGAAGGTCTATTTATTTGCTTTGGCTGAGGATGCTTTCTTGTATCAGAAGCGTTATGGTGAGGTAAGAGTCTCGTTTACAAAGCGTTTTCATTTTGCTATTTACTATGTCATACGAGAAACAGATGTGTATGTGATTGCTGTAAAGCATCAGAGGGAAGACCCTGATGCCGTACTGTGGCGCGCAAAGAACAAATAATAAGAATGAAACAGTTATACGAATTACAACAAGAGATCAACCGCTTGTTTATAGCGGGGAGTAAGTTTGCGGGGGGCGACCCGCGTTTGGCAAAACACGTGCCTGTGCTCAAGAAGTTGGGCGAAAAAGCTCCTGTATTTGCTAAGATAGCCAGCGATGTGGAGGCACTATTGCAGGCAGCGGCTAAGGAGTCGGCAGAGAGGCTGCTGGCGGTATCAACGTTGCTCTATTCCGTGCTCTATACGCAGGGCAAAACCACTGAGGAGGGCACGGGTGAGGCGAAAGTAACCCCACAGGAGCCTAATGTAGCCCTCGCACAGGTGAACACCGCCTACTCCTATTTGCAGCTCAAGCCTGTGATGCAGGCACTCACCGAGAGCAAGTCGGGGCGATTGGAGGTGCTGAAAGAGGCGCAAGAGCGCGGTCTCTTTGCCGACTCACGTACGTTTGCCTACCTGAGCAAGGGCTTGGGCGATAAGTACGGCGAGCTGGCGGACTATGTGGAGCAAGAGATTATCCCGAGCTTGGGGACAGGTATGCTGCCCTTCCTCGTGCAGGATTTTGCCTTTGAGGATAGTACGCAAAACGTGAGACGCCTCAGGCTGTTGCAGCACTTTAATTATGAGGGCTTGAAGGCGATTGAGGACAAGGTGTTTGAGGAGAATTTGCCTAACTTGCAAGCTGCCGCACTCACTTCTATTGTAGCACGCGGAGGGGCGGAGGTAGAGGCACTTATTATCTCTCTGACGGGCGATAAGAACAAAACGGTACGTGGGGCAGCTTATAAGGCATTGGCGAAGTTGGGCACGGATACGGCGATTGATAAGCTGTATGAGGTGTATAGCAAGAATAAGAAAAAGAGCGATACGGAACTATTGGCAGCGGCGATAGGTTCGGTAGCCTTGCCGAGGCACTATAAGGCATTTTTGCAGACGCTGGAGGCGCACTTTGATGCGTTTATGGCAATGGATAAGAGCGACCAAAAGAAGGTAGGCACTGCCCTTGATAACTTTCAGGAAGAGCTGCCACTGCTCAAAGGCAAAGACTATGCAGAGGTATACGACTTTATCGCCAAACTCTACACTACCCAAGACTTTTGGAACTTCCAAAGGAGGGAATACGGCTATAGAATCGTAATGTATATCCGTGAGATATTAGGCAGCCTTGACGCTAAGAAAGTGCTCGCCTTCTACGAGCAGCATCTATCAGAGTTGCCAAAGCTCAATGAGTACTTCAATCCATTATCGCAATACCTTGAAAAAGCCGCAACAGTATACAGCAAAGAGCAGCTATTTGACTCCTTTAGCAAATACTTAAATAATGGCTTACAGCTGGAGCATTTCTACAATGTCTTTACCAATGGGCACGCTAATTACTATTACGACCTTGCACAAGTGGAGGTATATAAAGAGCGCATCGACCCGCGCTGGGCGTATAAGTTCGTAAACTACATTAAGAACTTTAACAAGTACGACTACACCTACCTCCACACAATGGTGATGCTTGAGGCGATAGACCCTAAGCGTGAGGAAGTGTTGGAGATGCTGCTATTCTTATTGCCCAAGGTGCCGCTGGATAGCCGAGAGCCGTATTACCAAATGCTCTTAAAGCAAGAAACCCCAGAGAAGTACGCCCTCATTTACGAGGCAATAGAGAAGACGCCTAAGAACAACTACTACGCCCCCAGCCTCTACAAACGGCTGATAGAGAAAGGCTTCTTTACGACTTTCCCCAAAGAGTATGCCGAGAAGCTCAACACCTTAGCCGAAAGCAGGAAAGAAGAGATATTTGAGAAGATAGCGAGGGAGATAAAATAGAGAGTAAAGAGTAAAGAGAGCACCCATTAAAGGCACTGAAAAGTGTGTAAAATGGGTGCTTTTTTGATGCTTTATAATTCGTTGATATTTCGGGGGTTGTATGCTAAACCTAATACTAACCTAATACTATGGTAATACTATATTGGGACTTTAATACGTAGTGAACGGCGTATGAACCCTATGTGAACCGCATATCAACGCTATATCAACAGTATCAACGCAGGGGCAGGGAGGCGGAGATCAAGGGGCAGGAGAGGAGAAAATTATTCATTGTACATTATTCATTATTCATTAAAAAGTCGTACCTTTGCCGTCTGATTTAGCATATAATCCTCAATGAAAGAGACTAAAAAGAAAACTAAGAAAGACAATAAACTCACTGATATACAACCTTCTAAACCACTCCTTACCGATGTAGAATACATCGAAGTACAGGGCGCACGGGTACATAATCTTAAAAATATAGACGTCAATATCCCGCGTGAGCAGCTCGTGGTGTTCACAGGGCTCTCGGGCAGTGGGAAGTCCTCTCTGGCATTTGATACCATCTATGCAGAGGGGCAACGCCGCTATATCGAGACGTTCTCGGCGTATGCACGGCAGTTCCTCGGCGGATTAGAACGCCCCGATGTAGACAAGATTGATGGGCTCTCCCCCGTGATTGCCATTGAGCAGAAGACCACCTCGAAATCGCCGCGCTCTACGGTGGGCACCGTAACGGAGATTTACGACTTCTTGCGCCTCCTTTTTGCGCGCGCCTCAGATGCCTTCAGCTACGTTACGGGCGAGAAGATGGTCAGCTATAGCGATGCCCAAATACAGACGCTTATCACCGAGCAGTACGCAGGCAAGCGCATCAATGTGCTCGCCCCCGTAGTGCAATCGCGCAAGGGACACTATCGCGAACTCTTTGAGCAGATCGCTAAACAGGGCTTCGTAAAGGTGCGTACCGATGGGGTGATACAAGACATTGAGCGCGGTATGAAACTCGACCGCTACAAAACCCACGACATTGAGATTGTGGTAGATAGGCTACAAGTGGGCACTACTGAGGAAGACCAAAAGCGGCTGCAAGAAACCATACAAATCGCTATGAACTACGGCAATGAGGTGCTGATGGTGCTTGCGGAAGGCGAGACGAAACCTCAGTATTTTAGCCGTACGCTGATGTGCCCCACCTCAGGGATTTCCTACCCTATGCCCGAGCCGAACACCTTTTCGTTCAACTCCCCCAAAGGAATGTGCCCCCATTGCAACGGCTTGGGTGAGATACAGGAGGTAAACCTTTCCAAGATTATCCCAGACGACAGCCTTTCTATCAAGAATGGTGGGATATTGCCCATAGGTGAACAGAAGAATACCTGGATATTCAAGCAATTGGAGACTATCGTGCAGAAATTTGGCTGCAAACTCTCCGATCCGATTAAGAAGTTGCCCAAGGAGGCAATAGATATTATCCTTTACGGGGGTAAAGACAAGTACGCTGTAAAATCGGAAGTATTGGGCGTTACCCGCAATTTTGAGATAGATTTCGAGGGCATCATCAGCTTTATTGAGAGCCAATACGAGCAGAGCGATTCTACTTCCGTAAAGCGTTGGGCAACAGACTTTATGGATACCATTCCCTGCCCAGAGTGCAAGGGCACGCGGCTGAGGAAGGAAGCCCTTTACTTCAAGATTGCTGATAAGAACATCGCAGAGCTTTCCGCTTTCGATATTGCCGAGCTATTGGTGTGGTTCAAGGCATTGCCTGAGCAGCTGAGCCCTAAGCAGTGGCAAATCGCAGAAGAGGTAGTCAAAGAAATCACAACGCGACTGCAATTCTTAGTAGATGTAGGGCTTACCTATTTGGCATTGGGGCGCGGCTCTAAGACGCTTTCGGGCGGTGAGGCACAGCGCATACGGCTCGCTACACAGATAGGCTCACAGCTCACGGGCGTGCTCTACATCTTAGACGAACCCAGCATCGGGCTACACCAAAGAGACAACAAGCGACTTATTAATTCCCTCAAATCACTACGCGACATCGGCAACTCCGTGATCGTAGTAGAACACGATGAGGAGATGATTACCGAGGCTGATTATGTAATTGATATTGGTCCCAAAGCAGGGGTAAGTGGCGGTGAGATTATCTTCGAAGGAACGCCCGCCGAGCTACTCCAAGCCGATACCACCACTGCGGATTACATCAGCAAACGCAAGGCGATAGCCCCAGGCGAACGCCGCAAAGGCAATGGCAAGAGCATAGTGCTCAAAGGCTGTACGGGCAATAACCTCAAGAACGTTACAGTAGAGTTCCCTCTCGGGGTGATGATAGGCGTAACAGGTGTATCGGGCAGCGGTAAATCCACCCTTATCAACGAGACCCTTTACCCCATACTCAATGCCCATTTCTTCAACGCCGTAAAGAAGCCGATGCCCTACAAGAGCATCGAAGGCTTAGAGCATATCGATAAGGTTATCGATATCGACCAATCGCCCATTGGTCGCACGCCGCGCTCCAACCCAGCGACTTACACAGGGGTATTTAGCGAGATACGCTCCCTTTTCACCCAAACCCCCGAGGCGATGATACGGGGCTATAAACCAGGGCGATTCAGCTTTAATGTAAAGGGCGGCCGTTGCGAGACCTGCGAAGGCTCAGGCCTGAAACTCATCGAGATGAACTTTCTCCCCGATGTGTACGTCCCTTGTGAGACCTGCAAAGGCAAACGCTTCAACCGTGAGACTTTAGAGGTGCGCTACAAAGGCAAGTCCATAGCCGATGTGCTGGATATGACCATCAGCGAGGCCGTGCAGTTCTTTGAGCATATCCCCAAGATATATCGCAAACTCAAGACTATTGAGGAGGTCGGATTGGGGTATATCACACTCGGGCAACAGTCCACCACGCTATCAGGCGGAGAGGCACAGCGCGTAAAGCTCGCTACCGAACTCTCCAAGATAGATACGGGCAACACGTTTTACATCTTAGACGAGCCCACCACAGGGCTACACTTTGAAGACGTAAAAGTGCTCTTAGACGTCCTCGACCGCCTTGTGGACAAAGGCAACACCGTGCTGGTGATAGAGCACAACTTAGATGTGATAAGGAAAGTAGACTACATCATTGATATAGGCTATGAAGGAGGCAAAGGCGGCGGCAAGGTAGTAGCCACAGGCACCCCTGAGGAAGTCGCCAAGAATAAAAAGAGTTACACCGCTGAATTTTTGAGATGAGGGGGTAATATTTATATGAAAAAGGTTCGGGTAAATATACTCTTTTAGTTAAAAAGTAGTGTTTTGTTTGGAGGTAATTTATTTTTTTATACCTTTGCCGAGAAATTAAAATTAATTAATAACATTATGAACAGTAAAGTTACTTCAATTGTTAGTTACTTTTCCCTTATTGGGTGGTTAATTGCATTTTTTGCAGGAACAAAAGATGAGAAATCTGTGTATCATCTTAGACAGAGTTTTGGATTGATCGTCGCAAATTTTGTATTAGTTGTTCTATATAGAATACTTGCAAGAGTATCTGAAAGCTTAGGATTTGTAGTAGGCTTATTGGCTCTTGTACTATTTGTGTTCTGGATCATCGGTTTGATCAATGCAATAAATCAAAATCAAAAACCAATTCCACTTATAGGGAAGTATTTCGAAGGGATTACTTCTATTAAATAAGTTGGGATCACTTATTTGTAAAAAGGAAAGGGCGGAAAGAATATTCTTTCCGCCCTTTCCTTTTTTATGATTATCGTAAAATTGTTTGGGTTCTATCAGGTCCTACCGATACGAGTGTGATAGGTACCTCTAAATTCTTTTCTAAGAACTCGATGTAGCTTAAAAGTTCCTTGGGTAGCTGTTCGTACTGCTTGATGGAGGTTAAGTCTTGCTTCCAACCTTTCATTTCAGTGTAGATAGGTGTCACATTTTGCTCTTCGATATTGTAGGGAAGGTGGGTGATTTCCTCTCCTTGATACGAATAGGAAGTGCACACCTTGATAGTGTCGAAGCCACTTAGTACATCAGCTTTCATCATCATTAATTGGGTTACTCCGCTTATTTGTACAGCGTATTTTAGTGCGACTAAGTCGAGCCAACCACAACGACGGCGTCTACCAGTTGTTGCCCCAAATTCTCGACCTATTTGGGTCATTTTCTCGCCTATTTCATCGAATAGTTCAGTTGGGAAAGGACCGCTTCCTACACGGGTGGTATAGGCTTTAAAAATACCGAAAACTTCCCCGATATGGCAAGGAGCTACCCCCAAGCCAGTGCAGGCACCTGCAGCAGTCGTATTGGAAGAAGTAACAAAAGGATACGTACCAAAATCAATGTCGAGCAAAGAACCTTGAGCACCTTCGGCTAAAACTTTCTTACCAGCTTTAATTGCTTGATAAAGATACTCTTCACTATCGATGAGGGAGAAGGTTTTCAGCTGAGCGATAGCTTCAAAGAATTCACTTTCGAGCTCAGCGAGATTATATTGAATATCGACATTGTAGTGGGAAAGCATTTCCACGTGTTTGTTAGCCAGATTGCGATAGCGCTCTTCAAAATCATTGAGCTCAATGTCGCCCACACGCAGACCGTTACGCCCTGTTTTATCCATATAAGTAGGTCCGATGCCTTTGAGGGTTGAACCTATCTTAGCCTTCCCTTTTGAGGCTTCGGAAGCAGCATCGAGCAAACGGTGAGTAGGTAGAATCAGGTGGGCTTTGCGAGAAATCACCAAGCGTTCTTTGATATTACTGATGTACTTTGCCAGTTCGTCGACTTCCTTTTTAAAGATAATTGGGTCAATGACCACCCCATTACCAACAACGTTGATAGCACTTGGGTGGAAGATACCCGAAGGTATGGTGTGCAATACGTGCTTTATTCCGTCGAATTCGAGAGTATGCCCCGCATTAGGTCCTCCTTGAAAACGAGCGATCACATCATATTTCTGGGTAAGCACATCTACAATTTTTCCCTTTCCTTCGTCTCCCCATTGGAGTCCTAATAATAAATCTACTGCCATTTCCTTAGTTCTTTATTGGTTATCCTCTGCTTTTTCCTTTTTACGAGTGCCATAGAAGTAAAGCGAGTGCGCTGTGATGTCAATGTTAAACACCTCTTCTATGGTTTTCTGTATACCTTGGATTCTCGGATCGCAGAACTCAACTACTTCGCCTGTATCAGTGAGGATAACGTGGTCGTGTTGCTTATCAAAGTACGATTTCTCGTAGTACGCTTGGTTTTGTCCAAATTGGTGCTTGCGTACCAGCCCGCATTCGAGTAGCAACTCCATAGTGTTATAGAGTGTAGCTCGGCTGACGCGGTATTTCTTGTTTTTCATATTGATATAGAGTGTCTCTATATCAAAGTGGTCGTTATACTCGTAGATTTCCTTTACAATAGCATAGCGTTCAGGAGTTTTGCGATGCCCCTTGCTCTCTAAGTATTTGGTAAATACTTTCTTAACGATTTCTAGATTCTCTTCGGTAGTTTTATTCATAAAGTATTAATCTTTTTTCGAGCGACAAAGGTAATGTATTTTTTTTAGATGGCAAAATGTGATGTGTTTTTGTCAGTTTTTATTTGTATTTTTTGTATAGGGAGGGATAGAGGAAAATGCGCTGTATTCTTAAAAAATGTTAAAAAGTGAGCAACTCTCTAAATAGTTGTTAATCACATTACTGTAAAAAGTATTGAAATTTTTATTTCGTTTTTTTGTCAAAATGTTTGGTTTATCAAAAGTAATCTTTATCTTTGCGCAGTTTTTCTTACTAAAAATAGTAAGAAGGTTCAGGGCAAAGTGTTCTGAATATAATAAGAATTTTTTAACATTGTAATTAAATAAAATTAAAGTTATGAATGATGCAGTTCAAAGGAAGAGTTATGCGCTTCCTATCGCAATGATGTTTGCGTTATTTTTTATGATTGCCTTTGTTACAGGCTTGCAAAATCCACTTGGGTTGATTGTTAAGAACCAATTCCACACCAGCAATTTGCTGTCGCAGTTGGGTAACTTGGCAAACTTTATCGCTTATGCTTTTATGGGGATCCCAGCAGGGCTATTGTTGCAGCGTAAAGGCTATAAGACCACCGCTTTATTAGCCATATTAATAGGCTTTGTTGGTGTGGCGATTACTTTCCTTTCGGGTATAGCAGGTAGTTTTGGGGTATACCTTATGGGGGCTTTGGTATCGGGCTTCTCAATGTGTATGCTTAACACTGTGGTAAACCCAATGCTCAACACACTTGGTGGTGGTGGCAAATCGGGAAACCAGCTGTTGCAATTTGGTGGAGTGATTAACTCTACTGGGGCTACCTTGGCACCTGTGCTCGGCGGTTATTTAATTGGTACTATTAGTCAAGACACTTCAATTGCAAATGCCAACCCTGTGCTTTACTTAGCTATGGCTATTTTTGCATTGGCTTTCATTGTGCTCTATTTGGTAAAGATCCCTGAGCCTCATATTGTGAAGGACAAGGTAGTGGAAAAGAGTTCACATAGTCCACTTTCATTTAGGCACTTTGTGCTTGGTGCAGTGGCTATTTTCATATATGTGGGCGTAGAAGTGGGGATACCTAATATCTCTAACTTGTATATGACTGGTGAGCGCGGTATAGACACTACTATTGCGGGTTCTGTGGTAGGTACTTACTGGTTTTTGATGCTCTGTGGGCGTTTGCTCGGTGGGGTATTAGGTACAAAAATATCACCTAAGGCGATGCTTACCTTTGTGTCTTGCTTAGGAATGGTATTAGTGCTTTTAGCGATTTCATTACCAAAGGAAACAATGGTAGATATGCCTGTATTTCGTTCAGATATCTCATTTGGATTTGCTGACGTGCCGCTGGGAGTGATGCTTTTGGTGCTTTGCGGTTTGTGCACCTCAGTGATGTGGGGTGGTATCTTTAACCTCGCTACTGAGGGCTTAGGTAAATACACCGCTGCGGCTTCAGGTATCTTTATGGTGATGGTGTGTGGTGGTGGTATCCTTCCTGCTATCCAAGGAGCAGTTGCTGACGTAGCGGGCTATATGGAAAGTTTCTGGGTGATATTCATCGGTATGGCATTCATCCTTTACTTTGCCCTTATTGGTAGTAAAAATGTAAATAAAGATATCCCTATGGATTAGCTTTACAAACTAAGATTATAAATATAAAAAGGATTTTCAGTTTTTTCTGAAAGTCCTTTTTATTTACTCTTTTATCCAATTGGCTCTGTCGGCAGCACTATACGCCCACGGAGCGCCGTTATTCTCTATGTTGTTCATCATTGTGTTGAGTTCAGTAGGAGCTGCAGATTGCTCCATAACTAAGTACTGGCGTAGCTCCATAATGATCGAAAGCGGACTGATGCTGATAGGGCAGGCTTCCACACAAGCGTTGCAGGTAGTGCAAGCCCATAGCTCTTCAGGGGTAATGTAGTCGTGTAGCAATTGCTTGCCGTCGTCTTTAAAAGTGCCCTTATGGGTGTCAATATTCCTGCCGACTTCCTCTAAGCGATCGCGTGTTTTCATCATAATAGCACGAGGAGAGAGCAGTTTACCTGTCTGGTTGGCAGGACACTCATCGGTACATCTACCACACTCTGTGCACGTATAAGCGCTGAGGAGCTGCACCCAGCTCAGGTCTGTAACCTCCGAAGCACCAAATTTATCGGGAAGTGTCGTTTCTTCAGTAGGAGTAGCAAATGGGTCGGTATTAGGGTCGAGCATCATTCGCACTTCCTTTGTCACAGTCTCGTTTACCTTAAAAGCGCCTAAGGGTTTTACAGAGGCAAAATAGGTGTTTGGAAAAGCTAATATGATGTGCAGGTGCTTTGAGTAATAAAGGTAGTTCAAAAAGCATAATACCCCTGCAATATGTAGCCACCAGCACGTGCGTTCAATGATTATTAGAGTAGGGGAGGAGAGAGAGCTGAGCAGTGGCGTAATCAAGGTGCTGCTTATAGGAAAGTATCCAGCGGTGATATAATGACTCACGCCTAATTGTTGCAAGCGGTAGTCAGCGGCATTCATCACCAGAAAACAGAGCATTAGGGTGGTTTCTGCATATAGAATGAGGCTAGCGTCTTTTTTAGCCCAACCGTTTAGTTCTTTCTTTTGAAAGCGATTGATTTTTAATACATAACGCCGTATCCAGAATACTATGATTGCCACGATTACCAATAGGGCAAGTACTTCAAATGCTGCGATCAGCCCATTGTAAAGGCTGCCTAATGGGGCGAATACTCTATGGGTGCCGAAGATGCCGTCAATGATGATTTCAAGCATCTCTATGTTGATGATAAGGAACCCAGCATACACAAAGATGTGCAGCACACCAGCCACAGGCCGCACCACCATCTTGCGTTGCCCAAGAGCAATACGGAGCATATTTTTCAGTCGTATAGCCTTGTGATCTGATACGTCCTCTGCTTTCCCTAATCGGATATTCCGAATTAGTTTGCGGATATTGAAAATAAAAAAGCCTACCCCTGCACAGAGCAATATTATAAACAGTATGTTAGGGATAAGCCGTATCAATTTGTACGAGATTATTATTCAGTAGGTTGCTTTTTAGTTGCTGGGTCATCGGTAAGCTCATACGGCTGTGATTTCTTCCCGAAAACAGAGATATGCACATAGCGCTTAGGGTTTAAGCGCAAATCCTGCAATAGCAATTCCAATTGTTTAGATGAATTGTTTAAGTTTTTGTAGAGTGCTTCGTCTTTCATAAGTTTGCCCATAGTGCCCTTGCCAGCATCAATATTTGCGAGCATAGTGTTCAGTTCAGTGAGTGTTTTCTGTGCATCGGCAATCACTTTGTTGAGTTCTGCTTGCGAGAGCGATTCCGACACTTTGCTTAGGTCAGTGGTGATCTTATTGGCATTCTGCAAAGTAGCGTGTAAGTTCCCTTGGTTAGAGGCAATCATATTGTTGAGCGCCGCTGAGGCTTTGTTCAGGTTCTGCATTGTGCTGCTAAGCTCCTTGATAGCCTTCTTTAGTTCAGCACTTGTTTCAGCGTCAAGCACTTTGTTTACTCCTGTAAGGGTAGTGTCTGCTTGCGATAATAGCCTATTGAGCTTGTCCTGTGTGGGCTCTATTTTTGAGCCTATTGAGGCTAACATATCTTCAGCAAAGGATGATTTGAGCACATCTCCCGACTGTGCTATAGGGGCGTCGTCAAAGGCAGGGATAATTTGCAATCCCGCACCTCCTAAAAGGCTACTATAAATCTGCGCCTCACTGTTCTTTGAGAATGTAAAGTCAGTGCTGCACTCCATTGTTATTTTTATCTTTGCTGTCTTCTCTTCCAATTGCACTGCCTCTACCGAGCCCACTTTCACACCGTTCACAGTGATCTGTGTCCCTGTCTTAAGCCCGCCCGAATGGTCAAAGTAGGCGTAGTAGGTGTTACTCCTTCCGAATAATGACTTTGACTTCAGAAAGTTAAATCCTATAAAAAAACAAACAATCCCAACTACTACAATTAGGGCTACTTTGATCTCTCTTGATATTTTCATTGATTTATTATTAATGTTTTACTTTTCTAAACGTTTCGCTTCCTCCACAGTGATGCGCTTCCCCTCTGAATAGGCTGCTATGTAAGCGTCTTTATACCCTTTTTTTTTTGCCTTAGCAAGCAAGGCTAAGGCTTCCCTATGGGTGGTGGCTTTTCCGTAGTAATACACAAATACCCTCCCCATCTTTTCTACTGAGATAGGTGCAAGCCCACTGAAGTTATACCCCTTGAGCTCTAAGCGCTTAGGGCTTGATGATATTTGCACTTTGTAAATGACGTTGCTATCTTTGGTAGCCTCTCTACCAGCTGAAGCTCTGCCTTGCCTTACGCCACTGCTGCGAGTGCTATCTCTTGATGAAATATCCTCATCAGAAGGGGTGTACGAACTCTTAGCCTCCAGCCATTTTTTGTAAGCAATGATGGCATTGGCTATATTTTCAGCAAACTCCTCTTGACCTTTAGCCGAAAGCAGGTAAGCGCGCTCCGTGTCATTGGTTATGAAGGCCGTCTCTATCAAGATGCTCGGCATATACGTCTGGTGAAGAACGATAAACCCTGCTTGGCGCACCCCTCGGTTACTGCGTTTCATCACCGTAGTGAGGTTGTTCTGCACCAATTTCGCCAGCTGAATGCTCTGCTCTAAGAACTCCTCTTGCATTATAGAAAGCCCGATAATTGACTCTGGCGAATTGATATTATACTTAGCGTACTTTTTCTTGTAATCATCTTCCAAATAGATAACCGAGTTCTCAGCCTTCGCCACCTCAAAGTTCTGGCGGTTGGCGTGCAGCCCCAGCACGTACGTTTCGGCGCCATCCACTTGCGTTTCGTGAGCGTTACAGTGCACCGATACGAAGATGTCCGCTTTGTTCCTATTGGCAATTGCCCCCCGCTCATATAGGTCGATAAACACATCCGTCTTGCGTGTATAGATCACTTTGATGTCGGGGTGTTCCTCCAGCTTTTTACCGACGAGCAGCACTATTTTCAGCGCTATATCTTTCTCAAAAACTTTTCCTTTAGCTACTTTACCAGGATCCTTGCCACCGTGCCCCGCATCCAAAACCACTTTGAACACAGATGCTTTCTGCGCATAACCCACACTGAGGGGCGCACACAACAATAGGATAAGTATATTATATAATAATCTCATTCAATACAAGACTTTTATGTTTCAAAAACCAATAGCCACACCAACAGCTATCAGGGCGCAAAGATACGTATTTTAGTTTAAACGGCAAACACTCAGTACATTTTAACAACAAAATAACAACTCAGCTAAACACTTGCTATACCGCTTTTGATAGTGTATCTATTAGTAAATCAATCTCTTGCATAGTGTTGTAGCTGTGTAGACAAACTCGTAGCCGTTCCTCTCCCTTCGGCACTGTTGGCGAGAGGATGGGCAGTACACCTAAGCCCTTTGCTTGCAACTGTGTAGCAACACCCTTTACGTAGTCATTACCAGAGAGTACAACCGCCTGAATGGCTGATTCTGAGGGTATAAAGCGAGGTAATTGACGCTTCTCCAACTCCGATTTGAAGTAGTGAATATTCCCCTTCAATGCCTCCGATGCAGTTGTTGTCCTCAGCAGCTGGTAGCCCGCTAAAATCGTAGCGACAGCGTGCGGTGCCATCGCTGTAGTGTAGATAAACGACCTCGAAAAATTCACTAAGTACTCCTTCACTTCCTTTGTAGAAACTACCGCTGCCCCGTGGGCTCCCAAGCCTTTCCCAAAGGTGACGATACGCGCCAGCACCCTGTCCTCCAACCCTAATGCCTGTACCAAACCCGAGCCGTTTTCGCCGAAAACACCTATTGCGTGGGCTTCGTCTATAGCGATGTGCGCCCCATATTGTGAGGCTAATTCACACATTCTCAGTAGGTCAGGGCTATCGCCGTCCATCGAGAATACACTCTCTGTGGCGATGAGCACCGACTTGCCTCCTCCTGCAAACTTCTGCAACAAAGCCTCTAAATGATCCAAATCGTTGTGCCTGAACTTGTACGACTGGGCTTGGCTGAGTGAAATCCCATCGCGGATCGAAGCGTGGCTATAACTGTCGTACAGCAACACATCACCCCGCTGCAAGATACACGAGAAGAACCCCACATTCGCATCGTAGCCAGAGTTGTACAACAGCGCCGCCTCCGCCTTGTGCGCCCCAGCGATATACGCCTCCGTATCCTCAAATATAGGCGCATTCCCTGAAAGCAATCGCGAGCCTGTCGCACCGTTCGCCTGCTTATACCCCTCCAGAATCATTGATGATAAGCCTCTTAGCTCATCCGATGCTGAAAACCCAATATAGTCATTTGAGTAAAAATCTACTGCAAAATCGCGCACTTGCAACCTGCGGAGCGCATTGTGTGCCTTGCGCTCAGCCAACTTTCTTGAAATATGTTCCATACACATTGATATACTGCTTATTGACTTATTGCAAACCCACTCTTTCGCCTTGCCTAAAAAATAAATTCGAAAGCACTGCCCTAACGAACCGATAACGGATGCGTAACGAAGCCTTACACGTTCAGACGCATTTCAATCCTAAAAATAATTTTGACAAGCAGCCTTTGGGTTTGCAAAAAAGTATTACTTTTGCAAAAGTAAAGAATTTATAGCTAATGAACAAAATTATTATCGCCATTGATGGGCATTCATCAACGGGCAAGAGTACCACTGCTAAGGCGGTGGCAAAAGCCTTGGGCTACGTCTATATTGATACAGGTGCGATGTATCGTGCTGCTACACTGATTGCTATCCGCAAAGGGCTCATCGCCCTCGCTGGGGTAGCACAACCTGATGGCTCCACCGAGACCTTCACTCACATCGATGCCGACAGCCTGCTTGCCGCATTAAAAAAATCGCAGCTTACCTTCAAGTACAATCCCGATTTGGGCTATGCCGAACTCTTTTTAGATGGAGAGAACATAGAGAAAGAAATCCGCAGTCTCGAGGTAGCCAACGCCGTGAGTGAAGTAGCCAAGCTGCCTGCGGTGCGCGCTTTTCTGGTAGACCTACAGCGCGAGATGGGCAAAGCCAAAGGCGTAGTGATGGACGGGCGTGATATAGGCACAGTAGTATTCCCCGATGCCGAATTGAAGATCTTTATGACCGCCTCTGAGCAAATCCGTGCCGAGCGCCGTTTTAAGGAGCTCCAAGCTAAAGACCCTTCGGTGCACTTTGCCGATGTGCTTGCCAACATTCAGCACCGCGACCACCTCGATTCCACTCGCATAGAGTCGCCCTTGCGCAAAGCTCCCGATGCCGTAGTGATCGACAACTCCAATATGACTATCGACGAGCAGGTACAGGCAATACTCAATAAAGCACAAGCCTAATACCCATAGATAATTTGAGCAGCTACCCAATCCCTTATAAAGCAAAGCCCATAAGCTATTAACCTATGGGCTTTGCTTTTTTTAAGCCATTATTTCTTCTGAAATAACAGCTATTTTCCCTCATTGCGGTACTGTCTGAGTTGATTTTCCTTTACCTCGTATCGGTTAACTTTGCCAAGCATATCAACAAAAATTCTCCCATCGTCTAATTCACTTATTTCTGTACCCCCTACATTCGATGTTGAGAAAGTCTTTTTAATGTAATCAAATTCGTATTGACCCAATCAATATATTCGCAGAACTCTTTCCTTGAAAAGTTTTATCTTGCTTGAAGGTTATTGTAAAGCACTCAGGGCATTCCTTTTCTGAAGGTGTTGCCTCGCGCAAAGCCCCGTTCTCTACAAAACCTACTAACCGTCACGTTCCTAATAGGTCGGTAGGTGTGGTGCTATCATTCTCTTTCTTGCACCCCATTGCTGCCGCAATCATTAGTGCTATCAAAACTAATCTTTTCATAAATCAAAAAAATTAAAACCTATGAACTTCTTTTATTACCCAAGATCTCTCAGGTAATTTTTTAACTACAATACCATATACAAATTCATCGGGCTGAGTAGCCAATCCACTAATTTCAACAGTAAAAATATATTTTCCTTCTGTTTCTTTCTTGAAATTAAAGTCAAAATTAGCCAAATTTGGATAGCTGTCATAACCCAAAATCAAAGTTTGTGTTGAAAAATCTATATCCTTTAAGTCTTTTGAGGCATTCACCCATTTTTTTGATAACAAATTATACAAATATTCTTCTTCATTTATTACCATCACCCTGCCAAGTGGAAAATTAATTGTGTCAGGATACATTTTAGGCAATTCTTTGATGATAAGATCTTCCTCTTTAGTTAAATTCCTAATACTTTTTAAGTGTATTTGGTCATAATTTACTTCTCCTCGAAATCCACATCGATAAGGTTCTATCAATTTTGTATATGTGATTATCACTTTTTGCTTATTAATCTTATATTCACTTGGTAAATTATCAGCATATACATAATTAGATTCTATTTTCAGAAGCCAACCGCAACCATCCACTGCAGGGCTTCCACCATCTATTACTTTCGCAGTAGTTGTATATACATACTCAGGGGTATACTCTTTCTTGCACCCCATTGCCGTAGCAATCAACAGTGCTATCAAAACTAATCTTTTCATAATACTATAATTTAATCATTAAACGTATATTCTATTTTCTTAGTTGTCTTAGGCAGTTTTAGAACACAAAAAGGCTGATTCATAACAGCTCCTATTCTATGCAATATTTTTCCTGAAATCTTTATCTGATGCTCTGTTTCTATCACTTTTGTAATTTCAATGTCAGAGGGTCCTGAGCCTAATACCTTCCAAAATATTGCCACAACGCTATACTGCTCAAAATTGACCTTTGTTTCTGAAAAATACTTTGAGACATCGTTATTTGTACTCATCTTTTTGATAAGTTCATCAAGCTCCTTTTGTGAGGTAACAATTAATTCTTGTTGGGCAATTCCTTCCCTGCCATTGCTATATAGCTGTCCTTTTCCAATGATTACAGGAGTAGGTTCCTTTTCTGTAAAGGTATCATTTTTACTACAACCGCACCCCATTGCTGCCGCAATCAGTAGTGCTATCAATATTACTCTTTTCATATCTTTTTAATTTTTAAAATGATTATTCTACGAAATCCTACACGATTTCTGCTACAAAAATAAGGTTCCTCTCCTTCAATATATGTAATACGTACTCTTAAGTTATCAATCTTAAAACCTTCTTCTAATCTTTCTGCATAGACCTTTTCATTATTGATATCTATAAGCCAACCGCACAAATCTACTCTTGGGTCACCACCATCTATTACAGTAGCCTCAGTTGTAAAAGTCCGTATATTGTTACACGAACAATCTTCATCCTTCTTGCACCCCATTGCTGCCGCAATCAGTAGTGCTATCAATATTACTCTTTTCATAAATCTAAAATGCTAAAATTTGCTGTAAAGGTACAAAAAACGCTTGCAAAACACAAACGTTTTGCAAAGAAAATTTTGTTATATTTCACAAATATAAGTGAATCAGTATTTTAGTTAGATAGCAGGAATCGCAAAAGCCTATTTTACAAACTATATTAAATTACAATCCATTTTTGTATTACATTGTTGTAATCTATATATGGATAAATGTATATTTTCTAATAAATATTCTTTACATTGGAATTAATTTTTACTTTCCCTGATTTTTATAGATAAGCACCTTCTAAAATAGGTAGTTTCATCCTATACTGTTCCTATACTCATCCTACACTCTTCCTATACTGATCCTATGGAAAAGTATTTTTTACTGTTGTAAAATGGTGATAAATGCACCTTGCATCATTATACAATTTTCAGTGATAAACAGGCAACAGGAGGTACGAAATGCTTAAATGTGCTATTTTATTGCCGATGGTTGAATGCTTATTCGTTTCTAAATTACATAATCTGCATTGTCCATTATAAATAATTTTGTACTTTTGCCCCCGAAAAATAAGAAGAATTATGAGTGAAACACGTCATAACTGGACAAAAGAAGAGGTGATGGAAATCTACAACCGCCCTCTGATGGACTTGCTCTACGAGGCTGCTACAGTCCACCGTAAATATCATGATCCCAATACAGTACAGGTATCAACCCTGCTTTCTATTAAAACGGGCGGCTGCTCTGAGGACTGCGCCTATTGCTCGCAATCGGCACGCTACGACACCAGCGTAAAGGTTGAGCACGATATGATGACCGTCCCTCACGTAAAGGCGCAAGCCCTACGCGCTAAGGCATCAGGTGCCTCGCGTGTGTGTATGGGTGCCGCTTGGCGCAACGTAAAAGATGGACCCGAGTTCGAAGATGTGCTCGAGATGGTGCGCACCATCAACAAGCTCGATATGGAAGTGTGCTGCACCCTTGGTATGATCACTGAGAACCAAGCACAACGCCTCGCCGAAGCGGGACTATACGCCTATAACCACAATCTCGATACCTCTGAGGATTATTATAAGGAAATTATCTCAACCCGTAGTTATGAAGACCGCCTCAAAACCATTGAGAACGTCCGTAAGACGAGCATCACGGTGTGTAGCGGCGGCATCATTGGTATGGGTGAAAGCCTTGAAGATAGGGCGAGTATGCTCGTTGCCCTCTCCACGCTCAACCCACAACCAGAGTCGGTGCCCATTAACGCCTTAGTGCCTATTGAGGGGACACCTTTAGAGGAGCTTCCTCCCGTAGAGGTGTGGGACTTAGTGCGAATGATTGCCACAGCCCGTATCGTAATGCCCGAAACCCAAGTGCGCCTATCGGCAGGTCGTACCCAGATGAGCCCTGAGGGACAAGCGATGTGCTTCTTCGCAGGGGCAAACTCCATCTTCGCAGGTGATAAGCTGCTCACCACGCCCAACCCCGACATCAACGCCGATATGCAGATGCTCAAAGCACTCGGTATGCGCTTGCAAAAGCCATTTGAGACGCATCCACACCCCACCACTGTTGAGGCTTGCGACTCACAGTTCCCTTCATTGGGTGAAAAGCCTAAATGGTCGCGCCCTACGCATACCATTGAGCGCAATCAGGAGAAATATAAAATTAAGAAGTGAGAAATAAGGAATTAGTAATCAGAGGGCAGAAATTAGCAATAAATAATCAGAATACGCCTCCCACACTTTCTGATCTCTCCCCTCTGATTTCTGACTCCTACGCTCTAATCCCTAACCACTAATCATTAAGAAAATGTTAATCAAGAAAGTAAATGGAAAGCAACCAACCTTCGGGGAAGGTTGCTTTTTTGCTGAGAATGCCATCCTCACAGGCGACGTCAGCTTAGGCGATAACTGCACCGTGTGGTATAATGCCGTCATCCGTGGCGATGTCAATAGCATCACCATTGGCAACAACACCAATATCCAAGATGGGGTGATTATCCACGCTACCTATCAGAAGCACGCTACCTCCATTGGCAATAATGTCTCTATTGGTCACGGGGCAATTGTGCACGGCTGCACTATTGAAGATGAGGTACTCATAGGTATGGGTAGCATCGTAATGGACGGTTGTTTGGTGGAAGAAGGCAGTATTGTTGCTGCAGGAGCCGTAGTTACCGAGGGTACACACATTGAGCGTGGTAGTATCTATGCAGGTGTACCCGCTAAAAAAGTAAAAGAGGTAAGCGATGCACAACGAAGCCTCATCGAACGCACTGCGGAGAACTACCCCAAATACGCTTCGTGGATTGAATAGCAGCGTTAAAGTAAATGAAATATATTTTTAGTAGAAAAATATTACTTTGTAAATACTTGATTAACAATGCTTAGAAAATAAAGTTTAAAATAATTCTAAATAGTCCTTGTCAGAATAAAAAAGATTATTACCTTTGCATCGTTGTTAGTAAGCAAACCAGTGCCGTGAGGTGTTTCTGTTTGCAGCAAAGAGTAATATATGTAGTGTTTTTATATTCCCTTTGCAGATTCACTATGAAGAAAATATCCTTTTTAGTGTTTTTAATCGTTGTTATTATTCTTCCTCTTCATAAGTGAATTAGTTAGTTTTAAGTAAAAAAGTCCGCCAACTTCGGCGGACTTTTATAGTTTATAAATGAGTGTATTAGTTATTAGCTACAAAACTTTACAATATATTTACAACTTTATATTTGTACCTTATGGGCTTATTGATGTACCTTTGCAACGTGAAATAAAGGGTATACCTAAGTTCTTTGACATAGTGAAAAACACACTGCTTTTGCCCTTGCTTAGAATGGATAGTTAATGCCAAAGTTAAATACCATATCTTTGAGATTCATACTTTTAAACCATCTATTGCCTAATTCATAAGCAGGATCATAGATTTTGTTGCCAATATCTAAGCGTATCACAAAGAAATTAAAATCATATCGAAAACCTAAACCACTGCTCACCCCTATGTCCTTCAGTGATGAGAGTCCTTTGAACTTAAATTCCTCAAAACGAGTGTCATCAGCTACATTCCAGATGTTACCTGCATCGGCAAAAAGCGCTCCTTTGAGTTGCCCTAATATAGGGAAGCGAAATTCTGCATTAAGAGTAAGTTTCATATTGGCTTCGTTGTAATCAAGTATAGAGTTGCTCGACCCAGGACCCAAGCGGTAGGCTCTCCATCCACGGTTATCACTCGTCCCCCTGCAAAGTAACTCTGTGAAAAGGGAATATTGCTCGAGTTACCATACGGAATAGCAATCCCAAAGAACGTACGGAAAGCCATATAGCTCTGTCGCCCCACAGGCAAGTGCTTGATATAGTCGAGCTCACCTTTTACGAATTGTGCGTATTCCACCCCGAGGAGCTTATTCTTGTTGTTATCGGTTTTCACCACGTTGTACGTAGTTGCCAAGGCGTTGAGCAACCCACCTGCAGCCTCTGCCTTCATACGGAACTGCCAAAAGTCATTCTGGAAGAACTGAGAGCTATTGTTGAAGATATACGTAAAACTGGTCGATACAATAAAGTCGTTATTAGTAAGGCGGTTATAGCGCTCAAGCACCCCAAGAGTCGGGCGATAGTCAGCGGTCTGCAGAGTGATATTTCCATTAAAAACATCTTGCATAAAGCGGAAAGTTCCCTCATTAGGCGTAAGGTCACCGCGAGCATCTACATAAGTACTACCTAAGTTGTAGTTGCGAGCAATATCATTAAGCCGTTCATAGGTACTTTGGTAGATATTAAAAAAGTTCCCTGGGTTCAGGTTGTTCACGTACTGCACGTTGAAAAGGTCGAAAATCACTCTGTCTTTACGTTTGCGTGGATTCCAAACATAGCGCAGCACCCCTGAGGTCGTACGCTTATCCAGCCCAATATTCGTTTGGTAGCTCATCCCCACTTGGAAGATGGTCTGTGGGGTCATATAGTAAGGAATGAGTCTACCCGTATTGATGGGAAAAAGAATAGAGGGAAAAATGAGCTTGACATCACCACTAATCTCAGAGGTGTTGAAAAAGCGAGTGTCTCTAAGGGTCGGTTGCGAGGCAAAAGCACCCTGCAAACCTACCTCTAATATTTCAGCCCCACGGAATACATTGCGAGCAGAGAAGGTAGTCCCTAAGCCAAAACCAATAGCTTCTATCTCTGAGCGCTTCACCTCTTGAGTAAGCCTGAGTGAGAACTTCTCTAAAGGAGTAAGGTAAATGTGTGCATCCAGCTTATTTTGAAGGCTATCGCCTTTGGTGTATTTGTATTCAATAGTAGGATAGCGAAATATCCGTAAGTTGTTGATTTGTCGATAGGTGTTACTGCGGTCAGTATCTGAGTACAGACGCCCAGCACGCATTGCAGCTGCGTGGGCGAGGATCTTAATGCGGTAGTGTAGCTTATCCTTGTAGTAAACTACTAAGTTGCTGTAAACAATGGAGTCGAGCTTTGAAGGGTCCTCCTTAGCATCGTAGTCAGTGTGGAGATACACCCTATTGATATAGTGAATCTTATAGGGTTTTGTAGTGATAACATCGCCATCGCGCTCCACAAGGTCGCCTATAGTTGTCTTTACATTGATCTTACGGTCGCCTTGCTTCTGCACAGTGTCGCGTTGCACCTCAAAGTTAATAGAGTTTTGCTGAAAGGTATAGAACCCATTATTGCGGAATAGCTCGTAAAGCCTTGAGCGTTCCCCAGCGAAGTTAGTCAACTGGTAATGCTCTCCCCTCTTTAATAGCGATTTATTCTGATGAAGCTCGTATATTGAGTCAATCTCAGCGGAACTAATCGCAGTACTGAGACTATCAATATAGTACCTATCTCCCGACTGGATATAGTAGTCTACTTCCGCTCTTCTTTCCTGCCCCTTGGGGTTTAGCACGATCGTATCCTTCACTTTTGCATTAAAATAGCCAATGCTGTTGTAGTAAGCCCCCAAGCGCTTACTTGAGTTGCTTACCTTAGCAGTATCCAATATAGCTGGGGCTTCACCAATACGTTGTAACTGTTTGCTAAGCCCAGATACTAAGAAAGATTTGCCTAAGCGCCCCACTTGTTTTTTAGAGAGTGTTTTATTTAGGAAGTTATGCCAACGAGGGTGATTGTCAAGCCATTGCCAATATTCTTGCTCAGCCTTAGGATTACCCAAATTGTAGATATAAAGACTCACAGGCATACCTAAAATGTATGAATTAGGCTTTTGTAAAATAAAATTATTTACCTTTGCATCCTCAGTCCTTGTTCCGTTGAGGTAAGTGCGATTTTCCCTCAGAAGGTACTCGTTTTTAGGCACGCGCTTAGTGGCATCACAGGCTGTCAGTAGTGCAAATAGCCCGATGAATAAAGCAATAACAGCTATATGTAAATGATATCGTTTCACAAAGTTTTGTTTTTCAGGGCTCAAAATTACATATTTTTTTATGATTAGCAAGAACCAAATCAAATTTATTCAAAAGTTGCAGCAGAAGAAGCATCGCAATCAGCTGCAAAAGTTCGTCGTTGAAGGCAAAAAAAGCATCCTAGAATTCCTCACAGAAGGCTATGCCGCTCAGGAGCTATTTGTTACAGAAACCTTTGCTAAAACTATTGATAAAGAGCAATATACACTCGTTGCCAAAGAAGAGCTCCGAAAGATAAGCAGCCTTACCAATCCCGATGATGGCTTAGCTGTATTCTCTATGCCTATCCTTGCTCCTATTGACGAAAGAGGATTACTCCTCGCCTTAGATAATTTGCAGGACCCAGGCAATTTAGGCACTATTATTCGACTTTGCGATTGGTTTGGCATCACACAGCTCATCTGCAACACCGATACGGTGGATTGCTACAACCCAAAGGTCGTGCAAGCCTCAATGGGTTCTCTTGCCCGAGTAAAACTATATTACCTCCCTCTTGCTGACTTTCTCGCTCGCACCTCGCTGCCTATTATCACCACAACTATGCAGGGCGAAAACCTCTACACAGCCTCACTCCCTACCGATGCCATTCTTGTTATGGGCAATGAGGCAAACGGCATTTCACAGTCAATACTTCAACTATCTACCAAAACCATTACTATTCCACGCTTTTCGCAGACTACTCGCACCGAAAGCCTTAATGTAGCAACAGCTACCGCTATTCTACTTAGTGAGTTCCGCCGTAGATAGTAGTGCTCTATAAATCAGAAAAGCTACTCATACAGTGATGAGTAGCTTTTCTTTTTGTATACTTATTGAGCTTATCCTCTTTACAACACCCCGTTAAGAGCCTTGTTTACCTCTCTTACAGCCTCTGCATTCTTAGCGAAGGTTGCCTTTTCAGCCTCGTTGAGTTTAATCTCTACAATCTTCTCAACCCCGTTGCGTCCAATGATCACAGGCACACCATAGCTGATATCCTTCTGACCGTATTCACCCTCTAAGAGCACTGAGCAAGGGAACAACTTCTTCTGGTCGCAAGCGATAGCTTGTACCAATGCCGATACCGCAGCCCCTGGGGCATACCAAGCCGAAGTGCCAAGCAGTTTAGTAAGGGTAGCGCCCCCAACTTTCGTTTCTTCAGCCACTTTTTCAAGGCGTTCTGCGCTGAGGCAATCACTTACAGGCACTCCACGACGTGTAGCCAAGCGAGTTAGCGGAATCATGCCCGTGTCGCTGTGAGCACCGATCACCATACCATCTACATCCGAGATAGGGCTTTCCAATGCCTCAGCCAAGCGGTATCTGAAGCGCGCACTATCCAGCGCACCACCCATACCAATCACACGATTCTTAGGCAATTTAGTAGCCTTATGAACCAAGTAAGCCATCGTATCCATAGGGTTGCTCACCACGATCACGATCACGTTAGGCGAGTACTTTACCAATTGCTCTACTACCGACTTTACGATGTTGGCATTCGTACCGATAAGCTCCTCACGAGTCATCCCTGGTTTACGCGGAATACCCGAAGTGATCACCGCTACATCACTGCCCGTAGTCTTTGAATAATCGTTGGTAACACCTACGATACGGGTGTCAAATCCATTCAATGACGCTGTCTGCATCAAGTCCATCGCCTTACCTTCCGCAAAGCCCTCCTTGATGTCGATAAGCACTACTTCCGATGCAAAGTTCTTAATTGCAATGTACTCTGCACAGCTGGCACCTACTGCACCAGCACCTACTACTGTAACTTTCATATAATCAAATATATTTTACACAAGGGCACCGTGCCCCTGATGGTTATTTTCAAGCCACAAAAGTACACATTTTCCAATAAACTGACAAATAAATTCCAAAATATTTTTAATTTAATACAAAACTACCTACTTTTGCCCCCCGTAAAAAACACTTATAAAAATGCAAAAATCAAGCACTTATTTCATTATTGGCACCTCTACCGAAGTAGGCAAAACCATCGCCGCCGCCATCATCACCCAAGCCCTCGAGGCTGATTATTGGAAACCCATACAGTCGGGCGACCTCCATTACACCGATACCGACAAGGTGCAAAAGCTCATCAGCAACCCCCATACCACTTTCCACCCCAACGCCTATGCCCTCAACACCCCCGCCAGTCCGCACCTCTCGGCAGCCCTTGACGGCATTGAGATTGCCCTTGAGAAAATCGTGCGCCCCGCCACCGACCGCCCCTTGGTGATTGAGGCAGCAGGCGGACTCTTAGTGCCCCTCAACGACCGCGACACCATCGCCGATCTCATCCTCCCTACCGATCGCATCGTGCTCGTATCGCGCCACTATCTCGGCAGCATCAACCACACCCTCCTCACTTACGAGGCACTCCAAAGCCGCGGGTTGCCCCTCTATGGTATTATTTTCAGCGGCACCCCCGCCCCTGATACCGAGCGACTTATCCTCGCCAAAACAGGCGCTAAGCACATCGGTACCATCGCCGAAGAACCTTACTTCGACCCAGCAGTCATCCGCGACTATGCCGAGCAGTTTCTGCCCAACCTCTAAACAGAAAAATTTTCTGTCGAGCTCATCTCGAACACTGCTCGAACACATCTCGAACACATCTCGAACATATCTCACCCATTTTTCCGATACCTCAAAAACTATAATACTCACGAAATGCAAAAAATTAAACTTTATAATTGAATGAATATAGAAAAACGTTAAAATTCCTTTTGGGTGGTGCGTAATTCCCCTTGTAGCCACCCCACCTGTCACCCCTGTCATACGTCTGTCATTTTGACATAACTTCGACCGCTGAAATGTTGTAAAACAACAACACTCATACAACACTCTGTTAAAAAACCTGCCATTTTGTCAGGTGTAAGATATTTTGGCATATCTATTGCCTATAGCTAATAGACGTTGCAACGCAATTCAGTTCCAATGGCCAAGGAACGATGGGCGTTGAAGAACGACAAGTTCTTTGACAAATTGTGTAGAAAATCTTTTAAAAAAACATTTTTTATGACAAAGATTAAAGGCAATGCAGTAATGTATGGCGCCTCAGGGATGTTTGGAAAGCAAGTAGTCTTTCGCAAATATCGAGGAGAGTTGATCGCGGCAATAGCCCCAGAGAGATCAGCTAAGTATTCAGCTGCACAAAAGATGCAGCAAGAGAAGTTTAAAGAAGGTTGCGACTATGCAAAACGAGCCGCCAAGGACAGTGATCTGTGGCTTAGGTACACAGAGCGAGCAAAAGAGCTAAAACTCTCACCTCACAATCTCGCCTTGGCTGATTACTTGCTGCCTCCTAAAATTGACAGGGTCAATACCAAAAGCTACGACGGAAGGGTCGGATCTAAGCTATTCATCATAGCTTCTGATAACTTCCAAATAACTTCGGTATCGGTCAGAATCAATAAGGATGATGGCAACCTCTTAGAGGAAGGTAACGCAGTGCTTGAAGGATTGCAATGGGTTTATCCCATCACAGTCGCCAACGCTGCCCTTTCAGATACAAAACTCACTGTATCCGTCACAGATACACCAGGTAACGTAACCGAAAAGGAAATCATCCTCTGACTTTAAGTAAATGGCTAATACGCTTTTCAGTGGCTCAGTGATGAATATATAATAGTAAAAAGCCTAACTGAAAGCACCGATAGTAACTGATGAGTAGCCATAGGACAATAACTCATTACAGATTTACTATCTAATTACTATCCAATCCGATAGGTTCGTTTGATAATGTTCAAGGATATGGGTTCTAAGATTTAATATTGTAATAGTTGAACAAAAGTATGCCTTGATGTGATGTATCACCTATCATCGATTGAAGAAAAAGAAATCCCTTTCACGAGTAGCTAACGTGAAAGGGATTTTCTATTTTAATTGATGGCTTTCTTACGGATAATCGATGTACACAGGATACCGCTCCCCACCTTCTTTTCGCAGTATCGCATCAAAGAAGTTCCAGTTAAAGAACGAGTCAGGAGCTGAGGGCTCAAGCACTTCAAGGAGGTAACGCTTGGCGGGCTGTTGCACCTCGATGAGGTAATCGCCTTTGCGCAATTGCACTGTCCCGCTGTGAGTGCTTGTCTCAGTGTCGTAATGCAAGTAGTGCCCTGCATAAGGTTGAGGCAGTGTCTTGTAGCTGTCGATAGTGTAATAAGTCAGGCTCATCAGCGTGTCCTTCTCTATCTCTTTCATCTCCACCTCGTTGGCTTGCAGGCGTGCTACTACTCCCTTCCACACACGTGGCACGATATACGCCTTAGGCACTGCCACCCTACGCACTGCCTTGAAGCTGTTGTAATAAGGCACTTCCTCAGTGTACGTCTGTAGACTATCGGTGGCAGTATTGAGCTTTTTATAACCGTAGAAGCTAACGGTACTGTGCTGGGTGCTATCGATTGCCCACGCCACAGGGTATTGCCGTTGTGCCAAATCGCTCTCGCGCTGCTTCACTTTCAGCTCTTTGATGTATTTCTGATCAGCACCAGCAATCTCCACTACGGACTTCATCACCTCATAGCAAGCCTCTACTCGCGCCTTATAAGGCTTCGAAGGCTGTGTAGCAATGGTGATTCCCATACAGTTCCACAAGCCCGCATAGCCCGTAGCAGTGTGCGGCAAAGCATCTACGGCGGTGTAGCCCTTAGCGGTAGGCGTTTGCACCCCAGCACTCAGCGGAATCAATCGCCAAAAAGGCTTGGGCAAGGTATCGCTCACAAACGCCTCTTCGCGCTTCACCAACGAGTCCGACAGGCGTGGTATGAAGTTATTGCGCAGATAGTTACCCAAGTAACTCCCCAATTTATTCAGTTGTGAAGTGCTATACATAAGCACGTGCTGCGAGTCCACCCCACTGCTGGCTTGGTTATCGATAAAGAGGTCGGGCTGCACTTTGTGGAAAATAGCCGCAAACGACAGCGCATTCTCGCTATCCGCCTTTATAAAGTCCGCATTGAGGTCTACCTGCACCGCATTGCCCTGCTGAGGCTCCTCTGTGGCAGCACCCCCTTTGTGTGTCGCTGCCAAATCGCGCCGCTGTGCTGCCCCTATATTGTACACAGGGATGGTTACCACCACCACATTCTTAGGCGTGGTGACTTGCTTCTGTGCCAAGTTGCGAAATAATAGCATCGTAGCATCTACTCCCTCAGATGCCGCTGCATCGCTACCGTTGTTGATGAGCACTATCGTCTTGCTCCTTTGCAATTTCTGTAAGTTAAACTCTGCCGTAGGACTGTATATCACTAAATGCAATGACTCGCCGCTATCGGTCATCCCGATGGTTTTCAGGCTGATGGTGCTATATTCCTTCGATAGCCCTTTGTAGAAGTCGATCACCTCGGCGTAGGTAGCACTTTCGCTGCCATTGCTCTCCTCAAAGCGCGTTACAAAGCTGTCTTTCTTTGAGAAGAAAGGCGTATCGCAAGCCCAAAGCAGTAGTCCAAGGCTGTAAAGTATGTATTTTTTCATAATCCTGCGTACAGCTTTCAGCTTTGAGCCTTGAGCTTTCAGAGCTAACGCACAGGGTAGATTCTCTCTCATAGTTAGATAATTCATTAGTTTATATAGCTGTAAAGTAGCATTTCATTTAGCAACACGGGCTTCAAAATCCCCACTGCCTGCGGTAGCGGTCAAAGTCCTCAGCGTTGATGGCGCGGATGCCCTCAGTGAGCAACCGCACTTTGTAGCCTAATGAGAGCGCATCGTTCACGCTGTAAGCCACACAATAGTCGCCTGCCAAGCCGCAGAAAGTAAGCTCGGTGATGCCCTTCTCCTGCAAGTAACCGTGAAGCCCCGTGGGGTGCTGCCGCTGGTTGTCGAAGAAGGCACTATAACTATCCACCTCACGCTGCATTCCCTTGCGGAAGATCGCCGCAATGGGGCGCGTATCGAGCTCAGGGTGAAGGGCTGCACCAAGACTTCCTTGCACGCAATGCGTAGGCCACAACACCTGTGCGATGCCGTTTAAGTCAATCACCTCAAAGGCTTGCTTCCCCTTGTGGTTAGCAGCAAAACTCAGATGGTCAGCAGGGTGCCAATCCTGCGTAGCCACTACCGTAGCGTAATCCTTATGTAGCTCACGGTTGATTGCAGCGACCACCTCATCGCCCTTAGGCACAGGCAAAGCCCCGCTGGGCATAAAGTCATTCTGTACGTCGATAATTACAAGTGCTTTCATATCTACTGTCTATTCGTTTTCGTTCCGTATGCTGTCCGTTACTCCCTACTCCCTAACTCCTAAAAACTTGGCAAAGATACTACTTTTTTGGGAACAATAGGCTTCTTATTCCCAAAATCTTTTTACTTTTGCCGAAAAATAACAAGTCAATGCACTTTATATCTGAAGATTTAGAGGATTACGCCTCACAACACACTGATAGCGAGCCACCTTTGCTGAGCGAACTCAGTCGCCGTACCCACCTAAGCGTATTGCAACCGCGTATGCTCAGTGGACACCTGCAAGGGCGTTTCCTAAGCCTTATCTCAAAGCTCATTGCCCCAAAAACCATCCTTGAGATAGGCACCTATACGGGCTATGCTACCCTTTGCCTTGCCGAAGGATTACAGCAAGGGGGCACGCTGCACACCATCGACATTAAGGAGGAACTCCAAGACCTACAACGCGAGTTCTTCGACCGCAGTGGCTATGGAGCCCAAATCGTTCAGCACTTGGGCGAGGCAGCCACCGTCATTCCCACCCTTACCGACCGCTTCGATTTGGTGTTTATCGACGCCGATAAGCGCAACTACGCCCTCTATTTCGACCTCATCATAGAGAAGATGAACCGCGGTGGGGTCATCCTCTCGGACAATGTGTTGTGGAGTGGCAAGGTAGTCGAAGAAGTAAAACCCAGCGATAAACACACCCAAGCACTGCTTGCCTACAACCAAAAACTAAAGGACGACCCACGCCTTGAGACCGTCCTTCTACCCATCCGCGACGGGATTACCCTCTCACGGGTGAAGTAAAGAACTATCAAAATTTTATTATTCAAAAAACTTTTTATATCTTTGCCTCTCTTTAACTAAATGAATTGAACCGTGAAAACTATCCGTTTTTTATCATTACTAACATTTGTGTTGTTAGTTTCTTGTAAAGGTACATCTTCTTCGGAGATGAAAATCACAGTGCCTGCCCCCCGACAAGTGGCGTGGCACGCTATGCAGTATTACGCTTTTATCCACTTCAATATGAATACGTTTTCGGATATGGAGTGGGGCACAGGGGGCGAAGACCCTGCGCTGTTTAACCCTACTGACCTCGATGTGAACCAATGGGTTCACGTGATTAAAGAAGCAGGAATGACGGGGGTTATCATCACCGCTAAGCACCACGATGGCTTCTGCCTTTGGCCAACGGCTTACGGCGAGCACTCCATCAAGCATTCACCCTATAAGAATGGTAAGGGCGATATCGTCAAAGAGCTCGCTGAGGCTTGCAAGCGCGAGGGCTTGAAGTTTGGGGTCTATCTCTCACCTTGGGATCGCAACCATAAGGATTACGGCAAGCCTGAGTATGTCAGCTATTTCCACAACCAATTGCGCGAGTTGCTCACCAATTACGGTGAGATTTTTGAAGTGTGGTTCGATGGTGCCAATGGTGGTTCGGGCTATTACGGGGGTGCTAACGAAACCCGCACTATTGATGCTAAGACCTATTACCAGTGGGATAAGACGTATGCCATAGTGCGCGAGTTGCAACCCAAGGCAGTGATTTTTGGTGATGACGGACCTGATATTCGCTGGATAGGCAACGAAAAAGGCTTTGGCAGTGAGACCAATTGGGCTACTTTCACCCCTAACGATCTGCCCTACGGCAAGGAGCACATCAGGCACCTACAAGAGGGCGACCCTAATGGCAAGAATTGGACGCCCGCAGAGGCTGACGTTTCTATTCGCCCAGGGTGGTATTACCACGCAAGAGAGGATCATCAAGTGAAGTCGGTAGCGGCGTTGGTGGATATTTACTATAAGTCGATTGGGCGTAATGCGAACCTGTTGCTCAATCTGCCTGTCGATAGGCGCGGACATATCCCAGAGGTGGACGCCCGTCGCCTTATGGAGTTTAAGCAGGTGATCGCAGCCGATTTTGCCAATGAAGTGAAGGGCAAGTTGAGTGAGAAGGACAATGCGCTTACCCTGCAATTTGCAAAACCTACTAAGCTCAATCGCTTGGTGCTCGGTGAGGACATCACCCAAGGGCAACGTGTGAGCGGCTTTGAGGTATTATACCAAAAGGATGGACAGTGGCAAAAGCTCGCTACAGAAACCACTATCGGCTATAAACGTGTGTTGCGCTTCCCAACAGTGGAAGCAACAGCCGTACGGCTGAAAGTGCTCAGCTCCATTGCCGAGCCTAAGGTAGTAGCACTAAAGGCGTATGATGCCCCTGCATTGCTCACCGCACCACAGCTCACGCGCACCAAAGAGGGCGTGGTAAGTCTCGCTACCGATGAGGCAGGACTTGCGATTTACTACACCACCGATGGCAGTGCCCCAACGGTGCAGAGCAAGGCGTATACCGCTCCTTTTGCAGTGGAGAAACCCGCGCAGCTGAAAGCGCTAGCCTACGACCCAGCTACTAAGAAATACAGTGAAGTAGCCGCCTATACCCTCGATGTGCCTAAAACGCAATGGAAGGTAGTAGCGGTAAGTTCTGGTGATATGAAGGGTGCAGAGGCACTCATTGATGAGAACCCCAATAATTGGTACACCAATAAGCGGGAGGGCACATCAGCACCAGTTGTTACTATTGATTTGGGCAGCGAACTGACCCTCAAAGGCTTTACCTATCTGCCTTCGCAAGACCGTTGGGCTGAGGGCACTATCAGTCATTATACCTTTGAGGTGAGCACCGATGGACAGCACTTTAAGAAGGTATCCGCTGGTGAGTTTGGCAATATCAAGAACAACCCTATTGAGCAACGCATTGCTTTCCCTGCAGCCAAAGCACGCTACATCAGGCTTACTGCCGATAAATTAGTTGATGAGGCAAAAGGAGCTTCGTATGGTGAGATAGGTGTCATTACACAGTAATATGGATTTTTTAAAAGACTTGATATCCCCTGCCTTAGCTTGCCTAATTGCGGCAGGGGTATGTATTGTGATGCTTATCGGCATTATCTTAGACAAGGATTGGGCGGTGTTCATCATCAGGAACTCAGGACTGCATTGGCATATTGCCTCACAAGGCAGGGACGCTGTGCGCCGTTATCAAGGGATAGGCTTTGCTATCGGAGCCATTGCTTCCCTATTTTTAGCAGCCTATTACTTTTTTAGAGAGTAAAGAGTAGAGAGTAAAGAGTAGAGAGTAAAGAGTAGAGAGTAAAGAGTAGAGAGTAAAGAGTAGAGAGTAAAGAGTAGAGAGTAGAGAGTAAAGAGTAGAGAGTAAAGAGTAGAGAGTAAAGAGTAGAGAGTAAAGAGTAGAGAGTAAAGAGTAGAGAGTAAAGAGTAGAGAGTTCAGCGCGTTAGCAATTTACTCTCTACTCATTAACCATTAAAAAAAGATGTACATCAATAACGCAAACTTATCCAAGGCATCCAAATGGCTTTATGCAGTAGTGCCAATATTATTTTTTGGCTTTGTATGGCTGAACTATATCGCTTTACAGACAATGGATACCGAAGCGGTAATGGCAGAACAGATAGCCGAGATGGGTGAATTGCCCTTCTTGGTGATGAACTTGTTGCCCTTCGCAGTGCTGCTGGGGCTATTGCTGCTATGGGTGAAGTTCGTGCATCGCCAGTCGCTTACAGCACTTACTACAGCCCGTCCCCGTATCAGCTGGCGGCGGTTCTTCTTTGCTTTCTTCCTTTGGGGTGGAATTTCTACTGCACTCATAGCCGCTGATTACCTCATCAATCCGCAGGATTACCAGTGGGACTTTCAGCTCGTGCCTTTCCTGAAACTCTTGGCTATTGCCATAGTGCTCGTACCCTTACAGACAGCTTTTGAGGAGTATTTCTTCCGCGCCTATCTGATGCAGGGCTTAGCCTTAGTCTTCAAAAGAGCGTGGGTGCCCCTTGTGATTACTTCTGTGCTTTTCGGACTAATGCACATTGCCAATCCCGAAGTGGAAAAGCTCGGCTATGGCTTGCTCATCTATTACATCGGCACCGGATTTTTCTTAGGGATTACCGCGATTATGGACGATGGCATAGAACTCAGCTTGGGTTTCCACGCTGCCAACAATCTCTTTACAGCACTGTGGGTAACCTCCACGTGGACAGTCTTCCAAACGCCCTCAGTGCTCCGCGATGTATCAGAACCCACTTTGGGGTGGAATATGTTCCTGCCTTTGTTAGTGTGCTTTCCGCTGCTTTTGTGGATTTATGCTAAGAAATATAAGTGGAAAGATTGGAGGGTACGACTTGTTGGGTAATGTTGATTGATTTACTTTCCGATGATAAAGATAGCAGGGCGCTTTTGTAGGTTCAGTGCCTTTTTGCGCCATTGTGATACGGGGAGTGTGTATATTTCTTCCGTAGGCAAGGTGATATCTAGTGCTACACATACGAGGGTGCTGGGCTGTAAGGTTCCCAGCATATCGGTGAGGAGCTTCTCATTGCGATAGGGTGTTTCGATGCATACTTGCGTTTGCCCTTCGTGAGCTTTGCGTTCTAAGGCTTTGAAGGTGCGTTTGCGTTCGCTTTTGTCAATAGGAAGGTAGCCATTGAAGGCAAAATGTTGTCCGCTCATACCGCTTGCCATCAGCGCTAAGAGGATAGAAGAAGGACCTACGAGGGGAATAACACGCAAGCCTCGTTGATGGGCGAGGCGCACTACCTCGGCACCTGGATCAGCTACCCCTGGGCAACCTGCCTCGGAGATAATGCCCACTGAGTGTTCTTCAGAGCAAGGTTGGAGCAGGGTTGATACATCAGCAGCGGCGTTGTGCTTGTCGATGACTGCAATGTGTAAAGTGGACTGTTCCTTCTCAGGGGCTACCTGCTTGATAAAGCGCCGTGCAGACTTCTCATTTTCGACGATAAAGTAGCTGAGAGATAGGATAGTGGCTTTGATTTGTGGAGAGAGTACTTCCAAAGAGCTATCGCCTAAGGTACAAGGTATTAAGTAGACGTTTGCCATTAGTTATCAATCTGTTTTTGGAGTTTTTTAGCAATAAGCTCACAGGCGGCATCGACCATTGCGTAGGTGTCGTCAAAAGCTTTTTCATCGCCGTAGTAAGGGTCGGGTAACTCTTTGGCAGCCATTCCGCTGAGAGTGTCGAGCAAGAAGTGAACCTTGCTGCGTTCGCGATCGTTTTTGGCTAAGCGTAGTACATTCTGATAGTTGCTCTTGTCCATCACGAAGATATAATCAAAGGAGGAGAAGTCCTTGGCAGTAAACTGTCGCCCTCTGAGGTTGGAGATGTCTACGCCATTCTTGCGTCCCACGGCAATGGCACGGGGGTCAGGAGCCTCACCTACGTGATAATTGGCAGTACCAGCAGAGTCTACTTCAAAGTGTCCAGTATCTAATTTGCTGCGTAATACGCCTTCTGCCAGAGGTGAACGACAGATATTGCCTAAGCATACTGTTAGAATCTTTATTCTGCTCATTTGTAATAATAAATGGTTTGTATTTCGGGCGGCAAAGGTAGTAAATATTTTGTAATATGAGCTGTTTCAGTGTAAAGCATTTGGTTTTTTAGCTCGGTTTTTGTTCGCTATTTATTAGATTAAATGTATAAATATGAAACAAATTTGGTGTGTATACGTTTTTTTGTGTATCTTTGCGCAATTTTTAAAAGGATAGTTTATATGATACAGTCAATGACAGGCTTTGGGAAAAGCACGCTGTCGCTTGCCGATAAGCATATTAGTATTGAGATTAAATCACTGAATAGCAAAACGATAGATATAAGTACGCGCATTCCGTTGGCGTATAGGAAGAAGGAGCTCGACTTTAGAAAGTTTATAGCTGAGCAGTTACAGCGCGGTAAGATTGATTTCAATATTTTTGTGGAGAATATTGGTAATCAGACTCCTGCTAAGATTAATCAGTCTATTGTGAAGTCGTACATAGAGCAGATGCTGGGTATTGTAGAGGGCGATCTGACGGAGCTACTTAAGATGGCTGTACGTATGCCTGATGCGTTGCAGACCTCAATAGAGGAGGTAAGTGATGAGGAGTTTTCCACAGTGGCTGAGCACCTTGCGATTGCTGTTAAGGATTTACAGTCGTTCCGCGAGCAGGAAGGCAAAGTGCTGGCAAAGGATTTTACACTGCGTATTGAGAACCTACAGCAGTTGCTCATTGAGGTGCAATTAATTGATGCAGAGCGCTTAGCTTCTATCCGTGAACGCTTGGAAAAAGCGGTTATAGAGGTAAAGAATGTAGACCCTAACAGGTTTGAGCAAGAGCTTATTTTCTATTTAGAGAAGTTGGATATCACTGAGGAAAAGATCCGCTTGAAGAAGCACTTAGATTACTTTTTAGAGACCTTGATGAACGAATCGAATGGACGTAAGTTAGGCTTTATTTCGCAGGAAATAGGGCGTGAAATCAATACCTTAGGTTCGAAGGCTAACTTTGCACCGATGCAGCAATTGGTAGTGCAGATGAAGGATGAGCTTGAGAAGATTAAAGAGCAAGTACTCAATGTGTTGTAGGTTTTATTTTAGATATATCAATAATGAATAAGTTAGTTATCTTGTCGGCGCCTTCTGGTAGTGGGAAGACTACTATTATGAGGCATTTACTATCGCTGCCTCAGCTAAATTTAGCCTTCTCGATTTCAGCTACTTCGCGTGCACCACGAGGAAAGGAAGAACACGGAAAGGACTATTATTTTATGACTGTCGAAGCCTTCAAAGAGCAAATAGCTCAGGGAGCTTTTTTGGAATGGGAAGAGGTGTATAAAGACAATTTTTATGGTACGCTTCGCTCAGAAGTTGAACGACTTTGGGCTTTGGGTAAGAATGTAGTGTTTGATATAGATGTTGTGGGAGGACTCAATGTGAAGAAGTTATATCCTGAGCAGAGTTTAGCTATCTTTGTTGAGCCACCGAGTATGGCAGCTTTGGAAGAGCGTTTACGTCAGCGTCATACCGAGAGTGAAGAGAAGATACAAATGCGTTTAAATAAGGCTGCTCAAGAGCTTGCAGTAGCTTACAAATTTGATGTGATTATCCGTAATGATCATCTTTCTGATGCTTTGAAGGAAGCAGAGAGAGTAGTTGAAGAATTTTTACGTTGATGAAAAAGCATATAGGTCTGTATTTTGGTTCGTTTAATCCTATTCATATAGGGCATCTTATCATTGCAAACCACTTAGTGGAGCACTCTGATATAGAGGAGCTTTGGATGGTAGTAACACCTCAGAATCCGCTGAAAGAGAAGCCCTCTTTACTCAATAATTACCAGCGCTTAGAAATGGTGCACCTAGCTTTAGAGCCCTATGATAAATTGCGTCCATCGGATATTGAGTTTCACCTGCCTCAGCCTAACTATACCGTTCAGACACTTTTATACTTAGAAGAAAAATACCCAGAGGCAACTTTTTCACTAATTATGGGGGAAGACAATCTAAAAACACTTCACAAGTGGAAGAATTATGAGTATATACTGGAAAATTACACTATATATGTCTATCCACGTATTTCAGAAGGAGTAATCCCTGAAAAATTTGCTGATCACCCTCATATTACTCGTGTAATGGCACCAATAATAGAACTTTCGGCTACTTTTATACGCAATGAGATCAGGGAAAGACGTAATGTTCAACCGTTACTTCCTGAGAAAGTATGGGACTATATTGATAGAGCTTCACTTTATAAATAGATAAGCAAAATAGGATATGGATTATAATTATTTTACTCAAGAAGGAACACTTTACAAGGCAAAAATACGTAATAAGTCGGTTTTTATACTTATTTTTTCACTTTTACTATTCACTGTATTTAGCTTCTATATCCAACTGTGGATAGCGGGAGTGGTTATGCTGTCATTGGCAGTATTTATCTATGTAGCTGATAAGCAGCGTAAGTTAGAAGTAGATATGCAACGACGGGAAATACGTGGTAAATTAGCTTTTGGTCAGCCTGATTTTGTTATCCCGATTGATACAATTAAGGAGTTTATGCTCACTTCATATAAAGCGAGTGTACTTGTTACCGCAACACAGATAAGTGTATCATACTCAGAAGATGGGCAATGGAAAATGCTACCTATCATACAGGAAAATAAGACGGTCGTGGTACAAAGTATTCTCGAAGAGTTAAAAAAGATTATTCAGTAAGAAGATTTTTCCCAGTTCAGCCGTTGTGGTAGTATTTGGCTATTATCAATTCATTTTATAGCATCATTATTTTTTTCTTCGTGGAATGACGCTTATATCTCTAAAAATGATTACCTTTGCGCGATTTTAATAGAGAAATGTACTTTTAGGTTTCTCTTTCACAATGACTTTTTTCAATAAATACAACAAAATGAAGGTAAAACTTTTTGTCCTCTTAGGGCTCTTGGCAGTAGTGCTGTGCTGCAAGCGCAAGCAAGCTGAGCCTCCTGCTCCCAAGCCTGAATATGTCGATGGCAAAGAAATCTACGCGAATGCCAAGACGCTCACTGTGGATACTGCCCAGATTACTTTTGAGGTGATACCTGTGGCTGACAGCCATTACAAGCGCATCATTCAGCGCGAGGCTAAGGAGTATTACACCCGCAACGGAATGAAAACCCGCTGGCTCTTCTCCCATAAGCCTTCACGCCTTTTTACTGAATATATGGCTGTGCTCGATAGTGTGAGCAATTACGGCTTAAACCCTAAAACCTATCGGCAACATACACTCAAAAAAGCAGTCGATAGCCTTTATACAAACGAAAAAAGCGATGAGGAAAAAGTAGCTCTCGACCGACAAATAACAGCTTCTTTTCTACTCTTTACCAAGCACTTAACCTCAGGGCGATTGGCACGTTCTTACTATGGAACGCACATCTGGTTAAAACCCAAACCAAAAAACAATCCGAATATACTGCTGGGTATTGGCGATGACGATGCGCTGGCAACAGTGGTTGGTGCGTTGCACCCAAAGACAGCTCAATACAAACAATTGCTGGCTAAGTACAAAACCCTAAAAGCTATCCCTGATGAGTCGGTGGAAATAGTGTATATGGAAGAGCCTAAGCTGTTTCGCTATGGCTACACCGACCCTGTGGTGCTAAAAGTGCGCCGCAACCTCGAGCAACGTGGCTACAAAGCTGAGCCCGAAATCGATGATATGGAGGTCGATAGTACACTCATTCGCACCCTCATTCGCTTTCAGCGCGATAAGGGACTGCTGGCAAACGGTCGCCTAACCGATGCTACCATACGCCGAATGAATATGACCGCTTCCTTCAAAAAGGATATCGTATGGCTCAATATTGAGCGTATGCGTGCTTTCAACAACCACTTAGGCGACGATTACCTCATCGTAAATATCCCTGATTACAAACTGCGTATCTATCATAAAAACAGTGTGATAGGGCAAATGCGCATCGTGGTAGGCAAAGCCGAAACACCTACCCCCATCTTCACTGATTCCATCCGCTTTGTGGAGTTTCGCCCTACTTGGTCAGTGCCGCAGAGCATCATTCACAAAGAGATGATCCCTGAGATGATATCCAAAGAAGACCCTGAACGCTATAAAAAACGCGGCTATTCCCTCTTTGAAAACGGCAAAAAAATTGAGCCCAACCAAGTCAATTGGGCTGACCCCAACATCAGAAAACGCTCTTTTTACTTCATCGAAGAGCCTTCCGAACGCAACTCGCTCGGATTGGTGAAATTCGCCCTGAACAACGGTATGAGCATCTACTTGCACGATACCCCTACCAAATACTTATTTGCCCGCCAAGATAGAGCCCTGAGCCACGGGTGCATACGCCTTGAACAGCCCACACAGCTCGCACGCATTATATTGCGCAATCAAGGGGGAAATGTGAAGTGGACGGAAGACAAAATCAAAGAGGCAATGACCAACGAGAAGCACAACCAATACCGCATCACTCCGAAAACAAAATATATGATCAATGTGCTCTATTACACCACAGAGGTAAACGACCGTGGCGAAATAGAACTCAAAAATGATATTTACGGTATTGATGGTGAGCAACTTAAAGAACTAAAACGCTTCGGTTCATAATGTAGACTCTCCTTAAACAACTTTATAAAGAAAGAGCCTGTCTTAATTTTTTCAAGACAGGCTCTTTTTCTATTCTATAATCAGTAAAACTATCCACTTCAACTAACTATCTCACTCTACAATAGAGGATTAGAAAATATATTACTATGCTAACCTATTGACAACAAGTCGGAAAACTCGCGTTAGCCCTAAAAGCTCGAAGCTAAATATAATATATAGGTGTAACTATCTACAAAGTTGCTTTTATCTCATCAGTAAGTGCTGCTGAAGCTGCTACCAATGGCAAACGCACATAAGGTGCGCAAATGCCCCTTTCAGCTAAGAAGGCTTTTACACCTGCGGGATTTCCTTCCTTAAAGGCAAGCGTTGTAGCGTTCATCAGGCAGTAGTGCAGCGCATTGGCTTTCGCTACTTCGCCCTTGAGTGCCAAGCGTATCATTTCAGAAAACTCACGTGGATAAGCCATCGCGATCACTGAGATGACTCCTTTCCCACCAAGATACGTAGTGAGCAAAGCCGTCATATCATCACCCGAAAGCACGCTAAAGCCCTCAGGCTTGTCGCGCAACAGCTGCATATTCAGCACCATATTGCCCGATGCCTCTTTGATGGCTACAATATTCTTAAAATCTCTTGCCAAGCGCAAAGTCGTTTCTGCCTGCATCGTTACCCCCACACGTCCAGGCACATTATAGAGAATGATAGGTAACTCAGTGCTGCGCGCAATGGCCGCAAAGTGCTCATACATACCCGCTTGCGAAGGCTTGTTGTAGTAAGGCACTACCGAAAGTATCGCATCAAAAGCAGAGAGGTCAGTGCGTTTGATTTCGTCAATAACGCTCTGGGTATTATTGCCACCGATGCCTACCACCAAAGGCAATTGCTTCTTATTTGCTTTAATGATTGTCTCGCGCACTAAGGCTTTTTCCTCAGCGGTGAGCGTAGGTGCCTCGCTGGTAGTGCCCAAAGCCACCAAAAACTCCACACCCTCCGTGCTTACGTAGTCCACCAAGCGCACAAGTGCCTCAGTGTCCACCCGATTGTCTGCCGTAAAAGGAGTAACCAACGCCACCCCTGTTCCTTCAATTATTTTTTTCATATCTTATTTGTGTATAATGGTATTCATCACCTTCTTCACCTCCTCGGCAAAGACCACCTCCTCTTGCAAATTACAAGCGATGATAATATCGTTGTAAACCAAGTCAATCCCTTGAAAGCCAATGCGCAACTTAGCCCTGATGGACGAAGAGAGCAGCAGCAGCGGTAACTTAGGTTCGTTAAAGTAGTTGATCAGCAGGTCGTACTCCTGCTCAGCCAAGCGGTCGGCGTGATAATTGCGTATCTTCCCCTGCCAATTGATTTCTTTATCAATCAGAAAAGGAGTGCCATCGGCGTGCGTTTCCTCCGACTCTTTTTTGTAACCGAGCACAATATAATTCTCTGGTCGGATACCGTAGAATTTTATCAGTTCAAGCAAGGGGTCAACCTTCCTAACTGCGTCCATATCAATGATGCAGCCCACTTTTACAAGCTCGTCACTCACGGGTTTTCGATAGCTCTCAAGCACCTTCAAATTCTTGCGAATTTTATTTTTTATGTTATAATTCTTTATTATTTCCAAAATAGTTGTAATTTTGCGTGTTTGCAAAGGTAAACATTAATTTTTAAACCAATAACATTTTTTATGAGAAAGTTGCATAAATTATCGACTTATTTTTTATTGGCATTTGTAACCGTCTGTTTTATAAGTTCTTGTGGAGCTAAAAAAACTCAGCTCTCAAGGGTTAAAGCGAAGAACATTGAGATCACAAATGCGCTTGCAGGGGCATCGGAAGTAGATGCTTTTGTGAAACCGTACCGTGAGCACGTCCAAAAAGAGATGGACGTAGTGCTTGCGTATAACCCCGTAGAACTGCCAAAGGACAGAAATGAGCCATCACTCAACGCTGCCATCGGCAATTTTATGGCTGACGCCACTTACGAGATTATCAACCCTGTGTACTCAAAAAAGACAGGGAAGAACATCGACTTTGTGCTACTGAATTGGGGCGGTATCCGCACTTCACTCCCCAAAGGAAACCTCACCGTAGGCTCGGCTTACGAGGTGATGCCCTTTGAGAATAAGATTGTGGTGCTGACGATGAAAGGCGAGAAAGTAAAAGAACTCGCACAGTACCTCATTGATAAGCGTGTGCCACATCCGCTGTCAAAACAAGTACATTTGCAAATCACCAAAGATGGGCAAATCACTGAGTTTACCATCGGCGGCAAGCCCTTCGACCCCAACGCTACCTACATCGTAGCCACTTCCGACTACCTGATGAACGGCGGCGATGCAATGTATTTCTTCAAAGGAGCAGAAGCGTTTGAAACAGGCTACTTAGCCCGCAACGTACTAATAGATTACTTTAAAAAAGTAGGCACCTTAGAAGCTAAAAAAGACAACCGATTTGAATATAAACCATAACACGATGGAAAGAAGAACATTTTTAAAGAATATAGGAGCAACTTCGCTCTTAGTAGGGATGGGCGGCTTCTCCCTCTCAATGAAACCAAGCCACGCAAAGCAGATCACCATCTTGCACACCAATGATGTGCACAGCCATATCGACCCTTTCCCTGCCACCGATACACGCAATCCCGACCGTGGAGGCGTAGCAAGGCGCGCAACGCTCATCAATGAGATACGCAAGGAAAACCCTAACACACTGCTCTTTGACGCAGGCGACATCTTCCAAGGTACGCCTTACTTCAACTTCTACGGTGGTGCCCTTGAGTTCAAACTGATGTCGATGCTTAAATATGACGCCGCTACCTTTGGTAACCACGACTTCGACAATGGCATCGAAGGGCTTTATGCACAGTTACCTAATGCCGATTTCGATTTTATCATCTCTAATTACGATGTAAGCAAAACCCTGCTCAACGGGCATACCAAACCTTACAAAACCTATATGGTCGACGGGGTGAAAGTAGGTGTTTTCGGCTTAGGCATCGAGCTGGAAGGCTTGGTAAATAAAGCTATGTATAAAGAGACGGTCTACCTCGACCCGATTGGCATTGCCCAAGATATGGAACGCAAGCTCCACGATGAGGAAAAGTGCGACTTGATCATCGCT
The DNA here is from genome assembly GCF_001553545.1 of Capnocytophaga haemolytica. Classification (NCBI taxonomy): domain Bacteria; kingdom Pseudomonadati; phylum Bacteroidota; class Flavobacteriia; order Flavobacteriales; family Flavobacteriaceae; genus Capnocytophaga; species Capnocytophaga haemolytica. The sequence goes on along the minus strand of NZ_CP014227.1, from coordinate 1,993,989 downwards.
CTCTCCCACTTAGGTTATGAGTACAAAAATGAGGATAAAGTTAGCGACCTAAAAGTAGCCGAACAAACCTCATACCTCAACCTGATCATCGGCGGGCATACGCATACCTTCCTACCACGCCCTACCTTAGTTACCAATAAAAAAGGTAACACCACCTTAGTAAACCAAGTAGGTTGCTTCGGACTTAACTTAGGGCGCATCGATTTCTTCTTTGAGGAAGAGCAATTGGTGAAGAATAAAGCCGTAGCTATTGAGGTGTAAGAGTGTCACAACGGATAGGTAACGAAGACGTATCGAAGGGATAACCTTACCCTAAAAAAATGAAAGGCTGTTCATAATTTTTGAGCAGCCTTTTTTAGCTTTTTGACTCACAGATTTTACATAAATTGTGTATTTTTTACCACTACTACACACTTTAACTTTATTTTAACACATTTATAAATCATTGTTTCTAAGGTAATTAAATTGATTTCGAAGGTAATTGTAACTTTTTTACAACCTGAGGGTATTGCGATTTGTAAAAAACTTCATACATTTGCAACCTAAGAGAATTATATACACTAATTACGTGTTCTTATGAAAAGGTTTCTTACTGCAATTTCATTTTTTATTTTAGCGGGTGTAGGGTACGCTCAGCAGTGTATTGATGTACAGCTGACTCCTACAGCAGGTACTTGCTATAGCGATGCAACGCTCAAGGTGGTAGCAACCCCTAAGAGTCCTGCACCAGCAGGTTGTGCACTTTCGGGTAGCTATATGGTCGAACTCACTAAGCCTAAGGGAGCGCCTACTTATCAAGCGATGAGTGGATCACCAGCTACCTATCAGTTCAACGACTTAGCGGAGGGAATGTATACAGTTACCGTTACTGACCCAAGTGGTTCAGCCACAGCGGTAAAATCTGTCTATATCAACTCTTCATATAAGTTGATGAATATCACTGACCTGAAAACCATAGCCCCCTCTTGTGCAGCACAATACGATGGGCAGATACAGTTCAAAATTCCTTCGGGGGGTATTGGGCCATTCTTGGTAAGTGTTGAAGATGGAGCAGGGCATCAATTGGTAGCTCCTGTCTCAAAAACACGTCCTTCAGGTAGTAATTATATCACTATTCAAGGTACAGCCTCTGAGCGTTTGGAGGCAAATAAAACAGTGGTTGTGGTGGTTAAAGACCAAGGAGGTCCTACCTCTTTATGTGGTGAGGAACGCAGAATTACAGATGTAGTCATTCCCGCAGTTGACGGGAAAGCACCAAGCTGTTATGAAATAAAAATCCGTTTTACTACACTCGAGCCTGACCTGAATTGTAAATACAAACTCGGTATTACTCTTGATAGAAAATCGGATAATAAGTCTGTCGACGAAGATGTAACTAATAAGACGGCAGTGAATACTTATTTCAATAATAGAGCTAAAATAGAATATCTTAACCCAGCAAGTAAAGGATCTTTCAACCCACCTTTCAGTGGTTCTACATATAATACAGGTTATGTATTTGAACCAGGCGATAAGATTCGTATTACTATTAATGGTGGAAAAAATACCATCGTTCACGAGATAGAGTTTCCTCAATCAATATTTAAGCCTACTACTTGTGGCTTTGGTATGTCAGCACAGGATAGAAGCGTAAATACCTGTGGAACTACTCCTACACTCAAGTGGGAAATGTTCCGTGATTTTGTAAGGAAAGACTTAACTGATATGAGAACAGGCTCTCCTATACTTAATTATATGTACTATTTCCAATACGCTTATGCTAATGGAAACTTTGTAGCTGAGAAGAAAAATGCAGCAGGTCAGTTTGTAGGCCCAGTAGGTACCTGGGTAAGCCGTGATGTGGTTGACCTCACCGCATCAGGAGCAGGTACTTATCGATTTAAGTTTAGGCACCCTAATGGCTGTTACGAGATTTGTACAAGAGAATATAATGTAAAGCCAGCTAGTACGACCCTCAATAGAGTTTTTGACGATCTGAAGCAAGTAAGAGGTGTCTTTGAAGGTACAGGAGGTTTCGTCATTGAGGCCCTTTCTACTGAATTTAATTTCCCACTGACTATAAACCTCAAGCGTGCTGATGGCAAGACGTCATACTCTTTTGCTACACGCTTACCTTTTGGTGAAACAGAAACTAAGACTATTACTTTCCCACTTACGCAGACTGCTAATGCTTCTGGGCGAAATCGCTTTGGTTGGGGTGATCTCCCTGCAGGTAAATATATCATTGAGATAAAAGATAATTGTAACAATACTGTTCAACAAACAATTGATATTAACCTACTCAGAACACAGAAGGATACCTTTAGTGAAAGCCATAACTGCTCTAATGGGTCAGTGACATATGATGTAGGTTTCCTTTATAAAATACCTGATCGTGTTCACGTTGAGTTGATGAAAGAAAGTAGTCCAGGTGTTTATATATCAACAGGGCAGATTATAAAGAACCCTAAGAGTGCGTTTAACAACATATTGGCAGGAAAGTACGCCTTAAAAGTAAAAAACCTTTATTACGAACTGGCTAATGGCGATCTGTTTATGCAATTGGAAACCACTGCCATTAATGGGGTAGGGGTAAATGGAAAAGTGTATAACCATAGTGCACAAAAGCCTTTTGAAATAAAGCGTACCAATCCACTTGAGCCCGTTATCACCTCTACGGCTTGTAGTGCCTCAAGTGGTTCAGGTATTATTGTTGCTGATGTTACGGGGCAAAATGTAGTTTACCCACTCACCTTTAATTTATATAAGGCATCAGCTCCTACCACTATTTTTAGAACAAAGACATTACAGGCTACTGATCCTGATAATACTTTTTGGGCATTTAATAACTTAGCTGATGGACAATATATTGTACAGGCGCAACACCAATGTCAAGTATCTCCAGGGGCTAATGTGGAAGTAAAGATCAATGCAGCCTTTAATCCTCCTATAACCATCAGCTCTCAACCCCGTTGTAAAGGTGATAACGCAGTACTCAATGTTGGTTTGTCGGAGAACTTGTTTGATATCCGTTGGTTTGAGCTTACTGCTGGTGGCACGCGCAAGACCTCTACACCTATTGCTACAGGTCGCTCTTACTCGCAGGTGATCAGCGAGACTACTACCTTCGAGGTAGAGTACCAGATGCGTGCTAATGTAGGCTGTGGGGCTACAACTCCTCGCAATAAGCGCGTTACTGTCAACCTACCTGTTGATACTACACCACCTACTATTTCGCGCTGCCCTGCTAATATTACGCTGGTAGCCACTGCAGGCAAGTGTAGTGCTAAGGCAAGCTGGGGTGAGCCTACTGCTACCGATACTTGCCAGCCGATAACTGTTTCGCGCAACTATGCTTCAGGCTATGAATTCCCTGTGGGGGTAACTACTGTAGTATATACCTTCACTGACCCAGCAGGTAATGTAGCTACTTGCTCATTTGCGGTTACTGTGAATTCTTCAGCCTTGAAGATGGATGCTTCTGCACGTTACACCAATACCTCGGGAGCACCTATTACAGCGCTTACCCCAGGTGAAGAGTTTATCTACGAAATAAGATATCGCAATACAGGTGCACAAGCTATTGGCGCTGCTTCGCTTACCGTTACCTTGCCTGATGCTACTATCATTCAGCGTAATGGCAATGTCAATACCAGCGGGGCTAAGCAAGGCTCAGCTGAGCCAACAGCCTCTTACAATGCAGGCACCAACAGCTATATCATTACGATCCCTGCAGCTACTTTGGGCACAGGCACAGCTGAGCGTGTTATCAAGATACCGCTCAAGCATAAAGGCAGCTGTGCTGATGCTCAGAAGCCTTGTGGTAACTACTTCGAGGCAGCTTATAGCTTGAGCTATGGTAGCAGCACTCCTGCTTGTAGTGTAGCACCACAGGCAAAGCAAGGCACTAACCCTATGAATATTGATACCTCAGGCTGTACACGCCAAGAGGTGTTCTGTGGTAGCCCAATGAACCTCACCGCTGAGCAAGGCTTTGATAGCTATCAGTGGTATGTGAATGGCACCCTCGATGCTGCACAAACTACTTACCAGTTTATAGGTGCTAACACAGCAGGCACTTACTCCGTAGTGAAGACTAAGAACTGCAACGGTCGCAACCTTACAAGCACTGAGACCATACAGTTTGACACGGTATCCACTACTACCGACCCTATCCGTGCACAAGCAGGTGGAGTAGGGGCTGAGTGTGCTGGTGATGGCAGCTGGACAAGCCACTTCTACCTCTGCAACGGCGGTAGCAAGAACCTCACTGTAAGCTATGTCAATACACAGTACAAATGGCAAAAATGGAATGGTAGCTGTACTGAGTCCTCAGCTAACTGCCGAAATACTAACGACGGCTGCTGGGGCGACCTCCATAGCAACCCTACTTTTACCATCAATAGCTCGAGTGTGGGTAAATACCGCCTCAAGTTTGACAATGCAGGTTGTACTCAGTACTATTACTTCGAGGTATTCAATAATGGCTTATCAGGTTCGGTGAGTGATATTATCCACGAGACTAACTTCTCACGAGGATCAGTGAAGTTGCAGCTCAATAGTACTGGGGTTACCTATAATATTAAGGTGTACACATCAGGAGGCTCTCCTTATAAGACGCTCAATATCACTACCAACGAAACGCGTATTACAGACTTGGCAGAAGGTACTTACCGCATTGTGGTGACCTCACCACAGATACCTAACTGTGAGTACACTGATAACTTTACCATAGAGAAGCGTACCACAATGACGATGAAGGCTAAGTTCATTAGCTGGAAGGATTGTAACACTGCCCGCTTCCGCTTTGAGGCTGAAGGAGGTAAACCTACTTACCGCTTCTTTATTTGGGCGGTTGATGGCGTACAACGTTATGCCAATGGCACAACGGCTGTAGCACCATCTAACACACCAATAGCTACCCAAGGGGTTACTGACACCTATGCTGAGGCAGATGTACCAGGGATTACCCAAGTGGGCGAATACAAATTTATCGTGGGTGATACCCAAAATGGTGCTTTTGCGATCTCTAACCCTGTAACCGTAACTCCCCCAAGCCCACACAGCTTTACTATCTCGGCTACACAAGAGATCAAGTGCGAAAGCAGTCCGAACGCAGGTAATATCAATGTGATATTTGATGTGCCTAACCAGAACCGTACCGTAAACCTCTACCAATTAAAGGCTGACGGTACCCGTAGCACCACTACCGCTTATAAAACAAGCAGCGGTGGACTCTTTACAGGCCTTGCAGCAGGTACCTACGAGGTAGAGATACTTGCCCCAGTAGGGGGTACGATGTGTACCTACACCAAGAAGCCTATTACCATAGCACCCCCTAAAGACCCATTAAAAGCTTATGTAACTATATTAGAGGACAAGTCGTGCAGTACCCGAACACCTAAGATGTACAAGGTGGCAGTTACTAATGTACACGGTGGCACCCCTCCTTACACCTATAGCTTTGATGGCGAAGCTAACTATGGAGCTGCTAACATAGGCTATATGGGTAGCTCAGGCACTGTATATGTGAAAGATAATAATGGTTGTAGGGTAGAACTTTCAGTGGTGATGACCCCTAATGTAGAGCCTACTGTTGATGTGAGTGTACCTACCTATAGGTGCGACACGGGCAGCGGGGTGGTAACGGTGACCATAACCAACACCACTGCAAGCCAAACCTACGAGTATACTATTGACAGCGACCCACGCCAGACCCTTACAGGTACTACCTTTACCCGTGAGTTGACCCCTGGTACCCATACTTTAACAGTATACTATGAGGCAGTATCTACCAATGCTGCTTATAATGCAATATTTAGAGAAGATTTTGGCAAAGGAGTTGATTTGGATGTATTACCACAAAAGGCAATATCAGATGTAATAGTAAAAGTCGTTTCTACTTCACTTGGAAGTATCAACTTTACAGATCCTACAGGAGGTAGATATGCTTACTATGATTCGCAATTATCTTATAATAAGGATATAGATAATATACAACCGAATCAACCATTGAAGATTAGTTTTGATATATCAGCTTATAATCATACTTCGGCTTCTTCCTTTAACCTTTCAGCAGGACTTTATAAATCCGATGGGACATTTATTACAAGTAAGAATATATCAGGATTATATGGTAATGCTTATTTGAACGGCTGGACTAAGAAAGAATTCAATTTTACAGCCGCAGAAATGGCAGGTATCACTGATAATAAGGTACGCATCAAGATCTCCTCTACTGTTATGGGGGCTACATCTTTCACTTATATGTTAGATAACATTGCAGTAAGTCAGCCTACACGTTATTGCGAAAATAAAGTAGAGAAGATCATCAATATAGAGCGTGGTAAGGAAATGCGTTTAGAGGCGTATGGCACACCAACGCCACCTACTTGCCACGGCGGTAATGATGGTACAATGCTTGTAAGGGTGGTAAACCCAAGCTCTAACAGCATTAAGTACAGCATTGACCCTCTCCAAGCCACTTGGAGTACCACAACCCTTAATGCACAAGGGGTATTTACTGTAACAGGCTTGTCGGCTACCCAAACAGGTACTCTTGCCGTACAAGATGCTACCAACCCTGCCTGTGTGGTTGCCCTTAACAACGGCTATAAAGTAGGCGAGCCTTCAGCTATCACGCCTAAGGTAGTGCAAACGCAAAAGGTAACTTGCTTTGCAGCAGGTACTGCAGTTGTTCGTTTGTCAGCCAGCGGTGGTACACCAGCTTCTACAGGCTACAAATACAACTGGACAGGGCCTGTAACAGGCAATGCAGGACCAAGTGTGAACCCAGTAGATGCTACTGGTTTAGCGGCAGGGGTTTACACCCTAACGGTAACCGATAGCAATAACTGTGCTACCACTACCACTTTTGAAATTAAGGATAAAGCAATCCTTTCTGCTACTGCTGAGCCATTGAGCTATTGCTACGCGACAGGTGCTCAAAAGCAAGTGCTTATCAACGTACTGAGCGGTAATGGCAACTATTCTGTAAAACGCGTAGGCGGCTTGAACAACTACGTATTTGCAGGTAATAGCTATACCTTCCCTGAGGATTTAGCAGCAGGGGCACATACCTTTGTAGTAACCGACGGCTTCGGCTGTACTACTACGGTAAGCACCGAGATATACGATGTGCTTGAGCTCACTGTATCGCCTACCTCACAGCAGTACGCAAGCTGTAAAGGTACGCCAGTAAGCTATACCCTTACAGCCAAGGGCGGTATTACTACAATGGCGAAGACCTTTAGGGTAAGTACTGATAACGGCTTGACGTGGACAAATATAGCAACCCACCCAAGCACAGCAACTTATAATACTACGGCGGTAGGTACTACACAATTCAGGTTCCAAGTGACTTACCAGCCTGACGGTTCAGAGTGTAAGGCTGAGAACTTTGTAACCCTGCAATCCGATCCACCACGTCTTACCATAGGAGCGCTCCGCACTAAGAACGCTACTTGTGGCAAAGCCAACGGGGAATTGCAGCTTACTAAGTCAGATTACCACGTAGGTACACAGTCGCATACTGTAGAGGTGCTCGACGGTGGTGGAGCGGTACAAAGCGCTACAGCCTTAGCAGCAGGTACCTACACACTCCGCATCACTGACGACCGCGGCTGTGTGATGACGCAAACCTTCACTATCGGTAGCGACCCAATGCTTCAGATAAGTGCGAGAGTTACTAAGGAGATAGGCTGTGCATCTAACGATGCCGATATCGCTGTGAAACTGATCAGTGGTGGTAAGGCACCTTATGAGGTTACTATTGAGAATAAGACCTTTGGTGGTGTCAAGACGCAGAATATACCTACACAGGCTTCAGGCTTTGACGTGCCATTCACAGGCTTGAACTACGGTACTTACAGTATCACAGTAGTTGATGCCAATGGTTGCGAAACCCATACGGATCTTATAGTGAACCCTAATGTAGCTACAATGACCTTCCGTGCAAACCCACAAAACAGTTGTGCGACTACCAACAGTATGTTCGTAGGAATCTCAGCAGGTACCGCAAATGTATCTCTTACTTCCAACGTATACTTCACTGTATACCGTGCAGGCTTGCAGAACCCTGTAACGCCACCTCACGGCAACGTACTTACTACCAACAACACCGTGATCGCGGGTGGTGTTGATACTTGGTACAAAGGTCAGACAGCAGGCGGCGGATTAGAAGCTGAGATACTAAACCTTATCCCTGGTGTAAAATACACCTTTGTGATGTACAATGCCGATACGAAGTGTCGCTATACTCAAGAGGCTACAATGCCAGTGGCTACTAAGTCGACCTTAGTGATCAACGCTACTAGCAGCAATACTACTTGTGCGGGGGCTAATGATGGTAAGGTGACCTACACATTGAGCGGCTTGCAGGCAGGCACTACAGGAGTTTCGTGGTCTATCTACGATAAGAATACCAATAATATAGTAGCAGGTGGCGTGGGCAATGTGCCAGCACCACTGACAGCGGCACATACCACCCCAAGTAATTTGGCAGCAGGTAGCTATTATATAGTCTTTACTGAGTCACCAAGCAACTGTACCAACGCTTACCACTTCGATGTGAAGAAGTCAGCCGTACAGTTGAAGGTACAGATGAAGGCGTTCGACAAGGCTACTTGCAATACCCTTGGTAAGGCTTGGCTCAATATTGAAGGTGGTACAGCAACCTATACCTACGGTTGGGTAGCTTCAGGTGCACCTTATACGCCAAGTGTGATGACCCGCACTACTACACAATCGCAGTACATCAATATGCCTGATGGCACTTGGGATGTATATGTAGAGGATGCTTACGGTTGTCGCCAGATGGCAAATGTAGTTATCGGTAAAGAACTTACACCTGATGTAGTGAGTGCTACAGCGATGATGTGCGAGGCTTACGGCGATCCTTCAGGCTTAGTACCAGTGAAGATCACTCTCAGCCAAGTAGGTCAAGGCTCACACTATTACAGTTTAGATGGTGCTGCCGATCAGCCTATCGTATGGACAGAAGCAAACCGTGCCTTCGAACTTAAAGTAACCCCAGTGGTAAGCCATACCGTAGTAGTAAAAGATGTTAACGGCTGTGCCGATACAATTACCTTTACCACTACAACGCTCATCACGGCTACGGCTACCGTCACCAAGGTGAAAACTTGTGCGGCACCTACGGCACAGATTACCGTAGCAGCCACAGGAGGTACAGGCAACTATAAATTTACATTAGAACGTTTGGACAACGGCTCTAACCCAACAGAAACGCTTTATCAAGATGTTGCCCTGCCAGCAGGGGGTATCATCCCAATAGCAGCACCAGCTACCGAAGGCAGATACCGCATCAGCTTGTACGACAGCGAAACAGAAAATTGCCCAATCGTTAAGGAAGTGGAACTCAGAGATCCTGTTCAGCCAAATGTTGCAGATGCCGTAGTAGATGGTACTGACGAGCAATGTAACTTAGGCTTAGGCGTAGCAGGTACGGGAAGCATTCAAATAACAATGCCTACCGATGCCGATAGTTACACCTTCCAGATCACTAATGCGGTAGATAACACCACAGGCACTCCGCTTGCAGGCTTTACCCTACCGATGGCTCCAAGTACTTCGGCTTCGCACCAAGCAACCTTCAATAACTTGCACGGCACAGTTATCGGCGTGGAATACACCATCAAGGTAACTTCGGCAGCAACAGGTTGCGAGGCGTTAGTAACCAAGGTACTATACTCAGCAGAGCCACTCACCTTAGAAGAAGGTGTGATTACTGCCACACAATACGAATGCGCAGGAGCAGGAGCTATGGCAATGCCTAAGATCACTGTCGACACTGCGAAAATCAAAGGTGGTAAGGCGCCTTACATTACTGAGTTCTACAAAGGTGGTACGCTCGTGGGTACAGGCACTGAATACACCCTTACTGACCTTAACGGTGGAACCTTCTACGTGACTGTCAAGGATGCCTCAGGCGCTTGTACGACCAATACGAAGAGCGTGACGGTAGCCCCAGCATTCGAATTGAAGACCGTAAGTGTTACCAGCACGCAATCGATTACTTGCTCGCAGTTAGAAGAAGTAACCATCACAGCCAACGTAGCGCCTACCTATATCGCAGGTACGCCGCTCAGGTTTATGATCAGTAGCAACAACGGCTACTCCGAGGTGAGGACAGTAAGCGCTACGACTATCAACCTGACAGGTGCTAAGGGCTTGCCAGTGGGTAATTACACCATCGAAGTAGTCAATGAGAAGACAGGCTGCTCTATTACAGGTGTCTACCAAGTGAAGAATCCTAACACCTTCGAGGTGGAAGCGCTCAACCCAGTGCGTGCACAATGTCACAACGACTTCGGCGCGATCACTTTGAGAGTGGTTGATAAAGACCTTTCTAATGGCGACCAAAGCACCAATGGATTTACTTACACCATCACATCGGTAAGCAATCCATCGATGACGCCGCTTACAGGCACTGTGGCAGGAAATGTCACCACCATCACTGGTCAGCTCAAAGGAGGCTCGTATGACATCGTGGCAACCGTTAGTGGCGTAGGATGCAACATCCCTGCTACAAGGTTCACCATCCCAAGCAACCCAGCCGAGATGAAGATCGAAGCCAAACAGAAAGTTTCCGTGGATTGCGCTAATCAGAACGGTGTAGCCTCAGTATATGTGGTAGGTGGCCAAGAAACGTACACCATCACCCTTACTAACGCTGCAACGGGTGTAGCACATACCCAGAGCGACGTCACTACGGGTTCGCCTGGCGTAGAGTTCGGCGGCTTAGACGCAGGTACGTATAATATCACCATCAAAGATGCGCTGGGCTGTACACAAGTAACGGGGACACTTTCAGTGACCATTGATCCGTACAACGGCATCAACACCAGCACCATCTCGGTAACGACACAGTCGATCACTTGTGTGGATGCTAAGGACGGCAAGCTGAGGATAGAAGGCGTACAAGGTGGCACAAGACCTTACCACTACATTTTGGTACGCACATCAGCTACGGGCAGCCAGCTCCCACCTGTGGCAACCAACGACGACCACGCTGAGTTCACAGGCATCGAGCCAGGCACTTACCGCATCGATATCGTTGATGCTAAGAACTGCTCGATCACCTTAGCAGGCACTTATCAGTTTGATAATCCAACGCCTATCACGGCAGATATCAACACTACGGCTTCGTCGTTCTACACTTGCTACGGCACCAACAACGGCTCGGTGGTGGTACACAACATCGCGGGCGGTACGGGCAGCTACACTGTCGACATCATAAGGGCAGATACCAAGCAGAAGATAACCACTGGCCACACAGGCGTGGCTGCGGGCTCGTCCGAACTGTTTGACAACTTGTCTCCAACACCAGCAGGAACCTTCTACCAAGTAGTGATTGTTGATACCAACAAGTGTACGATGACCCGAACCCTATCGTTTACCGTACAGGAATTCCCTGATATTGCCATCAATTACGTTGAGCAGGAAGGAACCTGCGAGGCGAACACCAACAATTTCAAAGATTTCTTGGTGGTAAGCTTTAGGAATAAGAACATCGACTTTACCAACATCACCTACAGCCTCAATGGAGGTCCCGCCACAACGTTCACTCGAACCGTCGGCAACATTGCCTACATCGACAACTATAACCGTGGCGTAAGATCGCAAACGATAGAGGTTACTTACACAGCTGTGGCGCCACTTACAGGGGTATGTACTTCCACCAAAGACTTCTCCGTGGTGACAATGACGGCATTGGCACTCACCCAAGTAAGTAACACTACGATGAACACCATAGAGGTGAAGGCTACTGGCGGAATCACGACCGCAGTTAAAGGATACACTTACTACTTCAACGGAGTAAGTCAGGATGGAAACCCTGTGTATAAACTGCGCCCAAGAGATCCTGAGCGTGTAGTCGGCGATGTTCACATCAAGATCATCGAAGTGAAGGTCGAAGACGCCGAAGGTTGCACGCGCACGATGACTATCGAGCAGCCGTACATCGACCTTTTCATCCCGAACAACTTTACTCCGAACGGAGACGGCGAGAACGACACTTGGAAACCAGAAAACGTCGAGAATAATATGAATACTCGAATCCATATTTACGATCGTTATGGACGTCGCCTCAAGACGTTGAAGCCTGGTGAAGGTTGGGACGGTAAGTACGACGGCAAAGAGATGCCTTCGGGCGACTACTGGTACATCGTAGAATTGAACGACGAACTCTACGACAAACGTGAGTTCTACGGCAACTTTACACTGTATCGTTAAGCCAACAAATTACGGCTATGTAATTAATTTAAATAATTGTCTTATGAAAATCTGCTGGCTAACCTGTCAGCAGATTTTCTATTTAACTACATTTTATTTTGGAGATAGCACCATATCACTGATAGAAAGACAATAAATATTTGTAAGAAGTCTATAACTGTGGAAATGTTGTTACAATCTGTTTTCAACGCATCAACTATATGAGAACGCCTACCCAAAATTATTTTGAAGACATCAACTATATGAGAATATCTACCCAAAATTATTTTGAATACATCAACGGTATGGGGACGCCTACCCAAAAATGTTGGCGACCTATCAAAGGTATGGGAATACTTAGTCAGAAATTGTTGGGGAGGGTTCAACGGTATGGGGACGGTTACTCAAAAAGTGTTTTGGAAGGTTCAACGGTACGTTAATGGGTAACCAAAAATATTGGTGAGGTTTCAACGGTTAGAGAACGTTATGAATAAAAAGTAAAAGCTGGTATTCTTTATAACAGCTTGTTTTAATTTTTTGTCATTAAAAAGAATGCGCTGCGAGAGATTCTCTCGCAGCGCATTTATTTGTAGGTGTTCGCTATAGGGGATTATCGCGAATAATTAGGTGCTTCTTTCGTTATCGTTATGTTGTGGGGATGACTCTCAGTGATTCCGCTGGAGGTAATACGTACGAACGTGCCCACCGATTGTAGCGTGGCGATGTCCTTAGCCCCACAATAGCCCATCCCAGCTCTCAGTCCGCCAATGAACTGATGCATACTCTCTTGCAGCTCACCTTTGTAAGCCACCCGCCCTACGATGCCCTCAGGAACGAGTTTCTTGACGTCGTCTTCCACATCTTGGAAATACCTGTCCTTACTTCCTTTGGTCATCGCCTCTACTGATCCCATCCCCCGATACGATTTGTATTTACGTCCCTCATATATGATGGTCTCCCCAGGCGATTCCTTGGTGCCAGCTAACATAGAGCCGAGCATCACGCTGTCAGCTCCCGCGGCGATAGCCTTCACGATGTCTCCCGTGTAGCGAATACCGCCGTCGGCAATCACGGGCACTTGACTGCCCCTCAACGCTCCCGCTACGTTCATCACCGCTGAGAGTTGGGGGTAACCCACACCAGCGACTACGCGTGTAGTGCAGATGGATCCAGGCCCGATACCTACTTTCACCCCGTCCGCGCCGTTGGCTACCAAGTAGCGTGCGGCTTCGGCGGTGGCAATATTGCCGACTACCACGTCGAGATCGGCAAAGGCGCCTTTCACTGCCTTAAGAACGCTTACCACGCCTTGCGTATGCCCGTGCGCCGTATCGATCACCACTGCATCCACCCCTGCGGCCACGAGTGCTTCGGCACGTGCTACCGCGTCGGAAGTTACGCCCAAGGCTGCCGCTACCCGCAGACGCCCCAAATGGTCTTTATTTGCTGCCGACTTCTCCTGCAGGTTGGCTATATCGCGAAAGGTGATAAGCCCTACGAGCTTGTAGGACTTGTCCACAACAGGTAGTTTCTCGATTTTCGAGCGTTGGAGTATCTTCTCAGCTTCTTTCATCGAGGTGCCCTCATTGGTGGTAACCAAGTTTTTCGAAGTCATTACTTCCACTATCGGGCGATTGGGGTCTTGCTCGAAACGCAGGTCGCGGTTGGTAACAATACCTTTTAGGATGCCAGCATTATCCACGATGGGGATCCCACCTATATGATTCTCCCTCATACTTTGTTGGGCTTGCCCCACCGTAGCGTTGAGGGGCAGCGTGATGGGGTCGATAATCATTCCACTCTCTGCGCGCTTTACTTTGCGAATTTGGGCGGCCTGTTGCTCAATAGTCATATTCTTGTGCAAAACGCCGATGCCCCCTTCGCGTGCCATTGCGATGGCCATATCGGCTTCGGTGACGGTGTCCATAGCGGCGGAAATCACGGGCACGTTTAGGGTGATGTTTCTGCTGAACTTGGATGTGATGCTCACTTCGCGCGGCAACACTTCCGAGTAGTTGGGAATGAGAAGGACGTCGTCGTAGGTGAGTCCCTCGCTGATGATTTTATCCTGAAATTCCATTTTGATATGTGTAATATAGTTTTTAAATGATGAATTATAGTTGTGGGGGGAAATATTTTCTATGGGGAAACCTCGCCGTAGATCGTTGGCTTAGGTGTGCAACTGCTTGAAGCATTCCCAGATCACCACGCCCGCACTTACCGCGACGTTGAGCGAGTGCTTGGTGCCGTATTGGGGGATTTCAACGGTGTTGTCGCAGGCGGAAACGACCTCTTGGGCGACCCCCTTCACCTCGTTGCCGAACACAAGGGCGTAGGTTTTGCCGCGTTCGAGGTGCAAGTCGGTGAGCATTGTGGCGCCCTCAGCTTGCTCAACGGCTATGGCACACACCCCCGTGGATTGTAGGGCGCGCACTGCCGATAGGGTGTCGGGGGCATACTCCCAAGCGACGCTCTCTTCAGCCCCCAAGGCGGTCTTGTGGATTTCTTTGTTGGGGGGCGTCGCGGTGATGCCACATAGCACCAGCTTTTCGATGCGGAACGCGTCCGCAGTGCGAAACACCGAACCGACATTGTTGAGGCTGCGCACGTTGTCCAAGACGACCACCAACGGGGTTTTTGGCGCGCTTTTAAAGTGCTGCACATCCAAGCGGTGCAACTCGCTATTGGCTAACTTTCGCATAGGTTTTATAGTCGCGTTACTTTGTCGACCCCTTTAATGGCTTTGATGTCCTGCATTAGCTTTTTCAGGGTCGCGTTATTGTTGATGGAGACCGATACCTTGCCTGTGAATACGTCCCCTTCCGTATCGATTTTGATATTAGTGAGTTTGATGTACTTGTTTCCGCTGATTGCGGCGGATATATCCGCAAAGATTCCCTCGCGATCCAAGCCGCTGATTCGTAGTGAGACTTTGAAATCGCGCTCGTCCTGCCTCACCCACTTGGCGGGGATAATTCGGTAGGCGTAGTTCGCTTGCATTGACACGGCGTTGGGGCAAGTTTTCTTATGAACCTTCACCCCTTCATTGATAGTCACAAATCCGAATATAGGGTCTCCCGGTATGGGATTGCAGCATTTTGAAAAGGTGTAGTCGAGGGTTTCCTCTTCTTTACCAAAAACGATACTGTCGTAGTGCTTGTCGGGGGCGTAGGTAAACTCCTCGACGGGTTTTTTCGCGGCTTTCGCCTTAGCGGCTGCCGCGAGCGAGGCGCGCTCGGAGGCGAACTCTTTGAGCATTTGGCTGTTGATTTCTCCTGTGCCCGTTTGATAGTATATGTCGAGGCTTGTCTTGGTTTTGAAGTAAGCCACCAAGTCGTTCATAACCTCTTCCGTAAGATTTATTTTGAGCTGTTTAAGCTTTCGAACGAGCTGTTCTTTTCCGTCGGCAGCCACTGCCTTTACCTCTTCTTTGAGGGCGGATTTTATTTTGGTGCGAGCCCGTGCTGTGGTAGCGTAGTTGAGCCAGTTTTTGGTGGGTTTCGCTCCTTCGGCTGTGATGATTTCGACTGTGTCGCCGCTTTTCAGCACGTAGTTCAGGGGTACGAGGCGATGGTTCACCTTAGCCCCGCGGGTTTTCATCCCCACGCCTGTGTGAATAGCGAAGGCAAAGTCGAGGGCTGTGGCGCCTTTGGGCAGCGACTTGATTTCCCCATTGGGGGTAAAGACGAAAATTTCTTTGGAGTAGAGGTTCAGCTTGAAGTCCTCCACGAAATCGACTGCGTTGGTGTCGCTATTCTCGAAGATCTCCTGCAAACGGTTCAGCCACGTCTCGATCCCTTCTTCGCTTTGGTTGCCGTGTTTGTATTTGAAGTGTGCAGCGTACCCTTTCTCGGCGATCTCGTGCATTCGTTCGCTTCGTATCTGTACTTCGACCCACTTACCCTTGGGTCCCATTACGGTGATATGTAGTGCTTCGTAGCCTGTGGACTTTGGTGAGGAGATCCAATCGCGTAGTCGCGTGGGGTTTGGGCGGAAGTGGTCGGTAACTATCGAATAGATTTTCCACGCCAGAAACTTTTCTTCTTCGGGTTCGCACTTGTAGATGATGCGGATGGCGAATTTGTCGTAGACTTCCTCAAAGCTGACCCCCTGCGCCTCCATTTTTCGGTAGATGGAATAGATAGATTTCGGACGCCCCTTGATGTAGTAGGAGATGCGCTGCTGGTTGAGCGAGGTGGCGACGATGTCGGAGAAGGCTTTAATGTATTCTTGCTGCTCCTCGCGCGATTCTTCCATCTTGCTAAGTATGCTTTGATACTGCTCCGGATTGATGTATTTAAGTGCCAAGTCCTCGAGTTCGGTCTTAATATTATATAGCCCGATGCGATGCGCTATAGGTGCGTAGATGTAGAGGGTTTCGGAGGCGATTTTCACTTGTTTGTGCTCCGCCATCGAACCCATCGTCTGCATATTATGGAGGCGGTCTGCGATCTTTATAAGTATCACGCGCACGTCGTCGTTCATTGTCAGGAGCAATTTGCGGAAGTTCTCGGCTTGCAGCGATATGTCATTCTCCTTGGTAAGATGTGAGATCTTAGTAAGCCCATCGACTATGTGCGCGACAGTTTTTCCGAAGAGTCTCTCCATATCTTCCGAGGTGTAAGCAGTGTCCTCGACCACGTCGTGGAGGAGGGCTGCGGCGATAGCAATGGCGTCCAGCCCGATCTGCTCGGCGACTATCTTGGCGACGGCTATCGGGTGGAAAACATACGCCTCGCCACTACGCCTGCGTTGCCCTTTGTGGGCGTCAATGGCAGTGTCGAACGCCAGACGGATGAGTTTGGCGTCGTCCTCGGTAAGGGTTTGGTAGCTGATGCGCAGCAGGTCCTTGTAAGCCTGCGCTAATGCTTTGTTTTCCTCCTCTGGGGTCATTTCAGTCATAGTGTTATTAGCTTTTAGGGGGGAGCGGGGAGCCGCCCTTTGTGGTTAGTGGTTCGCTACAAACTAATTGCTTCCTGCTCTTTCTTCTTGATAGACTTATTGAAAGTATCAAGTGAAAAGTTAATGCTTTTGAGAGTCTCCGTAGCTCTTTTGGCTTTCTCGGGAAACATCGTTTTTCCTTTGATTTTATTTAAGCTCTCGTCAAACCTTTCATTGGAAAGGTCAATGCTGTTTGTTTTGCTTGTTCTCATATCTATTTTCTTTTTACAAAAAAACCATCGTAGTTCTTATCTTTTATAAATTCTTCATAGCCTATATTTCGTATCACTCCAAACACATAAAAGTCTTGTTTCAACTCTTCTAAGTTCTTAGCAATATTCCAACGGTATAGGCGAGTCCGAGATTTACTGCTTCCTTCTGCATATACAATAGCGTCAGGATAATGTTCTGTGAATACATATAAAGTAGCTGCTACTGTAGCGAGTACTTTTGTCATATCTCCGTTGTCAGATACTATTTTGTCGTCTACTTCTCCTGTTTCTTCGTTATAATCTCCAAATCCTAAGTTATAAATTTTTCCCAGTTCAAACTCTCCTAATTGTACATACTCAACAAGTTTTTTGATAATGCCATTTCTTCCTACACTTTCAAATTTAAAGGCAAAGTATCCTTCCTGAGTAGTGTAATCGTATCTTTCATAGTTTGACATAGTAATCAATTAGTTTTTAACTTATCAAATTATTTGTTGTAGGGCTTTCCTCTTATTGTTTAAGTCCTAACTTTTTTAGTCGTATGGCTGTTAGTACCTTCTTGGTGTACAGTGGGAAATCGGCACCGAGCAGCCAACCGAAGTAGCCAGGTTCCTCGCTAAAGATGTCCTCCACGCGCCTGCCTTTGTGCTTTCCAAAACTAAACACTTCCTCACCTTTATCATTATAGACGATGAAGCCAGCAAAATCGACTGCCTGCTTGCGGTAGGTGAATTCGCTCAGGGCTTTAATGTTGTTCTCAAGCTCGGGGTAACGATCCAGCTGGGCTTTTAGTATTTCGTAAGTTGCATTGGTATCAGCACTTGCCGAGTGTGCGTTTACGAGTTCCTTACCACAGTAGAACTTATAAGCGGCACTGAGGGTGCGCTGTTCCATCTTGTGGAAGATCGTCTGCACATCAACGGCTACACGGTTCTTGAGGTCGAAATCAATGTCGGCACGGAGCATCTCCTCAGCCAGCAGTGGGATATCGAAGCGGTCGGAGTTGTAGCCTGCCAAATCAGCATCTTTGATCATCCCGTGGATTTGTTTTGCCAGCTCGCGGAAGGTGGGCTCGCCCGCCACACGCTCGTCGGTGATGCCATGCACCTCTGACGCCTGCTTAGGGATGGGCATCATCGGATTGACGAGCCAGGTTTTGCTCTCCTTATTGCCGTTGGGGTATACCTTGAGGATGGAAATCTCCACGATGCGGTCGCGGATGATGTCAATACCTGTGGTTTCTAAGTCAAAAAAGACGATGGGGCGTGTTAATTTCAGTTCCATACTTTGTTGTTATTAATGGGGCAAAGGTACAAAGTTTTTGGCAAATAGAAAGCGGAAAGGGAGAAAAAATTTAACCTAAGGGGAACTCTCTACAACTTTTGCCGAGGGTGGAGTAGGGTAGAGGGGACAGCTCAACCTTCGATCATTGCGGTGAGACCTGCCTCGAGGAGGGCTTCGCAGAGAGGACTGAGGTAGTCGTAACTGCCGCTTTTCACGTCGCACTTGCCTTTGTAGTGCACGATAATGGCACATTGCTCTGCCTGCTCGTAAGTGTGTTCGCATACACGCACTAAGGTCTCTATCACATAATCAAAGGTGTGCACATCGTCGTTGTAGAGTACTAAGGTGCTGACCTCGTCAATGGCCTCTTTCACGACTGTTTGGGTAAGGGTTTCTTCGGAGTGGTTGCTGATTACCATAGGGTTATTGTTTTGTAAATTGAACGGCTGCCCAGTTGTTGCGCTCTAAGTTTTGTACAAAACGAAGTGCGTGGGCGGTGCATTGCTCGGTGATGGCGGGTATATCTTCGGTGTAGAAGCCGCTGAGCAATAGGGTGCCGCCGTGGGTGAGTGAGGCAGCATAGTGAGGGATGTCGGCAAGGAGGATATTGCGGTTGATATTGGCAATAATAAGGTCGAAGGTGCGTCCGTTGAGTTGTGAGGCGTCGCCCAGCAATACGGAAATGTGCTCGCAGGCGTTGTGCGCTATGTTCTCAAGGGAGTTTTCAACGCACCAGTCGTCAATGTCCACTGCCAACACTTCTGCTGCGCCGCGCTTTTCTGCCATAATGGCGAGCACACTGGTGCCACAGCCCATATCAAGCACGCCCTTGTCCTTCAGGTCGAGTGTGAGCAGGAATTGGAGCATCATATAGGTAGTCTCGTGGTGGCCTGTGCCGAAACTCATCTTCGGGGTGATGACAATCTCATAAGGGGTGGTTGCCGCAGGGTGGAAGGAGGCGCGCACGGTGCAGGCTCCCTCGACTACGATAGGGTCGAAGTTCTTTTCCCACTCCTCATTCCAATTGACTTGTGGAATGGTCTTATAGGTGTAGGAGACGGTGAAATCAGGGTTTTGCAGGATGTAAATATCACTGAGGATTGCCTCGTTCCACAAGGGCTCTTGGATATAGGCTAAGAGTCCGCCCTCGGTATCTACGAAGCTTTCAAAGCCCACCTCGGCGAGCTCAGCCACTAATATCTCAGCACCTACCTCGCGGGGGGTGATGGTAAAGTCGTATTCTATATAGTTCTGCATATACTTATATTGAGGCTACAAAGGTACGTATTTTTGCTTAAACAGTGCGGAAGATGAATAGAAATATTTTCTGAAGGGGTTTTCTTCAGAGGTGATCCGAAGTGAATCCGATAGGGAACCGTTTGAAAATAGTTTTGTTTTTCAGTGTGATTTTCTTTTTGAGAGAAATGATGCGGTATTGTTTTCTGAATTTTTGGTTTAAAAATGGCAATTATATTAGGATTGGGAGCAGTGATTTTTTTGTGTGAGAATTTTAAAAAAAGTTAAAAAATAGTATTTTTGTGCGTAGATTGAAAAATATTGTTTATCTTTGTGCTCACATTTTGTTGTAAAAGAAAGGGTCAGGAGCCCAATAGTATATGATGAAGAGACTGATTTACTTATTTTTACTACCTGCGATAGGGTATTCACAGCACCTTTGGACGCTTGATGAATGTATTAGTTATGCGCTTGAGCACAATATTTCGGTGCAGCGGTCGGCAGTGGATTTGAAGGCTACGGATATTGATTTGTTGCAGGCGCGTGGGGCTTTTCTGCCTTCGGTAAACGCGAGCGCTCAGTATGGGCTCAATGAGGGGAAGAATGTGAACCCTGTGACGAACCAGTATGAGAATCAGTTCTTTCAGTCGGCTTCGGGGGGTGTGAATGTGGAGCTGACGCTTTTTAACGGTTTGCAGAACTGGCGCAAATTGCAACAGGCGAAGCTCAATGGGGTTGCAGCTCAGTATCAGCTTGATAAGATGAAGGATGACATAGTGCTTTCGCTGATCAATGCTTATTTAGAGGTGCTTTCGCAGAAGGAGAAACTCAAAGTGCTGCAAGCGCAATTGGAGGTTTCGAAGCAGAGTGCTGCTCGTACGCGTGATTTGATTGCAGCGGGTTCATTGCCGAAAGGGGACGTCTATGAGGCGGATGCGACGGTACTGGGGCAAGAGCAGGAGATTATTGCCACTGAAAATGCTTTGTTCATCGCTAAGATGGGGCTTGCGCAGCTGTTGCTTTTGAAAGAGTATCAGAGTTTTGACGTTGCTGATTTACCTCTTGAGGGAGAGCATACGGATATCTTAAACCGTTCGCCACAAGAGATTTACGCTAAGGCAAAGGAGGTGATGCGTGAGGTGAAGATCGCTGAGGCAAATGTAGCGCTGGCGGAGAGCAGTTTGAAGGTGTCGCGTTCGGGCTATACACCGCGTCTTTCGGCTCAGTGGGGCTATAATACGCGTTGGTCGAAGAGCCAGCCTGAGGAGTTCTGGAAGCAATTGGATGCGAATAAGGGGATGTTTGCGGGGCTTTCACTGAATATCCCGATACTCAATGGATTTAATACATTGGGGAGTGTGAAGAGGCAGCAGCTCAATCTGTTGAAGAGCCAGTTTGCTAAAGAGCAGGCTGAATTGACGATGGAGAAGAATATCTATGAAGCTTATACGGATGCAGCCAGTGCTAAGAAGCTGTATGAGGCAAGTGAAAAGACGGCAGAGGCAAAACGACAGTCGTTTGCATACGCTGAGGAGCGCCACAAAGTAGGGCTGATGACTACTTTTGACTATAATCAAGCGAAATATCAGGAGGAAAAGGCTGAGACAGATGCCATTGCGGCTAAATATAAATACCTATTCAAAGTGAAGGTGTTGGAGTATTATTTTGCTCATTAGAGGTTGATAATCAGTAAATAAAAGTATTTTATATATGAAGAAAAGGACTATTATTATCATCGCTATTGCGGCAGTGATATTATTGCTTATTATTCTTAAAAAAGCGGGTGTTTTTGGAGGAAATAACGATGCTTTGCAGGTGGAGGTAGCACAAGTGGAGCTTTCTACATTGACGCAGAAGGTGTCGGCTACGGGTAAGATACAGCCTGAGCTTGAGGTAAAGCTATCGTCGGAAGTGTCGGGTGAGATTATTGAGCTCCCTGTAAAGGAAGGACAGCAAGTGAAGAAGGGTGACCTTTTGGTGCGCATCAATCCTGATATTTACCAGTCGGGTGTGAAGCGTAGTATTGCGAGCCTTCAGACGACACGAGCTTCGCAACAGCAAACAGAAGCGACCCTGAAAGAGGCTGAGGAAAGCTATAAACGCAGTAAGACTTTGTATGATAAGGGGGTCATCTCAAAGTCGGATTGGGATAAGGTTGTAGCTACTTACGAAGGGGCAAAGGCAAATCGCGAGTCGGCGCGCTTTAATGTGCAAAGTGCGATGGCAACTGTATCAGAAGCTCAAGATAATTTGAAGAAGACGGTGATTTATGCCCCTACGAATGGAACGATTTCTAAGCTGAGTGTAGAGCTTGGTGAGCGCGTAGTAGGTACAATACAGATGTCGGGGACTGAAATTATGCGCCTGGCGAACTTGCGAAGTATGGAGGTAGAGGTAGATGTTAATGAAAATGATATCGTTAAAGTAAAGATAGGCGACAGTGTTAATATTGAGGTAGATGCTTACCTGAAGCGTGTTTTTAAGGGGAGAGTGACTAATATTGCCAATACAGCCAACTCGACTACGAGCGTGGATCAGGTGACGAACTTCAAGGTGAAGATCCATATTGAGGAGGATTCGTACAAAGACCTTTTGGTAGGCAAGCCTGAAGGTTATTCGCCTTTCCGACCAGGGATGACTGCAACGGTGGATATCCTTACCAATACCAAAAAGGATGTGGTGGCAGTACCTATCAGTGCTATTATTATAAAGAAGCGCTCGGAGATTGACCCCAAGACTCCAAAAGCAGAGGCAGATAAGCGAACTGAGGCAGTGTATGTGTTGAAGAATGGCAAAGCTGAACTAAGAGCAGTTGATACTGGTATTCAGGATAATGTGAATATAGAAATCATCTCGGGGGTGAGCAAAGGGGAGACGATCATCACAGGTCCGTATAGCACCATTACTAAATTGCTAAAGAATAACGACCCTGTTCAAACGGGGAATAAATAAAGTGATCGAGTCTCTATATTTGATAAGGAATAATTGCTAAAAGGCGCTTGTAATATAGGTAATAATACTTTTTACAGTATTTTTACAAGGTGAAATGAATGCTGTTTTGTGATTTTGTTATATCTTTGCCACCGAAAAGTAGAGCTTAGATATTTGTATGGAATTAGCTTATGAGAAATTGACGTTGCCCAATGAAGGGAAGCGTTTACTGCTGCACACCTGTTGTGCTCCTTGTTCTGGGGGGATTATAGAGGCGATTATCGCTTCGGGGATTGACTTTACAATTTACTTCTATAACCCTAATATCCACCCACGTAAGGAGTACGACTTGCGCAAGGATGAGAATATACGCTTTGCTGAGCAGTGTGGTGTGCCTATCATTGATGCGGACTATGACCCTGATATCTGGTATGCACGTGTGAAGGGGATGGAGTTTGAGCCTGAACGCGGCAAGCGCTGTGAGGTATGCTTTGATATGCGCTTAGAGCGTGCGGCTTTGTATGCCTACGAACACGGCTTTGATGTGATGAGTAGCTCGCTGGGAATTTCACGTTGGAAGAACTTTGACCAAGTAACCCAAAGTGGGCAGAAAGCAGTTTCGAGGTATGAAGGATTGACCTACTGGGATTATAATTGGCGTAAGAAAGGTGGGCAGGCGTGTATGCTCAATATCTGCAAGCGTGAGAAGTTTTATATGCAGGAGTATTGTGGTTGTGCGTATTCGCTGCGTGATGCCAATAGGCGAAGAGTAGAGAACGGGCAAGAGCGCATACGCATCGGAGAGAAGTTCTACGGTGAAGTTACACCTTTAAAAGAAGCTAAATAAGATGATCACAGCAGAAGAGTTTGCCGAAGGACGCATATTGCTGATTGATAAGCCGCTGGGCTGGTCGTCATTTCAAGCAGTCAACAAGATTAAATGGGCGATCCTCAGGCACTACAAGCAGAAGAAAATAAAGATAGGACACGCAGGCACGCTTGATCCTTTGGCATCGGGGCTATTAGTGGTTTGCACGGGTAAGTTTACTAAGAAAATAACAGAGATACAAGACGCTGTAAAGACCTATACAGGTACGATCACTGTGGGGGCAACCACCCCTTCGTATGATATGGAGACTGAGGTGGAAGTTCATTACCCCACCGAGCATATTACCCCTGAGAAGATAGAGATTGTACGGCAGCAGTTTGTAGGTGAAATAGAGCAAGTACCACCTGTGTTCTCAGCAATTAAGCGTGCAGGTAAAAGGCTGTATGAGTTTGCTCGCGAGGGAGAAGCCATCGAAGTGCCCACACGCAAAGTGCAGGTACACCGATTTGAACTTGATACCACTGAGTTTCCGCTTTTGCATTTTGAAGTGGAATGCAGCAAAGGTACTTACGTGCGTTCCTTGGCAAATGATATGGGTAAGGTGCTTGGTTCAGGGGCATACCTATCAGCGCTCAGACGTACTAAGATAGGGGATTACGATGTGGCAGAAGCCCTCTCACCTGATGAATTCATAATAAAACATATACCACGACTATGATACGACCTATTATTCTCACAACAATCGTTGATAGATTTCTCCGCAAAAGTGGGCAGACACTTAATGACCGTTTCGGTAGTGGGAAAACTACACTCAATGAGAAACTCACAAAGCGCAAGAGTGTAAATGAGTTCTATGAAGAGCGTGAACAAGAACGCGCTGCATCACATCAGCGACCTAAACCTATATCAGATCTGAATATGGAGGCTATCTTTGGTAGGCGCCGAAAGAAAAGACAGTCAGCAGTTAAAAAAGAGTTTCGTTACTTCTTCTCAATGTTCTCAAGTTCAGATAAAGCGCTGATACTAACGCTATTGATACTCTTTGGCACCGTAGTAACACTAATGGCAATGCAGCTCAATAATATGCCTAAGGAGATAATGATAGAGATGGCGCTTACTCCCGAAGATCTGCCTTATGAGCCTCCAAAACTTGAAGAACAACCTCAGGCAGATCTACCCTTGGAGCATAGCACTGCCCGCCTGACTACCAGTGCATATAACGAAGCGAATGCTGAGTTGCAGCACTCCGATATGTTTAAGTCGCTCGACGAATTAATGGCTGAGCGAGCAGCACAAGAAATGGAATCAGCTAAGGAAGAGTTAGTAAATGTTAAGAGTCCTAATACGAATATTGTATTGCCTGCTGATAACGATATGCAAAAGACCTTAGAAAAACCTCAACAATCCAATAAGGCTAACAAAAATACCTTAGTGAAATACGCACTCACAGGAAGGACAGGAAATATACCTAATCCTATATTTACTTGTGAAAAACAAGGTACTGTGGTGGTGATTATTACCGTAGATGACACAGGTAGGGTGATACGTACAGCTCTTGACAAGATCAATTCAACCACTACTGATGACTGTCTTATAGAAAACTCCTTGCAGTATGCTCAACGCGCACGATTTAATGCAGTAACTGGCAAAAAGGAACAAACAGGAACCATTACATATACCTTCCAAAGTAAGAGGTAGATTAAGAGAACTATGCTGAAAAAGATACTTTATATCACTTTAATACTATCTGTCTTAAATAGCTGCAAGAAAACTACAACAGCACAGGCAGCCTTTACGATACAGTTGAGACCTATACAAAGCGAATATCATGAGGGAGATACTATTGAGGTATATCTTACCAATAAGCAATTTAGTGAAGACATCAAGCAAGAATTGCATACGCTACACACTATTTCACTGCCCTCAAAAGCAGATAAAGTAGTGCTCAAAGATATACCTCTTGGCAAACAAAAACTTAAAGTAGATCTATTAACTACCGATGGCAAACGTTTTACGGCTCAGAAAGAAATTACAGTATTAGCAAAAGCCGCTCCTGAGATTTATCACTACAAAATCATTGCAGAATATCCACACGATAAAACCGCTTTTACCCAAGGATTGGAGTTTATCGGCGATACGTTGGTAGAAAGTACAGGCGAATATGGCGAGTCAGTAATACGTAAATGGAACCCTTTCACAGGGCAGGTTTATAAGAACGTTCCTTTGAAAGCGCAGTACTTTGGTGAAGGGGCAACTGTATTTAACGACCAAGTGCTGCAGCTCACTTGGCGAGAAGCAGTAGGCTTTATCTATGATAAGAACTTAAACTACCTGCGCTCGTTCCCTTATCACAAAAGCAAAGAAGGCTGGGGGCTCTGTCATAATGGTAAAGACAAGCTCTACAAGAGTGATGGCTCTGAGAAAATATGGATACTCCATCCAGAGACTTTTAGCGAGGTTGATAGTCTACAACTCTGTACTAATACCTCTATCTTCTCTAATGCTAATGAGTTAGAGTACGCCGAAGGTAAAATCTACGCCAATACCTTTCTCAAAGATGGTATAATGATTATCAACCCGCACAACGGTGCTATTGAAGGTGTAGTAGACGTGCGAGGCTTAAAGGACAAAGTAGAGCAAACTCCTAATCTTGATGTCCTTAATGGTATCGCTTATCACCCACAGCGCAAAACCTTCTTCATTACAGGCAAACGCTGGAGCAAAATATTTGAAGTAGTATTTATTAAATAAAAAAGTAGAATAGATAATAGCGAAGGCTGTGCTTTATTTAAAGCACAGCCTTCGCTATTATTTGATACTTACACAATCTCCAATCTAGCAAAGCGCAATAGTATGTTCTTAATACCGCCGACTTCAAACTGTATCTGTGCCTTGCGGTCGTTGCCTGCGCCTTCTACCGAGAGCACTTTCCCGCGCCCAAAACGTGCGTGTTCCACTATGGTCCCTACCTGTAACCCACCTGCACTGCCACTGTCATTGCTGCCCTTATCTGCCAACCCGTTCACAGGCTTTAGCTTGCGTAGCTTCACCGCTTGCTCACCCGTAGGGGCGTTAGCGGCTGGTGGCGTACCACTGATAGGCTTCTGCAAACGCAACTTGCTCTTGTCCACCTCGCCAAAAACATCTCTGTCTATCAAAGGCTTATAGCGGTAATTTGCATTCTGCAGCATAGGGGTTAGGTACTCCAAATAGCGGTCGTCAATCTCGTCGATAAACCTGCTGGGCTCCGATTCACTCAGCTTTCCCCAGCGGTAACGGTTCTCGGCATAAGTCAGATAAGCCTGCTTTTCGGCACGCGTCAATGCCACATAGAAAAGCCGCCGCTCTTCCTCCAACTCCGCCCGCGAGTTTACACTTAGTGCCGACGGAAACAAATCCTCTTCCATACCTACGATGTACACGTAGGGGAACTCCAAACCCTTAGCCAAATGTATGGTCATCAAGGCAACGCGGTCATCGTCGTCCACATCCTTATCCAAGTCAGTCGCCAGCGCAATATCTTCCAAGTACTCATTGAGGCTACCCGTGCTGTCTGCCACATCTTCCTGCCCTTCAACAAAGTCCTTGATACCATTGAGCATCTCCTCAACATTCTCCATTCGCGCAATGCCCTCAGGCGTACCATCCTTCTTAAACTCTTGCAGCAAACCCGTTTTGCGCGCCACCTGCTCAGCCACCTCAAAGGCATTCGCCTCCTTGCTGTACGCCCGCAGGTTGAGTATCATCACCACAAAATCAGTGAGTTTCTGCTTTGTATTGCTTTGTATGTGTAAGTCGGGAAGCTTGTTGATGTTGTACATCACTTCAAAGATCGACTTCTTATAGTGGCTTGCCGCTAAGGTCAGCTTCTCCATAGTAGTGTCGCCAATAC
The DNA here is from genome assembly GCF_001553545.1 of Capnocytophaga haemolytica. Classification (NCBI taxonomy): domain Bacteria; kingdom Pseudomonadati; phylum Bacteroidota; class Flavobacteriia; order Flavobacteriales; family Flavobacteriaceae; genus Capnocytophaga; species Capnocytophaga haemolytica. Next base: position 1,966,451 of record NZ_CP014227.1, on the reverse strand, counting down.
CACGCGCAGGGAAGTTGATGATGCGCACCAATGCTTCCTCATCATTCGGGTTGATAATCAGCCGCAGATACGCCAGCATATCCTTTATTTCCTTGCGTTGATAGAACGAGAGTCCGCCGTAGATGCGATACGGAATATCCCGCTTGCGCAAGGCATCCTCAATGGCACGCGACTGTGAGTTGGTGCGATAGAGCACCGCAAAATGCCCGTTAGGCAACTGGTGCTGCATCTTGTTCTCAAAGATTGACCCCGCCACAAAGCGCCCTTCGTCAGCGTCCGTAGCACTGCGATGCACTTTTAGCGGCTCGCCCATCTCATTAGCCGTCCACACCACCTTTTCGAGCCGCACTTTGTTGTGCTCAATCACCGAATTGGCAGCCTCCACAATGTTCTTCGTCGAGCGGTAATTCTGCTCCAAGCGATACTCCTTAGCCCGTGGGTAATCGTGCTTGAAATTCAGTATATTGTTAATATTAGCCCCGCGGAAGGCGTAAATACTCTGAGCGTCATCGCCCACCACGCATATATTCTGGAAACGGTCAGCTAAAGCCTTCACTATCAGGTACTGCGAGTGGTTCGTGTCCTGATACTCATCTACCAAAATATACCTAAAACGCTGCTGATACTTTGCCAGCACATCGGGATAAACATTTAGCAATTCATTGGTTTTGAGCAAGAGATCGTCAAAATCCATAGCCCCCGCCTTAAAACAGCGGTCTACATACTCTTGATAAATCTCTCCCAATCGAGGGCGCTTGCTCATCGCATCCTGCTCCATCAATTCAGGGTTATTAAAGTAAGCGCGCACCGTGATAAGGTTGTTCTTAAACGAAGAAATGCGATTAGCGATCGGCTTGTATTTGTAAACGTCCTTATCCAGCTCCATTTCCTTGATAATCCCACGGATAAGCCGTTGCGAGTCCTCTTGGTCATAGATAGTAAAGTTCTGCGGATAGCCTAATTTATCAGCCTCAGCGCGCAGAATACGCGAAAAAATAGAGTGGAAAGTCCCCATCCAAAGCGTGCGCGCCTCGCTGTACCCCACAATGTCGGCAATACGCTTCTTCATCTCGTTCGCCGCCTTATTAGTAAAGGTCAGCGCCAAGATGTTAAAGCCATCCACACCCTCGTGCATCAGGTGGGCAATCCGATAGGTAAGCACACGCGTCTTGCCAGAGCCCGCACCCGCAATAATCATCAGCGGACCCTCTTTCTGCAACACAGGTGCCCGCTGTGCATCGTTAAGCAATGATAAATAGTCTTCCATTGATATACCTTTCTATGGGGCTGCAAAATTACAAAAGAAATATAAAATAGCAACTATCTCAACGCTTCTTCTTTGCAGAAAAACGCTCTTTGATAGCACCCCAAAGCCCATAGGGCACTACCACCATCACTATAAAAGCCAGCAACCAAAAGCCCATCCCTACCATTACTATGAGCAATAAAAAACCTAAATACGACTCAAAACTCACCATACCACCCACCTTATTAATGAAAGCACACCCAACGATCAAAACCACCATCCAAGTGAATAGCTCCCTCGTAACCCAAGCCTTCCAACAATGCGACAGCCTTACTACTGCGCCCGCCGCTCTTACAATAAATATAAAACGCCATCTCCTTAGGCACTTCGTCTCTGAAAAGCGACACAAAGTCAGGGTCAAAGAAATTGATATTCACAGCCCCCTCGATATGCCCTTGGGCGAACTCCTCAGGCGTACGGACGTCAATGAGCACCTGTCCCGACACAGGGCTATAGCTTTCAATAGGAATATGTTTACGCATCTCGAAATTAAATTAAATCACTCCGCAAAGATAGCACTTTTTTTCCAATGTTGATATGCTTTCATCAAAAAAACACTCCCGAACGCCACCCCTACCTATCTCGCACGGCCTCTGAACGCTTCCCAAAGGATCTCGCAACAGCCCCCAAGGATCCCGAACACCACTCGAACACATCTCGAACACTGAACGAAGTCAGAACGAACTCAGAACGAACTCAGAACGAACTCAGAACGGATTCAGAGCCAACCATAGCTGGATTTCTTCCCAAAAGATACTACATACGATATGTAAAAAAGCACTGCACAGCTCACTTAATTGAGGGTTCTTGAGAAAAATAAAAACATTTTTAGTGAAAACCTTTGTCAGTTCAAAAATAAGTCGTACTTTTGCCGCCGAATTAATAACGAGGTCGAGTACCTCACTAATTAAATATTTTATGCCAGTAAAAATCAGATTACAAAGACACGGTAAAAAGGGAAAACCTTTCTACTGGATCGTCGCTGCTGACTCTCGTGCTAAGAGAGACGGTAAATTCTTAGAAAAATTAGGGACTTACAACCCAGTAAGCAACCCCGCACAAATTGAGATTAATGTCGATGCTTCGATCAAGTGGCTCAAAAACGGTGCACAACCCAGCGATACAGCACGTCGTATCCTTTCTTACAAAGGAGTACTCTTGAAGTACCACTTGCTCGGAGGTGTTGCTAAAGGAGCACTCACAGAAGAGCAAGCAGAGGCTAAATTCCAAGCGTGGTTAGAGCAAAAAGAAGGCAAGCTCAGCTCAAAAACACAGCAACTTGCCAAAGCAAAAGAAGAGGCGCGCATAAAAGCGTTAGCAGCTGAGAAGGAAACCGCCGAAAAGCGCAAACTCGCAGCACAAGCCGCACCAGAGGAGCCCGTAGCTGAACAAGCTGAAGAAGCTCCCGCACAGGAAACTAACGAAACTGAGGCATAACAACGTATGACGCTTAAAGATTGTTTTTTCGTAGGAACAATTGTGTCAAAGTTTAGTTTTAAAGGGGAAGTCTTAGTAAAATTAGACTCCGACGACCCCGAGATGTACGAACAATTGGAATCAGTTTTTATTGCTATAGGCAATAATCTGGTTCCTTTTTTCGTGCAAAAAACCTCTTTGCACAAATCTGACCTGTTGCGCATAAAATTCGAAGACGTAGCCTCAGAAGCCGACGCAGAAGCTCTATTGCGATGCAAGCTCTATCTGCCACTCTCATTACTGCCCAAACTCACAGGCAACCAATTCTATTATCACGAGGTGATAGGCTTTTCCGTAGAAGACCAACGCTACGGAACTGTAGGGAAGATAAAAAATATCGACGAAAACGCCCACCAAGCCCTATTTGTGATAGAAGACCCATCACAAAATGAGATACTCATCCCCGTGAGCGACGAATTTATAGTTTCTGTGGATAGAAAAACCAAAAAAATCGTAGTGAACACACCAGAAGGTTTGATAGAACTTTACAAAGCATAACTAAAACTGTCCGAAAACGAGCGTAAACCCCATTTTTGGACAGTTTTTATGTGTTTTATACCCAGTGTTAATCTCGATTCGGTAAGATAATCTCCGATTTCACGATCGCTTCTACCGCTGCCATTTGCTCCTCTATTGCATTAGGATCAATCTTGATAGGCGCGTGTGTGGTGAATGTTACTCGGTTAAAAATCCCAAGCGGAAACTGTCCGTAGCGCAAAATCTTCCAAGAATTGTTGATGGTAACAGGCACGATGTAACCATTAGGCATATACTTTAAGATGCTCTCCAAACCTTTGGTTTTAAAAGGTTTAGGAACCCCATTGCGGCTGCGCGTCCCCTCGGGGAATATCAATCCAGCCTCGCACTTAGCCTCCAGATCCTTGCCAAAAGCCTCGAGTTGCGGTACCGCGTCCTGAGGGCGTTTGCGATCGATTAGCACCGAGCCATTATGCCTTAAATTAATCGTGATGCTTGGTATCCCCCCGCCCAATTCCTTTTTGCCCACAAAGCGAACGCTGTGCGCGCGCAAATACCAGATAAGTGGCGGTATGTCATAGATACTCTGGTGGTTAGCCACAAAAATCAACGGTGCATCTTTTGGTATTGCTACCTTTTTTCTAAAAATCACCAAGTTGCCCGTAAGCAGCAACACACGCGTGAGCACTAATGTTAAAAAATCGACAATAGCCTTGTGCGTTCTATGCCCAAAGCAATGAATAGCAATCCATTGCAACGGGTGAAATATAAGTAATAAACTACCAAAGATAAGATAGTGTAGCACGCTCAGTGGATAGGAAAGTATCTTCATTTCTAAAAATAATAGGAGATTATAAAAAATCCTTCAAGAGCATAATGCTACAAGAAGGATCTGAGTGCTTTTTAGCAAAAGTCGTTATAAGCCTGCTTTAAGTTATCGGCGATAGTCTCAGCAAAACGCCCCTCAATGTGGTGTCGCTCAAGCATATGAACTAATTCACCATCTTTAAAGAGGGCAATACTTGGTGAAGAAGGCGGAAAGGGCAACATAAATTGGCGTGCTTCCTCAGTAGCTTCACGGTCTACTCCTGCAAATACAGTAGTGAGATAGTCAGGTTTCTTAGCGTTTTCAAGGCTAAAAAGCACCGCAGGACGCGCATTGCGTGCTGCACAACCACACACTGAGTTCACTACTACCAAAGTGGTGCCAGGACGTTTCATTGCTTCTTGTACCGCCTCAGCAGTCTTTAATTCTTCAAAGCCGACAGAAGTCAACTCTTCTATCATAGGTTTAACCAAATCTGGTGGATACATAATATGTTATTTTTAAATTGGCTGCAAAGATAGTAAAAAAAATATTTACGCAAATAATTTTGCCAGTTTGTTTTTTCTTCTTACCTTTGCCCTGATAAAACAATGTACATTTTATGGCTAAATACGTAAGTGCTGATGAGGCATTGAAAGTAGTAAAAAGTAATGATTATATCTATGTGCAAGGGGCTACAGCTACCCCCACACACTTGTTAGATGCATTGGCAAGGCGAGCAAATGAGCTGAGTAATGTAAGGATAGCGCATATCCTTACAATGGGCGATGAGGCTGTAGCACATCCTGAGTTGAGAGAGAGTTTCTTTATCGATTCGCTCTTCTTCTCTAAGAATATGAAGCACGTGCTTCACGAACACAATGGCTCATATACGCCTATTTTTTTAAGTGATATACCATTGTTGTTCGACCGTCATCACATTAAGGTAGATGTGGCACTGCTACACGTTTCACCCCCTGATAAGTTTGGCTACTGCTCAATGGGGATTAGTGTCGAAGCAGCTAAGGCAGCTGCGCGCAACGCTACCTATGTGATTGCACAGATAAACCCGCTGATGCCTTGTACTTATGGAGATGCAATGCTACACATAGATGAGGTTGATTATTTAGTGGAATATGAAGCTCCTATATATACACTTCCCTGTACAGAACCAAGTGCTGTTGAGAAACAGATAGGAAAACATATTGCAGCACTGATTGAAGATGGAAGTACACTCCAACTTGGTATTGGCAATATTCCTAATGCCACTGTAGCAGAGATGGGGCATTTAAAGAATTTAGGAGTGCATACCGAATTGCTCACAGAGGGAGTAGTAGAACTGGTGGAGAAAGGAGTTATAAATGGTAGTGAGAAGAAAGTTGATAAAGGCAAAATAGTTACCTCATTCATTATGGGAACAAGGCGCTTGTATGATTTTGTTGATAAGAACCCAATGGTGGTAGCTAATGAAATCTTCTATACGAATGAAGTGTCAATCATTAGGCAGAATCCTAAGATGATTTCAATCAATTCAGCTATTGAGGTTGATCTTTCAGGGCAGGTATGCGCCGATTCTATTGGGACGAGCATTTATTCAGGTTTTGGAGGGCAAGTTGATTTTGTACGAGGGGCTGCGCTGAGCGAGGGCGGCAAATCCATTATTGCATTTTCTTCACAAACAAGTAGAGGAGAGAGCAAGATTGTGCCTTTCTTAAAGCAAGGTGCAGGTGTGGTAACTACCAGAGCCCACGTGCAATATGTGGCGACCGAGTACGGCGTGGCGGAACTCTTTGGTAAGAATCTACACGATCGTGCTAAATCGCTGATCGCCATCGCTCATCCAGATCATCAGGAGATGTTAGAAAGAGCCTTTTATAAAATAAAAAGTGAATGGTAGCAATTCCATTCACTTTGTATATTGATGCGCTGGATTGTTTATTTTCTTATCCACCACATTTGCAGTCAGGACCGCCTCCGCAGCCTTTCTTGCTCTTCTTCTTAAAAAAAAGAATCTTGATGAGGTAGAGCGCGGCGATGGCTACAAGTACGTAAGCGATAATACTTTGTGCGTCCATATTACTTATTTTTTAATAGTTCGAAACTAACGTTGATCTGTGCTTCGATAGCGATTTTACCCACCGCCAATGTATTTCTAGCAGAGGAAGATTTTAGCTCAGCCATTCCAAGTGTGCCGTAGTCTGGCAAAATAGGAGACGAAGTGCTGAATTCACTGATACTAATAGCTTTACCGATATTCTGGTCGAGACTTACCGCGTAGAGAAGCGCCTTTTTGCGCGCATCCTCGACGGCTGCCATACGAGCGTCTTGAAGTAATTTCTCGCGGTTCTTAACGTCGAAGGTCACGCTATTAATCTGATTTACTCCTGCCTCGAAGATTGTCTCCATCAGCGATTCATATTTAGTGAGATCGTCGAGCTTGATGCGAATTCCTTGCGAGATTTCGTACTTGTAAGTCTTCGTGTCGTAGTTATAAATTTTCTGAAGCGACACTAGGTCCGTTTGGAAATTCTCCAAAGGCAATTGAGCGCTGAGCACTTGCAGCACCTTAGCTACTGCCTCGCCGTTCTTCTGCTTGAGGTCTTTGGCGTTAGCGCCTTCGTTGTTGATGCTAATCGAAATATTGACAATGTCGGGTGTGACAAAAATGCTTCCTTCGCCAGTGACGCTCACTGTCGGAATGGTATTTTGGGCAGCTGCCATTGTCGAGACTAAGGAAAATAATACGATATAATTCTTCATAAATGTTACTTTTTAGAAATGATAGCAATAAACGTGCCAAGAGTTGCAGTAGTGTAGTTTTTCTTAAGAAAAATTTCAGAGTTGTTTCCGCAGTACAAAAAGTAATACGATGGGGATAAGCAAAAGCAATACAGTGCCGCGATGGATAAGCCAGAGTTCTGGATATATAAATAAGGTGAACGCAAAGCCCGCTATCGCCCCGCCAAAGTGCGCCGAATGGCCGATGTTGTCGCTCTTGGCTTTCATTCCGTAGAGGGAGTAAAGCAAATAGGCGATGCCGAACAGATAGGCTGGCATAGGCAGGATAAAAACGAGAATCCGTGCCTGAGGTTCGAAGAGGATGAATGAATACAGAATGCCGACTACCGCACCACTGGCGCCCACTGCCGTATAATAAGGTTGCCTCCTGTAGAAATACAGCGAAAGAGCGTTGCCTAAGACGAGGGCAAGGAAGTACAAAATCAGGTAATTTACTCCGCCGATGATCGCAATCAGGCTGTCGGAGAAGAAATAAAGTGTAAGCATATTAAAAAGCAAATGCTGCCAGTCGGCGTGAAGGAATCCGCTGGTTATCAGCCGATAATATTGCCCTTTCTGTACGCCAGCCACCGAGAATTTGTACTTGTTAAAGAAATCTCCGTTGGAGAAACCCTGCATCGAAATCACGACATTGCAGATAATAATAAGAAAAGGTAAAATCTGTGAAATGGAATACATATTTTATTTTTTTCGGCAAAAGTAATATATTTGCACCAAATTTCAAACAAAAAAATGGATTTAATTATTTACATCATAGCATTTCCACTGATATGGATCCTCTCCCGATTGCCCTTCCGCGTTTTTTATTGGGTATCGGATTTCTTTTATTTGATTATCTACAAATTATTAAAATTCAGAGTAAAAGTAGTTAGAAAGAACCTATCGATTGCATTTCCGTTTAAAAGTAAAGATGAATTACTTGAGATTGAGAAAAAATTCTATCGACACTTTTGCGATACCTTCTTAGAAATGGTAAAATCTTATGGAATGGATGAGAAAGAGATGAAAAAAAGGATGATTTATACCAATCTGGAAGTGCTTAAGAAGTATGAAAACGAAAATCGGAGTATTTTATTTATGTGTGGGCATTACGCCAGCTACGAATGGCTCCTTTCACTTGCCTACTATTTAAAACACAAATCATACGCACTGTATACGCCGCTGAGCAATAAATATTTTGATAAGCTGGTGCAAAAAATTCGTATGAAACACCATAGTTATTTGCTGCCGCGCTACACCGCCCATCGGGAGATGAAAAAACATAAAGACAACCACGATGTGTGTTGCTATGGCTTCGCCTCCGATCAAATTCCTAACAATCGAAAAAATTATATGCGAGCGTTTTTGGGGCTGCGCACCCCCGTTTTTACAGGAGCCGAGCGCCTTGGAAAACAACTCAATACCGTAATTGTTTTTGCTAAGATTGAAAAAATAAAACGTGGATATTACCATACGACCTTCGAAGTTTTGGCAGAAAATCCCAATGAATTTGTCGACTACCAAATCACCGATTATTTTTTCGAGCGGCTAAATCAACTCATATACGCGCAACCTGAGTTTTACCTCTGGACGCACAATCGGTTTAAGCGCGACCACTGACGGCGCCCCGCAAAACAAAAAAGCCTGAGAATTTTCTCAGGCTTTTTCATTTAAAATAAATTCATATCAATTATAGCAAACTTCCATCAAAAAGAAATGGAAGCAGATCTTTTATAGAATCGGTTTGGACAATCGCACCTTCAGCACCCATAAAATAAACGCAGATAGGCTGCTGCTGTTTGGTTTCATATTCGGATAAAGATTGCCGACAAGCTCCACAAGGTGAAACAGGATATTTTGTAGGGAGCTCAGCTGATCCACTTACGCAGATCATTTTTATTTTCTCCGACGGGCACTGTGTAGATGCCTGATAGATCGCCACACGTTCAGCGCATAAGCCTGAAGGATAGGCGGCATTTTCTTGGTTGGATCCGACGAAAATCTGTCCGTTTTCAAGCAAGACGGCAGCACCCACTTTAAATTTAGAATAAGGGGAGTACGCCTTTTTTCGCGTTTGGATTGCTACCTCCATCAGCTCCTTAGCTTCTTTTGGTAACTCTTCCAGCGATTCGTATACAGTATATTTTATTGATAACTGACGCTCTGCTTTCATAAGACACCTAATTTTTAAAAAATTACCTACGTGCTATCAAATCAGCATAATATTTTCGACTATTATTGATAACATCCAATAATTTTATGAACAGCTCCGTTTTCTTTACCTTAGCCATCGATAGCACATAGTTAGATAAAGTATTGTAAAGCTCCGCAATTTCTTTGCGAACTAATTTTATATTCTGATTATCTGCCTGCAAAGTTTTGAAGGAGCGATGCGCAAAAGTTTCATTGAATGACTTGTTAGCTTTCTCCAGCTCGTCAATAAAATACTTGATGCGCAATTTATCCACGTGAGCTTTATTATCGCTGTTACGAAGTATAGTGAGGAGAATATCGATATCTTTACTCTCTTCCTCATAGTTTTCTTTTTCGAGTCCCTTATATTTTTCCAGAACCCCGTAAATTGTATCGTATGAACTTTTATAGGTTTCGTCCTGATTTCGTTTATAAGGGCGAATGCTATCGCGGAGCGCTTGCACCGCATTATCGCGCACCTTGTCCAACGCTACAATTTTCTTTGATTCTTCTTTGCCGCGGGTCTGCTCCAAACTTTTATCATAGTTGGGCAATCGCTGCTTTAAAGTTTCAAACATTTCCTTTAAGCTCTCATCTTCTTCTAAGTTTATTTCAGATTTCTCTAAATCCTGAAATAAGCGAGTGAAGAACTGACCAAATTCTGCATTACGCAAGCGCGTATAATTTACAGATATTAATTTGTGCTCTTTCATAAGCTTTCACTATTAAAATTTTATATTTATTTTTACACCTATAATTATATATAGGGTGAATTATTTTTTATTTTCGGCGACAAAGTTATGGCAAATAAAAATAACTTCCAAATTTTTTCACAAAAAATTTTCAAAAAATTTTTCTTAGTGTTAAAATAGATACTTTAAGATGCTTTATTACAGTAGATTTTAGAGGTGATTTTATGAGAAATAATAGTAATAATATTTTTCAATCGACAATGATAAATTATTTTATTTTAGCCATTGTAAAAAGGAGACGAACTTGATTATTTTATTTTATGTAGAGATTTATGTAAAATTTACTTAATTATTTTTGAAAGTATTTTATACTATTGACGAAATATATTATAAAAATGGATTTACTATATTATTTTAATAAAATTATATAAATAGAAGTTATTTTACTTCATATTTACTTTAAATTGATATAATCAAAAATGATTTAGTATATTTTTATGCAAAAAATAATAATTTTAGTTTGTAAAAATTTAAAAATAGAGTAGAGGAGGTATTGCTATTTTACAGAGGATCATTTTAAATTTTTACATCTATATATATAAGTGAAGAAATATAGCTTATAAAAAAATATAACAAAAAAAATTAAAAAATATTTGGAAAATATTTTGCAAATGAAAAATAAGTTATAAATTTGCGGCGTAAAACAGATATGAAGTACCTCACTATTGCTTATGTCTGTTTTTTATAGCGAATAAGATATATAAATTCACAGAAAATAAAATTAAAAATTATGATTTACGAAATATGTGCTAGCTCATTCGAGTCGGCTAAGAATGCGCAAATAGCAGGCGCGAGACGTATAGAACTATGCAGCGAACTTGGTGTGGGAGGTATTACCCCGAGTTTTGGATTAATTAAGAAGATTCAAGATGAATTAACGATAGAAAATTGTGTGTTGATACGCCCAAGAAGTGGAGATTTCACGTATAGCGATGAAGAATTTGATGTAATGTTGCGAGACATCAAATTGTGTGGTGAATTGGGTTGTAAGGGAGTAGTTACAGGTGTTTTAAATAACGATAATACTATTGATGTTGAGCGTACAAAAGCGCTAAAAGAGGCAGCGAAAGGTATGGAATTTATATATCATCGTGCTTTTGATTGTGCTCCTGATGCTTTGCAGGCGCTTGAAATTCTTAAAAAATTGGGTGTCGATAGAGTGCTGACCTCGGGCGGAAAAAAATCTGCTATCGAAGGACTTCCAATTCTTAAAAGCTTATTAAAAAATGCAGAAAATGCGATTACGATTATGCCAGGCGGAGGCATCAATCCACAGTCTATTTTACAGATTAAGGAAAGCGGATTTACCGACGTACATTTTTCAGCTACGGTGTTTGAAAAATTAAAATCGACGATGCCTTTCTCTTTTAAGACTGAATCGTTTTTGGACGAGACAGTACGCCCCATTTCTAATGTAGAAGTGATTAAAAAAATAATGAATAGTAAATAATTGCAGGAGAATGATTCAAGTTTTTTTTATCATAATTTGTGTTGTATATCTTGGGATTACTTTATATGCAAGTCAAATATTATCGGTTTTTTCCTTCCCTAAATACGCTAAATATATTTTCTTTTTGGTCAGCTTACTTATTTTGGCGCTCACGATTTATTTTTGGTATAATCGAAATAAATCAACTTGGGAGGGATACCGGCAATATGCTTTGGCTGCGCTTGCTACGTGGTTAATTGTCTGCACAGTAATTAGCTTGTTCTTATTTTTAGAAGATGTGTTCCGTATCGGAAAGGCATTGACTAATCACAATTATAGCATAAAGCAATTGCCTTCACGTCGCAGATTTATAAGCCTGATTGGTTTGGGTATTGCGGCAATTCCTTTTAGTTCTATTTTGTATGGAATTTTTAAATGGAAATACAATTATAAGGTGTGGAAATATACCCTCTATTTTGAAAATCTTCCGAAATCATTTGATGGCTATAAGATCACTCAGATTTCAGATATTCACTGTGGGAGCTTTGATAATTACGAGAAGATTCGCTACGGCATCGATTTTATTAATGCCCAGCAAAGTGACGTGATATTTTTTACGGGCGATCTGGTGAATAACTGGGCGTCAGAGCTCGATCTTTGGAAAAATTTATTTAAAAAACTTTTAGCTAAGGACGGCGTCTATTCAATTTTAGGCAATCACGATTATGGAGATTACTACGATTGGGATTCTCAAGAGGAGAAAAAACAGAACTTACAAACAATTATTGACACGCAGCGTAATGAACTTGGCTGGGACTTGCTTTTAAACGAGCACAGGCATTTGGAAAAAAATGGAGATAAAATTGCCATTATCGGAGTTCAAAACTGGGGGCGAGGGCGTTTCTCTAAATACGGCGATCTCGATAAGGCGATGGAGGATGTTTCTGACGATGAATTTAAGATCCTGCTGAGTCACGACCCTTCTCATTTTGAGGATATCGTCCTCCCTGAAAATAAAAATATTCAGCTTACTTTAAGCGGACATACCCATGGAATGCAGTGCGGCATTGAAATTCCAAATTTTATTAAATGGAGCCCTGCGCAGTGGGTCTACAAGTATTGGGGAGGTATGTATAAAGAAGGTGATAAATACTTGAACGTCAATAGAGGTTTTGGATATCACGCACTTCCAGCGCGCATTGGGATGCCCCCAGAAATAACGGTGATAGAGCTGCGCTGTAAAAGCTAATTTGAATGAAAACAATTGGATATAAATTATTTTTAAGATGGACTTAGAACAAGAAATAAAGCGTCGTCGCACTTTCGGAATTATTTCCCACCCCGATGCTGGGAAAACCACCCTTACAGAAAAGCTCCTGCTATTTGGTGGGGCGATACAAGAGGCTGGCGCCGTAAAGAGTAATAAAATAAAGAAAGGAGCTACTTCGGATTTTATGGAAATCGAACGTCAAAGAGGGATTTCTGTAGCGACGTCGGTACTCGCCTTTAATTATAAAGACCAAAAAATTAATATCTTAGATACTCCAGGTCACAAGGACTTTGCCGAAGATACTTTCCGAACTCTCACCGCCGTAGATAGCGTGATCGTGGTAATCGACGTGGCAAAAGGGGTTGAGGAACAGACCGAAAAATTAGTAGAAGTATGTAGGATGCGCAATATTCCGATGATCGTTTTTATAAATAAGCTGGACCGAGAAGGAAAGGATGCGTTTGATCTTTTGGACGAGGTCGAGCAAAAGTTAGGATTAAAAGTTACGCCGCTGAGCTTCCCGATCGGAATGGGTTATGATTTTCGTGGAATTTATAATATTTGGGAGAAAAATATTAACCTCTTCTCTGGTGATAGCCGACGCAATATAGAAGAGACAATTGCCTTCGATGATATTAATTCACCTGAATTAGAAAAGATTATCAGTAGCGCTGCTGCAGAAAACCTCCGTAATGATTTGGAGTTAGTGTATGAAGTTTATCCCACCTTCGACAGAAATGAATACCTCGAAGGTAGGCAGCAGCCCGTCTTCTTCGGATCTGCTTTGAATAATTTTGGCGTGCGAGAGCTACTGGATTGTTTTGTAGAGATTGCTCCTTCGCCAAGACCAAAAGCCAGCGAAGAGCGAGTGGTAAATCCCGATGAAAAAAACTTCTCGGGGTTTGTATTCAAGATACATGCTAATATGGATCCTAATCATCGCGACCGATTGGCGTTTGTTAAAATTGTGTCGGGGACTTTCGAACGCAATAAGCCTTATCTCCACGTAAGAAATGATAAAAAGATGAAGTTCTCCAGCCCCAACGCTTTTTTTGCAGAGAAGAAGGAAATAGTTGACATTTCCTTTGCTGGAGATATAGTGGGTTTGCACGATACTGGCAATTTCAAAATTGGAGATACACTCACTGAGGGTGAGATTCTCCATTTCAGAGGAATCCCCAGTTTCTCGCCAGAACATTTCAGATATATTAATAATGCAGATCCACTTAAGTCAAAGCAATTAGAAAAAGGGATTGATCAGCTGATGGACGAGGGAGTTGCGCAGCTCTTTCGATTGGATTTCAACGGACGAAAAGTGATAGGGACGGTCGGCGCACTTCAATACGAAGTGATTCAATACCGATTGGAGCACGAATACGGTGCAAAATGTAGTTATGAGAATTTTCCTGTCCATAAAGCCTGCTGGATTGAGCCTCCGCAGAATGAAAAGGATCCAGAATTTCAGGATTTCTTGCGCGTCAAACAGAAATATCTTGCGCGCGACAAGCAAGGGCAGTTAGTTTTTCTCGCTGACTCCGCCTTTTCTATAGAAATGGTGCGGCAAAAGTATCCCAACCTGAAATTGCATTTTACATCGGAATTCTAATTTGCAACAGTACATAAAAAAAAGCGCTTTAATCGGCGCTTTTTTCTTTTGAAGATCGTAAATTTTTCTAAGGTCAATACAGTCTCCAGAAGGTTTATTTTCCTGCAAATAGTCTCACGTCCTCCTCCGAGATTTCTTTTCCACCTAAGATGATCAGCCGCTCAACTACGTTGCGCAATTCACGGATATTTCCAGTCCAATCCTGTTCTTGGAGCATTGCAATAGCTTTTTCTGAGAATGTTTTAGTTGCAATACCTTGTTCTTGAGAAATTCTGTTGCAAAAATGTTCAACCAATAGAGGAATATCATCTTTTCTTTCGTTCAGCGAAGGTACTTTAATCAAAATAACCGCCAGCCGATGATATAAATCTTCGCGGAAGCGCCCCTCAGCAATTTCTTTTTTCAAATCTTTGTTGGTGGCTGCAATTACGCGCACGTCGATGCTAATATCTTTGTCGCTACCTACGCGCGAAATTTTATGTTCTTGGAGGGCGCGCAGCACTTTAGCTTGAGCAGAGAGGCTCATATCTCCGATTTCGTCTAAGAAGATTGTACCGTGATTGGCTGCCTCAAATTTGCCTGCCCTGTCCTTCACTGCCGATGTAAACGATCCTTTTATATGCCCAAATAATTCACTTTCTATCAACTCCGACGGAATTGCGGCACAGTTTACTTCGATCATCGGAGCTTCTGCACGTTCGCTTTTCTCGTGCAACGCGTGCGCAACAAGTTCTTTACCAGTGCCGTTGTCGCCCGTAATGAGCACTCGAGCCTCGGTAGGCGCCACCTTGTCGATCATCTCTCTGATTTGCTGCAGCGGCTGGCTCTCACCAATCATTTCGTAATTCTGGTTTATTTTCTTTTTGAGACGCTTGTTCTCCACCACCAAATTCTTCCTGTCGAGGGCATTACGTACAGTGCTAAGTAATCTGTTCAGGTCGGGCGGTTTGGAGATATAATCGTAAGCACCGAGCTTCATCGCATTTACAGCGGTCTCCAGATCTCCGTGCCCTGATATCATTACAAACAGCGTCTCAGCTTTTATCTTTTTGATTTCGCTCAGCACTTCTAGGCCATCTTTTTTTGGCATTTTGATGTCGCAGAGTACTAAATCGTAGTCTTCTTTTCTGAGTTTCTCCAACCCCTCAGCACCATCGCAGGCTTCCTCTACTTCATATTCCTTGCTTTCCTCCATCAGGATTTTAGTTAGCACGCGGCGGATGGCAGCTTCATCTTCTATGATTAATATTCTAGGCATATTTAATTATTCTAAATTCGCAGCAAAATTAATAAAAAAATAAAAACCCCCGAAAAAAGTCGGAGGGTTTTTAATATATAGTTATGAAAAAAGTGTATCTCTACTCCTTAAAAGTTCCCTTAAATTTGTTTTGATAAGTTTGAAACTCTTGTTGAGATTTGATGTTTTTATAGTCATTTGTACCAACAACTTTCAAAAAAACTTCAAGCTGCCCTGGCGACATATAGCCGCTCACCGGAAATATATATTCCGCATTCTCATCAAAAAACATCATTGTAGGATAAGCCTGCACTTGCAAGAAATTAGTAAAAGGGTGCGTTGCATTTCGGCTGTTGGCATTCGCTGCATTATAGGCTGTATTTTCAAATTTCTGCCCTTTGTAGTTCACTACTTCATTTCCTTCCCCATTAAATTTCACAGCGTAGAAATTATCGTTGATATATTTTACTAAATCTTTATTCTTAAACGTATTGTTTGAAAGCATTTTACACGGACCGCACCAATTGGTATATACGTCAACAAATAGTTTCTTAGGCTTTTTCTTTTGTGCAGCAATGGCTTGGTCAAAAGTCATCCATTTAATTTCCTGAGCGTTAACCACTGTTCCCGCTACTATAAAAAGCGCAATAGCAATGAATTTTTTAATCATAAGTGTCTCTATTTAATTTTATAATTATACGTGATTATAGCCCATCAAAAACTGTGCCAAACATTTTCTGATCCCTCTCTGTTAGGAATTTCATTTCAATAGGAAGCGAATAAACATTGTTCAACTGTCCTTCCAAACGCACAAAGTCCTTCTCAGTGGTTAATATACGCTCTTCTTTTTCTAACTTACTGATTTCATCCTTGCTAAATGTATGATGATCAGCAAACTGTAAGTGCTTAAATTGTGCTTTCTTTTCTCGAAGGAAACGCAGTAATGGCGCTGGATTAGCAATTCCTGTAACCAGCGTAAAGGTTTTTTCTAAGAATGTATCTAATGGATAATGAGCTTCTTTTGAGAGTACTTCCTTTCCGTAAGCTATCTCAGCAAAGACAACTATCTGGTCTTTTCGCTGTTGAAGTTTTTTAGTGATACGTACTCGTTCTTCCTCAGATAGCTCCTCAGGGCATTTGGTAACAACCACTACATCAGCTACTCGCACTCTCGCTACAATATCACGTAGATTTCCTGTAGGCAGTAGCCAATCATCACTAAAAAGATGACCATAAGCCGTCAGTACGATATTTATTTTGGCTTTGACCTTTCTATGCTGAAAAGCATCATCAAGTATCACTATATCAGGAGGATTGTCTAAAGCTATGAGGCGTTCTATCCCCTCTACTCGATTAGCATCAACGGCTAAATGAATTTCGGGAAACTTTCTCCAAAACTGAAAAGGCTCATCACCTAAGTCATATACAGTCGAGCTTTCCTCCGCCAATACAAATCCTTTCCGTTGTCGCTTATAGCCACGACTGAGCACCCCAACCTTATGAGTACCTCTCAACTGACGGATCAGATACTCTACCATAGGCGTCTTTCCTGTGCCACCCACACTTACATTTCCAACGCATATCGTAGGAATGTCAAAACTGACAGACCTAAATATCCCACAGTCATAGCACCAGTGTCGTAGCCTGATAACTACCCCATAGAGAAGTGCAAAAGGAAATAATATGTAACGGATAAGTTTCAATGGTCAGTTGTGTTATTCTTTATAATGCCTAAAAATACCCATATCGGTGGCTGTCCATAGGGCGTATTGTTGCCCTGCTGCCCTAAGGGCGTAGTTTGCCCAAGTATTGCAAGTATAAGTGAAGTTATACGTGCCCTTTGCCTCATAGAAGGTGTCGTCATTGCCGTAGACCGCATCAGTGGTTATTGGTATATAACGTCCCTGAGCGTCTTTATCAAAGCGACCGTCAATATAGCTGATAAGTCGCTTGTACTGTGTAGGGCTGATTTGTATAGCCACGCTGGTCAGTTCGTATGTTGGGTCACTTTCGTAGGTGCAGTGCATTGCCGACTCACTCATCCAAAAAGCAGCCTTCACTGCTGTCGAAAACTTCAAATCTGCCCACGTAGGCGTATTGAGGTAAAACCCCTTGTCGCCCCAACCAAAAGCAAGCCACTGAGCCGCTTTACCGCCTTTGGTATAGATGGGTAATACCTTCTCCTCCCAGTTGATATACTCGCTATGGGTAGGCACCACTATATCGGTATGCGCTCCATTGGTAGTGATGTAAATCTCTATGCTCTTTTCCTCATTAGTCTTCTCTGAGGGGATGCGTATCATAGGCAAAAGCAAGCACAGCAGTCCGTATGTAAGGATAAAAACTACTACTGCCTTCACTGCCTTTAAAAGATATTTTAACGCTTTCTTAATCATTAATTCCTCCTAATCCCTGACTTTTAACGTAGTCCTTCCCAACTTCCTCAATCGTCTTATCGATATCAGTATACTGAAAGTCAATCGTCTTAGTAATCTTCTCTCCGTTGTATTGCTTTACCTCTCCACCAGCATCTGCAAGTACAAGGGTAAGGGTGCGTTTCTTAAGCCGCAGAAAACTCAAAAAGCCATCTACTCGTGCCATAAAGCGCAATGCCTTATGCGAAATGGGCTTTGTAGGTGCTTTTACTCCCAATACTTTGGCTATCTTCTCAAAGATCTCTTTATAGGTTAGGTTTGCCGCATTGAGCACAAAGCGTTCGTTGGCAACCTCGGAGAACTGCAAAGCCACCATAGCCCGTGCCACATCTTTTGCATCTACATAGCCAGAGCCTCCTGTGGTGTAGCGTGGGGACTCAGAGGCTACTTGTTTGAATAACAATCCCGAACCTGAGTTGTAATCACTGCGTCCCAAGATGATTGAAGGGTTTACGATTATCACCTTTAAGCCCTCTTGCGAACCGCGCCACACCTCCATCTCACCGCCGTGTTTGCTGATGGCATAGTCGCTGTTGCGCGCCTCTGGATTCCACTCATTCTGCTCATCGGCTACCTTGCCCACTGCTGCCGATAGGCTCGCTACCGAACTCACATAGCACAACTTCTGTACGCCAAAAGAGAGACACAAGTTTACAATAGTTGCCGTGCCTTCTACATTGATTTTGATGAGCTTATCAAAATCCTTAGGGTCATAAGAGATAAAGCCTGCACAGTGAAAAACAAAAACAACATCCCTGAATGCCACTTCCAGCGCAGGGATATCGTCTAAATCTGCCTTTACCCACTCAATAGTGGCGAACTGCTGCTCACCATCAGCCGATAAGTCGGTAAAGATACGTTTTACACTCTCAAGCGAAGGCTCTTTCCTGTAAATAGCACGTACCTTCCTTGCTCGCTCTTTCGTAAGTTCGAAAAGCAAGTGGCTACCCACCATTCCTGTTCCGCCTGTTACTAATATCATTACTCGTTTTCTAATGGAATACGCTCGTCGATGAGCTTTAATGCGATTGGTGAATCTTTGTCGGTAGTGAACTCAAACAAGTCGAGAATTGAGTGTACCAACTTCTCTTCTTCAAGCTGCTCTTCAACGAACCACTGTAAAAAATTCTCAGAGGCATAGTCATCGGATTGGCGCGCTTTCTTAAAGATGGCAAAGATCGACTGTGTTACCTTGATTTCGTGTTCCAAAGTCTTCTCATAAACCTCCTTGAGCGACTTAAATTCCTGTTCTACCTTACCTACTTCAGGGGCATAAGCGCGTGCACCATTCTCGTTGAGGAAACGGAAAATCTTCATCATATGGTCGCGTTCCTCTACAGCGTGATTGTAGAAAAACTCAGCACTGCGCGAATAGCCATTGTACTCCGTCCACGAAGCCATTGCTAAGTACAAAGAGCTTGCCTCAGCTTCCTTACTCACCTGCTCGTTGAGCATATCTATAATCTCTGGGTGCAGACTGGTCTGCGTTCTTGTGTATTTTGTCTTTGACATAAATAAAATGATTAAGTTGTTAATTACTTAGTTATTAATTCATCGGCAAAGATACAACAACTTTCCGAAATAGCAATACTTTTATGTCCTAAAACTGAAATATTTAAACAGTTTGTATCTTAATAAGTAGGTAATATGCTTGTAGTCAATGCTTAAACTGCCTGTGAATAGCATTCCTATAAATACGGCAAGGATCTCCTCAGGATCCTGAATACGCGGAGAACACCCAGAAGATACCCAGAGAACACAGGGAAAACACACAACGAAGTCAGAACGAAGTCAAGACGGATTCAGAACGGATCCAGGAGCTACCGTATGAGGTTCTTCAGCGAGGAAAATACCAATTGCAAAAGGATTTTATTAAAAAATAGGGTTGATATGCTGTTTATTTTGACAAAAATGCCTACCTTTGTCGCCCAAAATAGAAGTGATGTCAGTAGAAGTACAGAATCTAACCAAAGTATACGGCGAACAGGTAGCCGTCAATGCCATTAACTTTCGCTTGGAGAAGGGCGAGATTACGGGCTTTTTAGGACCTAATGGCGCGGGCAAATCCACTACGATGAAAATGCTCACAGGGGCACTTATCCCTACCAGTGGAGAGGTGCGCATCGGCGAGGTGAATATCCTCAGTCAGCCCTTGGAAGCCAAAAAGCGCATTGGCTATCTGCCTGAACACAACCCTCTGTATACGGAAATGTATGTGCGCGAGTACCTTAGTTTTATAGTCGACCTCTATCCCAACGTGCCTAAGGGTAGGGTAGAGGAGGTAATTGCCCTTACGGGGTTGAGCCCTGAAAGCCATAAGAAGATTGAGCAGCTCTCCAAAGGCTACCGCCAGAGGGTAGGCTTGGCTTCGGCGCTTTTGCACGACCCCGAGATACTGATACTCGACGAACCCACCACGGGCTTAGACCCCAATCAGCTCACTGAGATACGCCATATTATACGTGAGTTGGGAAAACATAAGACAGTGTTGCTCTCTTCGCACATTATGCAGGAAATACAAGCCGTTTGCGACCGCGTGATAGTGCTTCACAAGGGTAATATCGTTTTGGATAAAAAGATGAGCCAACTGCAAGACAAGCAGCAAGTTATTGAGGTTGCTTTTGATCTTAGGGTGGAAGAAAGGCTATTGCAGCAAATCCCTAAGATTAAGACTGCTGAAAATGTATACGACTTTCTCTATACGCTTACCTTTGATACTGAGGAAGATATGCGCCCAGCAGTGTTTGACTTTGCTTCTGCCAATGGCTTAAAGATACTGCAAATAAACCACAAACACAAGGATTTAGAGCAGCTCTTCTCTGAGCTTACTCACGCACAGTAATGAAAAAGACAGGCACTTACGCCTGTCTTTTTTCATTATGAGAGAAACACTTTTGAGTTGCTTGTGCTTTAGGAACTGCTTTTGTACTGAGAGGTCGAGCCAGCCGTAGGGGTCTAAGTCGGCAATCACGTAGCCATCGCCTGAGGCAAGCCACATCTGCGATTTGCCCATGAGCTTGTAATAAGCCGATACAGCAGTGTTCCACTTCTTGATGTTGTATGAGGCGCTTGCGTTGGCATTGAGGTTCATCAGGAAGCGGTCGTCGTTCTTGTACTTTTCGGTTTCTATTTTTTGAGAGATCCACACTAAGGAAGCCCCCAGAGAGAAATCCCACTGTGGAAGGTGCAGATTGTTAGTGCTCATTAGGTTATAGCTCTGGTATTTACTGATGTTGATGTACTGCGTACGGGGGGTGCCAGCATCAATATCTAATAGCACATTGTGTATTTTATCTTTGATGTTGTTATAGCTTGCGCCGAGTTTGTTGCTCAGATTGCTCTTTCGCTCATTAAATAGGCTTGTTTTCTTTAGGTTTAGCTCAGCTGAGATACCATCCTCAGGCAGGAGGTTTTCATTGCCTAAGAAAGCGTGTCCGCTGAAGATATTGCGTGTGTAGAGCTCCTCAAACGTGGGGGTACGATAGGTTTTACCTACCGAGACACGAGCTTCGGTATCGGCAGGCAATAGGTACCCTTCGGACTCCTCCCGAAAGGTTTTTTCAATAAGTACCCCACCGATCTCGAGCACTACCCGAACACATCTCGAACACATCACGAAGTCAGAACGAACCCAGAACGAAGTCAGATGCCAAGAAAAAGCTACTCGTTCCCTTCTTCTAACTTCATTGATAGCTCGAACCAACGTTCGGTTTTGCTGTCTAATGTGCTGATAGTCTGTTGCAATGCTACTGATTTCTCCTGAATAGCTTCCCCACTGAGTGTGCCAGAGGCAAAGTCCGCCTCAATAGCCGCTTTTTCTTCTTCTAATTTTGCAATCTCCTTCTCTAAGCGGTTGTACTCTTTCTGCTCATTGAAAGTCAGCCCTCTAAGCCCATCTTTACGCCACGTGTTCTTCTGAGGCTCCTTCTTTTCAGGGCTCACTTCGGCAGGGGGCGTACTCTCCTCGTATACGCGGTAATCAGTGTAGTTACCAGGGAAGTCGTCCACTACACCATTTCCTTGAAAAACAAAGAGGTGATCAACTATCTTATCCATAAAAAAGCGGTCGTGCGACACTACCACCAAGCACCCAGGGTAGTCGAGTAAGAACTCTTCCAGCACACCGAGGGTTACCACATCCAAGTCGTTTGTAGGCTCATCCAATATGAGAAAGTTAGGGTTCTGAATGAGCACCGTGCAGAGGTATAGCCGCTTGAGCTCGCCCCCGCTGAGTTTCTCTACATAGTCGTATTGCTTTTTGCGGTCGAAGAGGAACCGCTCCAATAGCTGTGCCGCTGAGAGCGTTTTGCCTTTCAGTAGCGGGATGTACTCGCCATACTTGAGGATGACCTCAATCACCTTTTGCCCCGCCACCACTTCGATACCCTCTTGGGTATAATAGCCGATCTTCACCGTATCGCCCACCACAATCTTCCCTGCATCAGGTACTACACTACCCGTGAGCATATTCAGGAAAGTAGACTTCCCCGTACCGTTCTTCCCGATGATACCAACGCGCTCACCACGCACAAAAGTATAGTCAAACTTACTGAGTATCTGCTTCTCACCAAAGGCTTTGCTCACATTGTGGAACTCCACTGTCTTGCTACCTAACCGCTCCATATTGATCTCGAGCTGCACTGCGTGCTCCTTGCGTCGCTTGTGGGCAGCCTCTTTGATTTTGTAGAAATCGTCAATGCGCGACTTGCTTTTGGTGGTGCGTGCCTTAGGCTGCCTACGCATCCAGTCGAGCTCCTTTACGTAGAGGTTCTTAGCCTTCTCTACGCTGGCTTGCTCTTGCGCTAGTCGCTGCTCTTTTTTCTCTAAGAAATAGGAGTAATTTCCTTTGTATGAATATAGTTCACCGACGTCTAACTCTATGATTTCGTTGCATACCCGTTCCAAGAAATAGCGGTCGTGCGTAACGATAAAGAGCGTGAGTTTCTCTTTGGCAAAATACTGCTCGAGCCATTCGATCATCTCCAAATCCAAGTGGTTGGTGGGTTCGTCGAGGATAAGCAAATCAGGCTTAGCGATGAGCACATTAGCCAATGCCAAGCGCTTCTTCTGTCCTCCTGAGAGCTGCCCTACTTTGAGGCTTAGGTCGTCCAGCTTGAGGCGCGAAAGTATCTGCTTGTACTGCGTCTCAAAGTCCCAAGCACTGAGGCGTTCCATCTTCTCAAAAGCACGTTGGTAGCCCACTTCATCTTCAGGGTGCTGCAAAGCGTGCTCGTACTCCTGAATGACGTGCAAAATAGGGTTCTCAACGGCAAAAATAGTCTCTTCTATAGTTAAATCCTCATTAAATATAGGGTTTTGCGACAAAAATCCGATATGAATTCCCTTCCTTGCCACAATCTGACCGGTATCGGGTGCATCTTTTCCTGATATTATGTTGAGGAGCGTTGTTTTACCCGTCCCATTCTTTGCGATGAAGGCTATTTTCTGGTCTTTATTAATTCCAAAGGAGATGTTTTCGAAGATTACCCGCTCTCCAAAGGCTTTTGATACGTTCTCTACACTTAGTAAATTCATTGTATAATAGTTATAGGCGGCAAAGATAGTAAAAGTTTTCATATCTCGTAGTGGAGTAGGGTAGAGGTTATCTTTTTAACACTTTGATAAGCTGCTGAATAAGAAGAAAATGCGGTATAACAGCTCATAAAAAATAAAAGTTTTTATACAAAAATTTGCTTGTTAATAAAAAATGCTGTACCTTTGCAGCCAATACATAACAAGAGGAAAAATTTGGACTGATTGCGACCTCTTTGGGTACTCCCAGAAAAATGCTAAAACAGTAAGGCTGGCACTTTTTAAAAAGATTCTTCCCACTAAGGCATTTCAATCCTATCGCTTTCCTCCTCTAAAATAATTCAACAAATGGGATACTTATTTACATCCGAATCCGTATCAGAAGGGCACCCCGATAAGGTGGCTGACCAGATCAGTGATGCATTGGTCGATCATTTCTTAGCATTCGACCCTCAGTCAAAGGTGGCTTGCGAAACCTTGGTAACCACAGGGCAGGTGGTCTTAGCTGGTGAGGTAAAATCCAACACCTATATTGATGTACAGCAGATTGCACGCAATGTCATCGAAAAGATAGGCTACACTAAAAGCGAATATATGTTCGAGGCAAATTCTTGTGGGGTGCTTTCGGCTATCCACGAGCAGTCGCCCGATATCAATCAAGGGGTAGACCGTGCTAAGCCTGAGGAGCAAGGTGCTGGCGACCAAGGGATGATGTTCGGTTATGCCGTTAATGAAACCGAGAACTATATGCCGCTGGCGTTAGACCTCTCGCACGCTCTTTTGCGCGAACTGGCTGAACTACGTCGCGAGAACAAGGAAATCACTTACCTACGTCCTGATGCTAAAAGCCAAGTAACATTGGAGTACAGCGACGATAACAAGCCCGTGCGCATCAATACAATTGTGATTTCAACTCAACACGATGAGTTTGACACTGAGGCAAATATGGCTAAAAAGATCAAGGCAGATATGATAAATATATTAGTGCCTCGTGTTATCAAAAAATACCCTCAGTATGCGCCTTTCTTTGATAAGGACATTCTCTATCACGTCAATCCTACAGGGCTGTTCATCATTGGGGGACCTCACGGTGATACAGGACTCACAGGGCGCAAAATTATTGTCGATACCTACGGAGGAAAAGGAGCTCACGGAGGAGGTGCTTTCTCAGGGAAAGACCCAAGCAAGGTAGATCGCAGTGCAGCTTATGCAATGCGCCACGTCGCTAAGAATATGGTAGCGGCTGGGGTGGCTGATGAGATACTCGTACAAGTGAGCTATGCTATTGGGGTAGCGCAGCCTACAGGGGTATATGTCAATACTTATGGCACCGCAAAAGTGAACCTTACCGATGGGCAGATCGCTGAGAAGGTACAGCAGATATTCTCACTTCGCCCTTATGATATCGAGCAACGCCTCAAGCTGCGTCACCCTATTTATAGCGAAACAGCTGCTTATGGGCATATGGGGCGCACCCCAAAGGTAGTGACCAAGGTGTTTAACTCGCCTTATCACAAGAAGAAGTCTGTTGAAGTAGAGCTCTTTACTTGGGAAAAGTTAGACTATGTTGATAAAATAAAAGCTGCTTTTGGACTCTAAAATACAAAATTGACTATCCAAGAAAGTAGTCGATTTTATCCTATAATCGACTGATTACAAGAAGATTGTTTTTATTTTGTTGTATTCACAACAAAAAAAATAATTGTTTTTTCGTGAAATCACTTGCTTTTTGAGTAGAAAGTATTAATTTTGCCGCGTAAAAGATAAGTAAAGTAAAATCTTAAAAGAGTATGTCAGAGCAAATCATAGACAGACCCACCCCTATAAATGAAGAGGTGAGTTGGGATAAAACGCGAACTATCATCAGTACTACTGATAGGGCGGGTATTATCACGGATGTGAATCAAGCATTTGTAGATACTTGTGAGTATTCACCAGCGGAGCTATTGGGTAAACCCCATAATATCGTCCGCCACCCCGATATGCCTAAAATTATCTTTAAGATTTTGTGGGATAACATCGCTATGGGGCGCAATTTCCACGCTATAGTAAAGAACTTGACAAAGTCAGGTAAGTACTATTGGGGGATTGTGAACTTCGAGGTAGGGAGAAATATCTTGGGCGAAGTAGTTACTATTATGGCAAAGCGCAAGGCAGTGCCTGAGAATGTTATCAAAGATCACATTGAGCCTCTCTATGCAACCTTGTTGAAATTAGAGAAGATTGGAGATATGGAACTGAGCAATCGCTATTTTAAAGGTTTCTTAGAAAAGCAGGGCAAGTCCTATATTGAATATATTATGGATATTATGGATCAGAGCAAACGCGAAGTTTACTTTGAGCCAGTGATTAATATTGAGCAAGCACATACTGAATTGGTAGCCACCGATGTTTCAGATGTTGTATTTGCAGAGCAGGCTACCGACCTCTCACCAGAGCGCAAGAGTTTCTTTGAAAAACTATTTGCCACAACATAGAAAAACATTTATAAAGGTTACAATAATGAAAAAAGCATCATATTAATGATGCTTTTTTATTGATTAAGGCTTTTACTACTTGTCCTTAGTCTCTTTGCTTTCAGTAGCATTGAGCTTCTTTGACATTTCCATTGAAATGGCTGAGCGCTCAAACTTGATCTTGCCAGCAAGGGTCTCAATTACACAGCTATCATCTGTGAGCTCAACGATGCGTCCGTGCATACCGCTCTTAGTGATAACTTTATCGCCTTTCTTCATCTCATTGATGAATGTCTTTTCTTGTTTCTGGCGTTTCATCTGTGGACGAATCATCATTAAATAAAGCACCGCGAACATTAGTATAAAAGGTGCCAATTGATTTAGTGTCTGCATTTTATTGAATTATTTAACAGTTAATTATTAAGGTCTATTGTAAACCTCTACCTATTTTCTTTATTTGATTTTTCTCTTGTAATTCCAAAAGCACTTGGTTGAGGATCCCATTAATAAAGGTAGCACTTTTATCGGTGGAATACTCTTTTGCAATTTCTAAGTACTCATTGATAGTGACTTTAATAGGGATGCTTGGGAATTTGACAAACTCGCAGATAGCCATCTTCAGTAAGATTTGATCAATGATGGCAATGCGCTCCACATCCCACTTTGAAGGTTTGTCGATGATGTACTGCCCAAAGTTAGAGTCGTTAAGAGCAGTCTTCTTGAATAAGTCAGTCATAAACTCCTTTAGGTCAGCATTTTTATAAAGAGGAGGGTTGAGATAACTCTCTTTGCTATTGGGTTCCAATCCATTGAGTAGGCGTATGATAAAGGTATTGATCACGGGATAATCATCACTCCAAGTGAGGTTGTAGTCGCTGATGTAGTCGTAGATCTTCTCATCAGGAGCGATAATTTCCTCGTATATGCGAATGATAAACTTCTTGTCTTCTTCAAAAGAAGAGTCCTTAGTAGCGCTGTACTGCTGGTACGTATCGCTTTCGATGATTCTTTTGTAGATGATCTTTACATATTCGCCATTGATGTCCCAAAGGTTCATCTTTGTTGTCTCAATCGTCTCTTGTAAGGTGGTGTTTTCTGCTATGGATTTCAGCAGGAGGTTGCTTGTCAGCTTTCTAAGGAATGCTTTTTCCTCAGCAGTAGCTGTGTATTTCTTCTGCATCAGCTGGTTTTGCTCATTAGCTAGTGTGTATAGTTGTGTGAAGAGAGCTGTAATGAGTAGATAGAGGTGTTGCATTTCGGCAGTACTCTGGGTCAAGAATTTTAGTTCTTGATCTAAATCATTACTTTGGTTTTGCTGCATTGCGTAGATGGATTGCATTACTTTTACGCGAATATGTCTTCTTGTGAGCATAAATTGTAGGAACTTTAACGTTATTTTTTTGCGGGTGCAAAGGTATGTAAAAAGTTGTAAAGGACAAAGAAAAAGCCTAAAAAAGTGTCTGAAATGTTAAAGTTTAATTAAAATTTGCATTTTTCTGTTGTTTTACTTGGCTGGGAATAAAAAAATACATACTTTTGTCCGCACAAACTTTATTTAAAGAGTTATCTTATGAACAAAACAGAATTAATTGATGCAGTTGCGGCTGAATCAGGTTTGACAAAAACCGACGCAAAAAAGGCAGTAGATGCTTTCTTTAAGAGTGTTGAAAAAGCCTTGAAAAAAGGAGACAAAGTAGCCGTTGTAGGCTTTGGATCTTGGTCTGTTGCTAAGAAAGAAGCAAGAGAAGCAAGAAATCCTCGCTCTGGCGCTGTGATTAAAGTTCCCGCTAAGAAGGTTGTAAAATTCAAAGCAGGAGCAGAACTTGCAGAAGCAGTAAACAAAAAGTAAAACAAAAAGTCCTTCTATTTTTAGAAGGACTTTTTTATTTCTTTAATCCACTGAGGCAAGGGTGCATCTTTTACTCTTTGTTGCACTAAGTGCCTTATTATGAATTTCTCTTAAATAAAGTTAATATTTTTACAAGTTTTTATTCTGTCTTTTCACGAGGAAAGTACTATCTTTGCACCAATATTAATTAGTATCAAAATACAATTTTATGAAAAAGAAGAAGATTGTAGTCCTCACAGGGGCTGGCGTCAGTGCGGAGAGTGGTATCAATACTTTTCGCGATGCAGGGGGCTTGTGGGAAGGGTACCGTGTGGAGGATGTGGCTTCGCCTGAGGGCTTTGAGCGAAATCCTGAGTTGGTGCTCAATTTCTACAATGAGCGGCGGCGTCAGCTTGCGGAAGTGCAGCCTAATGAGGCACATAAGCAGTTGGCAGCCTTAGAGAAGGATTATGAGGTGGTGATTATCACCCAAAATGTTGATGACCTCCACGAACGAGCGGGCAGCCATAAGGTTATCCACTTGCACGGTGAGCTTAAGAAGATGCGCTCCGTGGACGACCCTTTTACGATTTACGACTGCCAAGAGGATATTAAAGTGGGCGATTTGAGCCCTTCAGGAGTGCAGTTGCGCCCTCATATAGTGTGGTTTGGCGAAGAAGTGCCAATGATAGTGAAGGCAGTGGAAGAGGTTGAAACTGCTGATATATTGTTTATTATAGGGACGAGTTTGCAGGTGTATCCTGCTGCCGGGCTGATGGACTACGCCCCTGCGCAGTGCCCTATTTACTATATAGATTTGCACCCAGCTATTAGCAGCAGCGAAGGCTTGACGGTGATTGCTGACAAGGCATCGGCAGGGGTGAAAAAGGTAATAGAAATGTTGAAGTAGGAAAGGAGTGATAAAAAAAGAATATTTTATGAGTAATTTTCCAAAGTTTTTATTAGGAGATAATTCCGATTGTGGGGATGATATCTTTGTGGTGCACTTGGAGTATCCACGTTTTGTGCTCAATGTAGTTACCGATGAGGTGGAATGGCTTGAAGAGTTTGATGAAGAAGATGAGCAGGAGCTTGCCAACGAAGCAGAGCAGCTCATTGCTGAGGCAAATGTGTTCTACGATAGAGAGATGGCTCGCATTGAGGAAGAGTATTAATTAAAGCTGCAAGAATGAGATATACACGACTGACAAGAGAGCAGTTGGAAGCACTGCACGAGGAGTTTGCTCGCTTTTTGGCAACCCAAGAGATTACCGCCGAGGAGTGGCGTGAGATTAGGGCACACAAGCCTGAGTTAGTAGAGGAGGAGCTCGACCTATTCAGCGATTTGGTGTGGGAGCGAAGCCTTACTAAGATTCAGTACTTAGAGCGTGTGGATGCCGATGCGTATTACGGTTATTTCTATGGAGAGACTGAGGCGCGCTTGCTTATGATGCAGATAAACGACCCTGCTATCGACCTCCGTAGTAATGAGGGTTGGGGGTGGCTTCTCGAACATATTGATACCGATGCCGTAGAGGTATATAATGGGGTGCAACAGTTTGTAAAAGAGGATCGCAATTTTCAGATCTTTAAGATGATCAGAGATGGTGGAATGGCGGTTACCGATGGACAGCGGCTCAGTAAGTATTTTAGTAGGGAGCATAAATAAGCAGATGGCACAGCTCTGTGGTAGTATCTTTCCGAAAGCAAGTAACGCGCTGTTTTGCGACTGTTAATTTTCGTTCATTTACTATCAAAATCGTGTCAAACGGCTTAATCGTTTGATAATCAGTAGGTACACTATTATAAAGAAATCTTAAAAAAAGACTGCCTTGCAACATTTTTGCTCGTTTTTGGTCAATTTTTGATAGTCAGTTAGCCCTCGTGTGTGTACCTTTGCCGCAGAATTAAAACTAATCAAACGATGAGTAAGATGACACATACACGAAACTTACTTTCACTTTTATGTTGCCTATGTGTGGGAGTGCTTTCCGCACAGCAACACATAAAAGGGATTGTAAAATCAAAGACTGACAACAGCCCTATGATGGGCGTGAGTGTGGTCGTAAAGCACAAGAGCGTTGGAGGCACTACCGACTTTGACGGTAAGTACGACCTATCGGGGGTAGCTGCGGCTGACACGCTTTCCTTTTCTTACATTGGTTATAAGACCTTAAACGTAGCAGTAAAAGGTCGCAAGGAGATCAATGTGAGTTTGGAGGAAGAAGTAACCTCTTTGGAGGCAGTAACCGTTTCGGTGGGGTATCGTAAGGAGCGCAAGACCGACCTTACAGGTGCCGTTTCGGTGGTGAAGGTGGACGAGATGATGTCCACTGCTGAAAACAACCCTATGAAAGCCCTTCAAGGACGCGTAGCAGGTATGCAGGTAACAGACAACGGCGGTCCTGCAGGGAAAGCTACTATTCGCATCCGTGGGGTAGGGACGCTCAATAACAATGACCCACTCTATATTATAGATGGTGTCCCCACACAGGGTGGAATGCACGAGCTTAACTCCAACGACATTGAGAGTATACAAGTGCTCCGCGATGCTTCGGCAGCGAGTATCTACGGATCGCGTGCTG
This sequence comes from Capnocytophaga haemolytica, assembly GCF_001553545.1. Taxonomy (NCBI): domain Bacteria; kingdom Pseudomonadati; phylum Bacteroidota; class Flavobacteriia; order Flavobacteriales; family Flavobacteriaceae; genus Capnocytophaga; species Capnocytophaga haemolytica. Next base: position 1,936,286 of record NZ_CP014227.1, on the reverse strand, counting down.
CCAATGGGGTAATAGTTATCACTACTAAGAAGGGTAAGAAAGGCATATTGAAAGTAGATTTTGATCACTACATCACTACCCAATCTTTCCACTCACGTATGAAGATGCTCAACTCCAATGAGTATGCACAAGTGCTTTGGAAGGCGAATATCAATAAAGGGAATAACCCTAATGACAATCCGCTGGGTATCTATTACGACTATACCACCGATGCACAAGGCAATAGCACCCTGAAGAACCTTTATTATCCACGTGAATACTTTGACAAAGGTGGGCACGCAATGTTGCCTTCCAATACCGATTGGTTTAAAGAAATCACACGTATGGGAGTAACCGAATCGTACAACCTATCGGTTACGAATGGTACTGAGAAGGGCAATTACTTCCTATCATTGGGTTACTACCAGAATGATGGTTTGGTAAAGAACACTGACTTCTCGCGTCTCTCAGCGCGTATCAATACCGATTACAAGCTGCTGGGTGATGCCATTACTATTGGTGAGAACTTTACTATCAATCGCACCAGCGAGGTAGAGCAGCCACACAACATTACGGAAGCGGCGATGCGTGGAGTGCCTTTTATCCCTGTGCGCACTAAGGACGGCAAGAATTGGGGCGGTCCTGTCAATGGCTTGCCCGACCGTCAGAATCCTGCGCGCCTTGTCAATGACAATAAGGACAATCGCTATAGCTACTGGCGACTCTTCGGGAATGCTTTTATCAATATTCAGCCTATAAAGGACTTCAACTTGCGTTCTAACTTTGGGCTTGACTATGGCAATCTTTACAAGCGTGCCCTCAACCACTCTTATATCTCAGGTTTTATGGAAGAAGGTAAGGAAAAGACTTTCTCCTTCTTAGAGCAAAGCCATTGGACAAAATGGAACTGGGCAAACACTGCTACTTATGACTTCACTCTGGGCAAAGCGCGTTTTGAAACCCTCGCAGGGATGGAGATGTTCGCACAAAGTGATATTAACTTTGCCGTGCAGGCTAATAACTTTGCTTTAGAAACCCCTGAGTATATGTGGCCATCGTTAGGCACAGGAGCTATCACAGGGCGTGGCGATGCTACAGGCTATAAGCTGATGTCTTACTTTGGCAAGGTCAATATTGCTTATGACAATCGCTACTTAGCCTCAGCGACCATTCGCTACGATGGTTCTTCGCGTTTCTATAAGGACAACCGTTGGGGTACTTTCCCTGCGTTCAACTTGGGGTGGCGCCTTTCGCAAGAGGCTTTTATGGATAACTACCGCCAGACCATCAGCGAGCTCAAGCTACGTTTCGGATGGGGGCAGAATGGTAACCAAGATATCTACAATTACGCGATCTATGACATCTACAATCCTTATTATGGTGTAACAGGCGATTATATTTGGTCAGGTACAGGCATTTGGAATACCTCTTATGATATTGAAGGTAAAGGCACAGGGCAACTTGCCTCAGGAGTGAGACGTAGCCGCTTAGGCAATAAGAACCTCAAGTGGGAGACTACAACCCAAACGAACTTTGGTCTTGACTTTGGTTTCTTTAACAATGCCCTTTATGGTTCGACAGAGTACTATATTAAGAAGACAAAGGACATCCTCGTGCAACCGCCTTATGCAGGCGTAAAGGGTGAAGGTGCTGACCAATGGGTCAATGGTGCGGGAATGGAAAACAAAGGTTGGGAAGTATCTCTCGGCTACCGCAATGAAACCTCTTTCGGCTTGCACTACGACGTGAATGCCAATGTCTCTACCAATAAGAATAAGGTTACTGCTTTGCCTGAATCGGTGATCAATGCCTACGGAGGCAATGGCAAGTGGGACAATATCTTAGGTCGCCCTTACGGTTCTTACTATGGCTATGTAGCAGATGGGCTTTTCCGCACTCAGGAAGAGCTTGACCAGCATCCCGCACAGAATGGGAAAGGCATTGGGCGTATCCGTTACCGCGACCTCAATAACGATGGGGTAGTCAATGAAGACGACCGCACTTGGATAGGCAATCCTTACCCTGATTTTATCTACGGCTTGAATGTCAATTTAGAGTACAAAGGTTTTGACTTTACTGTCTTCCTGCAAGGGGTACAGAATGTGGATATCATCAATGAGGTGAAGAAGCACACTGACTTTTGGAGTGTAGACGACACCTATTCTAACAAAGGTCGCCGCCTCTTAGATGCTTTTGACCCTGTTACCAATCCTAATTCCGATATACCAAGTGTGGCAGCTACCAATGACAATGACGAAGGGCGTCTTTCTACTTACTTGGTTGAGAACGGATCTTACCTTAAGCTCCGCAATGTACAGTTAGGCTATTCATTGCCTCAAGACCTTATTGAGAAGATAAAACTCAGCAAGCTGCGTCTTTACGTCAGTGGGCAAAACCTCTTCACCATCAAGAGCAAGAACTTTACAGGGCAAGACCCCGAAAACCCTAACTTCGGTTACCCTATCCCAATCACCTTTACGATGGGGCTCAATGCATCATTCTAACCTTTAAATGAATTACAGAGATGAAAAAGACAATATATACCATTCTATCCCTCGCAAGCCTATTGACCGCTTGCAACTTCTTGGACGACACTCCTCAAGGGATTATGACACAAGACCAAGTCAAGCCTGAGGACTTAGTCATCGCTGCCTACGCTTCGCTGGGTAATGACCACTACGATGCCCCTTTCAGCCTTTGGCCCTATGGTAATGTGCGTTCCGATGATGCTTACAAAGGTGGGCAAGATATCAGCGATATTCAGGACTTTCACTACTACGAAATAGCACAAAATATCAACCCTACCTTTGGTGAAGCCGACCGCTTGTGGTTTATGTGTTATGAGGCTATATCGCGTGCTAATAATGCTTTAAGTGCTTTGCAGAAGACCACCGACGCAGAGATGCCTGCTCGTCAGGCGCGTATGGGCGAAATGTACTTCCTCAGAGGGCATTTCTACTTTATGCTCAAGACTACCTTCGGCTATATTCCTTTCGTAGAAGAAGGTACCCCCAGCGATGAGTATGAGCGCACTCCTAACACTTTGCCTAATGATGAGCAATGGGCGCACATCACTTCCGATTTTAAGAAGGCTTATGATCTGCTCCCTCCACAGCAATTGCAGAAAGGACGTGCCAATAAATACGCTGCGGCTGCTTATCTGAGCAAGGCTTATCTCTACAAAGCCTACCGCCAAGATGAAGCCCATAACGTTACCGAAATCAATGCGCAGGATTTGCAGCAAGTAATCACCTATACGGCTGAGGTAATAGGCTCAAACTATGGCTTAGAAGATGACTTTGGTTTTAACTTCCTCCCTGGTAGTTACGAGAATGGCAAAGAGTCCATCTTTGCAGTGCAATACTCTGCTGAGGACGGCACAATGTATGGACGCCTCAATTGGGGAGATCAGCTCTCAACGCCTCAAAAGCTCGGTTGCTGCGACTTCCACAAGCCCAGCCAAAACCTTGTCAATGCTTTCAAAACAAGCAATGGGTTACCTGAGTTCGATAACTTTAATGAAGCCAATTACAATGCCACTTCTGATAAGGTCGATCCTCGCCTCTACCATACCGTTGCACTGCCTGATGTACCTTATAAGTACAACCCCGACCTTATCTACAAAGAGGATTGGAACCGCAACCCCAACGTCTATGGTTATTACTCATCTCTTAAAGAAAACGTAGACCCTTCGTGCAGTTGCTTTAAGAATATCAACCCTTTCAGAGGTAACTCTAAGAATCGCATTGTGTTGCGCTATGCTGATGTACTATTGATGCGTGCCGAAGCTCTCATTGAGCTCAACCGAAGCAATGAGGCACTACCGCTCATCAACCAAGTGCGTCAGAGAGCAAAGCAAAGCACTACGCTAACCCCTTATGCCTCCAATACAGACATCGCCCTCTATGTAGACGGAGTGAACTGCACTTGGACGCAAGACTTTGCCCGTAAAGCCTTGCGATGGGAACGCCGCCTTGAGTTTGCTATGGAAGGCTCACGCTTCTTCGACTTAGTGCGATGGGGCATTGCCGACCAAGTGATGAACGCTTATTACACTACTGAGAAGACTCGCCGTCCAGCAATATTCTCAAGTGCTTATTTTACAAAAAATAAAAATGAATACATACCTATTCCTCAGAACCAAATAGGCTATGTAAAGGGCTTTTATAAACAAAACGCAGGATTTTAAAGACTATGAAAAGTATATTACATAACATTGCCATAGCTGCCTTCTCTCTCATTGGGCTATGGGCTTGTGATAAAACCCATGAAGGCGAGCTAATTAACGACCGCGAAGCTAAAATCAATAGCTTTAAAGCGCAAGGAATGCAAGGCATTATCAGTGAAGAGGATAAGACCATTACGGTCTATGCCCCTTGGAGTTATGACCTTACCAAGATGACCACCGATATTTCCCTACCCGCTCAGGCTACCGTAGTGCCTGCAAGTGGTGCAGTAGTAGACCTTAGTCAAGGAGCGCAGTTCCGCGTCTTCAATGGCAATCTCTATTGGGATTATACCGCTACTGCTAAGCACCCCTCTATTGAGAGTTTTGCCGTAGGGAAGTACAAGGCTACTATTGATAATACCAAAGGGGTAATCACCCTAAAATACCCTTCAACAGAAGCCGTAACAGCACTTACTCCTGTGGTAAGCACTACGCCTGGTGCAACCCTCAGCCCAGCCTCAGGAGTAACGCAAAACTTCACCCAGAGCGTTACTTACACCCTGAGTTATGCAGGCGAATCCTTTGCTTATACGGTCAATGTGGTACCAACTTCTTTTGCGCCTATTGCTTTCTTAGGTACTGCCGATAACGCTTCTGCGATTGCTGGTGAGGATGAGAAAGACGCTTACAATTGGCTTATCTCTAACTATGATACTGCTAAGTACATCTCCTTTAAGGATATTAAAGAGGGCAAGGTGAAGCTCTCTGACTACAAGGTGATATGGTGGCACTTAGATACTGATGCCTCCGATTTGCCTGCGATTGCTTCCGATGCTGCTGTAGTGGAAAAACTCAAACAATACTATGCAGCAGGGGGTTCATTCCTCTTGACCTCTTGGGCTGACCAATACGTGGCAACGCTTGGCATCGCAAAAGATGGCAAAGTGCCTAACAACCTCTGGGGGCAAAACAATAAGCCTTTTGATGTAAATGACGACTGGGGTATACGCTTTACAGGCAATGAAACGCACCCACTCTTCAAGGGACTTAACCTTAAAGCAGGAAGCACTGACGTAGCTTATCTTGTCTCTAAAGGAGTAAAAGCCAAGGGACACAACGCGATATGGAACTTTGAATGGGGCGACTATGCTAACAACCCAGCAGCTTGGCAAACAGCCAGTGGAGCTAAGCTCTTAGCCAGCTTCCATTGGAACGATACGATGAACCGCGCAATAATCTTTGAATACACCAAATCAGGCAATAGCGGAAAGACAATATGTATCGGTACTGAAAGCTATGATTGGCATACCGATGAAGGTACAAATACTTACAAAGCCAATATGGAGCTCCTTACTGTCAACGCTTTAGAATATTTAGCAAAATAAAGTCTTAGGGATTAGAGATAAAGAGTATACTTCTAAAGTATCAGAAAGATAACAGAACTGAAAGCTCAAAGTGTTAGTCCTAAAAACTAACCCCTAATCCCTATTCCCTAACCCCTAATTAAAATACAAACAAATGAAAAAAAACATCCTTTTAGCCCTGAGCCTTACGGCATTTATGGCTTGCGATAATAAAGACGATTACGCGTCTAACGACCCTAATGCGCGCCCTGATGCGCCAACCTGCTATGATGTGAACGACACCAAGCAGACGTACGCCACCTACTTCTCACCCAAAGATGCGTGGGTAGGCGACCCTATGCCTTTCTATGACAATGGCACCTTCTATGTCTATTACCTCTACGACCAGCGACCTGCGGGGGCTACTTTTCACCCTTGGCATCTCGCTACTACGTCCGACTTTATCACTTATGAGGATAAAGGAGAGGCAATCGCTTGTGGAACTGCCGATTCTCAGGAGAAAGCACTCGGTACGGGTTCGCTGTTTAAAGACGGCAATACTTATTACGCCTTCTATACAGCTCACAACGCCGAGAAAGACCCCAAAGAGTGGATATACCTCGCTAAGGGAACAGATCCTTTGCACTTGACCAAAGATACTTCTTTTGCCTTCCGCGCTCCCGATGGCTACGATCGCAATGAGTTCCGTGACCCGATTGTTTACAAAGAAGGCAACGCCTACAAGATGCTCTTGAGCACTCGCGCCGATGTAGGCGGTGGCGTATGGAAAGGTGTGGTAGCCAAGTTCACCTCTACCGATATGAAAAAGTGGGAGAAAGACACCGCTGAACCTTTCTTCTACACTGAGGATACTGCCTTTATGGTGGAATGCCCTGATGTATTCACAATGGGTGCTTATCAGTATCTCATTTACTCGAATATTAATACCCGCCGCGTGCAGTATAAATACCGCAAAGTAGGCGAAACCGCTTGGACTACGCCCGCTAATGCCGATCTCAATGATGTGGCTTTCTACGCAGGAAAGACGGTGAGCAATGGCGCAGCGCGTTACCTTGTGGGGTGGGTGCCTACCCGCGATGGCTATAAAGATGGAGGCAATTACCATTGGGGTGGCTCGCTTGCGGTGCACAGCCTTACTCAAAACAGCGACGGATCGCTTAGCGTGAGCTTACCTAAGACCTTCGAGAGCCTTTCCTCGCTCACCTCAGGCTTGGACGCCGTTACACTGAGCGAGCAAACGAAGGAAAAGGTATACCCTCGTCTCTCAAAAGGCTTTCACAAGCTCACCACGACGATAAAAGCCGATACCGCCACTAAGTTCGGACTGATGTTCGGTGCTTGTGGCAATCTTTCAGAGACTTACCGCCTTACGCTAAACCTTACTGAGAAAAAACTCCAACTTGTAAAAGTAAAGACAGGCGATGCTCCTGTGGTGGTCAATAGCCTTGACTTATCCACTACTGCTGACAAGCAATATCAGTTGCAAATTGCTCTTGAAGGCAGTATTGCTACGGCTTACGTCAATGGAAAGTCCGCACTCTCCTTCCGCGTCTACAAGATGAATCAAAACCCTTGGGGCATCTTTGTAGGCAACGGATCTGCTACCTTTAGCTTCTAAAAACGCAGAATGTACGGACAACATACGGACACAGAACGGACACAGGTAAGAGGATAGTAAGAAGATAGTAGGAGGTTAGTAGGAAGATAGTAAGAGGATAAAGCCATCACAAAGCCAAGACAAAGCATAAAGAAAGCCAAATTAAAGCTGCAATAAGGCTAAGATGAGCGTACTATTCTCTAATCCCTAACTCCTAACCACTAATCCTTAAAAAAACTTGTCAATTCAAAAAAAAGTATTAATTTTGTAGCATCAAAAGGCAACAGTAATATGAAACGATTTACATACACCAAAAGCCTTGTTGCTGTGGGGGCGATTGCCCTTGCAGTAGGCTGTAATTCCTCGGGCGACCTGCTTATCGACGACTTCGAGAGCGGCACTTTCGCCCAATGGAAAGTAGAAGGCGATGCCTTTGGCGATAAACCCTCTACAGGGGCTTATGCAGGGCAACAACCCGTAAGTGGATTCGAGGGCAAGTACCTCGCCAATAGTTTTAACAATGGCGACGACTCCCGTGGCGTACTTACTTCGAAAGACTTCACCATAGAACGCGATTATATCAACTTCCTCGTAGGAGGGGGCACTGCTGACGACCTTTACGCCGAACTGATTGTTGAAGGCAAAAGCATTTATCGTTCGCGCTCGCTCTTTGAGAGTGAAACCCTACAATGGATGAGCTGGGACGTAAAGCAATACCGCGGAAAGAAAGCCCAAATACGCATAGTTGATAACCAGCGAGGCGGTTGGGGGCATATTCTTATCGACCAGATCGAGCAGGGTAACAAACAAAAAAGTTTATATATGACTGATTACACCAAAGAGTTCAACGCCGAGAAGAAATTCCTGCTGCTGCCCATTGAGGACGCCGCTCCTGAGGCAAAAATACAGCTCATCGCTGATGGAAAGCCCATTGGCGAGCCGATAAACGTCCGTTTGGCTCAGAGCAAGACCAACTATTGGGTGCCTATCCCTATCGAGGCTTATAAAGGCAAAAAAATAGGATTGAAATTCGCTGTTGTAAAGAGCGACGACCTTTTCCTCAAGGAGATCAAGCAATCCGATACCTATGATTTCAATTATAACGAGGCTTTTCGCCCTATCTATCACTTTACGCCTCAATATGGCTGGATGAACGACCCTAACGGTATGGTTTATCTCGATGGCACCTATCATCTCTTCTATCAATACAATCCTTATGGTGCTCGCTGGGGTAATATGCATTGGGGGCACGCCGTTAGCCGCGATCTTGTGCATTATCAGTACGAACCTATTGCGCTTTTCCCCGATAAACTCGGCGCGATCTTCTCTGGCTCAGCAGTAATCGATAACGACAACACCGCTGGCTTTGGCAAAGGTGCAATGGTGGCAATCTTCACCTCAGCTGGCGAAAAACAACAGCAAAGCATCGCTTATAGCCTCGATGGTGGGAAAACCTTTACTAAATACGAGCATAATCCCGTGCTGACCGACCCTAAGTTCATCGATTTTCGCGATCCTAAGGTGTTTTGGCACGCTCCGAGTAAGCAATGGGTGCTTTCACTCGCCACTACGCAGACAATTACCTTCTATGGATCGAAAAATCTCAAAGAATGGACGCGCCTGAGTGAGTTCGGCGAAAATATCGGCGACCACGGTGGCGTTTGGGAATGTCCCGACCTCTTTCCGCTTACGTATAAGGGTAAAACCAAGTGGGTGCTCTTCGTCAGCATCAACCCTGGGGGTCCTAACGGCGGAAGTGCCACACAATATTTCATTGGCGACTTCGATGGGCGTACATTCACCCCCGATCCGCTTGCGTATCCTTTGTGGATCGATTACGGGCGCGATAATTACGCGGGAGTTACTTGGAGCAATGTGCCGCAGAGCGACGGCAGGCGTCTTTTCCTTGGTTGGATGAACAATTGGGATTATGCCAACGATATCCCGCCGGTAAACTTCCGTGGAGCGATGACCGTAGCGCGCGAGCTTACTTTGGCAGACAATGGCGAGCATCTTGTGGTGGCTAATTATCCCGTGAAGGAATTGACCTCGCTTCGCCGCGATACGAATAGCATCGGCACTAAGGAGGCAAATCCATCGCTTGAGGTGACTCCTCTGCTTGCAAAGAACGACGGGGCTTACGAACTTGAATTTACCCTAAAACCAGACGCCGAAACTCAGAATTTTAACTTTACTCTGGAGAATGACAAAGGCGAAAAACTCACTTTTGCCTTTGATGTGGTAAACAAAACCCTCAGTGTCGATCGCTCGCATAGTGGAGCGAAATTCAACGACAATTTCTCTCAAAATGCCATCAAAGCACCACTGACGAAGAAGGAATCGTACAAAATTCGCCTCTTGGTCGATGTCGCTTCAACAGAACTCTTCGTAAATGGAGGTGAATTAGTGCTTACCAACACCGTTTTCCCGTCATCACCTTATAATAAATTGCGTTTTGCCACAGATAAAGGCAAAGTTACCGCTCAAAATATCACTGTTTACAATTTAAAATAACAAACAATGGAAAAAAATAGTACTTTAAAGTATCTGCTGCCCGTGATGCTCTCCTTTTTTTGTATGGGCTTCGTCGATTTGGTAGGGACAGCAGCCAATTATATTAAGGACGATTTCGATTTGAGCGAAACCGCTACCAACATCTTCCCCTCGATGGTTTTCTTCTGGTTTTTGTTGTTCGCAGTGCCTACGGGCGTATTGATGAACAAAATAGGCAGACGCAAAACCGTACTCATAAGTCTTGTGGTTACTGCCCTTTCGATGGTTGTTCCATTCATAGCCTATTCGTATACCTCTATGCTCATCGCCTTTTCGCTGCTCGGCATCGGCAACGCCCTGATGCAGGTGTCGTTAAACCCGTTGCTCTCATCGATCGTCAGTGGCGATAAGCTGGCAAGCTCGCTCACCTTTGGTCAGTTTGTAAAAGCAATCGCTTCCTTCATCGCGCCGATATTGATGGGTTATTTTCTCGGCAATTTCGGCGATTGGAAATATCTCTTCCCGCTCTTTGCCCTCATATCCGTGCTCACCGTGTTATGGCTCGGATCCACAGTGATTAAGGAAGACGCTTCCGACAGTCGCAATGCCTCATTTATAGAATGTTTTTCGCTGCTGAAAGATCCCTTTGTGCTATTGTGTTTTGTAGGAATAATGTGCCACGTGGGCTTGGACGTCGGTATCAACGTAACCGCACCGAAACTAATGCAAGCACACTTAGGCATCAGCGTAGGCGAGGCAAGTTTTGCCACTAGCGTCTATTTCCTATTCAGAACTATCGGATGCCTCAGCGGATCGGTGATATTAGCGCGCTTTTCTGCCAAAAAATTCTTCCTCGTGAGTGTATTTTTGATGATACTCGCGATGGTTGGCTTCTTCTTTGGCGAAACCAAAGCCGTAATTTACACCTCGCTTGCTTTGATAGGCTTCGGAAACTCGAATGTTTTCTCGATCATCTTCTCGCAAGCCTTATTGCATCAGCCAACGAAGAAAAATGAAGTATCAGGCTTGATGATTATGGGATTATTTGGCGGCACCATATTCCCATTCTTTATGGGATTAGCCTCCGACGCATTGCAGTCGCAAGCAGGTGCTTTAATCGTTCTTTGCTTTGGATTGGCTTATTTGCTATTTATCGGTCTACGCCTCAAAGGAAAAGAGGTGCATACGTCCAATAATTAAATCATAAAGTGAAAAATAGGGTAAATGAATACGTTTACCCTATTTTTATATAAAAAATGAAGTTAAAAATGTTTATTTTTGTCAAAAACCACGAGATGTTGGCTTTTACAAATAGTATTTTTGCAAAAACTACCAAAGTTTTTTAAAAATAAATATATTTTTTGCGCGTCCCAGTTTGGGACAGCGAAAAATAATATATTTTTAAGCAATTTCACTTTGGGACGACATAAAACAATATTTGTAAAAATAAATTTATTTTGCAATTTAAAAGAGTGAAAAGTGAAACAAAATTTTGTCGATGAAATAAAAATAAAAATGAATGTGAAATGAACTTTTATAAGTGAATAAATTAAGAAAAATAAGTGAATAAAATTTTCTGTTTGAAACGAAATTTTAATGCATATTAGTTGAAGTCAAAAATCGGAACAATTTTCTATTTACATATTAAAGTAGCTCAGAGTTCGGAACATTTTTTAATTTATATATTATAATAAGCCAAAGTTCGGCGTGATTTTTGATTTTCAATATTGAAGTAAACAAAAAATCGGATTTTTTGTCTTTTTCAATATGTAAAAAGACAAAAGTTTATCGTAATTTATATTTTTCACATTGTATAAAGGTAAAAATCACCCGAATTTGAGTAATTATTAATAGTTTAAGTATATAAATACACTTATATTTTTATCAAACATTAAAATATTTGGTATATATTATAGGTGTAAATTGACATAAATAAAAGAAGTAATAATTAAAATTTAAAAGTAATGAAGAACACAGTAGTAGGTTTGGGTGAAATATTGTTTGATGTTTTCCCAGAAAGAAAGATATTAGGAGGAGCACCCGCTAATTTTGCGTATCATATCTCACAATTTGGCTTTAATGGATACGCGGTGAGTGCTATTGGAGGTGATTTACTCGGAAAAGAGATCTTAAAAAACCTCGAAGAGAAGGAACTTAACTATATTATCGAAAAAACGGACTTCCCAACGGGCACGGTGAAGGTACAACTCGATAAAAGAGGCGTTCCCACGTATGAAATTTGCGAAAATGTGGCTTGGGATAACATTCCACTCACTTCACGCATTGAAAATCTTGCTAAAAATACGCAAACGGTGTGTTTTGGCACACTTGCACAACGCAGTGAAGTCTCGCGCAACACTATTTACAGCTTTTTGTCGTTGATGCCTGAGGACAGTCTAAAGGTGTTCGACATCAATCTTCGGTTGAATTATTTCACTAAGGAAATCATCGAAGAATCCTTACAGAAAGCCAATGCACTGAAAATTAACGACGAAGAAATCGTTAAGATATCCGATATGTTTGGCTGGCAGGGCACCGAAGTGGAGGTGTGTGAAAGACTGCTGACAACCTTCGGATTGAAGTTTATGATACTAACGAAGGGTACAGCGGGCAGTTGGGTAATAAATACCGAAAAAGAATCTTTTCTTCCAACGCCCAAAATCACAATTGCGGATACAGTTGGCGCAGGCGACTCGTTTACGGCAGCTTTTGTAGCCTCTTATTTGATGGGACGCACTTTGGAAGAGTCGCATCAATTGGCGGTAGAGGTTTCTGCCTATGTTTGTCAGCAACACGGTGCAATGCCACGCTTAGCCGATGCACATTTGGAGCTTTTTAGAGAGTAAAAAGCAAAAAATATGGTGTGGTAGTATTAATAATTAATAAAAAACACCCTTCTTATGGATAAAGGAGGGTGTTTTTTGCGAAATAATACAATCCTAATGCAATAAGGAGATATTTATGATGAAAAAAATAGTATTTTATGCCATAATGGTGCTTTTTGCACTTCTGATAGGAGCTTGTAAGGAGGAAAAGAAGTCAAAATATGTGATAGGAGTCTCACAATGCAGCGAAGATCTCTGGCGTCAGACGATGAATGACGAACTCAAGCGTGAGGCGAGCCTTTCGCAAGAGCCAATAGAGCTTATCATTCGTAGCGTACGTGATAATACTGAAAAACAGATCGCCGACATCGATGAACTTATTAATAGAGGTGTAGATTTGCTTATTGTATCACCCAACGAGTCAAAAGCGTGTACACCCGTGTTAAAAAAGGCTTACAACAGCGGTATTCCTGTTATTTTAGTCGATAGAAAGATCGATTCTGACGATTTTACGGCGTATGTTGGTGCAAATAACTATCAAATAGGCAAAGAAGCAGGCTTATACGCCGCAGGAACGCTCAAAGGCAAGGGAAATATACTCGAAATGCGCGGAACTCGCGGTGCTACCTCCGATACAGAGCGTCATAAGGGCTTTATCGATGCACTGAGTGCTTATCCTGATATTAAGATCGTCGCAGAATTATTTGGGAACTATCAAAAAGCAGCAGCCACAGAGGCGATGGAAGTTGCTTTAAAGGAAAATTTTCCAAAAGTAGATCTTGTTTTTGCAATGAACGATCCAATGGCGGAAGGAGTGCACGAATCTTTGATGCATTTGAGTGGAAAAATGCCCTTCATCATAGGAATTGATGCCTTGCAGGAGGTCGGTTTGAAGAATATTCAGCACGATGTAGAAGATGCTTCCTTTATTTACCCAACAGGCGGCGATAAAGTGATTGAATTGGCATTAAAAATACTCAAAAAAGAGCCTTTTGAGCGTGAGAATATCCTAAATACAGCCGTGATAGATAAAAGCAATGTGCGCATTCAGCAATTGCAAACCGAACAGATCGCACAGAAGCAGCAACGCATCGATGCTATCAACGGACAGCTCTCTGAGAGTCTCGTTCGCTATACAAACCAGCGTTCTCTGGTATATATTGCCCTCATTGCGATCGGTTTTACTACTTTATTCTTCCTTTTATCCATACGAGCCTATTATTTAAAGAGCAAAACGAACGAAAAACTTGCAAAACAGAACCTCGAAATACAAAAACAAGCTGAAACACTTCAAGAACAGAAGGAAAACTTAGAAAAAATATCCAAACAATTAGAAGAAGCTACCCAAGCAAAGCTATTGTTCTTCACGAACATATCGCACGAGTTCAAAACGCCACTCTCTTTGATATTAGGTCCTGTGGATTCGCTCATTGGCAGGCGTTCTTTTAGTGAAGAGGAACGCAATCTCCTGTTTCTCATCAAGAAAAACAGCCACCGACTCTTGCATCTCATCTCTGAGATTATAGAATTTAGAAGTTACGAGAACGGCAAGCTAAAAATGTACTTCACTCGGGGTAATTTGAAGATGTTTCTCATCGAAATGAATACTTTTTTTGAAAATTCGATGCGTCAGAAGCAAATATCGTTTGATTTTTCAGCAGAAGAGGACACCTCCTTCGAAATGGTCTTCGATAAGGAGAAGGTTGAGAAGATTTACTTCAATCTTTTCTCCAACGCGATTAAGTTTACCCCTTCTGGCGGAAAGATTTCTATCAGTATCCATAAAGAACTTATTGACGGCGAGGCTTTTGCTGTCCTGAAAGTCTTCAATACGGGATCTTACATTCCTGAAGATAAGCTCGCCGATGTTTTTGAACACTTTTACAAGGTAAATCCTCACAGTGAAGGCTCTGGAATTGGGCTGGCGTTAGTGCAAGCATTGGTGCTTTCGCATAATGGAAAGGTGTCGGTGGAAAGTTCTGAGCAGCAAGGAACGACTTTCACAGTGTGTTTGCCTTTTTTGCAGAAGGAGATTGCTCAAAATGATGCCTACGAGTCGAGTTATATCGATGCTCACTTAGATTTATTGCCCGAAGGAGCTGTAAAAAGCGAAAAGTTAGCGTTTACGACACTCAATACCCCTAAAAACGACAGTGAGAAGCCTACAGTACTCATCGTTGAGGATAATTCTGATATGAGGAAGTTTATTAAGTACCTACTTTCTGAAGAATACACAGTTGTAGAGGCTGAAAATGGCGAAGAAGGCTTTGAATATGCTAAAAAGTTCCTTCCTGACATCATCATCAGCGATGTTTTGATGCCTTTGCAGGATGGTTTCGACCTTTGCAAGCTGGTAAAGAGCAATTTCTCTACCAATCACATCCCTGTGGTATTGCTTACGGCGTACGCTTTGGATACGCAGAAGCAATTGGGCTTTGAAAGCGGCGCAGATGCTTATATTGCAAAGCCTTTCAACGCTTCTCTGCTGAAAACCCGCGTTCGGAAGCTCATCGAGACCCGAAAACAGATCCGCGAGACCTTTAGCAACTTCTTGGTCAATGAAACTAAGGGCGATACTCTTGGAAAAATGGAGCAGGACTTCATAACCGCGTTCACCGCCTGCGTTGAGAAGTACCTCTCCAACCCAGAATTGAGCGTAGATGAGCTCTCGGACGAGATGGGCTTATCGCGTTCGGCGCTCTACCGCAAGATTAAAACCCTTACCGAGTACACGCCCAACGAGCTTATCCGAATCATCAGGGTGAAGTACGCTCGTCAACTGCTGAACACTAAAAGCAAGAGCATTTCTGAAGTCGCTTATGAGGTGGGTTTCTCTTCGCCGTCCTATTTCGCAAAATGCTTCAAGGACTTCTATTCAGAAAGCCCTTCAGAGTACTTAGAAAAAATAAAATAGCAACCTTTCGGAGACGTTTTTCTTCATTTAATATCATTTTTCTTCCTTTTTATTTGGTCGGACGCAAAAAAATATTTACCTTTGCGGTGTTAAACATTATCAATAACAGATCCGCATAAGGTAGTCGGCTGTTTTTCAGTCGTTATCCGACCTATCCGAGGGCAAAACCTCGTCTTTATCTCGGTGTAGGGGTAATCCTTCTGTGGATAGTTAAAAATTTACATTATGGAAGAATTAATTGCACAGATACGTGCTAAAAAATCGTTGCTTTGCGTGGGTTTGGACACCGATATGTCCAAAATACCACCGTTTTTGCTCACTGAGCCCGACCCTATCTTCGCTTTTAACAAGGCGATTATCGATGCGACGGCGCCTTATGCCGTGGCTTACAAGCCTAACGTAGCTTTTTACGAGGCGCAGGGGCTCGAAGGATGGCAGGCACTCAAACACACTGTCGATTACCTCAATGTTTTCTACCCGCAGCTCTTTACTATTGCCGACGCCAAGCGAGGCGACATCGGCAACACTGCGGCGATGTACGCCAAGGCGTTTTTCACTGACCTTAAGTTCGATAGCGTTACCGTTGCCCCCTATATGGGGCGCGATTCCGTCGAACCTTTCCTCGAATACGAAGGTAAAAACACCATTCTGCTGGCTTTGACCTCCAATGAGGGCGCGGCGGACTTCCAGCTGCAAAAAACGGATAAAGATGCGCTCTATAAAAAGGTGATTCGCACCTCACTCACGTGGAAAAACAGTCAAAATTTGATGTATGTGGTTGGTGCGACCAAGGCTGAGCACTTAAAAGAGGTGCGCGCGCTCATTCCAGAGCACTTTTTGCTCGTTCCTGGGGTCGGTGCCCAAGGGGGAAGCGTGGATGAGGTGTGCGAAAATGCCCTTAACAAACATTTTGGGCTGCTTATCAACTCCTCGCGGGGGATTATCTATGCTTCGCACGGGGAGGACTTTGCCGCAGTGGCGGCTATTAAAGCCAGAGAGCTGCAAGAGGCTATGGCACGTTGGATTCACTAAAAAATTATTGAGATGATTACATTTATAACTAAGGATATGCTAACTCCACAGATGGTTGACGATGCCCATCGCTTATTCGCCCAGTTGAGCCGCAGGTTTCAGCAACCGCTCAACGAGCTTTTCGAGGATGAGAGCAAGGCGCCCTACATCGTGGGCTACATCGAGGATAAAAGATTGCTCGCGATGGCATCAATGGCGGTCTACAAGGTTACTTCGGGATACAAAGGCTGGATTGAAGATGTAGTGGTCGATGCTTCCGTGCGCGGCAAGCAGATCGGAAGGCAGCTCGTCGAGCAATTGATTGCCAAAGGAAAGCAATTGGGGCTGGGTGAGATACTTTTGTTCTCCTCGCCTGACAATCAAGCTGCTATCAACCTCTATGAGAGCGAAGGCTTTAAGGATAAAAGGGTAAACGTGTATGTAAAAGCACTCAAACAGATCTATCCTGAATAGCCAAAGGACAATTTTTTATCGACTTTTTTCATAAAAAAATTAGGTTCGTATCTATTTTTTACTTACCTTTGTAGTGTAATTAATGAGGCACCTCTTTTATAGCGTGCTTCACCTATATAATTATAACAATATTTAAGTTTAATACATAAAGAATTTTATAAAAATGGCAGTAAATCGATTAAACACAGAGATACCTCAAGAGGTAATCACACAAGTATCAGAAAAGTTTAAGGAAATCAAGGAATTATTAGCTCCTTACACTGAAAATTTGTCCACTGAGGAAAAAAGATCCTTGGCGAAGATGAGTGATAAGACGCTCGCCTTCGTAAGTAAGGTGGTTGAGTACACCAATTTGAACCCTAAGTTCATTCCAGCAGTGATGAAGAAGGAAGATTTGCAGCATGACTTCCGTGCGCACCAGTCGCTTACACCTTTGAGCTTCACTTGCGAGCAATTGGCAGGCATCCTCAAAGATACTTTGATGATCGCAGGGCACGAAGCCTACAAATTGGCACTTCTTTACTACGGCAGCATCAAATTAGCAGCCAAAGCGGGAGATACGGAAGCCAAAACCATCTTCGACAACCTCAGCAAGCGATTCCCCAAAGGGAAATCCGCTAAAGAAACGTCCAAAGACGGAGATAATAAAATCAACGACCTCCAATTAAAACCCGAATAGCTATCATTTTTGGTATTTATATTATTAATGAATGAGGAGCAGCAATCATTTTTATTGCTGCTCCTATCTTTTTTATAGGAACTCCTATCAAAACGATAGAACGTTTGGTAATTTTTATAGAACGTTGAATAATTTTTATAGGATAATGGGTAATTTTTATAGGTAATTTGATAACTTTGATAGGACGTTGATTAATTTTTATAGGTTGTTGGTTAGTTTTGATAGGACGTTGGGTAAATTGGATAGGTTGTTGGGTAATTACGATAGGTTGTTGGGTAATTTTGATAGGACGTTGATTAATTTATGTAAGAAAATGTAGTAAAATTATTTTATTTTATAAAAAAAACGATGCTTATTTAATAAACATCGCTTTTAAAACGCTAATTACACAAAATCAATTTTTATTTTTACTTTTTGATGGCTTGCATTACCGATAATGCTTGTTGAACGCTCTTTATATGGTCGAAAATCATAAGAAGACGCAGTCCTCCTCGGGTTTCTTTCTCTTGTATATGGCAAACGGAGGGGTGATGTTGCGCATATTGCAGTATATTTTGGAAAACGGAGCCTTGATAGAACTTACTTTCGGGGTTGAAAATGAAATAAGCGGTCATTTTACCCAATTTCATCACTAATTTTTCCATTCCTAAGGATGAAGCAAGCCATTTTAGGCGTACACTCGTAAGGAGATCGACTGCTTGTGGGGGTAATTTACCAAAACGATCGATAAGGTTATGCTCATATTGCTGCAATTGCACCTCATCGGTGAGGTTGCTCAGTTCGTTATACAAATTAAGGCGTTCGGCAACGCGATTGATATACGTATCGGGGAAAAGTAGCTCAAAATCGGTGTCTATCTGGGTGTCGGTTCGGTAGTTTTCCTCTTCAACGCCGTAAATATCGGCAAAATCTTGCTCTTTAAGCTCGGTAATTGCCTCCTGCAATATCTTTTGATAGGTGTCGAAGCCTATTTCGTTGATAAATCCGCTTTGTTCCCCTCCAAGAAGGTCGCCAGCACCGCGGATTTCGAGATCTTTGAGGGCAATATTCAGTCCGCTGCCAAGATCAGTGTACTGAGAGATGGCTTCCATACGCCGACGGGCATCTTCACTCATCGATGAGAGCGGAGGGGTTATAAAATAGCAAAAAGCCTTCTTATTGCTTCGCCCCACACGCCCACGCATCTGATGTAGATCGGAAAGGCCGAAGTTATGCGCATTATTTATGAAGATGGTGTTGGCATTGGGCACATCTAAGCCACTTTCAATGATGGTAGTCGCCACAAGCACGTCGTAAGTGCCATCCATAAACCTAAGCATTGTTTCTTCGAGCTTTTTACCGTCCATTTGTCCGTGTCCGACGGCTATTTTTGCCTCTGGAACAAGCCGAGAAAGGATCCCCGCGAGTTCTTGGATGTTTTCAACACGATTATGCATAAAAAACACCTGTCCACCACGCTGAATTTCATAAACAATGGCGTCTCTGATGGTTTCTTCATCGAAATTTATGAGCTGACTATCGATTGGGTAGCGGTTTGGGGGTGGCGTATTGATCACTGAGAGGTCTCGGGCTGCCATTAGGCTGAATTGCAGCGTTCGAGGGATGGGTGTGGCGGTAAGGGTCAGCACATCTAAGTTTTCTTTTAAGGTTTTGAGCTTATCCTTGGTATTTACGCCAAATTTTTGCTCTTCATCGACGATAAGTAGGCCTAAATCTTTATAAATGACCTTCTCGCCGACGATTTGATGGGTGCCAATGAGGATATCGATCTGCCCAGAGGCTAAATCTTTGAGTATTTGGCTCTTTTTTTTAAGAGTTCGGAAGCGATTGAGGTATTCCACGCGTACGGGGAGGTCTTTCAGTCGTGAAGTGAAGGTTTTGTAGTGCTGAAAGGCGAGAACGGTGGTAGGAACAAGCACGGCGACTTGTTTTCCGTTGTCAACTGCCTTAAAAGCTGCCCTGATAGCTACTTCGGTCTTCCCAAATCCGACATCACCACAGATTAATCGATCCATAGGACGGTCGCTTTGCATATCATTCTTCACTTCTTCGGTGGTTTTACTCTGATCGGGGGTGTCTTCATAGAGAAAAGAGGCTTCAAGCTCGTTCTGAAGGTATGAATCTTGCGAAAAAGCGAAACCTTTAGCCTCTTTTCGCTTTGCATATAGCTGAATGAGGTTAAAAGCGATCTCTTTGACGCGTGCTTTGGTCTTTTGTTTGAGTGCTTTCCAGGCGTTGGAGCCTAATTTGTAGATTTTTGGAGGTGCACCGTCCTTTCCGTTGTATTTAGTGATCTTATGTAGGGCGTGAATGCTGACAAAGAGCACATCACGGTCGCCATAGATGAGTTTGATAGCCTCTTGCATCTTCCCACCGACGTCTATTTTCTGCAAACCAGCGAATTTGCCTATGCCGTGATCGATATGTGTTACGTAATCACCTACTTGCAGTTGCAAAAGTTCCTTAATGGTGATGGCTTGCTTCTTGGCGTACCCATTTTTGAGGGAAAATTTGTGGTATCGCTCAAAAAATTGGTGGTCGGTGAAGATATTACAGTGATTTTCCAGGTCGATAAAGCCTGCGTGGAGGGAAAGTACGAAAGTTTTATAGTGAACGCTCTGTTGAAGTTCCTCAAATATGTCGCGAAAACGCTTTTCTTGTTGTTCGGAGGCGCATAATAGGTAATTTACGTAGCCTTGATCGTGCTTTTCGTTGAAATAGTTCACCAACAGGCCAAATTGCTTTCCGAATGAGGGTTGTGGTACGGTGTGAAAGTCTATTTGGGGTAGCGAGCTTGTTGAAAATCCTGTAAAAATGTGTTGTAGGGTATCAATTCTCGATAGGAGTTCTTCTTTTTGGCAGAAAAGGGCTTCTGGGGTGATGTGTTTTACTTCATTTGGCAGCGTTTGGTAGGTTTCTGAGGCTTTTTTGAATAGTTTATCGATTTTTTCGCCAAAAGTATCCATATCTTTTGCGAATATAAGGGTGTCATCGGGCAAATAATCGAGAAATGTTTGTCTTATTTCGTTAGAATGCTTGTTTTCTACGTTAGGTATGATGCTTATTTGGCTAAGTTGCGCTGTGGATAGTTGTGTTTCGACATCAAAAGTGCGGATACTCTCAATTTCATTGCCAAAAAACTCAATGCGATAGGGTTCGTTGTTCGAAAATGAGAAAACATCGACGATACCTCCACGGATGGAGAACTCACCAGGCTCGGTAACGAAGTCTGTTCTAATAAATTGGTATGAAAATAGGATTTCATTGAGGAAATCGAGTGAAATTTGCTCGCCTTTTGCTATTGAGAGGGTATTTTTTTCTAATTGCCCTTGTGTGATTACCTTCTCGAAGAGTGCTTCGGGGTAGGTTACCACGATGGTGTTTTTATTTTGGGAGAAACGGTTGAGCACCTCAGCGCGCAGCAATACGTTGGCGTTATCGGTCTGCTCGATTTGGTAAGGGCGGCGATAGCTATCTGGGTAGAAGAGCACGCACTGCTCACCGAGCAATCGTTCGAGGTCGTTGAGGATATAGGCACTTTCTTCTTTGTCGTTGAGCATCACAAAGGTAGGGCGCGCCTTGCGTTGAAAGATATTTGCGATAAGAAAGGAGAAAGCAGCTCCTGCGACGCCCTTCACAGCGGTGTTTTTTCCTTCTTCTATGTTATTTATCAGTGATTTATAGCTATTGCGGGTTGCAAATTGTTGTAATAATTCTTTCACAAGATTCCTGTTTTTTTAAGGTTGCAAAAGTACAAATTATTTAGAGAAATAAAGTATAATACACAGAGAAATTTTTTTGTGAGGTTAGGCATCCGTTACAGCTCCGTTGTGGGTTCGAGGAAAGCAGTGTATTTCAAATCTAAACACATCATCAAGCAAAAACACACCTCGCCAAGCCTATATTCTTTGAACACTACCAATCGGCAATAAATTAAAAACTTTTTGTTATCATTTTTCTATGTGCTATTTTTTTATTACTTTTGCCGAAATTTTCAACTGAGATGAATTATAATTTGAATTTTAGTGGAAAGGAGATCATCTCTGCCACAATGGTGCTATTCGCAGTGATTGATATTATTGGTAGCATACCATTGATCATCAGCCTGCGGCAGAAAGCGGGCAAGATTGAGTCAGAGAAGACCGCCATTGTAGCAGGGGTGCTGTTGATCCTATTTTTGTTCTTAGGAAAGCAAATTTTGAACCTCTTCGGAGTAACGGTGGAGTCGTTTGCCGTGGCGGGGTCATTCATCCTGTTTTTCTTAGCCTTAGAGATGATTCTTGGCATCACCCTCTACAAAGATAGCGAGCCTGAGACCGCTTCGATCGTGCCGCTCGCCTTTCCCATAGTGGCTGGCGCAGGTGCCTTGACCACCGTGCTATCATTGCGCGCCGAGTACGAAACAGAAAACATCATCGTCGCCATTTTGATTAACATCGTCATTGTGTATGTGGTGCTCAAGCTCTCAAATAAGATCGAACGCCTGCTCGGAAAGCAAGGCATCAGCGTGATTCACAAGTTCTTCGGAGTGATTTTGCTGGCGATCGCCGTAAAACTCTTTGCTACGAATATTAAAGCTTTATTTTAGATAGATTTATGTTGAATAAAGAAGAAAATTTTTTCCTCTTAGCAGGTCCGTGCGCCATTGAAGGCGAGGAAATGGCGATGCGCATAGCTGAGCGTATCGTGCAGATTACCAATAAGCTAAACATCCCCTACACTTTTAAGGGCAGCTTCAAGAAAGCCAACCGCAGCCGCATTGATTCCTTCACAGGCATCGGTGATGAGAAGGCTTTGAAGATTCTTGAGAAGGTAGGCCGTACTTTTGGGGTGCCTACCGTTACTGATATCCACGAAATCGCCGATGCAACAATGGCTGCCGCTTATGTTGATGTGCTGCAGATCCCTGCTTTCCTCGTGCGTCAGACCGATTTAGTGGTTGCCGCTGCAAAAACAGGCAAGACCGTCAATTTGAAGAAGGGTCAGTTTATGAGCCCTGAGAGTATGCAGCACGCCGTGCAGAAGGTGCTCGATTCTGGCAACGAGCACGTGCTGATTACCGACCGCGGCACTATGTTTGGCTACCAAGACCTCATTGTCGACTTCCGTGGCATCCCTACGATGCGCGCTTACGCCCCTGTGGTGATGGACGTTACGCATTCTTTGCAGCAGCCCAACCAACAAAGCGGCGTTACCGGAGGTCGACCAGAGATGATCGAAACCATTGCGCGCGCTGCCATCGTTAATAACGCCGACGGGCTCTTTATTGAGACGCATTTCGACCCTAAAAACGCTAAAAGCGACGGTGCGAATATGCTCCACCTCGATCTCTTAGAGGGGCTGCTCACTCGCCTGGTGGCAATCCGAGAAACTATCTACAATTTTTAGCCTTTTAACTTCGGTGCTCACACTTAATTACCAAGCACTTAACAGTAAAAAATGACAAAATATACAGAAGCACTCACTAACCCTATTTTTAACCTCATTAGCGACATTTCCACAGAAGCAGGCGTGGAAACTTACGTCATTGGTGGCTTTGTACGCGACTATCTCTTAGGAAAAAAGCTCCCCAAGGACATCGACATCGTCTCCATCGGCAGCGGCATCTCGCTGGCTGAGAAAGTGGCTGAGCAGCTCCCTAATAATCCCAAGGTATCTATCTTTAAAAACTTCGGAACCGCGATGATCAAGTCCGACAACCTCGATATTGAGTTTGTCGGGGCACGCCGCGAGAGCTACGAGGCTAATTCGCGCAAGCCTTACGTGGAAAGCGGCTCGCTGCAAGACGATCAAAACCGCCGCGACTTCACTATCAATGCGATGGCGCTCTCCCTCGGCAAGGATAACTTCGGCGAACTCATCGATCCCTTCAACGGATTGCACGATTTAGACCAAAAAATTATCCGTACCCCCTTAAATCCTGACGTTACCTACTCTGATGACCCCCTCAGGATGATGCGCGCCATCCGTTTCGCCACTCAACTCGGCTTCGAGATTGAAAAAAACTCGCTCGACGCCATCACAAAGAACAAAAACCGCCTAAAAATCATCTCCAACGAGCGAATTGTTGACGAACTCAACAAAATACTCGCCGCTGAGAAACCTTCCATAGGGCTAAAGCTCCTTTTTGAAACGGGGCTCCTCCATTATATCCTCCCTGAGCTCATCGCTTTGCAGGGCGTCGAAGAACAAGAAGGGCAACGCCACAAAGATAACTTCTGGCACACCCTCGAGGTAGTGGACAACATCGCTGAACACACCGACAACCTATGGCTGCGATGGGCTGCCCTACTCCACGACATCGGCAAGGCACCTACCAAACGCTTCAACAAAAAAATAGGCTGGACGTTCCACGGACACGAGTTCGTCGGCAGCAAAATGGTGTACCATCTCTTCAAAAGATTGCGCCTTCCGCTCAATGAAAAGATGAAATACGTACAAAAAATCGTGAAAATGAGCTCTCGGCCTATCATTATCGCTGATGATGTGGTAACCGACTCCGCAGTTAGGCGGCTCGTCTTCGATGCAGGAGACGAATTTGACGATTTAATGACCCTTTGCGAAGCAGATATTACCACGAAGAACCCTAAAAAATTCAAAAAGTACCACGATAACTTCCAAATCGTACGTCAAAAGGTGGTAGAGGTTGAAGAAAAAGACCATATCCGCAATTTTCAACCGCCTATCTCTGGTGAAGAAATAATGCAGACCTTTAATTTGCCGCCTTCCCGAGAAGTGGGTGTACTTAAAGAAGCTATAAAAGAGGCTATCCTCGAAGGAAAAATACCTAACGAATACGAAGAAGCCAAAAGCTTTATGTTTGACAAGGCTAAGGAACTAAAAATAGAAGCTAAGTAATAAATTAGCAAGGACATCGTTTGTAATCAATACAACAACAGATCTTTTTTACTCGTTATCTTGTAAAAAAGATCTGTTACTTTATACTTTCTTAAACAAGTACAAAGACTAAAAATTCTGAAACTTTTAAATAAAAAAACTTTAATACGAAATTTTTCGTTTATCTATAAATCGAACAGGCTTTCTACTGCCTTTAGGATAGATTTCTTTGTCCAAATCTTCGATATTACAAAATTCTATTCGAGGAACCACACGTATTTTAGCTCTAAAATGATTGCAAATGGCTTCTTTGAGCTCTTGGGTAGGTTTTTTTGTCCCCACACGTATCAATATCTCGTCGGTGAGGATGTCGTTGGTGTTAATCTCGATGATGTAATTGTCAATCTCGTCAAAAGTAGCAAGCAAATCCATCAGCACGGGCGGATAAAGCGTGGTTCCTTTGTATTTAATCATCTGCTGCTTGCGTCCAATCACAGGGCTTATGCGCATTGTGTTTCTCCCACACGAGCAAGGCTTTTTTTCCATAAAAACGATGTCTCCCGTTCTGAATCTCAAAAGAGGCATCGCCTCAACGCCCAAAGTGGTGATAGTAAGCTCTCCTGCGGTTCCTTCAGGGGCGTTTTGTCCTTGATCATCGAGAATTTCAGTGATGATAAGCTCAGGATGGTGATGACCGCCGCGTTTTTCGCTACATTCAGTGAAGGTGGTGCTCATTTCGGTGGAAGCATAGGTAGAAAATAGCTCTAATCCTTCCCATTTTTGCAATATTTTATCAGTGAGAAGGGTGTTCTCAAAGTGTTCATCGCGTAAAGCCTCACCGATACAAATAACGCCCTTTACGGATGAGTTTCTGTAATCAATAGCGTGGTTTTCGGCATATTCTATCATTTTTAGCAGGAAAGAAGGCACCGCTATGAGGTATTTTGGCTTATAAATATGAATAGAATCCCATTGCAGCTCGGGAATGCCCGCTCCTACACGCACAATGCTGGCTCCTAACTTGCGAATACCGAGAAAATATGCCAAACCAGCCATAAAACGCCTGTCGATAGTGGTCATTAATTGTATAATATCCCCTTTTTGGATGCCAGCACAGGCAAGTGATATGGATTCGTTGTAGGCTAATCTGTCGAGATCCCTATCGGTAAGCCCAAAAGTTACGGGCGTGCCCATAGTGCCCGATGTGGATGCATAATCAACGATCATCTGCTTATCAACACAGAGAAAATCATCGCCGAATTGCTGCAAATCGTCCTTATTGGTAGTGGGGATGCGCTTTAAATCGGCGATTGACTGTATGTCCTTCGGATTAATATTGTTTTCTTTGAATAATCGCTGATAGAAGACGGATTTTTCAGCGATATAAGCGATCATTTCGCGTAGTTTTTGCTCTTGGAAGGCGATGATTTCCTTCTCGGAGGCTTGTTCTATGGTTGGGATTTGATTTTTCACGCTCTTTTACCTTTAATATGTTATTTAAAAATGCGTTTTAACCATCCTCCGATTCCTTTTTCGACGATATCGATGCCGATGCCGTAGTTGCTGTCGGCAACAATGTGATAATCTTCGCGCAAAGCCTCGAATTGATCTAAGGGCACCTCAATATTGGTCAGAGGGTCGTATTCCACCACTACTTTACCTGAGTGCTTGGTGATGAACTTCTCTGTCTTATGCTTAAAGTAGAGATTGTTAATATCACACTCTTGTACGGTGTATTTCTCTTTGGTATCAATATTCTCATCAGTGAGAAGTTCAATATCATAGCGTTCACTGTCAAAACTATGCCAAAAACTCGAGTCACTATGCTGAAACTCTCTAACATTATTCTTTACTACACTACCATCGAAGTACATAAGGAATCGCTTTCCTTGCTGATCTGTAAAATAGGGTTCATCAAGGCGTGCTTCATAGCGTGTTACTACTTCATTCTCTACCTTGTCATCTTTAGTAATCTCAATCTTAGCGTCTTTAAAGATATCACGTAAATCCTTTCCTTTTCTATCATTGCAATAGTTCAGGTTGTAATACAAAGCATTACTCCAGCTGTCGAGTATCTCCTTTTTGCTAGTTGATTTAAAGTAAGAACGAATACCATCAGCCCTATTAAAGCGGTAAGTAGTCTCTAATACAATCGTTCCCTTGTTTTCTTTTACCTCTACACGCACCTTTTCATCAATGCAGTAATCTGGGAAATGGGTTGGTTTCCTTATCTTGAGTATATTATCGGGTGCAATCTCCATATAGTGGCAGAATGACAAGACAGCACGTTTTTCAAGCCTGCCAAATCGGTTACGATCTGTAGCATCTACAAAGTATTCTTCTCCATTATATTTGATCTTTACAATTACGTGATTAAATGATAATAGAGAAGGTAGGTAATACTTCAGATAGAAATCCGAGTTGTAATTCACCAATACGACATCAGCCTCTACCCCGAGATACGCCAGCATTACTTTCATTAGTACACTTTTTGCTTTACAATCTCCTTGCTTATTCTGGTAAGTGAGGTGTGGCTCTTGTGGTTTATGACCGTTCATCTCATCGGCGTTGTATAGATAGTATATATTATTCTGTACATATTCAATTACGTACTCTATCTTTTCGTCAAGACTGTTCATAGCATCTAATTTCTGTGTAAAATCAGGTGCAAAATCTTCTAATTTAGCCTCAAAAGCCTCCTTGTAAAGTGGGTAGATATAGTTCGATAAGTCATACCAATTAGCCTCAGTTGCAAAGTCAATAAATGGGAATATCTCACGATTGGGGTCAACAGGATTGATAAAGTCATACTCTAAGATTTCAAAGCTCTGACCTTTATCCAAATGACCTTTTACCTCTGGTAACAATTTACCTTGCGCATCACGATAGAAAAACTTCTTATAGGCTACGGGCTTGTCTCTATCGTTGATAAACTTATAATGATACTTGCCGTAAGCCCAATATACATCTGGACTGATGAGTATATGCTTTACAAAATCTCGGCGCAAAAATTCCTTCTCCGTAAATACCTTTACCTTGATATCCTCCAAGATGAGAATATCACCCAAATGCAAGTCTTTTATAGAGAGATTGAGTTTCTTTGAACTACTGATCACCCCACGGTTGCTCTCACTCTCATTGTCAAGTACTTTTACAGTGGTGTCACTCGTTTTATCAATGAGTTGCCCATTGCGATACACTGCAATGCGATTTACTTCATAGAACTCATTCTCCTCAAGCACCATATCGTACATAGAAGCACGCTCTAAGTTCTCAGGTTGCGTAAGTGTATACGCCATAAAGGCATACTCAGAAGTGCGATCGTTATCCACTTTTATATATTTATGTAGGAAGTAGCAGTAATCACGCCCCTCTTCGGTTACCTCGCGGGCAAAATCACTATTTACTAGCAGTTTAATCATTTCCTCATCTGTAAGGGACTGTGCCCATTCAGGTGCTGCTACAAAGCGGTAAAGTTCTTTGTTTTCTATTTCCATTTGTATGAGTATAAGATTTTAAAACGGCGGCAAAGATAGCCAAAATAAATGAGTATACAAAACTTTTAGAGATTTTTTTCTCTGTTTAATTTATGACCATTTTGGCGGCGATGATGTCTTTATCGGCTTGGACGATTACGATGTAGTCGCCAGCGGAGAGGGTGAGGGAGTTGGTGAGGATCTTGAAGTGCTCTTCGGCGGGGAAATCTTTGTTGAAGAGCTCTTGTCCTAAGATGTTGAATATACGAACGTTGATAGGACTTTTCTCGGTCATCTCGACTTTGATGTAGGGGGCAGTGCCTCTGCCTGCTGGGTTGGGCACTACCAGCACACTGATGCGCTTGTGAAAATCGTCGCTGTTTCCGATACCGATCCGATCTTTCTCCGTCCAGAATTTTTTGTAGACGCGCTTGGTGCAACCGCCGAGTGTGCCTTGAAGCCCGATGGTGTAAACGCCCTCCTTGGGAAAACGGATCTCAGCTTCACGATTTTGCTGTGAAATCATTTCAACTCCCTCAGGTAGAAGCCATTGCTCGGAGTCAATGCGTTTTGAGATGTCGATGAGTTTGAGTGTGTAATCGTAATAAGAGGTGGTGGCAGCGAGGAAATCCATCTCGAAAGTCTCGTTTTTCTGTTTTACGGTGAATTGCTTGGTGATCTGACAACTTCCTTTGTATATGGCTTTTAGGGTGTAAACCCCTGCGAGGGTAGCACTAAAAGTGTTGTCTGTGGCGACTTCCTTGCCTGTGCTATCAACCCAAGAACATTGGGTAAAATCGGTGTCGCTGACAGTGTATAGGTAGTAGTCGCCTTGGCAAAGGGTTATCTCATCGGGGAAGCTAAACGGGATTTCGGCGGCGGGCTTTACCTCTATGAGTTCGGTGACGGTGGGGCAGTCGCTCTCATCGCTGAGGACGACCTTATAAGTACCTGCGGTTAAGTCTGTTAGTTGCTTTTTATCGGCGCTAAGGTGCTCAGTGATAGGTTTTCCAGTGCTGTCGAACCACTGTATGGTGATGGCGCCTTTGCCCCCAGAGATTTTTAGGGAGATACTCCCGTCGGCGACACCATAGCAACGGTTGTGCTGGACAATGGGTTGCACCTCGATGGCGTCGGGGAATTTGAGGATGACCTGCGTTTGTGTGCTGCAACCGTTATGGTCAGTAACAGTGATAAGGTACTTTCCAGCAGTGAGGTTGCTGATGCTGTTGGTGGTATCGCCATTGCTCCAGCGGTAGTGGTAGGGCGGATTCCCCCCTGTGACAAAGACTTTGGCAGTGCCACTGTTGGGCTGTGAACATTGCATCAGAGGCGCCTCCACACGGATGTTGAGCTTTTCAGGGAATTTTAGTTGGACGGTTTGGGTGACGACATTGTTAGAAAAGTCCTTTACTTGAAGAGAGTATATACCTTCTGAGCAATTTTTAAGAATAGGCTCTTGTTTATTTTCCATCTTTATAGGAGTTCCATTTTTTTGCTGGAACCACTGATACTTGTAATTGCCTAATCCGCCAGTGACTGAGGCGGAGAGGGTGCCGTTTTCGTTTTTATCGCCGATACCGTTGAGGTTCTCGTCCTTGTCGTTGGGGTCGGGGTTGGCACTATGGCAGGAGATGGGCTGAGTGACGGTGATGGTGACTTGCATAGGGACGTAATCCTTTATGGTAAAGGTGGTTTGGGTCGTACAGCCCTTGCTGTCGGCAGCGACAAAGCGATAGTCGCCTGCGGAGAGGCCTTGAAAGTTAAATACGTTACCTATTTGCTGGCTTTGATAAGTACTGCCAATCTTGGTGAGGGTGCCTGTGTAAGTATTGCCATTACCGCCTTCAAGAGTTGCGTTATAAGCTCCGTCATTTGCATTTGGGGTAGTAATATGGGTAATACTTTCTGTTCCAGCTTTGATGGATAGGGCAGGGGGCTCTGTGATGGTAAAGCGGAAGTTTATAGGGTTGCCCATGCCATCTTTTACTGAGCAACCGTTAGCGTCTTGAATATGAACGTTGTAGTTGCCCGCGGCAAGATTTGTGATTTTATTGGAGCTATCGCTAAAAGGGGTATAGGGCGAGAATGGGGCACTGTTTTTGGCAATGCTGTAGCTATAGGGAGGCGTGCCGCCTGCGATGTTGAAGGTGATGGAGCCGTTATTGGCACCGTGACAGGTGATATTGGCGCTTGTGGCGGTTGCTGTGAGCGCTGAGGGCATAGTGACGGAAAATCGAAAAGACTGTTTTTCCCCATCGGTATAGAGAGAAATGCTTTTACGAGACCCTGACGAACTTTTATAGTAGTATTTTCCAAATAATTGAACTTCATAATAATTAGTTCCTTCTCGAAAGGGTATATCAGATAATGTAAGTGTATTAGTTGTAAGTAATATTTTGGTAGTATCATTTTTATAATTAATGGCATTATTTAAAGTATGGTTCTTAATAGAAAATGATAATGTTTCTCCCAAATAGGAACAATCCTTATCATCAAGTTTTTTTTTATTAGTTTCATATTCATTTGGATCTCCTATAAGTTTTCGACTAAAAGCTAGCGTAATAGAACCAGTTTCTCCATCGCATTTAGGGGGAGTGATAGTTTTATTTATTATTTCTGGACCTGAAGGGAGAATTGTAAATCTTAGTGGGTCAGACCAAGAGACTAGCTCATCTTTTTCTGCTTTTCCTAAATCATATGAAACGACACGTAAATTAATTTGCTCTCCATATATATCAGGGAATTTACTATCTTCAAAAATATCTTTTGCACATACATTTAAATTGCTATGTCCTAATCCGTATTCCATTTTCACCCATTTATGGCTTGGGTCATTGATTAGCTGGTATTCATAAGCGTACAGTTTTGAGCTAAATCCATCTTTAGCGAATAAAGGTATTCTTATATCACTTGGAAGAAAGCTACTATATATACGGTGAAAAGTAAGAGTATGTAAAGGAATCATCTGATATCTGAAAGACACAATGTATTTTATAGAACTAAATGCAAATCCCTCCCCATCATGAGAAAAAATTCCACTTCTTTTATTACCAGTAGTGACTAAATAAGCACCATATGGAGATGCATCCTCATTAATAATTTTAAATATTTTTTTGAAGCCTACTCTTGGTCCGGTTATATCAACTGATATATTTATCCAAGCAGGGACTTCTTTTACATCAATAGGTAAAAATTGACTTCCATAAGGTCTTTCTATTTCAGCAGATATTATATCTTCTTTTTTTCCATCAAAATAAATAGAAGATTCTTTTTTATCTATCTCAAAAAGAGGCATATAATATCCATACTTTTTCTTTTCCTCAGGAGTAACTCCTTCTTGCGCTATACTGTGGATAGAGTACAACAACACAACTATAATTAAAACAATCTTTTTCATTTTCTTTATTTTGGTTTAGGCTGCAAATTTACAACATTATTTCAAATGAGAGAAATAAAAATGTCAATAATCTTTTTTCAAAAAAAATATGTAAAATAGTTTGTGCACTTGGAAAGTTTATCGTACTTTTGGCGCGGAAAATAATCACTGTGTATTTTAACCAGAGCACAGATTTAAATATTCGTATTATGAAAAGTATTGAAATTGCAAAGACTTGGCTATCAGATGTCTTTGATGCTGAAACCCAAGCAAAAGTACGAGAGCTCATTAGTGGCAATCCTGATGATCTCAACGAGGCTTTCCACAAAAACTTAGAGTTTGGTACGGGTGGGATGCGTGGTATTATGGGTATTGGTACCAACCGTATCAATAAGTACACACTTGGCAAGAATACCCAAGGACTGAGTAACTACCTGCACCAATGTTTTCCTAATCAGGAAATTAAGGTAGCTATTGCACACGACTGTCGCAATAACTCTAAGCCCTTTGCTAAAATTGTAGCTGATGTTTTTTCAGCCAATGGGATTAAAGTTTATCTTTTTTCTGACCTCAGACCTACACCCGAGCTATCCTTTGCGGTGCGGCATCTCAAATGCCAATGTGGTATCGTGCTTACTGCCTCACATAACCCTCCTGAGTACAACGGCTATAAGGTGTATTGGGAAGATGGGGCGCAGTTAGTTCCTCCTCAGGATACTGATGTGATGGCAGCTATAGACAAGATTGATTTCAAAGATATCAACTTCAAAGCTAACGAAAGCCTTATCACCTACATAGATAAAGATATTGACAATGCTTTTGCTAAGGAAAGTATTGCTCATGCTAGCTTTGGTGCACGCGATAAGAATAAGCTTAGCATTGTGTTTACCTCACTTCACGGTACTTCGATTACAATGGTGCCTGACGTATTGGAGCGCGCAGGTTTTACCAATGTACATATCGTGGAAGAACAGCGTGTGCCTAATGGCAACTTTCCTACGGTAAAATCGCCTAACCCTGAGGAGCCAGAGGCACTTACTTTAGCCTTGAAAAAGGCAGAGGAAGTAGGTGCAGATATCGTTATTGGTACTGACCCCGACTGTGACCGTATTGGTGTGGCAGTGCGTGACTTAGATGATAAAATGCGTCTTCTGAATGGTAACCAAACAATGGTGGTAATGACCGACTTCTTGCTTCATAAAGCGCAAGAGAAAGGCTTTAAGGGCAATGAGTTTGTCGGTTCAACTATTGTATCTACTCCTATGATAGCCGAGATTGCTAAAGCCTATAAAGTGGGTTATAAGCAGGGCTTGACAGGCTTTAAATGGATTGCAAAGATGATCCGTGAGGCTAAGGAAGAGACCTTTATCGGAGGAGGTGAGGAAAGTTTTGGCTATATGGTTGGCGACTTTGTGCGCGACAAGGATGCAGTGACGGCTACGCTCTTAGCTTGTGAAATAGCCGCAACTGCTAAGGCAGCTGGGAGCTCTTTCTTCCGTGAACTTTTAAAGGCGTATGTGAAATATGGCTTCTTTAAAGAATATCTTATTTCTTTGGTGAAGAAAGGTATTTCAGGCTCTGAGGAGATTAAGCAAATGATGGTTAATCTGCGTGAGAACCCACTTAAAACTATTGGTGGTGAGAGAGTTACTATGATTGAGGACTATCAAAGTTCGAAAGCCCAAAACCAAATCACAGGTGAAGTAAAAGAGATTGACATTCCTAAATCGAATGTGTTGATCTATTACACTGAGAAAGGCACTAAAATAGCTGCCCGTCCAAGCGGTACTGAGCCTAAGATTAAGTTCTATTTTAGTGTCAATGCTCCATTGGCAAAGGTGGAAGACTACAAAACTGTAGAAGCTCAGCTCGATGCCAAGATTAAAGGTATTGTTGAGGAATTGAAATTAAAGTAGAAAACTCATAGATAACTGCCTGAAAGGTGAGATAACAAGCACTTTTCAGGCAGTTTTTATATTCTTTTTTAGAGATGGTTCACTATATTAAGATTACAGAGAGCTTACCTAAAGTAACAGACTGCTCAACAGAGACACTTGTAGAGTACATCACAATGCTGCAATCGGTTGGTTTTGAAGGCATCGATCTAAGCGAAGTAGAAGAGGGTAAGCTGAGTGAAACTGAACGAGAACAGAAGCGGCTTATAGTGAAGCTCCCTCTTATTGAGAACTGCGAGGCGATACTGGATGAGATTGGTTCTTTACAAGCCAAAGGTGTACACCATATTGTTTTACAAGAGGGTGCAAACAGGGTAGGGGAGCGTTCTTTGTGTGAACTCTTTGGACAGCTCAAACAGTGTTACAGCAATATAGCTTTTGCCTTACAGCTTTCTTTTTCAGAAGATTGGCATCACAAAGTGACAGCCACTTGCCAAGTAGGTTGTGACCATTATTACAGTACAACACGTGCTTGCCAGATACATAGCCCCTATATTCCAACTGAGAAGCTCGTGTCTCTTTTACAAAAGTTGCAACTGTCAACGCATATCAACCTTTTAGCTTTTGAGAGTGCCTATAACGAGGCAAAAAGGCTATTCGGTTAGTTATTTCTTAGCAATGAGATGCCTATTGCACAGTCTAAGCAGTGTTTGGGTGTACAATAGTGCTTGTATTGCTGTAAAAGCACCTGAGAATCGAAAGCTGAGTCTATTTTCACTCCTAAATTCTTGAATTGAGTGATGATTGTGTTCGTTTCAGGGGATAATTTCTTCATCTCTGTCATTAGTTCCTCAGAAATATCCTTTCCTAAGGTTTTAAAGTATAAGTATTTTAGTGGGACAACCGTGTTGATCCACAGGAGTTCAATGAGTTGATTGCTGAGTTGTTTGGTTGTTTTTTTCGATGTTTTTTGGAAGGTGTAATGTGTCTGCCAGAACTCAGAAGTGCTTGAACCTAAGAGTTCTTTGGCTTCTGTAAAGGAGGTAGCTTCCATTAGGTTACTGAAAAGGACGTTACTCTTTTCATAGAGTTGAGCCACTTGTGAGAGCCTGATAGTAGGGAAGCCTTGTGGGCGCAATCCTGTAAAAGTGACCTTTATAAGAGTATCAGTGAGGTTATACTTCTGCTTGAGATAGCGATAGGTGCTATACAGTTCGCTCTGGTAATGCGCCTCACTATTGGGCATCAGTAGATTAGCTTGCCCCAATAGGAGTGCCTCAAGGTGCAGTGGGTGAGTTCTTTCCTTTCTGATGATGGAAAAGTCAATATTTCTTCCTATAGAGATAAAAGATTCGCCGTTGACGGTACTCCCAAAACTCTTTAAGAGCATTAGGAATAGTGTTTTCTCCCAGTCGAAGTTGCAATTGTTGTACAGCATCTCAATAAATACTGCTTTTTCTTCCAGTCTTTCTACGAAAAGGCGCTCATTCCACGTTATGGTGACAATGTCAGGGACTAAATGATGACTTTTTTCGCAAGGAATAAAATTATACTGTGCATTTAGTGTGCTTTTATAGTGATTTATAAGCTCTTTATCTATAAAGCTCTTCAATTCTAAGGTAGGAATGGGTTGGCTATTGTTGTCAAAAACCTCTATATCGTGCTCCCAGACTACGTGGAGGATTACATTGTGATAGCTTGGGTCTTTTTCGTGGTGGTGGGCATACCAATAGGATGATTTTAGGTGCATTTCAACACTTCCAGCCCACTTTTGTCCTCCTATGATGATTTGTGCATTGAAAAAGTCAGGACCTGCGAGGGTATTATAGGTTCCAAAGGAGAGAATCTCTATCAAATCCCCTTCAGAAGTGTACATTTTGGTGGGAATTTTCTTGTATTTCCACAGATAATGCAAAAAATCCTCTTTCATAATTCTAAATCTGAGTGTTTTTCTCGGGGAGATGTACCCGTTGGTTTATTCTCACGAAGAATACATAAAAGATACTGCTTATAAGGATCCCCATCAAGAGTCCTACGGTTACATCGCCAGGGAAGTGAACACCTAAGTAGATACGACTATAGCTGATGATCAGTGACCACGGGAAGAGTAGGTAGGCGATCCACTTTACGTGCTTGCGCAGCACAAGGGTAAAAAACGTTGCTACGGCAATGGTGTTAGCTGCGTGTCCTGAGAAAAAGCCGTACATCCCGCCACAGGTGACCATTCGCATCTGAGGGATGAGCGAGGGGTCGTGGCAAGGGCGCAGACGCTCAAAGCCGTGCTTGAAGAGGTTGGCAGTTTGGTCGGTAACTAAGATAATCAGTGCTACAAAGATGAGAATAAGTAGTACTTTTTTCCAATGGAAGTGCCTAAAACAGAGGTACAGCAGGAATACATATATAGGTATGGAGCTGAGTGGATTGGTGATGAAGAGCCATAAGCCATCGAAGGCTTCGCTTCCTAAGTTGTTGAAGTAGAGGAGTAATTCTTTATCTCTTGCGATGATTTCTTCGAGCATTCGTGTAAATGGTTTAATTGGTGGACAAAAGTACTACAATATTTTGACATACGAAAGTTTTTTAGGTAAATAAAACAGTAGCATACTAAGATCGCAAGGTTTGGTAAAGTTATCCTGTTTTTGTAAAATAGGAATTTTTTGGGTTATTTTTCTAATATTGTACCAGAGACCAGTCGGAGGGGAGATGTTTTTCTTGTTCTCTTCCTTCGGTAGTGGTTCGTTCGTCCTTCGAAGGTGGTTCGATGGTGCTTCGGTAGGATATTTTTCTGTGGAGGGAGGAGCTGCTTTTTATGAAGGTAAAGGGGAGTGGGCATCAACGAAATTTAAAAATCTTTGCTGGTTTTGTGCTCGGTTTGTTATTTTTTTGTACCTTTGCAAAAATATTTAGGAATGACGAAGACTAAGCTACTTTTGTTCGTATGGGTATTGGGGCTGCTTTTGGTGGCTTGCAATGATGGTGACTTGGAGGTGGAGAAGATCACCTTTGATAACACGGATCTGCACGCGCGTACGGACAATGATATTAATGCGACGGTGTTGTTTAAGACCAATGGCAAACAGGCGCTCATACTTGAGATGCCCGCGGGTGTGTTGAAATATCAAGAGGGGACTGTGACGGGCACTATACCGAATCCTTACAAGCTATATTATCGCACTTTTAACGGGGATGTGGGCACTGATTATTTCCGTGCGACAGTTCCGCCTGCTACCCCTATTACAACCTCGAATATAGAGGCTACAGGGGGCGAGGTTACTATTGTATCAAAGGCTATTTACGACGAGACGAGCCAGCGTAGGCTGCTGCGTTATGACCATCAGATTACGATATCGAACTTAGTGATTGTCAATGCAGATGGGAATAAAGTTATTGACTCTAATTATATTTTAGGGACGTACCAGACGGCGACCTCGACGACGCAATCGACGACGGTTACCTCAACTACGACCACGACTACACAACCTTAATTATATTTGCGTATTTCAACTAAAACAGCTATCTTTGCCGTATGAATCACTTTGTAGTATCAGCACGTAAGTATCGCCCGCAATCGTTCAAGGATGTTGTGGGTCAGGAGGCTATTACCAATACCTTGCTTAATGCGATTGAGAATAATCACTTAGCGCAGGCGCTGCTTTTCACAGGTCCGCGTGGTGTGGGCAAGACGACTTGTGCGCGTATTTTGGCGAAGAAGATTAACGAGCAGACTTCTGGGGTGGAGGATGAGAACGATTTTGCTTTCAATGTGTTCGAATTGGATGCGGCTTCGAATAACAGTGTGGACGATATTCGCAATCTGATTGAGCAGGTGCGTATACCGCCTCAGGTAGGCAAGTACAAGGTGTATATTATTGACGAGGTGCATATGCTTTCGACGGCAGCGTTTAATGCTTTTTTGAAGACGCTGGAAGAGCCGCCGAAGCACGCTATTTTTATCTTAGCTACTACTGAGAAGCACAAGATTATCCCAACGATACTTTCGCGCTGCCAGATATTTGATTTCAAGCGTATTACGATCAATGATATGCGTGAGTATCTCAAATACATTGCTTCAGAACAGGGGATAGAGGCGGAGGATGAAGCGCTGCAAATCATCGCTCAGAAGGCAGATGGTGCGATGCGTGATGCGCTTTCGATTTTTGACCGTGTGGTAAGTTTTGCGGGCTCTCATATCACCCGGCAGGCGACTTCTGAGATACTGAATGTACTGGATTACGATACTTATTTTTCAGTTACGGACTTGATATTGGACAATAAGCTGCCTGAGCTTCTGTTGGCATTTAACGATGTGATTGCTCAGGGCTTTGATGGTCAGCACTTTATTTCGGGTTTGGCAAGTCATTTTAGGGATTTGATGGTGTGCAAGAATCCACAGACTATCAAGTTGCTGGAAGTAGGGGAGGAGACTCAACAGAAGTATGCCCAGCAAACACAGAGAACCAGTGTTCCTTTTCTGATGGAGGCTATTGCCATCGCCAATGATTGTGATTTGAAATACCGTACGAGTAAGAACCAGCGCTTGCTGGTGGAAATAGCCTTGATGCAGCTGGCGTCGCTCACCTTTGAAGGAGGCGATAAAAAAAAAATGATGGACGCTTCATAATCCCAGCGTATCACTATAACGGGCAGACTGCACCTGAGGTTGCTACCCCCAAGCCAGTACAGCAGGTGCAGACAACTCCTGAGGCTGTTATGAGTACTATCCCTACGATTTCGAAAGAGGAAAGGAAAGGGCTTGTGTCGAACTTTTCGATCCGCAGTGTTCAGTTAAAAACAGAAGCTCAAAAGAATCGTAAGGAAGAGGTCATTGACCCTAAATTACTGCCACGGGAGCCATTTACAGAGGCGCAATTCTTGGATGCGTGGCGGGATTATATACAAGGACTTCTCGCAAAAGGTGAGCGTTTGCAGGCTTCCATCTTGAATATTAGTAACGTTTCTTTACAAGGTACTACTATTGCTCTTGAAGTGGGTAGCCACATCGCTAAGGATGATATTTTGCATTCAGAAGAGAGGATGTTGGCATTTCTTCACAAAGCGCTGTTGAATTATGATATTACACTATTAGTATCTGTAAATGAAGAGGTTGCTAAGAAGATAGTCGTTACTCCAGAGGAGAAGTACGAGCGTTTACTCACTGAGAATACGGCTTTACAGGAGTTTCGAAATGCCTTAGGATTGGTACCTAAAGCGTAATGGTTTTTCTTTATATTTTCTGAAAATACTGTTAAAAATCACTTAAATATTATTTTTTTATTCGTTAAGTATTTTTCTTTTAGAAAGTTTTTGTAACTTTGCATTTGGAAATTACTCAAAGTAAGATATGTATAATGAATAAGGTCTGTGCTTTTGCACCTGCTACAATAGCGAACTTAAACGTAGGTTTTGATGTGTTGGGTTTAGCCCTTTCGAGTGTAGGAGATAGGGTGGAGGTGAGTGCCAATGGATTGAAAGAGAACCGAATTACGGAGATTATCAGTGAAATACCTTTGCCTACTGATCCTAAGAAGAATTCGTGTACTTATGTGATTGAGAAGATGCAGGCGTCTTTAGGGGTTGATACTTATGTGGATGTCCGTATAAAGAAGGGGTTTGCCTCAGGGAGTGGCTTAGGTTCGAGCAGTGCAAGTAGTGCGGCGGCGGCGTATGCTTACAACGCTTTCTTGGGCAATCCTTTTCAAATAGAGGAGT
Organism: Capnocytophaga haemolytica; assembly: GCF_001553545.1. NCBI lineage: Bacteria > Pseudomonadati > Bacteroidota > Flavobacteriia > Flavobacteriales > Flavobacteriaceae > Capnocytophaga > Capnocytophaga haemolytica. The sequence goes on along the minus strand of NZ_CP014227.1, from coordinate 1,897,486 downwards.
TATTACCTTTTGCAGCAGAGGGTGAGAGAATAGCTTGTGGATCAGCTCATTTAGATAATGTCTCACCTGCACTATTGGGGGGAATTGTATTGCTCCACAATAGGAAACCAGTGCGTCTGCCTATGCCTAAGGAGCTGTATGCAGTTTCGTTTTTCCCGAAGATAGAGGTGAAGACCTCTTCATCGCGGAGTATTGTAGCTCAACACGCTTCGCTGGATGTTGTAGCAAAGCAGGTGTCAGCAATGGGGGCTTTTGTAGTGGGGCTTTACAGTGGAGATTATCAGTTGATGAACAGCGCTTCTGTAGACTATTTGGTAGAACCTTCGCGTAAGATATTGATACCTTACTTTGATGAGATGCGAGCGGTGGCAATGGGTGCAGGAGGTATTACTTTTGGTATTTCAGGCTCTGGCCCGTCGGTTTTTGCTTTATCGCCAACTTTGATGATTGCAGAAAAGATTAGGAATGCTTTGGAAGCGATCTATGAAGGGAGCGGTATTAGGACGCTTTCGTTTGTGGAAGACCTGAAGAATGGAAAAGGAGCTAAACTATGTGAATATTAAATATAATAATATAGAGATTATGAAGATACTTAATGAACGACAAACAAAGATTTTAGAGAGTTTAGACACTACGAAGTACATTAGTGTGAATGAGCTCAGTGAAATGCTGAATGTTTCAGTGGTTACTATCCGTAAGGACTTGACATTGCTGGAGCAAGAGGGATATCTGCACCGCACACACGGTGGGGCAAGTAAACAAATGCGCTATGTGTTTGATCAGACGATCTCAGAAAAGGAAACACTTAATGTAGATCAAAAGATGCGCATTACTACGAAAGCACTTGATTTTATCCACGAGAATGAGTTTATCATTCTTTCCTCGGGTACTACATTGCATCTTCTGGCACAAAAGCTCTATGGCTTTCGTAGTTTAACTGTGCTGACACCTTCACTGCGTGTGGCTTTGGAAGTTTGTAAGAATCCTAATGTTAATACAGTTCACTTAGGAGGTGAAGTGCGCAAAAATTCTACTTCTACTATAGGGGTATTAGCGGAGGAAACATTGAATAATTTCTCTTGTACAACACTTTTTTTGGGGATTGAGGGAATTGATCTTGATTATGGCTTAAGTACTACAAATGTAGGTGAAGCACATCTTGATAAGAAAATGATGGAAAAGGTAGACAAGACCATTGTTTTAGCAGATTCGTCGAAGATACACAAGCGAGGTTTTGGCTTTATCTGTTATGTAGAGAAGATTGATGTCCTAATCACAGACTCAGGTGTTGATCCGCTATTTGTGGAGGAATTAGAGAAAAGAGGCGTTGAAGTAATTGTGTGTTAAGCCAATGGAGGGAGAGATAATAAAGATATATCATAACCCAAAGTGTTCTAAATCACGTTGTGGTCTTGCTGTTCTAAAAGAAAGTAATAAAGACTATGAGGTGATTGACTATATGAAGCACCCTTTGACAGAGAGTGCTTTGAGGGATATTATAGCTAAGCTTGGCATTGCACCTATGGATCTTGTTAGGACAAAAGAAAGTGTTTGGAAGGAGCAGTTTAAAGAACAACCACTAACAGATGACCAGATTATTGCTGCGATGTTAGAATATCCTCAACTGATCGAAAGACCTATAGTTGTGATCAAAGATAAGGCTATTATAGGAAGACCTACGGAGAGAATTATAGAGTTTGTAACATCTTTTTAAGATATTTTTATTTGTAGTTTCAAATTAAGTTTTACCTTTGTCAAAATAACAAAAATTAAAGGATGAGAAAAAAGTTATTATTGGCAGGGGCTGCTTTGTTTGGAGCAGTAGCAATGCACGGACAAGCATACGTTTCAGTAAGTGGAGGGTATGGATTTGAAACAAATAAAAAAGTAGTAGGTAGAGATGCTACAAATACGCCTCCAATTGACCTTAAAGGCAGTTATGGAGAGGGATTTCAAGCGCAGCTACGGGGAGGGTATTTCTTTCATAGGCGTTGGGGAACAGAGCTCTCATTGGGTTATCTACACGGCGAAGACATTCAGACGAATAGGAATGCCATTCTAGATATGAATGCGAGAGGTAGAGCTTTTGGTGCATCATTATCATTAGTGTTTAATATTACTGACAATCTGTATGTACGCGCTGGAGGTGTTACTAAGATAGGTGGTAGAACAGAAAGTATCACTAAACTTAATGCCACTTTACCATTACAGTTTTTTACTCAAACGCCTGTTCCATCTACGAATAGTAAATATGAAAGCTGATTTTCAAACAAATTTCCACGGGAAAGTGCCTTTTGGTTTTATAGGAGGTGTTGGTTACCGTTTTAAAGTAGCTGACCATATTACTCTTTTTGTTGAAGGAGAATATCTCAACATCAATGTTCCAAGGAAGAAATCAAAGTTGGATAGTTTTTCAGCAACAAGGACTGTAGGTGGAGTTACTACTCCTTTGACAATAGAGGAGTTTAGAGGGTATATGGATATAGTTAAGAATCTTCCTTCAAATGCTAATACAGAGAGGTTAGTACTTTTGGCAAACCAGATAAGCCCTTTACTTGAAGAGGAGTATGATTGGGATGGTAAAGGAGCTCCTGATGCACCTTATTCATCATTTGGAGTTCACTTTGGTGTGACTTATTCTTTTTAAGATAATGGTATAATAATGAAAAGTGGAGAGATAGGTTACCTATCTCTCCACTTTCTATTTTATTATAGTTAATAAAAGTTACAATAAGTTATGTTCTATGAGGTATTCGGCAATCTGGATGGTGTTTGTGGCGGCACCTTTGCGAAGGTTGTCGGCTACCACCCATAGATTGAGGGTTTTGGGCTGGGATTCGTCTCTGCGAATGCGCCCTACGAATACTTCGTCGTGATGGTGTGCGTAGAAGGGCATAGGGTAGGTGTTGGCTTGGAGATTGTCCTGCACTACTAAGCCTGGTGATTTTGCGAGTAGTGTGCGGACTTCTTCGAGGTCAAATTCGGTGTTGAGCTCGACATTGACGGCTTCGCTATGCCCCCCGACTACGGGGATGCGGACTGCGGTTGCCGTTACAGCGATGTGCTCGTCGCGCAGTATCTTTTTGGTTTCTCGCACTAATTTCATTTCTTCTTTGGTGTAACCATTGTCCTCAAAGACGTCGCAATGGGGGATGGCGTTCTGGTGGATTTGGTAGTGATATGCCATCTCGCCTTTGATACCTTTGTACTCGTTTTCTAATTGTTGTACGGCTTTTACGCCGGTACCGGTGATCGACTGATAGGTGGATACGACCACGCGCTTGATACCGTATTTCTTCTGTAAGGGTGCTAGGGCTACTAACATCTGGATGGTTGAGCAGTTGGGGTTGGCGATGATTTTGTCGGATGTGGTGAGCACGTCGGCATTTATCTCTGGGATTACTAGCGGCTTGGTGGGGTCCATACGCCAAGCCGATGAGTTATCGACCACGGTGGTGCCTGCTGCGGCAAACTTGGGTGCCCATTCTTTGGAAACGGTGGCTCCTGCGGAAAAGAGGGCTACATCGGGCTTGAGCGATACGGCTTGTTGCAATCCTACGACGGTGTATTGCTTGCCGTTGAAATCAATCTTGCGCCCCACGGATTTTTCTGACGCGACAGGGATGAGCTCCGTAACGGGGAATTTTCTTTCTTTTAATACTTCTAACATTACGCCACCGACCAGGCCGGTAACGCCTACTACTGCTACTCTCATATTATTTCTATTAATATTTATGGTGTATTTTAAGTTCCTAAGGGATTTTTAAGGCTGCTATTTATGGATATGCTCATAGTGAATAATTGTTTTTAATAGGTATAGGCTGCATTTGCATTGCTTTGGTTACTCATAATGCCCTATTGCGGAGACGATAAAAACCGTTACAATATCTTCTTCTACGTAATAAATTAGTCTGTCTTCTAAATTAATTTGCCTTGACCAAAACCCTGATAATTCATATTTTAAGGCTTCGGGTTGCCCTTCTCCTTCATAGGGAGTCTCTTCAAGCTCCGCCAAAATCTTGTTTATTTTCTTGATACTTGCTTGATTGCCTGACTTTTTGTGTTTTTTGAGATCTTTTAGAGCCTCTTTCTTATATTCAATTATATACTTTCCCATAGTTTTTCTCGGTCAATCCTCACACTTTCTTGCTTCATTGCCTTTCGAATTTTTGATACGAACTTGGGATTGTAATGTAATTTCTCGGTTCTATCTGAGGTTTGTTCAAGTGTAGTATCAATGATTTTAACAAATGAGAATGTGCGCAAGAGTTCTAAAAAGAGCTTTGCTTGCTGACTTGTTTGATCTATTTTTAAGGTAACCTCCATCTATAAAGAGTTTTAAATTTGGTGCAAAGTTACAAATTATTTTGTAAATGGCAATTCTCAAAATGGCTTTATGTTATATCTATAACAAAAAATATCCGCGAACATCCCTGCTCGCGGATACTTAAAATATGAGTCTATCTAAAAAAAAGTTTTATAAAGATGTCTTTGGTGCACCTGATTTAACAGCCGCGTCGGCACCTGCTTCGAACTTCTTGAAGTTTTCAGCAAATGCTTGTGCTAATGCCAAAGAGTTCTTCTTAAATTCTTCTTGTGAATCCCAAGATTTAGAAGGAGACAAGATGTCTTGGTTTGAAAGCCCTTCACATTGTGTTGGGATTTGTACACCAAATACTTCACTTGTTTCGTAAGGTACATTATCAAGTTTGCCTTCCATAGCTGCGGTGATCAGCGTACGAGTGTCCTTTAAGCTAACACGTTTCTTCTGACCATTGAAGCCTGTGTTCACCAACCAAACGTTTACGCCTGTATCTTTAATTTTTTGAGAAAGCATCTTAGCGTACTCAGCTGGGTGTAAAGGCATAAAGGCTGCGCCAAAGCAAGCAGAGAAGGTCTTCTGTGGCTCAGTGATGCCTACTTCAGTGCCAGCTACCTTTGAGGTATAACCAGAAATGAAGTGGTAAGCAGCTTGGTTAGGGTTGAGCTTAGAGATTGCTGGCAATACACCGTAAGCGTCGAAAGTTAAGAAGAAAATGTTCTTAGGGTTGTGCCCAATAGAACCTGGTTGAATGTTCTTGATGTGGTAAATTGGGTAGCTTACACGTGTGTTCTGAGTGATGGTAGTGTCAGCGAAATCAACCACACCTTTGCTATCCATAATTACGTTTTCGAGGATAGCCCCCTTCTTGATAGCACCGAAGATTTCAGGTTCTTTTTCAGCACTGAGGTCGATAACCTTTGCATAGCAACCTCCTTCGAAGTTGAACACTGTGTTTTCGCTTGTCCATCCGTGTTCGTCATCACCGATAAGTTTGCGGTTCTTGTCTGCTGAAAGGGTTGTTTTACCTGTACCTGAAAGTCCGAAGAAAATGGCAGTATCACCAGCCTTACCTACGTTAGCGCTACAGTGCATTGGCAAAGTGTTGCGGAATACAGGCATTTCGAAGTTCATTGCTGAGAAGATACCTTTCTTAATTTCACCTGTATAGCCAGTACCACCGATGAGGGCGATTTTCTTAGTGAAGTTAAGGATAGCGAAGTTGTGTTGACGAGTACCATCAACTGCTGGATCAGCGTGGAATCCTGGTGCATTAACAACTAACCAATCTTCTTTGAAAGAAGCTAGTTCGCTTTCTTCAGGGCGAAGAAACATATTGAAAGCAAACAAGTTGCTCCAAGGAAGTTCTGTGATAGTACGTACATTAGTGCGATATTTAGGATCAGCACAAACATAGCCATCGCGAACGTAGATTTCTTTGTTAGAGAGATAAGCCACTACCTTGTCGTAGAGCTTGTCAAACTTAGCTGGATCAAATGGAATGTTGATTTTGCCCCACCACACACGGTTTTTTGTAACGTCGTCTTCAACGATGAAACGGTCTTGAGGGGAACGTCCTGTAAATTCACCTGTGTTGATAGCTAATGCACCTGAAGATGCCACAACACCTAATTTCTTGTCCAATGTTTCTTTGTACAATTCGTCTGGTGTTAATTGATAACGAACATCAGCACCTTTAATCCCGTAATTTTCAACTGAAATTGTCTTTGGTTTACTCATAATGTTAAAAATTTTTATTAATATCTCTTGTTTATTACTCACTTATGAAGGGATTGCGCTTTTAGCATACCCTCCTGAAAAACGCCGTAAAATTACGCCAATCTCACCAACTGACCAAATTTTTTTTAAACTTTTTTCGAGAAAAATAAAATAAATAGTTATTTTTATTTTGTTTATTATGTTAAAATTTTGTCAATCTGTTAATTACATTGGCTAATTGCCCCGTAAGTTTTTCTCTACTGTATTTGCTTAAATCGGTATCACCGCGCTGTATCGTCCCTTTTTTGTAATTTTCGTAAGCCTCACGTACCGTCTTTTTCATCCGATTCAGGTCGTTATACGGCATAAGAACCCCTGTGTGGGTCTCCTCTAAGATGCGGGTTACGTCCCAACTTTCAGGTCCTACTGCCCAAATCGGTCGCCCCGAAGCCATATACTCGAACAGCTTGCCTGCGATGATCGCCCGTGTTTCGGGGGCGTCAATCTCTATGAGCAGCAGCACTTGCGCGCTGTCTTGCAAGGCAATAGCCTCTTGATGTGGCAGATAGCCCTTATTGACTACGTACTCGCTGAGCCCTGCCGCTGTCAAGTCTGCAAGGATATCCTCACTTATTTTCCCTGCTAAGCACAGCTCAAAGTCGTCAGCAAAGGCACGATCCTCAGCGATGAGTTCGGCAAATGCTTGCCACAGTAGCTTAGGGTTGCGGTCGGAAAGCAACGAACCGATATGCGCCACACGGAACTTTTCAACAGGGGCTACCTCCTGCGTTGGACGCTCGTCATAACCATTGGTAATTACATAAATGGGTGTATCGGTCAGCACTTGAAAATCTTTCCCCGTAGTGAAGCTCGTGGCAATTACGGCATCTGCCTTTTGCAACACCTCGCGCTCCCAATAGTGATGCTGCCGATCCGCCCAGCGTGTGAGCCGCAAATCCTTGTAATAGCCGATGCTCGTCCAAGGGTCGCGAAAGTCGGCAATCCATTTCAGTTCAGGGCATTGCCTTTTGAGGTGATAGCCGATCAGGTGCACACTATGCGGTGGCGAAGTGGTGATAATGGTCTGTATGTCGTTCTCTTTTATATATCTTTTGAGGAACTTCACCGAGGGCTTTACCCAGTATTTGCGGGCATCGGGGATAAAGAGATTACCGCGCACCCACAGCATTAGCTTCTCCAAGAGCGATACCCTCTTGCGGGGGATCATCCCTGCGCTGATGCTTTGCGTTTTCTTCTTTGAGAAGAGCGATGCCAAGCGATAAGGTTCCCATATAGGCTGCTTCACAACAGTTATGTCCTCAGGCAAATCTTTGTCAATCTCAGGGTCGGTAATAGGGTAGAAGGGGTTTTCAGGGGCGTAAATAACAGGCTCTATGCCAAAGTACCGCAGGTATTTAGCGAACTTCAGCCATCGCTGCACCCCAGGTCCGCCTGCGGGTGCCCAGTAGTAAGTGATAATCAGAACCTTTTGCATCTCTTTATTAGCTAACGACGGCAAAGGTACGAAGAATATTTTACATAACAAAAAGAGATTACCTTTCGATAATCTCTTTTCAACTATAAAAATAAAACCTATAAAACTATGCTTCGCTTTCCCCCTCAGTGGCAGTGCTCTCTTCACTGTTTTCCTCCTCATCTTCTTTCATTACTTTTGTAACCGCTGCGATAGAGTCCTTACCTTTAATATTAATCAGCCTTACCCCTTGGGTCGCACGCCCTGAGATGCGCAAATCATCGATCGGTAGGCGAATGGCGATACCACTTTTGTTGATAATCATCAGGTCTTCGCCTTCCAATACACTCTTGATAGCGACTAAATTACCCGTTTTCTCGGTGATAGAGATAGTTTTCACCCCTTTACCACCCCTATTGGTAATGCGGTAGACCGCCTCGCCAGTTTCTGGGTCGTCGATAAACGAGCGCTTGCCATATCCATTCTCAGAAACCACGAGTACGGTCTCTTCCTTCGGATTTTCAATGGCAATCATCCCGATAACCTCGTCATTCTCTGTATTTAAGTCGATACCGCGCACTCCTTGCGAGTTACGCCCTACGGCGCGCACTTTTTCCTCACCAAAACGAATCGCACGCCCTGATTTGATAGCGAGCATCAGCTGACTGTTACCTGAGGTGAGTCGTGCTTCGATAAGCTCATCTCCCTCCTTGATGGTAATGGCGTTAATCCCGTTCTGACGTGGACGCGAGTACTGCTCGAGGAGCGTCTTCTTCACAATACCCTGCTTTGTTGCCATAATCAGGTAATTGCTGTTGATATATTCCGTATCCTTGAGGTTCTTCACGCTTACGAAAGCCTTAATTTTGTCTCCCTGCTCGATGTTGATCAGGTTTTGAATAGCGCGCCCTTTGGCAGTTTTGCTACCTTCAGGTATTTCGTAAACGCGCATCCAAAAGCACTTGCCTTTCTGCGTAAAGAACAGCATATATTGGTGATTGGAGCTTACAAAGAGATGTTCTAAGAAGTCCTGATCGCGGGTGTTGGAGGCTTTTTGTCCTACACCGCCGCGATTTTGTGTTTTGTATTCATTCAGCGGCGTACGTTTGATATACCCCGCGTGGGTGATAGTGATCACCATATTGTCATCAGGAATCATATCTTCCACGCTGAACTCACCGCCTGCGTATTCGATTACGGAACGACGCTCATCGCCGAACTTCTCTTTTACTTCCAAAAGCTCTTGTTTGATGATCTCTGTGCGGCGTTCTTTCTTTGCCAGAATATCTTCCAAATCCAAGATGAGTGCCTTTACTTCTTCATACTCAGCGCGGAGCTTATCCTGCTCTAATCCTGTGAGCTGACGCAAGCGCATTTCCACAATGGCACGCGATTGTATGTCAGTAAGCTCAAAACGCTCCATCAATCGGGTGCGCGCCTCATCAGGACTCTTTGACGAACGGATGATAGCAATCACCTCGTCGATATTGTCCGAAGCGATAATCAAACCCTCTAAGATGTGAGCGCGCTCTTTGGCTTTGCGCAATTCGAACTCAGTGCGGCGGTATACCACATCGTAGCGGTGTTCCACAAAATAATGCACCAAATCCTTGAGGTTTAGCAGCTGCGGGCGACCATTTACCAGCACGATATTATTCACACTGAAAGAGGTTTGCAGCGGCGTATGCTTAAAGAGGTTGTTCAGCACTACGTTGGCAACGGCATCGCGCTTTAAAATATAGATAATGCGCGTATTACCACGCGAACTCTCATCCTTAATATCGGCTACACCATCGAGCTTACCTTCTTTGACGAGCTCCGAAGTTTGCTTGATCATCAAGGCTTTATTCACCTGATAAGGGATTTCGGTAACCACGATACACTCGCGCCCTTTCACCTCTTCTATATTGGCTTTGGCACGGATAATCACCCGTCCACGACCTGTACGGAAAGCCTCTTTTACGCCTTCATAGCCGTAGATCACCCCCGCCGTTGGGAAGTCAGGAGCCTTGATGTACTTCATCAGCTCATCGATCTCAATTTCAGGGTTATCGATATAAGCAATCGTACCATCGACTACCTCGCTGAGGTTGTGCGGCGGCATATTGGTAGCCATCCCCACAGCGATCCCTGAGGAGCCGTTAGCCAGCAGCGTTGGGATACGCGTAGGCAGTACAGTAGGCTCTTCAATGGTGTCGTCGAAGTTTAGCTGCATATCCACCGTTTCCTTGTCGATATCCACTAGCATTTCTTCAGCGAACTTGCGCATACGAGCCTCGGTGTAACGCATAGCCGCAGGCGAGTCGCCGTCTACCGAACCGAAGTTACCCTGCCCATCGACGAGCATATAGCGCATACTCCAACTCTGTGCCATACGCACCATTGTGTCATATACAGCCGTATCGCCGTGTGGGTGGAACTTACCGAGTACTTCCCCGACGATACGCGCCGATTTCTTATAAGGCTTATTGCTGGCTACCCCGAGTTCGGACATCCCGAAGAGCACACGGCGGTGCACAGGCTTGAGCCCATCGCGGACGTCAGGCAGTGCGCGTGATACGATCACCGACATCGAATAATCGATGTAGGCTGATTTCATCTCATCACTGATATCCACAGGGATGAGTTTCTCTCTTTCTGTCATAATTTTTTACTTTATAACTTATAAAATGTTTTATTACATTTAGCGGGCTAAATTACTACTTTTCGGCAAACTGACCAAATAAAAGTGCTATTTTTTTTACCCCTATTTTTTAATCAACTGAAAGTGAAGTCCTTTACAGTTAAAAAAGTTTTTCTTGTGCAAGGCTACTATCTTAAAATAAGCGTATTTTATCACCTATTATAGGAGAGTAAGAGGGGGTGCGGAAAATGAAGTCAAGTGCTTTATATGGGCTTAAAAGGAGTGTTTTTAGAGGTCAGAGGTCAGAGGTCAGAGGTCAGAGGTCAGAGATCAGAGGTCAGAGATCAGAGGTCAGAGATCAGAGGTCAGGGCTGCTCTCTACTCTCTGCTCTCTGATTACTGCCCTCTAAAGAAGCTTTTTTAGTGGTTTTGTAATTCGTTGATTATTCGATAGTTTTTCGCTAAACCTAATACTAACCTAATACCAACCTAATACTATCCTAATATCTTCGTTCACGCTTCCTATACCGTTCCTGTACCGTTCGTTCGGTTGCCGTTGTGGGTGCTCGCATTAGATCTTCGAGATCTATCCGAATGGGCTCCGTATCTCGTTCGTTTGGGATAGGCTCATATTACCTATTTGTTTTAGGCTTCCGAGCACGGCACTCTGCTGCACTATTTATAAAAATTAATCGCTGATCATTGCTCGTTACTCACTAAAAAGTATTACCTTTGCATTTTATTTAAGTGAAGTTTATGGATGCAAAGACGATTGCTTGTGGTATTTTGCGAGCGGTGGCTACGATCGTGCTGGTGGTACTGGGGCTTTATGCGCTTTATCTGCTTAGGGCGATAGTGGTGTACTTGGTGGTTTCTACTGTGCTGACCTTGATGGGGATGCCGCTGCTTACGTTCCTCAGGCGGCGTTGTAAGATACGCAGTCAGGCATTGGCGGCGCTTATCGTACTGGTGATTTTCATTGTATTGACTCTCGGGGTGATTGCCCTCTTTGTGCCGCTACTGATCACTCAGGGGCAGAACCTCTCTGTGCTTGATGTCAATCAGCTGAAAGAGAATGTAGAAGGCTTGATAAATTACACATTGACCTCGATGGGCATACGCGGGAATAAGTTCTCCATCGGTGTGGAAAGGCTTTTGGATTTTATTGATATTCCGAGTTTTCTCAATTCGTTTATCTCGTTTATCAGTGGTTTTGGTGTGGGGCTTTTTTCGGTGCTCTTCATTACGTTCTTTTTTCTAAAAGATGGTAAGAAAATGCTTATTGCTTTGCTATCTTTGCTGTCGGATAAGCGTAAGCGTACTGTAAAAGCGTCTATTTTTAAGATTAACAACCTACTTTCGCGCTATTTTATAGGTCTTTTGTTGCAGTTGTTTATTCTTTTTGTGATTTACACGGTGGTATTACTCATTTTTGGTGTGGAAAATGCTTTTATGATAGCCCTTTTATGTGCTTTGCTGAATATTATTCCTTATGTGGGTCCGATTATTGGCTTTGTACTGATGGCATTGCTTACGATGAGTAGTAACCTACACAACGATTTTATGAGTGTGTCGCTCCCTACGACGATCTATGTGCTTATTGGGTTCTTAGTGGGGCAATTCATTGATAATGTGTTTAGTCAGCCTTTGATATTCTCTAATTCGGTGAAGTCGACGGCTTTGGAGATTTTCCTCATTACGCTGATCAGTGGTACGCTCTTCGGCATTGTAGGGATGGTGGTGGCAATTCCTGCTTATACGGTGCTGAAAGTGGTGCTGAAGGAGTTTTACCCGAATAATAAGCTAGTGGCACTGCTGACGAAGAATATTTAGGTTAGTGATTAGGGGTTAGTGATTAGTGATCAGGAGTGCGATGGTTCTTTGAAGGAGGAAATGTGAGAGAGGGTAGGAGGGGGCTTTTGTGTTTTTAATTGATTGATTGTTAGTGTTGATAGAGGTATTTAAGGTTTGAATGAAAAAGGGTAAGAAGTGTTTTTTTTGTAAGAAAAAGTAATTTTTATTTGGTCATTCAAAATAGACTTCGTAACTTTGTAGCCTCAATTAGAATTGATAAATAATTTAAGAAAATGAGTAAATACGACATTATTGTACTTGGAAGTGGACCAGGTGGCTATGTTACAGCCATTCGCGCTTCACAATTAGGCTTTAAAGTAGGCTTAATTGAAAAAGAGAACTTAGGCGGTGTATGCCTTAACTGGGGTTGTATCCCTACTAAAGCCCTTTTGAAATCGGCTCAAGTGTTTGAGTATCTGAAACACGCTGCTGACTACGGTTTAGTGGTGAAAGGCTTTGACAAGGACTTCAAAGCAGTAGTAAAACGCAGCCGTGAGGTGGCTGACGGTATGAGCAAAGGGGTGCAATTCCTGATGAAGAAGAACAAGATTGACGTGATTGAAGGTTTTGGGAAACTTAAACCAGGCAAGAAGGTAGAGGTTACTGATAAAGATGGCAAGAAGACTGAATATGCTGCTGACCATATTATCATTGCCACAGGGGCACGCTCACGCGAATTGCCTGCTTTGCCACAGGACGGCAAGAAGGTTATCGGCTATCGACAAGCCCTTACCCTGCCTGAGCTACCTAAGAAAATGATCGTAGTAGGTAGTGGTGCTATCGGTATTGAGTTTGCTTATTTCTACAACTCTATGGGCACTGAGGTAACCATCGTTGAGTTTATGCCAAACATCGTTCCTGTGGAAGACGAGGAAGTATCAAAGCAATTAGAGCGCAGCTTCAAGAAGATCGGTATCAACATCCTTACCTCAGCCGAAGTTACTAAGGTAGACACCTCAGGCAAAGGCGTAAAGGCTTATGTGAAAACCGCTAAAGGTGAGGAAGTGCTTGAGGCAGATATCCTCCTTTCAGCTGTAGGTATCAAGACCAACATTGAAGGTATTGGCTTGGAAGATGTAGGCATCAAGGTAGATCGCGATAAGATTCAAGTAGACAAATTCTATCAGACTAATGTGCCAGGCTATTATGCTATTGGCGATGTGGTGCCAGGACAGGCTTTGGCACACGTAGCTTCTGCTGAGGGTATCCTTTGTGTTGAGAAGATCAAAGGCTTGCACGTTGAGCCGCTTGATTATGGCAATATCCCAGGTTGTACCTATTGTACTCCAGAGATTGCCTCAGTGGGCTTAACAGAAAAGCAGGCAAAAGAAAAGGGCTACGATATCAAAGTAGGTAAATTCCCATTCTCAGCTTCTGGGAAAGCAAAAGCAGCAGGTAATGCTGACGGCTTTATCAAGGTGATTTTCGATGCAAAATACGGTGAATGGCTTGGCTGCCATATGATTGGTGCAGGCGTTACCGATATGATTGCAGAGGCAGTAGTGGCCCGCAAATTGGAGACTACAGGTCACGAGATCATCAAGACGGTACACCCTCACCCTACAATGAGCGAGGCAGTTATGGAAGCCGTAGCAGCTGCTTATGGTGAGGTAATACACATATAAAATAATTTAGATTATTGTTGTTAGTGAAGCCCTGAGGTGTCTTTCCTTGGGGCTTTTTTATGAATAATCCTGCCTAATATGTTCAGAAACAAAGTGTAATAAATTAATATTCATTTTTTCAAGAAAATGTTTGGTCGGTTTCGTATTTATTCGTACATTTGTCGCATTAATTTAAACCATTCGTAATGAAGATAAAAATAGTTAGTACATTGCTGCTATTGGTGGCAATGATCTCGTGTAAATCAAAAACGGGGAACGACGTAAACGCTGAGGCTACTTCGGCGGACTACAACGTGATCCCCGCGGTGAAATCAATGAACGTAGCCCAGAGTGAGGAAGGTGCTTTTCACCTGAATTCATCTACTAAGATTGTGTTTCCTCAGAATGACGCCGACTTGCAGCGTTATGCGGGCTTTCTGCAGGAATTCATCAAAAAACAAACAGGCCTGCAACTTGAAGTCAGTTCAGCGCAAGGAAAGACGGACAACAGCATTTCGCTGGTGAAAAATCTTAACAATACCAATAAAGAAGCGTATCGAGTGAGCATCAGCGCCAACGGGATCGTAGTGGATGGGGTGGCTAACGGCGGCGTTTTCTACGGAGTTCAGTTTCTGAGAAAAGCTATCCCTGTGAAAAAAGCAGCGGAGGTGATCTTCAAAGCGGGAACAATTGATGATCAGCCTTATTTTGCTTACCGTGGTGCGCATTTGGATAGTGCTCGCCATTTTTTCACTGCCGATTCGGTGCGGATCTTCATCGATATGATGGCTTTGCACAATATGAATAAATTCCATTGGCATTTAACGGACGATCAGGGTTGGCGTATTGAATCGAAGCGATTTCCAAAGTTGACGACCCTCGGCTCAACGAGAACGCAGACGGTTATCGGGAGAAATAGTGGCGAGTACGACGGGAAGCCTCACGGCGGCTTTTATTCACAAGAAGAACTTAAGAGTATCGTGAAATACGCTCAGGATCGCAATATTACGATTATCCCTGAGGTGGATTTGCCTGGGCATATGCTTGCTGCGCTGGCGGCTTACCCCGAATTGGGATGCACAGGAGGTCCGTATCACGTGATGGAAACGTGGGGCGTGGCTGAAGATGTGCTTTGCGCTGGAAACCCTCAAACTTATGATTTTATCAAGGGAATCTTGGAGGAGGTAACTGAAATTTTCCCGTCGGAGTACATCCACATTGGTGGGGACGAATGTCCGAAAGTAAGCTGGCATAAATGCCCTAAGTGTCAGGCAAGAATCAAAGAATTAGGCATTAAAGGAGATAAGAAACACACTGCTGAAGAGTATCTTCAGAGCCACGTGATTACGTTTGCCGAAGATGTTTTAGCAAAAAAGGGTAGAAGAATTATCGGTTGGGACGAAATTTTGGAAGGTGGACTGGCGCCAAATGCAACGGTGATGTCTTGGCGTGGCATCGAGGGTGCGGTAGAGGCCGCCAAATCGGATCACGATGCGATTATGACCCCGATGTCGCACCTCTATTTGGATTATTATCAGACGGATAAAATCGAAAAAGAACCACTGGCGATTGGCGGGTGCATCACTGTCGAAAGGGTGTATAGCTTCAATCCTTTCCCCGACGCGCTCAATGAGGCGCAGCGCAAACATATTTTGGGCGTGCAGGGCAATATCTGGACGGAATATATCAAGACCTTCAAGCACGTGGAATATATGGCGCTGCCTCGCTTCGCCGCTTTGGCAGAAGTGCAGTGGGAAGACCCAGCTAAGCCTAAAAATTATGAAAATTTCGTGCAGCGATTGCCCAGATTGTTAGCGATTTATAAGCTCGAGGGCTACAATTATGCGACACACGTTTTTGGCTTGCGCGAAGATGTAAAAGCCGATAAGGACGGCATCGCGGTTAGTTTTTCTTGTCTGGAAAATACACCTATATATTATACCACTGACGGCAGCGATCCGACAGAGAAATCAGCTCTGTACACCAGCACGCTTCATTTCACGAAAAATACGTTGGTAAAAGCAAAAACTAAGGGCAGCCAAGGCGAAAGTACTTTTGAGCAGCAATTTTATTTTAATAAGGCAACCGCGCGCCCAGTGCAATTGCTTACAAAACCCAACAGTGCCTACACTTACAAGGGCGTCAGCACGCTTTTCGACGGCATCAAGGGGAATAGCAACTCTCGGTCTGGCAATTGGATAGGCTTCAAAGAAGAAGATTGTGAGGTGATTATTCCACTCGGGACTCCTACCAAAGTGAAGGAGGTCGCCTTTGATACATATATCGATACGGGCGATTGGATCTATCCGCCGACTTATGTGGAAGTATCTACCTCAAATGACGGAAAAACATTTCAAAAAGCGGCAGACCTAAAGGTCCCTGTTCCTACCTCAGCGATAAAGGAGATCAAGACCTACAAAGTTGATTTTCAAGAGAAAGAAACAAGCTACTTAAAAGTGAGAATCAATACGTTGAAAAAAATTCCAGCTTTTCATCAAGGAGCTGCAGGGAATCCAGCGTTCCTATTTATCGATGAGATCGAAGTAAATTAAGTGTAGAAATTAATAATTTTTTTAAAAGGAGAAGATGCTTTTTATCTTCTCCTTTTTTTATGAACTTCTTCAAAATTGAGGATATAAATCTTATGATAAGAAAATGCAAATTAAAATTGTGAGATACCGTCGTCAGTTTACAATTTACTTAATCATTTTTGATTTTGTTCGTCTCCTTTTAAGATTGTGATAAGTAAATATATTTTTACTGTCGTCGGTATACAATTTATATTATTAAAACATTTTTATATCGTCGTCAGTTAGTTATTTTATAATATAAAACATATTTATATAAATGTATATTTAATTTCTCTATAAAATAAAACTTTTAGTACTATTTTTTGATTAAAAATAGAACTTAAATTCTATTTTAGGTTGAATTTTGGTAAAAAATACAGCTTTTTTCACTGTAGATATGATCTTTCGGAGATTTAGAACCCATTTCGATGTAAGCAAATGGACTTGGAGAAAGAAAATGAATTTAACCTTAGGAGGTATTCTCCTTATAAAAAGGCACAAATAGAAATATAAGAATATGAGCGTTTTATAATTTTTTAATCTGCAAAATCTTTGCTGAACGATAATTTTAACAGTTTTTATTTGGCTAACTTGTGGAAAGGTCGTACATTTGTGCTACTTTTTTAGATTGTTTAATTGTAAAATTATATCGACAAAATGAGTTACAGAATTGAAAAAGACACATTAGGCGAGGTGAAAGTCCCTGCCGACAAGTATTGGGGCGCACAGACAGAACGCTCGCGCAACAACTTTAAGATTGGTCCAGCAGCGTCAATGCCCAAAGAGATTATCCGTGGCTTTGCTTACCTGAAAAAGGCGGCTGCTTATGCTAATTATGACCTCGGGGTATTGTCTCAGGAGAAACGCGACCTCATCGCTAAGGTTTGTGATGAGATCTTGGAAGGTAAACTTGATGATGAGTTTCCGTTAGTAATCTGGCAGACAGGCTCGGGTACGCAGTCGAATATGAATGTAAATGAGGTGATTGCCAATCGTGCGCAGGTGCTTGCTGGTGGCGAGATCGGTAAGGGCGACCCTGTGATGAAAGCCAATGACGATGTGAATAAATCGCAATCCTCTAACGATACTTTCCCAACAGGGATGCACATTGCTTGCTACAAAGCGGTAGTAGAGCACACCATCCCTGCGGTAGAAAAACTGCGTGACACGCTCAAAGCGAAGGCTGAGGCGTTTAAAGACGTGGTGAAGATCGGTCGTACCCACCTTATGGATGCTACTCCACTGACGCTCGGTCAGGAGATTTCGGGTTATGTGGCACAGCTCGACCACGGCATTAAGGCTTTGAAGAATACCTTGGCACACCTTTCGGAATTGGCACTTGGGGGCACTGCCGTAGGCACAGGGCTAAATACACCTAAGGGTTATGACGTGAAGGTAGCGGAATATATCGCGAAGTTTACAGGATTGCCATTCGTAACGGCACCTAACAAGTTTGAGGCGTTGGCTTCACACGATGCGATTGTAGAAAGCCACGGTGCATTGAAGCAACTTGCCGTGTCGCTCAACAAGATTGCGAACGACATCCGTATGATGGCATCAGGACCACGCTCGGGTATTGGCGAAATACTTATCCCTGCGAATGAGCCAGGTAGCTCTATTATGCCAGGGAAGGTGAACCCTACCCAATGTGAGGCGATGACGATGGTGGCGGCTCAGGTGATGGGTAACGACGTAACCATCAGTGTAGCTGGGGCGCAAGGACACTACGAGCTGAACGTCTTCAAACCTGTGATGGCTGCCAACTACTTGCAATCAGCACGCCTGCTGGGTGATGCTTGCCTCTCATTTGAAGAGCACTGTGCAAGCGGCATTGAGCCTAACTACAAACGTATCAAGGAACTCGTGGATAACTCGCTGATGTTAGTTACAGCTCTTAATACCAAGATAGGCTATTACAAAGCAGCTGAAATCGCACAGACGGCACACCGCAATGGAACTACTTTAAAAGAAGAGGCGGTGCGTTTAGGCTATGTAACTGCCGAAGATTTTGACAAGTGGGTACGTCCAGAAGATATGGTAGGGTCTTTAAAATAGGAAGCACAACCATAATGATATTAAAGAAGCTCAGCTTATCATAAGCTGAGCTTCTTTATTTTTATATATCAACCTCTATTTGCCCACGTACCAAATCTTCAAAGGTCTCAGCGCGGCGGATGAGCTTAGCCTCGCTACCTGTCCAAAGCACTTCCGCAGGACGCAGACGCGAGTTGTAGTTGCTCGCCATCGTATAGCAGTAAGCACCTGCATTGTGGAAACAGAGAATATCGCCTTCCGTAATCTCGGCAATCTGGCGGTTAGAGGCAAAGGTATCGGTCTCGCAGATGTACCCCACCACCGAGTAGAAACGCTTCTTACCCTCAGGGTTGGAAAGATTCTCAATGAAGTGCGTTGCCCCGTAAAACATTGGGCGTATGAGGTGATTAAAGCCTGTATCCACACCCGCAAAGACGGTTGAGGTCGTTTGCTTTACCACATTCACCTTCACTAAGAAGTACCCCGCCTCGCTCACTAAAAACTTACCAGGCTCAAAGGCAAGCGTAAGCTCGCGCCCGTAGGTATCGCAGAACTCCAAGAAGCGTTGCCCCAAACGCTGTCCGAGCTCCTCGATGTCCGTCTGTATATCGCCCTGCTTATACGGTACCTTAAAGCCGCTACCGAAGTCAATAAACCGCAGATCCTTGAAGTGCTGTGCCGCCTCAAAGAGTATCTCTGCCGCATAGAGAAACACGTCTATATCCAAGATGTCGCTACCCGTATGCATATGGATGCCATTGATATGCATTTTGGTATTCTCCACAATGCGCAAGATGTGCGGAATCTGGTGTATGCTAATGCCAAATTTACTATCAATATGTCCCACCGATATCTTTGAATTACCTCCCGCCATTACGTGCGGGTTGATGCGTATACACACAGGTACCTCAGGGTGTTTGCTGCCAAACTGTTCCAAGAACGAGAGGTTGTCGATGTTGAGTTGCACGCCCAGAGCCGCTGCCTGTTCTATCTCGTCCATCGAAACGCCGTTGGGGGTAAAGATGATTTGCTCAGGGGCAAAACCCGCCCGCAAGCCGAGCTGCACCTCTTGAATAGACACCGTATCTAAGCCACTGCCGAGCTTGTGCATCAGCCGCAGCACCGATAGGTTCGATAGGGCTTTCATCGCATAGTTGATACGTAGATGGGGCACTGCCGCAAAGGCTGAAGTAAGGCGGGCGTATTGGCTAGCAATCTTCTCGGCATCGTACACATACACGGGACTGCCGAAACGCTCCGCAATGGATAGTAAATCTGTATTATTCATTTTATTAGTGGTTAGGGATTAGTGATTAGTGGTCAGTGCTGATCCCTGACCTCTGTTCTCTAAGTTCTTATTTTTAAATGAGCTGCAAAAGTACAAATTCTTTTTGTAATGCTAAGCTAAAAAGTGAGAATTGTATAAAACAAGTTATAATTGTGATATTTGTAACAGAGAGTACTTAGAGATTAGTACTTAAGATAAGGGATCGCTTAATTTTTATAGTCTGTATCCGTATTGTATCCGTAGATCCTTCGTAAGGGTGTTACATTATTTCTTGTTAAATTTGTGGAGGATTTTTGATATTCTGTTAAAAAGGTGTACTTTTGCCTTACCAAACTTATTCATTATGAGAGATGAAGAATTAATATACCGCATTGCACTTAGAGATTTAATAGGTGATAGAGCTGCAAGAGTGTTGATTGACACACAGGGCAGTGCAAAGGCAGTACTAACCGATGGCGAGGAGGTAACACAGCTCTTAGCATTGGGGCATATTCAAGGGCAGCATTTGACGGTAAGAGAAGCACTTCATAAGGCTGAAGAGGAGCTTAATTACGCCTATCACAATGGTATAAAGATACTTAGTTACACCGATGCCGACTATCCTCAGCTTTTATACCAATGTGAAGATGCTCCTGTGGTGCTCTACCAGCGTGGATCTATCAACTTGGAAGGTAAGCGCTTGATTAGTGTGGTAGGCACGCGCAAGGCGAGTGCTGAAGGGTTGCGCTTTTGTCAGCGACTTATTGCAGCGGTGGCACCCTTTGATCCTGTGATTGTCAGTGGCTTTGCTTATGGTGTGGACATTGTAGCACATCGTGCAGCGATGGCACACGGCTTGCAAACGATCGCTTGTTTGGGGCACGGCTTTCAAAGGATATACCCCCAAGAGCATTCTGTGTATTGTGCAGCTATGGAAGCCAATGGAGGGCTCTTTACTGACTACGGACATCTATCTCCCTTTAAACCTACGAACTTCTTAGCGCGCAATCGTATCGTGGCAGGCTTATCGGAGGCAACCGTAGTGATAGAGTCGGGACAGAGAGGAGGAAGCCTATCGACAGCAGGGCTGGCTTTTGAGTACAACCGTGAGGTATTTGCCGTACCTGGACGCCCTATTGATGTGAATAGTGTGGGCTGTAACGAGCTTATTTATCGACATAAAGCTGAAATACTGCTACGCCCTGAACAACTTGCAGAGGATTTAGGTTGGTGCTAATCAATAACAAAAACACCTCTTCTTATAGTTAGAAGAGGTGTTTTTTATATGTTACTTATTCAGTTTAAAATCGTTCTATTGCCTTCTCTATCACCTCATACACCCTGCTGAGTTGTGTATCACTAATAATATAAGGCGGCAGTATATAAATCGTATTCCCCACAGGGCGCAGCAGCACTCCTTCGCTAATGAAGAAGTTGTACAACCTATCGCGGAACGAACCGTAATAGTCCGTATTTTCAGCTGTTTTGAGCTCAAAAGCCATAATCACTCCGAGGGTACGCCCATTCTGCACTTTGGGGTGCTGAGCTATGTGCGCCACAAACGCCTTGTGTCTGCCCATAATGCGCTGTATGTTGGCTTGCATCTCTTCACTTTCCAAAAGGTGTATCGCTTCTAAGGCGATGGCACAACCTGTCGGGTTGGCTGTATACGTATGCCCGTGGAAGAGGGCTTTATTGATGTCCTCACTGTAAAAGGCATCAAACACCGCCTGCGTAGCCGTGGTTACTGCCAGCGGAATCGTGCCACCTGTCAGGGCTTTGGATAGACACATAATGTCGGGCTGCTCGGTGAGGTAGTTTGAGGCAAAGGTGCGCCCTGTGCGTCCAAATCCTGTCATCACCTCATCAGCGATAGTGAGCACGCCGCTCTCTTTAGCAATGCGGATAAGCTCGTCGAGGCTCTCAGCGGGGTAGATATTCATTCCTACCGCCCCCTGCACCAAAGGCTCAAAGATAAAAGCCGCTGGGTTATGCGCTGCAATAGCCGCTCTGAGGGCTTTCGCTGCTGCATCACTGCCTGCTACAGGGGCAGGGATACGCACCACTTTGAGCAGGTGGTCGGCAAAGGCTTCTGTAAAGAACGAAATCCCTGAGGCTGCCATAGCTGCAAAGGTATCGCCGTGGAAAGCATTCTCCAAGGCTATCACCGTAAAGCGCTGTTCGCCCTTGTTAAAGAAGTATTGCAAAGCCATCTTAATGGCAATTTCCACTGCCGTAGAACCATTGTCTGAGAAGAACAATTTCTGCTGATTGCTGGGCAGTATACTGATGAGTTTCTCAGCGAGTTCCACTGCTGGGCGATGGGTAAAGCCCCCGAAAAGTACGTGCTCCAATTCGGTGAGCTGTTTGTAGGCAGCCTTTGCCAAAGCCTCATTGCTATGCCCAAAGGGGTTTACCCACCAGCTGGCAATCGCATCGATGTATTCTTTGCCGTCCTCGTCCCAGAGGAGGGCGTCTTTCCCGCGCACTATCCCCAAAGGCTTGGCAGCGGTTTGGTGTTGCGTATAAGGGTGCCACAAGTGGCGCGCATCTCTTTCTTGTAATGTCATTGTCTTATTTCTTCTTATCTCTAATTTCTGATTTTTTATTTCCTAATCTCGCTGTTATCATATCCCGACTGAGGTCTAACCCCCGTGCAGGGCTATATTCCCTACCGTACAAGATGATCTGTATGTGGAGCTTATTCCAACGCTCTTTAGGGAAGAGTCGCTTGGCGTCTTTCTCGGTCTGTACTACACTGCTGCCATCGGATAAGCCCCAACGCGCCATCAGTCTGTGGATATGCGTATCCACTGGGAAGGCAGGCACCCCAAAGGCTTGCGACATCACTACACTGGCAGTCTTATGCCCCACTGAGGGCAGTGCCTCCAATGCCTCAAAGCTCTGCGGTACCTCGCCGTTATGCTCTTCTATGAGTATCTGTGAGAGCCCATAGATACCCTTTGCCTTGGTAGGAGCGAGCCCCACAGGCTTTATAATCTCAAGGATTTCCTCCACCG